>NZ_NRSK01000016.1 GCF_016584115.1 Ectothiorhodospira mobilis
GAGCAGCACCAGGGGGTCGTCCCAGATCTGCCGGACGGTGAGGGTCGGGGAGGGCGGGGAGGGCAGGGTGACCACGGCCAGGTCCACCGCGCCCTGTTCGGCGGCGCGGCAGGCCTCTTCCGAGTCCATGAAGCGCAGGTCCAGTTCCACCGCGGGATGACGGGCGGCGAAGGCCTGCAGTACCGGCGGCAGGCGCCACAGGCCGATGTGGTGGGAGGTGGCCAGGAGGAGCGGACCCTCCACGCGGCCGGAGAGGGTGTCCAGCAGGCGCCGGGCCTCGTCCATGGCGTCCATGACCTGCCGTGCCCGGGGCAGGAGCACCCGTCCGGCTTCGGTGAGGTGTACGCGCCGGCCGATGCGGTCGAAGAGTCGCCGGTCCAGGGCGGTTTCCAGGGCGGCCACCCGCTTGCTCACCGCCGGTTGGGTGAGGTGGAGCTGTTCGGCCGCGGCGGAGAAGGCGCCGGTGTCGGCCACGGTGATAAAGGCCTTGAGGTGTTCCGGGGTCATGGGTCTTCCCTTCTATAAGGAGGCCGTAAGGAGGCCGTGCCTGCGGGGGCTTTGCCTCCGGCGGCCGCCGTGAATCCCTCCCTGGAGGCTTGCGCGCCGCCTCCCTGCGGCGCACACCGCCTCCGGCAAAGCCCCCGCAGGCACGGCCTGTCTTCTGGAGGGGCTTCCCTCCGGCGGCCGCCGTGAATCCCTCCCTGGAGGCTTGTGCGCCGCCTCCCTGGGGCGCACACCGCCTTCGGCAAAGCTCCCGCAGGCACGGCCTGTCTTCTGGAGGGGCTTCCCTCCGGCGGTCGTCGTGAATCCCTCCCTGGAGGCTTGCGCGCCGCCTCCCTGTGGCGCACACCGCCTCCGGTAAAGCCCCCGCAGGCACGGCCGCCGTGAATCCCTATCCATTCTTTCATGGAATGGTTTGCATGAAAAATATGAATTTGTGTTATCCGTTGGCTGCCTTTATCCTCCCGGTAAAGCGATTGGAGGATCCCATCCATGACTGGCAAGACACTCTACGACAAGCTCTGGGATGCCCATGTGGTGCGCCGGGAGGAGGACGGTACGGCGTTGCTGTACATCGACCGGCACCTGGTCCATGAGGTCACCTCGCCGCAGGCCTTCGAGGGGCTGCGTCTGGCCGGGCGCAAGCCCTGGCGCACGGATACGGTGGTGGCGGTGCCCGATCACAACGTGCCCACCAGGGACCGGGATCAGGGGGTGACCGATCCGGTGGCCCGTACCCAGCTGGAGACGCTGCAGGAGAACGTGAACACCTTTGGCATCACCTTCTTTCCCATGAGCGATGTACGCCAGGGGATCGTGCATGTCATCGGTCCGGAGCAGGGGGCCACCCTGCCGGGTATGACCGTGGTCTGCGGGGACTCCCACACCTCCACCCACGGGGCCTTCGGCGCCCTGTCCATGGGGATCGGCACCTCGGAGGTGGAGCATGTGCTGGCCACCCAGTGCCTGCTGCAGAAGAAGATGAAGAACATGCGGGTCTCGGTGGACGGGCCCGTGGGTCCGGGGGTGACGGCCAAGGACATCGTCCTGGCCATCATCGGGCGCATCGGCACCGCCGGGGGCACCGGCTGCGCCATCGAGTTCGCCGGTGAGGCCATCCGCGACCTGTCCATGGAGGGACGCATGACGGTGTGCAACATGGCCATCGAGGCCGGGGCCCGGGCCGGCATGGTGGCGGTGGACGACACCACCATCGACTACGTGAAGGACCGCCCCTTCGCCCCCAAGGGGGAGGACTGGGAGCGGGCGGTGGCCGCCTGGCGCGAGCTGCACTCCGATGCCGATGCCGTATTCGATCACGAGGTGCACATCGATGCCGCCGACATCGTGCCCCAGGTCACCTGGGGCACCTCCCCGGAGATGGTGGTGCCGGTGACCGACCGGGTGCCGGATCCCGCCGCCGCCGGGGATCCGGTGAAGGCCCGGGGTATGGAGCGGGCGCTGGAGTACATGGGGCTGCAGGCCGGCATGCCGGTAACCGATATCCGTCTGGACAAGGTCTTCATCGGTTCCTGCACCAATGCCCGGCTGGAGGACCTGCGCGCCGCGGCCCGGGTGGTGGAGGGCCGCCGTGTGGCGGAGCACATCAAGCTGGCCATGGTGGTGCCCGGTTCCGGTCTGGTGAAGCAGCAGGCGGAGCGCGAGGGTCTGGACCGCATCTTCCGGGAGGCGGGCTTCGAATGGCGCGATCCGGGCTGTTCCATGTGTCTGGCCATGAACGCCGATCGTCTGGAGCCGGGCGAGCGCTGCGCCTCCACCTCCAACCGCAACTTCGAGGGCCGGCAGGGGCTGGGGGGGCGCACCCACCTGGTGAGTCCGGCCATGGCCGCCGCGGCGGCGGTGGCGGGGCATTTCGTGGACGTGCGTGCCCTGTGATCCCCGCCCATCCCGGAAAGAGGTGACCCAACGATGGAAAAATTCGACAAGCTGACCGCCGTGGTGATGCCGCTGGACCGCTCCAACGTGGACACCGACGCCATCATCCCCAAGCAGTACCTGAAGTCGGTGAAGCGCACCGGGTTCGGGCCCACCCTGTTCGATGACTGGCGCTACCTGGACCCGGGGGAGCCGGGGATGGATCACAGCCAGCGCCGGGTGAATCCGGATTTCGTGCTCAACGATCCCCGCTACCAGGGGGCCCGCATCCTGCTGGCGCGCAAAAACTTCGGCTGCGGTTCCTCCCGGGAGCACGCCGTCTGGGCCCTGACCGACTACGGATTCCGGGTGGTGATCGCCCCCAGCTTCGCCGACATCTTCTTCGGCAACAGCTTCAAGAACGGCCTGCTCCCCGTGGTGCTGGATGAGGCCATCATCGACCGTCTCTTCGAGGCGGTGCAGGCCCATCCCGGGTACACCCTCACCGTGGACCTGGAGGACCAGGTGATCACCACCCCCTCCGGCGAGTCCTTCCCCTTTGAGGTGGAGCCCTTCCGCCGCCACTGCCTGCTCAACGGCCTGGACGACATCGGCCTGACCCTGCAGCATGCCGACGAGATCCGGGCCTACGAGTCGCGGCGGCGGGCCGAGGCCCCCTGGCTGTTCGACGCCGGCCCCCGGGCCTGATCGTCCCGCGAATCCGGTGACGGTCCCCCTGCCTGCGTGCGGGGGGATCTTTCCAATGGCACACCCTTGAACCAGGAAAGTCCTCCATGTCCCACAAGATCCTCATCCTTCCCGGTGACGGTATCGGCCCCGAGATCGTGGCCGAGGCCACGCGTCTGCTCCATGCCCTGAAGGACCGCTTCGGTCTGGCGGTGGAACTGGAGGAGGCCGCCATCGGCGGTGCCGGCTACGACGCCGCCGGCGAGCCGCTCCCCCAGGCCACCCTGGACCTGGCCCGCGAGGCGGACGGCGTGCTGCTGGGGGCTGTGGGGGGGCCGCGGTATGACCAGCTGCCCTGGGAGAAGCGCCCGGAGCGGGGGCTTCTGGCCATTCGCTCCGAACTGGAGCTGTTCGCCAATCTGCGTCCCGCCATCCTCTATCCCCAGCTGGCCTCCGCCTCCGCCCTGAAGCCGGACATCGTCGGCGGCCTGGATCTCATGATCCTGCGGGAGCTCACTGGCGGGGCCTATTTCGGCCAGCCCCGGGGCATCCGCACCCGGGAGGACGGGGTGCGGGAGGGCTTCAACACCCTCATCTATTCCGAGCCGGAGATCGAGCGCATCGCCCGCAGCGGTTTCGAGATCGCCATGAAGCGGGGCCGGCGCCTGTGCTCCGTGGACAAGGCCAATGTGCTGGAGGTCTCACAGTTGTGGCGCGAGGTGGTGGAAAGGGTGGCCAGGGACTACCCGGACGTGGCACTGTCCCACATGTACGTGGACAATGCCGCCATGCAGCTGGTGCGGGCCCCCAAGCAGTTCGATGTCATCGTCACGGAGAACATGTTCGGGGATATCCTCTCGGACGCCGCCGCCATGCTCACCGGGTCCATCGGCATGCTGCCTTCCGCCTCCCTGGATGTCCGGGGCAAGGGGCTCTACGAACCGATCCACGGCTCTGCGCCGGACATCGCCGGCCAGGGCGTGGCCAATCCCCTGGCCACGCTCCTGTCCGTGGCCATGATGCTGCGCTACAGCCTGGGCGAGGCGGCCCAGGCGGATCGGGTGGAGGCGGCCGTGGGCCGCGTCCTGGACCAGGGCCTGCGCACGCCGGATATCTGGGGTGAGGGCCGGGAAAAGGTGGGCACCCGGGAGATGGGCGAGGCGGTGGTGGCCGCCCTGGCGGACTGAGGCGCCGCCTCCTTCCCGGCAGGCAGATTTCACGAACGAATCATCCAAGGATCCAACAATCATGAGTCAGACCTTTGATGTGGCGGTCGTCGGCGCCACCGGTGCCGTGGGCGAAGCCATGCTCTCCATCCTCGCGGAACGCGATCTCCCCCTGGGGGAGGTGTATGCCGTGGCCAGCAGCCGCTCCGCCGGCTCCCGCGTGGCCTTCGGCAACCGTGAACTGGTGGTGCAGGATCTGGCGGAGTTCGATTTCTCCAGGGTGCAGATCGGGCTGTTCTCCCCCGGCGCCTCGGTGTCGAAGGAATACGCCCCCAGGGCCGCCGCCGCCGGCTGCGTGGTGATCGACAACACCTCCCAGTTCCGCTACGACGCCGACATCCCGCTGGTGGTACCGGAGGTGAACCGCCACGCCGTGGCCGGCTACCGCAACCGGGGCATCATCGCCAACCCCAACTGCTCCACCATCCAGATGCTGGTGGCCCTCAAGCCCCTCCACGACGCCGTGGGCATCGAGCGCATCAACGTGGCCACCTACCAGGCGGTGTCCGGCACCGGCAAGGACGCCATCGAGGAACTGGCCACGCAGACGGCCCAGCTGCTCAACGGCCGTCCGGTGGAATGCAGCGTCTATCCCAAGCAGATCGCCTTCAACTGCCTGCCCCACATCGATGTCTTCCAGGAAAACGGATATACCAAGGAAGAGATGAAGATGGTGTGGGAGACCCGCAAGATCTTCGAGGACGAGCACATCCAGGTGAACCCCACTGCGGTCCGTGTCCCCGTGTTCTATGGTCACTCGGAGGCGGTGCATATCGAGACCCGTGAGAAGATCACGGCGGACCGGGCACGGGAACTGCTCACGGCGGCCCCGGGCGTGCAGGTGATGGACGAACGCGGCGACGGGGGCTATCCCACCGCGGTGACCGAGGCCTCGGCCCATGATCCCGTCTTTGTCGGGCGTATCCGCGAGGACATCTCCCATCCCCGGGGGCTGGATCTGTGGGTGGTGGCCGACAATGTGCGCAAGGGCGCCGCCCTGAACAGTATCCAGATCGCGGAAGTTCTGATAGAAGACTACCTCACGGGGCGCTGAACGGCCCGTCCCAGCGGCGCACGGCCGGTTGCGGGGCCCCTGGCACCGGAAAGGAAGGGCCCCGGCCATGCCCGGGGGTAACGACAAGGGGGATTCGGCAGTGCGCAGACTGGCTTTGGGAACGGCGGTGTGGGCCCTGGTCGCGCCGGGATCGACCTTCGGGCTCGGGCTCGGTGAGATCGAGTCCCGCTCGGCATTGAACCAGCCCCTGCGGGCCGAGATCCGCCTGGTCTCCGCGGATCCGGGGGAGGTGGAGAATCTGGTGGTGCGCCTCGCTCCCCCGGCCCTGTTCGAGCGCATGGGGATCCCGCGTCCCCCCGTGCTCATTCGTCTCGAGTTCGAACCCGTGGCCCTCCCCGGCGGCGGGTATCGCATCCGCGTCACCTCCGATCGTCCGGTGCGCGAACCCTTCCTGAACTTCCTCGTGGAGGCCAGCTGGCCCAACGGCCGGCTGGTGCGCGAGTACACCCTCCTGCTGGATCCGCCCGCCCTGTTTGAGCAGTCCCGGCCCGAGCCGGTCGCCGCCTCCGCAGGGGCGGGGGAGGGCGACCGGGACGAGGACCGGGGCCTGGCCGGGGAGGGCGCGCCGCCGGAGACCTACCGCGTGCGCACAGGGGACACCCTCTGGGCCCTGGGGGAACGCTTCCGCCCCGGCGGGGACATCACCGTGGAACAGATGATGATGGCCCTGCTGCGGGCCAATCCCGAGGCCTTCGGCGAGGGGAACATCAACAACCTGCACCGCGGTCATGTCCTGCGCATCCCCGGTCGGGACGAGGTGACCCGGCTGTCCCCCGCCGAGGCCCGTCAGGCGGTGGCCCGGCAGAACGCCCTGTGGGAGGACTACCGCCGCCAGGCGGCCGGGGCCCTCCGGCCCCAGACGCCCCCGCAAGGGGAGGGCGGGGACGACGCCCGGACCACCGCACAAGGGGAGGGTCCGTCCCCCGAGGAGGCCGCAGGCGGGGAGGAGCAGACCCCCGTCGCCGGCCTGGAGATCGTGGGTCGGGAGGCCCGGGACGAGGACGAGGTGGAGCGCCTGCAACGGGAACTGGCCCTGGTGCGCGAGACCACCGAGTCCCGCCGCCAGGAGGCGCAGGAGCTGCGCGAGCGCATCCGTGAACTGGAGGCCCTCCTGGAACGGCAGAGCCGGCTGCTCGGGGTGACCAACGAGCAGCTGGCCCGCCTCCAGGCCCGCATGGGACCGGAGGGTGCACCGGCCCCGGAGATCCCGGAGGCGGACACCGCCCCGCCGTCCGGGAGTGAATCCGGGCAAGAGGGGGTGGCCGCTGCCGCCCCGGATGCGGGCTCCGGGGAGGCCGGGACCTCCCCGCCGGCGCCGCCCCCGTCTCCGGGGCCGCAGGGGCCCCGGAGACGCAGCGGCCGCCTTCCCCCGTGGCCTCGATCCTGCAAAGCCCCGCCTTGCTGGGGGGTATCGGCGCGGCGGTGCTCCTCCTCGGGGCCCTGGTCCTGCTGATGCTGCGCCGGCTGCGGGGCACCGGGGCCGGGGAGCCGGAACGGGAACCGGCCGCAGTGCCCGAACAGGCCCGGTCCACCCCGGCCCTGATGGCGGGGGCCGCCACGGCCGGTCAGGCCGCGGACGGGCAAACGGCCCCCTCCGAGGCCCATCCACCCCCATCCGGGGGGGAGGAGGCGCAGCCCGCGGAAACGGGATTCGGCGCACCTGCCGGGCAGACCGCCCCGGCCCCCGCGCCCGCTGAGACGGATGCCGGGGAGGCGCAGGCGGCCCGGGAGAAGGCCTCCCCATCCCAGGTCACCGCCTCCGCCGCGTCCCAGGAGCCGGCACAGGGACAGAACCCGGACGAGGTCAGCAACGACGACACCATCGCTGAGGCGGACGTGTACCTGGCCTATGGTCTGTACACACAGGCCCGGGAACTGCTGGAAACGGCACTGGAACAGCACCCGGAGCGCCTGGACTATCATTTCAAGCTGGCCGAGACCCATTTCTCTGCCCACGACGCCGATGCCTTCACCCGCGTGGCCACGGCCATGCACGAGCGCCTGGGGGATCGCCCCGGCGCGCTCTGGGAGCGGGTGGTGACCATGGGGCAGGAACTGGTGCCCGAGAACCCCCTGTTCGGTGGCGCCGGGGGGCCGCAGTCCACGGCGGCATCCCCCGAGACATCCGCCCCCGAGGCCCCGGCCGGGGCCACCACCGCCGCGGAACCCGGTCTCCGGGAGGATCTGGACGAGACCCTGTTGCAGTCCCGTCCCCAGGCGGAGGATGAGGCGGCCGCTCCGCCCCCCGGCAGGAGGGACGAGGAGCTGTCCCCGGGCCTGCCGGCGCTGGAGGACTTCGATCTGGATCTGCCGGAGGACCTGTCCACCGCCGGGGAATCCGCGCCCGGCGCCGGGACGCAAGCCCCAGGGGACATGGATGAGGCCCCCACCCGGCTCCTGGATTTGGAGGCGGACCGCGGGGACACGGTCGCCGGATCCAGTCTGCCTACCCTGGAGCTGGAGCCTACCCCCGGGAAGGGGAAGGAAGGCGAGGCCGGTGGTGCCTCCCGGAACGAGCTCCCCGAGCTGGATCTGGACCTGGATCTGGATTCCGCCGGGCTCGGCTTTGAACTGGATGGGGAGGAGTCCCCCGCCGACGAGGACAGGGAGGGGGCCGTCCGGGAGGCTTCCTCCACCGAACCCTCCACCCGGTACCTGGAGGACTTCTTCAGCGAGCACGAGGCCGGCAGCGCCGGCGACGAGGAATCCCTGGAGGGGGACGATTTCGTCCTGGGGGACGAGATCAGCACCAAGCTGGATCTGGCCCGGGCCTACATCGACATGGGGGATGCCGAGGGGGCCCGCACCACCCTGGAGGAGGTCATCGCCGAGGGTAACGAAGCGCAGCAGCAGGAGGCGCGGGAACTGATGCAGCAGATCCCGTGATCCTGCACCGCCCATCCCGTCCCGGCGGGCCGTCCCCCGGGCCCGCCCCCGGTTCATGCGCGCACATCCAGGCATGCATCCCGCCGTCCGCATCCTGGGGGTGATCCTCTACATCGCCTGCGTGGCCCAGGGGGGCTGGCCCGTGCTGACGGCCGGCGGCGCCCTGGTGGCCGCCGGCCTGGCCCGCCTGGGAAGCCCGGGGCTGCGCCGCTTTGCCGCCATGGCCGCGCGGCTGAAGTGGTTCTTCCTCTCCATCGTGCTGGTCTTCGGCTGGTTCACGCCGGGTCTGCCCCTGGCCCCGGGCCTTGGCCCCCTGTCCCCCAGTGTCACCGGCCTGCTCCAGGGGCTGGAGCGGGCCCTGGTGCTGCTGCTGGCGCTGGGGGCCGTGGTCTGGCTGCTGCAGGGCACCTGCCGCGAGCGCCTGGTGCAGGGCCTGCTCTGGCTCACCCGGCCCCTGGCCCGCCTGTCCTTTCCCCGGGAGCGCTTCGCCGTGCGCCTGGTGCTCACCCTGGAGGCCCTGCCCCGGGTGCGCCTGCTGGCGGCGGAGGCCGCCGGCATGGGGGGGGCCGCACAGGGTCCGCGGGAACGCCTGCGGCGCCTGGGGGATCGGGCCGCCACCCTGTTCTCCCGCGTGTTGCAGGCGGCGGAGGAGGCCCCCCTGGAGCCCATCCGGCTGCCCCCCGAGGTCCCGCCCGCGCCCCGGCACTGGCTGGTGCTGGCGGGGGTCATCCTGCCTCTGGCCGTCCTGGCCCTGGCGGGATGAAGACCGCCATGGCCCCCGGGGCCGGCGGCGGGTACAATCCCGCCTCCCATGCGGTACCCAGGACTTCCCCCTGATCCATGACTGACTCCCTGCAGCGTCTGGCCATCGGCCTTGAATACGATGGCTCCGGTTTCCGGGGCTGGCAGATCCAGCGGGAGGCCCGCACCCTGCAGGCCCAGGTGCAAAAGGCCCTGTCCCGGGTGGCGGATGAGCCGGTGGAGGTGACCTGCGCCGGACGCACCGACGCCGGGGTCCATGCCACGGGGCAGGTGATCCACTTCGACACCCATGCCGTGCGTCCGCCCCGGGCCTGGCTCCTGGGGGGCAACAGCCACCTCTCCCCCGAACTCAGCTTCCACTGGGTGCGGCCCGTGCCCGGGGACTTCCACGCCCGCTTCTCCGCCCGCTGGCGCCGTTACCGTTACATCATCCTCTGCCGCACCACGCGCCCGGCGATCCTGCGCCGCCGGGTCACCTGGACCCATCGCCCCCTGGATGCCGGGGTCATGGACCGGGCCGCGCGTCTGCTGCTGGGGGAACACGACTTCACCAGCTTCCGCGCCCGGGGCTGCCAGGCGCGCACGCCGGTGCGCACGGTGGAGGAGATCGGCGTCCACCGCAGCGGGGACTTCATCCACCTGGACATCCGCGCCAATGCCTTCCTGCACCATATGGTGCGCAACATCGCCGGGGTGCTCATGGCCATCGGCCGCGGCGAGCGGGAGGTGGAATGGGTGCAGGAGCTGCTGCGGGTGCGGGACCGGGACCAGGCCGGGGTGACCGCACCCCCCGATGGCCTGTATCTGGTGCAGGTGGGCTACGACCCGCGCTTCGATCTGCAGCCGCCGGCGATCCTCCCGTCCTACGGCTGAGGACCACGGTATGGTTAATCCCGTCCGCGGTTTTCTGATACGCTTCAAGGTTTGGACCATTACAGCGGACGGCCATGCGCACCCGTGTCAAGATCTGCGGCATCACCCGCGAGGCGGACGCCAGGGCCGCCGTGGAGGCTGGCTGCGACGCCGTGGGCCTGGTGTTCCACGCGGGCAGCCCCAGGGCCGTGACCCTGGAACAGGCCGGGGCCATCCTGGCGCAACTGCCCCCCTTCGTCACCCGCGTGGGGCTGTTCATGGACGCCGGGGCGGACGCGGTGCGGGCGGCACTGGAGGCCCTGCCCCTGGATCTGTTGCAGTTCCACGGCCGCGAGTCCCCCCAGGCCTGCGATGCCTTCGGCATGGACTACCTCAAGGCCGTGCCCATGGCCGAGCCCGGCGGGGCCCGGGCCTTCATGGCCCGCTATCCCCGGGCCCGGGGGTTTTTGCTGGACAGCCACGCCCCGGGGCAGGCGGGGGGCACCGGCCGCACCTTCGACTGGGAGTCCTGGCCCGGTGACGTGGACCGTCCACTGATCCTGGCCGGCGGGCTTAATCCGGACAACGTGGCCGCGGCCATCGCCCGCACCCGCCCCTGGGCCGTGGACGTGAGCAGCGGTGTGGAGGCCGCCCCCGGGATCAAGGACCCCGGGCGCATCACCCGATTCATGAGCGAGGTACGACGTGTCGACCGAGAGTCAGCAGACGCCTGAGTGGAGCGCCTTCCCCGACGCCCGCGGGCACTTTGGCCCCTATGGCGGCCGCTTCGTGTCCGAGACCCTGATGGAGCCGCTCCTGGAGCTGGAGGCGGCCTACCGCAAGTATCTCGGCGACGCGGATTTCCTGGCGGAACTGGATCGGGACCTGGCCCAGTACGTGGGCCGTCCCAGCCCCCTCTACCTGGCGGAGCGCCTGAGCCGGGAGCTGGGCGGGGCGCGGATCTACCTCAAGCGGGAGGATCTCAACCACACCGGCGCCCACAAGGTGAACAACACCATCGGCCAGGCCCTGCTGGCCAAGCGCATGGGCAAGACCCGCATCATCGCCGAGACCGGCGCCGGCCAGCACGGCGTGGCCACCGCCACCGTGGCGGCCCGCCTGGGGCTGGAATGCGTCATCTACATGGGGGCGGAGGACATCCAGCGCCAGTCCCCCAATGTCTACCGCATGCGCCTGCTGGGGGCCGAGGTGGTGCCGGTGGCCTCCGGCTCCCGCACCCTCAAGGACGCCCTCAACGAGGCCATGCGCGACTGGGTGACCCACGTGGACGATACCTTCTACATCATCGGCACGGTGGCGGGGCCCCATCCCTATCCCGCCATGGTGCGGGACTTCCAGGCGGTGATCGGGCGCGAGGCCCGGGCCCAGTACCTGGAGGCCACCGGGCAGCTGCCCGATGCCCTGGTGGCCTGCGTCGGCGGCGGCTCCAACGCCATCGGCCTGTTCCATCCGTTTCTGGATGACGCCGGCGTGGCCATGTACGGCGCCGAGGCGGCGGGGGAGGGCATCGACAGCGGCCATCACTCCGCCCCCCTGTGCGCCGGCCGCCCGGGGGTGCTCCACGGCAACCGCACCTATCTCATGGAGGACGCCGACGGCCAGATCACCGAGACCCACTCCGTCTCCGCGGGGCTGGACTATCCCGGGGTGGGCCCGGAGCACGCCTGGCTCAAGGATACGGGGCGGGTGCAGTACGTCCCGGTGACCGACCGGGAGGCCCTGGAGGGCTTCCACCGCCTCACCCGCACCGAGGGGATCATCCCCGCCCTGGAGTCCAGCCACGCCATCGCCCAGGTGGTGAAGCTGGCGCCGACCCTGGGCCCCGACCAGGGCATCATCGTCAACCTGTCGGGCCGTGGCGACAAGGACATCAACACCGTGGCCCGCATGGAGGGCATCGAACTGTGAGCCGCATCGCCACCCGTTTCGAAGCCCTCGCGGCCCGGGGCCGCAAGGCGCTGATCCCCTATGTCACCGCCGGTGATCCAGAGCCGGACAACACCGTGCCCCTGATGCATGCCATGGTGCAGGCGGGGGCCGATGTCATCGAGATGGGGGTGCCGTTCTCCGACCCCATGGCCGACGGCCCCGTCATCCAGCAGGCCTGCGAGCGCGCCCTGAAGCACCACGTGAGCCTGCGGCGTGTGCTGGAGATGGTGCGCGCCTTCCGCCAGGACGACCCCGACACCCCGGTGGTGCTCATGGGCTATCTCAATCCAGTGGAGGCCATGGGTTACGACACCCTGGCCGCCGAGGCCGCCGCGGCGGGGGTGGACGGCCTGCTCACCGTGGACCTGCCGCCGGAGGAGAGCGGGGACCTGGCGGCCTGTCTCCAGGGCCACGGGGTGGATCCCATCTTCCTGCTGGCCCCCACCAGCAACGAGGCGCGCATCGACGCCATCTGCCGCGCGGCCTCGGGTTTCGTCTACTACGTCTCCCTCAAGGGGGTCACCGGCGCCGCCAGCCTGGACGTGGACGGGGTGGCCCGGCGGGTGGAGGGCATCCGCCGCCACACCGGCCTGCCGGTGGGGGTGGGCTTTGGCATCCGCGACGCCGCCACCGCCGCCCGGGTCTCCCGCGTGGCCGATGCGGTGGTGGTGGGCAGTGCCCTGGTGCAGCAGGTGGCGGCCCATGTGGACGACCCCGCCGCTGGCCGCGCTGCCGTGGCGGCCCTGCTGGGGGAGATGCGCCAGGCGATGGATTCGAGAGACTGACCCCGCGCCCACAGCCGAGATGAAGACGACGCCCATGAGCTGGTTTGAGAAACTCGTACCCACCCGCATCCGCACCGACGCCACCAACAAGCGCGCCGTGCCCGAGGGCCTCTGGCTGCGCTGCGAGGGCTGCTCCGCCACCCTCTACCGCCCGGAGGTGGACCGCAATCTGGATGTCTGTCCCAAGTGCGGCCATCACATGCGCATCAGCGCACGGCGCCGCCTGGAGACCTTCCTGGACGCGGGGGAGCGGCATGAGATCGGCGCCCAGATCGAGCCCGTGGACATGCTCAAGTTCCGCGACAGCAAGCGCTACCGCGACCGCCTGCAGGCGGCCCAGAAGAGCACCGGCGAGAAGGACGCCCTGGTGGTGATGCAGGGCACGGTGGAGGGGGTGCCCGTGGTGGCCGCCGCCTTCGACTTCCACTTCATGGGGGGATCCATGGGCTCCGTGGTGGGGGAACGCTTCGTGCGCGGTGTGAACGCCGCCCGCGAGGCGGGCATCCCCCTGGTGTGCTTTTCCGCCAGCGGCGGCGCGCGCATGCAGGAGGCCCTGTTCTCCCTCATGCAGATGGCCAAGACCAGCGCCGCCCTGGCGCGTCTGCGCGAGAGCGGCCTGCCCTATGTCTCCGTCATGACCGACCCCACCATGGGCGGGGTCTCCGCCAGCCTGGCCACCCTGGGGGACATCAACGCCGCCGAGCCCGGGGCCCTCATCGGTTTCGCCGGCCCCCGGGTGATCAAGCAGACCGTGCGCGAGACCCTGCCCGAGGGTTTCCAGCGGGCGGAGTTCCTGCTGGAGCACGGCGCCATCGACATGATCATCGACCGCCGCGAGATGCGCTCGCGCCTGTCCTCGCTGCTGGCCATCCTCACCCATCGCAGCGTGCGCGGGCAGGGTGGGGAGGTCGCGGCCGGGACGGCCCCCGCCGACCCCTCCGGCGAGACGGCCCCCTCCCTTCCCGCGGCGGAGTCCGGCGCCGGCGACGAGGATGCCCCGGAGCAGCCGGACCGGCAGGGGCAGGAGAAGGACGCTCCATGAGCGGGCCGGCCGCCCTCCAACCCCGGCACACCACCCTGCAGGACTGGCTGGACTGGCAGGAACGCCTGCATGTGCGGCCCATCGACCTGGGCCTGGAACGGGTGGGCCGGGTGGCGGACGCCATGGGGCTGCGCCCGGCCCGCGCCCCGGTGATCACCGTGGGGGGCACCAACGGCAAGGGGTCCACCGTGGCCTTCCTGGAGGCCATCTACCGCGCCGCGGGCTACCGGGTGGGCACCTATACCTCGCCGCACCTGCTGCGCTACAACGAGCGCGTGCGCATCGACGGCGCCGCGGTGGACGACGCGGCCCTGTGCCAGGCCTTCGCCGCCATCGACGCCGCCCGCGGCGACACCAGCCTGAGTTACTTCGAGTTCGGCACCCTGGCGGCCCTGTGGCTGTTCGCCCGCGCGCCGGTGGATGTCATGCTGCTGGAGGTGGGTCTGGGGGGGCGCCTGGACGCGGTGAACATCCTGGATGCGGACGTGGCCGTGGTCACCTCCGTGGGCCTGGATCACCAGCAATACCTGGGCGACGATCGCGGGCAGATCGGCTTTGAGAAGGCCGGCATCTTCCGCGCCGGGGCGCCGGCGGTGTGCGGCGACGCGGATCCCCCCCGGCGCCTGCTGGAACACGCCCGCGCCCTGGGCACGGCCCTGAGCCGCATCGGCGAGGACTACGACGTGGACCGGGTGGAGGACCGCGGGACCTGGACCTTCCAGGGCATGGGCATGACCCTGGAGGATCTCCCGCCCCCCGGCCTGCCCGGGACCGTGCAGCACGGCAACGCCGCCACCGCCATCAGCGCCGCCCTGCTGCTGGAGGACCTGCTGCCCCTGACCGAGCGCGCCGTGCGCGATGGCATCGCCGGGGCCCGTCTGCCGGCGCGGCTGCACTGCCTGCACACGCGCCCGGCGGTGTGGCTGGACGTGGCCCACAACCCCCAGGCCGCGGCGGTGCTGGCCGCGCACCTGGCGCAGACTCCCTGCAGCGGCCGCACCCTGGCGGTGATGGGGGTGATGGCGGACAAGGACGTGCCCGGCATCCTGGCGCAGTTGATGCCCTGGGTGCAGGTCTGGCATCTGGGCGGGCTGGAGGGGGAGCGGGCCCTGGATCCGAGCATCCTGGCGGCGCATGTGCGCGCTGCGGGCGGGGACACGGTCCAGGTCCATGCCGGCATCCGTGATGCCTGTCGCGCCGCGCTGTTGCAGGCCGGGCCCGGGGACCGCATCATGGCCTTCGGTTCGTTCCATGTCGCCTCCGCCCTGCTGCAGGGACCGTTCCCCTGGGCCGGCGGGGAACCGGCGGCCTGAACGTCCCTCGAATCCGGCAGGGGGGCCGGTCCGGCTCGTGCCATGTTAGCCTGGCCCCTCCGCGCCCGTTTCCCATCATTCCCCACATGACAGAAGGAGATCGTCCCGTGAGCAAGATCGATATCGGCATCAACGAGCAGGATCGGGTGAAGATCGCCGAGGGCCTCAAGCGCCTGCTGGCGGATTCCTACACCCTCTATCTGCAGACCCATAACTTCCATTGGAACGTGGTGGGGCCGCAGTTTCGCGAACTGCACATGATGTTCGAGGAGCACTACACCGAACTGGCCACCGCCGTGGACGACATCGCCGAGCGCATCCGCACCCTGGATGTCCCGGCCCCCGGCACCTACAAGCAGTTCGCCAGCCTGAGTTCCATCGAGGAGGTGGAAGGGGTCCCCTCCGGCAAGGAGATGGTGGATCTGCTCACCCACGGCCACGAACAGGTGGTGAAGACGGGCCGCGAGGTCCTGAAGATGGCCCAGGAGGCCGATGACGAATCCACCGCCGCCCTGGTCTCCGACCGCATGCGGGTCCATGAGAAGACCGCCTGGATGCTGCGCGCCCTGAACCAGTGATCCCCCACGGCCCCTCCGCCCGCCGGAGGGGCCCGTTTTGTCCCGGCAGCCGCCGGGACCCTGCCCGTATCGAAATCCTGCCGTGGAAGCAGCCTTGAAACAACGTCTGGTCGGGGCGGCCGTGCTCATTGCCCTGGCGGTGATCTTCCTGCCCGTGATGCTGGACGGATCGGGCTACCACGCCCGTCTGGAGGCCCCGGCGGAGGTGCCCCCGGAGCCGGCCTTCCACCGCCCCCTGCCGTCCCGGACCCAGGAGGGGGACGGTCAAGCCGTGTCCCCCCCGCCCCGGGGCGGGAGCAGGACGGGCGAAGTCCGTACAGTGTCGGGGCAGGGCGGCGGGAGCGGGCCGCCGCAGACCCGGGAGGGGGCCGCCAAACCCGTGGCCGCCGGCTGGGTGGTCCAGGTGGGCAGTTTCAGCCATCGGGACAATGCCGTGGCGGAGCGGGACCGGCTGCGGGCCGCCGGCTTTCCCGCCTTTCTGGAACGCACCGAGGCGGAGGGGCGGATCCTGCATCGGGTGAAGGTGGGGCCGGAGCTGGACCGCCGCGCCGCCGAGCGCCTCAAGGCCCGGCTGGAGGAGACCATGGAGCGCTCGGGCATCCTGGTCCAACACCCCTGATGTCCCTGGCCCTCCGATCCGCCCGGGCAACGGCATCCCCGCATCCCGGCCCGCCGGCCGGGTCGATCTTTGTTAAAATTCCTGTCACGCAGCCGCGACCCCCATGGACATGATCTGGATCGATATCGCCATCCTGGCCGTCATCGCCCTCTCGGCGGTCATCAGCCTCTTCCGGGGCTTTGTCAAAGAGGCCATCTCCCTGACCACCTGGGTCCTGGCCTTCGTCCTGGCCCTGAGTCAGGGCGCCCCCCTGGGTCAGATGCTGCCCCTGGGGGTGGAGGACGCCACTCTGCAGGCGGTCATCGGCTTCGCCATCCTCTTTATCCTGGTCCTGCTGGCGGGGGGCGTGATCAATGTCCTGGCGGGGCAGCTGGTGAAGCGCACCGGGCTCTCGGGCACTGACCGCAGCATCGGCGTGGTCTTCGGCCTGGCCCGGGGCGTGGCCATCGTGGCGGTGGTGGTGCTGCTGGCGGGGCTCACGGTGATGCCGGAGGAGCCCTGGTGGGAGGCCAGCCGTTTCCTGCCCCAGTTCGAGCGCATGGCCCTGTGGCTGCGGGATCTGCTGCCGCCGGAACTGGCGGAGAACTTCGTCTTCGAGACCTCACCCGCCGTACCCGAACCCGCTCCCGCTTCAGAACCCGAATCCCCCCTCATCCCGTAAGAGAGATCATCATGTGCGGAATTGTCGGAATCGTCGGTCGCAGCCCGGTCAACCAGGCGCTGTACGACGCCCTCCTGGTATTGCAGCACCGGGGCCAGGACGCAGCCGGCATCGTCACCTGTGACAGCGGGGGACACCTGCATCTGCGCAAGGACAACGGCCTGGTGCGGGATGTCTTCAACGAGCAGCACATGCGCAGCCTCACCGGCCACATGGGCATCGGCCACGTGCGCTACCCCACCGCCGGCAGTTCCTCCTCGGCCGAGGCCCAGCCCTTCTACGTGAACTCCCCCTACGGCATCACCCTGGGCCACAACGGCAATCTCACCAACGCCCCCGAACTCAAGAGCGAGCTCTTCGTCCAGGACCGGCGGCACATCAACACCGAGTCGGACTCCGAGATCCTGCTCAACATCCTGGCCCAGGAGTTGATCCGCCACGACGGGCTGGCCGTCACCCAGGAGGAGGTCTTCGATGCCGTGGCCGGTGTGCACCGCCGCTGCCAGGGGGCCTATGCCGTGGTGGCCATGATCGCCGGCCGGGGCGTGCTGGGCTTTCGCGATCCCCACGGCATCCGCCCGGTGGTGTTCGGCCGCCGCGACACCCCCGACGGGCCCGAATACATGGTGGCCTCGGAGAGCGTCGCCCTGGACACCCTGGGGTTTGAACTGGTGCGGGACCTGGATCCGGGGGAGGCGGTGTACATCGAATCCGACGGCACGCTGCACACGCGTCAGTGTGCCCCGTCCCCGTCCCTGACCCCCTGCATCTTCGAGTTCGTCTACTTCGCCCGCCCCGACTCGGTCATCGACGATGTGGTGGTGCACCGCGCCCGCATGCGCATGGGCACGCGCCTGGGGCGCAAGATCCTGCGGGAATGGCCGGACCATGACATCGACGTCATCATCCCCATCCCCGACACCGGCCGCACCATGGCCATCGAGATGGCCCACGAACTCAACGTGAAGTACCGCGAGGGCTTCATCAAGAACCGCTACATCGGCCGCACCTTCATCATGCCCGGACAGACCCAGCGGCGGAAATCGGTGCGCCAGAAGCTCAACGCCATCGGCCTGGAGTTCAAGGGCAAGAACGTCATGCTGGTGGACGATTCCATCGTGCGCGGCACCACCTCCCGGGAGATCGTCCTCATGGCCCGGGAGTCCGGGGCGCGCAAGGTCTATTTCGCCTCGGCGGCCCCGCCGGTGCGCTATCCCAACGTCTACGGCATCGACATGCCCGCCGCCAGCGAACTCATCGCCCACGGCCGCAGCGAGGCGGAGGTGTGCGAGGCCATCGCCGCCGACCGCCTCGTGTACCAGGACCTGGACGACCTGGTGGGGGCCGTGCGCAAGGGCAACCCGAGGCTGGAGCACTTCGACTGCTCCGTATTCACCGGCGACTACGTCACCCCCGTCACCCCGGAGTACCTGGAACAGCTGCAGGCCCGGCGCAATGACCTGGCCAAGAAAAAGAAGGAACGGAAATACGCCAACCTCGATCTGTACAACAACGCCTGACATGGCAAGACGCGCGATCCTGCAGATGGCCCTGGCGCTGGTGGTGGTGTGGTCCTCCGCCGCGGGCGCCGGATGGTATCTGGACACCTTCTCCCCGGAGGCCCCCATGGCATCCTGGTATCAACCCATCCTCCAGCGGCTGGAGGAACGCTTCCCCCAGTACTTCGTGGCCGATCCCGTGGCCGTGGTGCGCACCGATGAGCAGCGGCTGTACGTGATCCGCCAGGGGGAGGTCCAGGCCAGCTACCCGGTGTCCACCTCCCGCTACGGCCTGGGCAACACCGACGGCAGCCTCAAGACCCCCCTCGGGGTGCACCGCATCCAGCAGAAGATCGGCGCCGATGCCCCCGTGGGCGCCGTCTTCGTGGCGCGCGAGCCCACGGGGGAGACCACCCCCATCGTCACCGAGCCCCGGCGCACCGAGGGGGATCACATCACCACCCGCATCCTGCGCCTGGAGGGGCTGGAGCAGGGGGTGAACCGGGGGGAGGGGATCGACTCCCTGGAACGCCACATCTACATCCACGGCACCGACGAGGAAGGGCTCATCGGCCGCCCCGCCTCCCAGGGCTGCGTGCGCATGACCAATGCGGACGTCATGGACCTGTTCAATACCCTGCCGGAGGGGGCCCTGGTGGTCATCCACCAGGGCCAGGACGAAAGAACGCGCTGACCCCTTCGGGGTCCGGGCCCGCCTTGCAACGGAGATACGCGAGATGATGACCGAATACGTCATGGCCGGCCGCCTCAAGGTGGCCGCCGAACTGCACGCCTTCATCGAGAACGAGGCCCTGCCGGGCACAGGCATCGCCTCCGAAGCCTTCTGGGCCGGCCTGGACGCCCTCATCCACGACCTCTCGCCGCGCAACCGGGAACTCCTGGCCCGGCGCGAGGAACTGCAGGCCCGCATCGACGCCTGGCACCGGGAGCACCCGGGCCCGGTGGATACCGCCGCCTACCGCGCCTTTTTGGAGGAGATCGGCTACCTGGAGCCGGAGGGTCCCCCGGTACAGATCAGCACCCAGAACGTGGACCCGGAGATCGCCACCCAGGCCGGTCCCCAGCTGGTGGTGCCGGTGATGAACGCCCGCTATGCCCTGAACGCCGTCAATGCCCGCTGGGGCAGCCTCTACGATGCCCTCTACGGCACCGACGCCCTCCCCGAGGACGACGGCTGCCAGCGGGGCGCACAGTACAACCCCCGCCGCGGGGAGCGGGTCATCCGCCGCGCCCGGGACTTCCTGGACGAGACCGTGCCCCTGGTCAGCGGCAGCCACCACGCCGCCCGCCGCTACGCCGTGGCGGACGGCGTGCTGCAGGTGACCCTGGAGGACGGTACCACCACCACCCTGCAGACCCCGGCCCAATTCCGGGGCTACCGGGGGGAGCCGCAGGCCCCCGAAGCGGTGTTGCTGGAACACCACGGCATCCACTTCGAGATCCAGTTCGACCCGCAGCACCCCATCGGCCGCAGCGATGCCGCCGGCATCAAGGACCTGCTCATGGAAGCGGCCCTGACCACCATCATGGACTGCGAGGACTCCGTGGCCGCGGTGGACGCCGAGGACAAGGTCACCGTCTACCGCAACTGGCTGGGGCTGATGAAGGGGGATCTCACCACCCGCTTCGACAAGGGCGGCCAAAGCGTGGAGCGGTCCATGCACCCGGACCGGGAATACACCACCCCCGAGGGCGGACGCCTCGTCCTGCACGGGCGTTCCCTCATGTTCGTGCGCAACGTGGGGCACCTGATGGCCCTCAACGCCGTCCTGGACAAGGACGAGCACCCGGTGCCCGAGGGCATCCTGGACGGCATGATCACCAGCCTCATCGCCCTGCACGACCTGCGCGGCCAGGGCCCCCTGCGCAACAGCCGCGCCGGCTCGGTGTACATCGTCAAGCCCAAGATGCACGGCCCCCATGAGGCCGCCTTCACCAACACCCTGTTCGCCCGCATCGAGGACGCCCTGGGCCTGGAGCGCAACACCCTCAAGGTGGGCCTGATGGACGAGGAGCGGCGCACCACCGTCAACCTGCAGGCCTGCATCCGCGAGGTGCGCGAGCGCCTGGTATTCATCAACACCGGCTTCCTGGACCGCACCGGCGACGAGATCCATACCGACATGGAGGCCGGCCCCATGCTGCGCAAGGGACAGATGAAGTCCGCCCGCTGGCTGCAGGCCTACGAGGACTGGAACGTGGACGTGGGCCTGGCCTGCGGCCTCCAGGGCCGGGCCCAGATCGGCAAGGGCATGTGGGCCATGCCCGACCGCATGGCGGACATGCTGGAGCAGAAGGGGGCCCATCCCCGCGCCGGGGCCAACACCGCCTGGGTGCCGTCCCCCACGGCGGCCGTGCTCCACGCCCTGCATTACCACCAGGTGGACGTGGCCCAGGTCCAGACCCAACTGGCCGGCAAGCGCCGCGCCACCCTGGAGGACATCCTCACCCTGCCGGTGGAACCCGATCCCCGCTGGACCCCCGAAGAGATCCAGCAGGAGCTGGACAACAACGCCCAGGGCATCCTGGGCTATGTGGTGCGCTGGATCGACCAGGGCATCGGCTGCTCCAAGGTGCCGGACATCAACAACGTGGGCCTGATGGAAGACCGGGCCACCCTGCGCATCTCCAGCCAGCACATCGCCAACTGGCTGCACCACGGCATCTGCAGCGACGCCCAGGTGGTGGAGACCCTCAAGCGCATGGCCCGGGTGGTGGACGCCCAGAACGCCGATGACCCCGCCTACCGCCCCATGTCCGACGACTTCGACGCCTCCGTGGCCTTCCAGGCCGCCTGCGACCTCATCTTCCGCGGCCGCGAACAACCCAACGGCTACACCGAACCGGTACTCCACCGCCGGCGCATCGAGGCCAAGGCCAAGGCCGGGGGATAAAGGCCGCAGGCCGGTCCACAGCCCAGGTCGTTACAGATCACCAGGACACCCCGGCGGCCATGGCAACGCCGCCGGGGTCTAAGGACCAAAATCCCTGCCCATGCCTTGATGCCCGGATAGCCGCTGTGGCATAAAGAATGTGACCGATGCACGGTCCTTGCACGGAGCACCATCATGCACAAGGAAAGTCCGCACCCCATCGCCGCCCATAAACCCTCCCGCCAGGGCGCGATTCGATCCTATCGGCTGATCAACCCTGAATGCAGATCCTTCAGCAACGGAGAAGTATCCGTTGTGGGGAGGGGCGTATTTTCGTATATGGCACCTGGGGTGGTCATGGATTCCCTGTCTGGAATGAATCCACGAATTCTTAATGAATGAATTTTGCTGGAAATCATTTCATAGAGTAACGGGAATCGTAATCTCAAAAAATCAATCAAAAAAGGAAAAATAATGAAACCAAGCAAGATCATGACTGCGATCGCAACGACTGCACTGATGACCGGATGCGCAAGCATCGTTGGTGAGAAAAATCAGATGGTGACCATCAATAGTGCTCCAAGCAATGCAGCAGTGGTCATCAAAGATGAGAATATGCAGAAAGTGTATTCTGGTACGACTCCTGCAACATTGCAATTACGCAAATCCGATGGCAGTTACTTTGGAGGTAAAACCTACACAGTAGAGCTCTCCAAAGAAGGGTATGAAACCCGCACCATGATGATCAACTCCACACCTAATGGATGGTATCTTGCCGGTAATTTGGTTTTTGGGGGATTGATCGGTTGGTTGATTGTCGATCCAATGACTGGTGCGATGTACAACCTCACTCCAGATAAAATTAATGCATCACTAGGGGAGGGTGTAGCAATGAATGGAGACGGTCATCCGGACATTACGCTGGTTTTGATTGAAGATGTGCCGATGAATATGCGTGAAGAAATGGAGTATATTGGAAAGATTTAAGGGAACCTCGATCAATGAGTTCCCTGTCCTCAAATCGCTCATGCCCGTTCGGGATCATGGATTCATAGCCCATGAACGTGCATGGGGATCTGAACCGGGCGGTTATACGGGTACCCGGGAGAGGTGATGGTGAGGCGGTTGCACCCCTCACCATGGCCCTGGATAGGTCATCCTCCTCATGCGGCCACCCCCTGCAGGTAGGTGTTGGGTCTCGCCTGATTGTATACACGTTTTCGGAATAAATCGGGGCGGTTATGTTGCCACGCCTTGAGCGTTTCCACCGGGGTGCGATGCCCCAACGCCTTTTGGCCGATGTGATGGTTGTACAGGCGCTGGTAGTCCCTGAGCGTGTCGTCCAGATGCTGTCCGGGGCTCAACCTTCGGCTTCGCAAGCGGCTCGGATACCGGGCCCCGATCGAGGTCTTGGTGGGCTCTTTACAGCGGCAGCGCGCCGCATGATGGGGCGTTGCGGTTATTGGTTGAATTCAGGCACAAAAAAAATCATAAGGAAGCTTCTATGACTCTCACCGTTCGCGATTTCCTTCTTGTCTTTTTTCTGTTCCTCCCGCTGGCAGGCTGCAACAGCAGTAGCTCGGATGATTCGTCTACGAACGTTGACGTATCTGGCTTTTACACCGGCATATCGAGTGATGAGTTTGGAACGCGCACTTTCGAGGTTCTCGCTTATGACGGCGAACTCAAAGCGTTCAGTTTAGAGGGAGGATTGCTTTACGACGGATCTTACTGGGTATCTGGCGAAGATGTCACCACGGATGTCGTTGGTTGGGAGATCGGGGGCACACGACCGTTCGCGAGATTTGAGGGAAGTGGAACCGCGTCAGGTGGCAATGAGATCAACTTGACCTTTTCACCGATAAGTGGCGATGGCGGAACGGGATCGCTTTCCGTTGAGAGGGTTCCTGAATCAAGCATTAATCTGACAAATGAGGCGATTGCCGGAGTTTATTCCTACACTGTGGAAGGTGTTTTGTTTGAGCTGGTAATTAATGTTGATGGTAGCTTCCAGGGAGGTGACAGTCTTGGTTGCGCTTTTCGAGGCCAGATGACGATTCCTGAGCGGGATCTCAATATTCTGCAGGTCGAGTCTGAAGACATCAGCGGTGTTTGTTTCGGCGACCGTGAAATGTCAGGTCTGGCGGTCATGACGACGAACTTGACGGATCAGGTTGGGTTAGACGGAATCGTCTTCGTTGTGAGTGGGGCTACCAGCATCTTCCTCGATGTGATTCCCCGAACGACCGATGTTGGAAATTTCGACATGGATTAGTATTAACCCGGCAATCAAATAGCTACGCTGCTGCGTACTGAATTGCCTTGGCTTGGAAATAGCTCTCAGGTCTCGCCTGATTGTATACGCGTTTTCGAAATAGATCGGGGCGGTCCTGTTGCCAGGCCTTGAGGGTTTCCACCGGGGTGCGATGCCCCAGCGCCTTCTGGCCGATGTGATGGTTATACAGGCGCTGGTAGTCCCTGAACGTGTCGTCCAGATGCTGTCCGGAGTCCAAGTGCCGGGTGCGCAGCAGGTCGGCGATGCGCCCGTTGAAGCGCTCGACCATCCCGTTGGTCTGGGGCCGCTTGGGACGGATCAGACGGTGCTCGATGTCATGCTCGGCACACACCTGGTCGAACGGATGGCGCCCGGTCGGCTTCCGTTCTCCGGTCGTCGTGAAGCGATCCGTGAACTCCTTGCCGTTGTCGGTGACCACGTGGGTGATACAAAAGGGCGCCTGCTGGAGCAGTTTC
Organism: Ectothiorhodospira mobilis; assembly: GCF_016584115.1. Classification (GTDB taxonomy): domain Bacteria; phylum Pseudomonadota; class Gammaproteobacteria; order Ectothiorhodospirales; family Ectothiorhodospiraceae; genus Ectothiorhodospira; species Ectothiorhodospira mobilis. The sequence continues at coordinate 23,957 of NZ_NRSK01000016.1, forward strand.
TTCAGAAAGCCCCTCGCTGCCTCGGCGGTCTTCGAGCGCCGTACCTTAAGATAGACCCAGCGCGACGTGCGGTCGATGGCTACGAACAGGTAGCCGCGCGAGGGCTGGTCGGCCATCTGCGGCAGGTACTTCACATCCACATGGACAAAGCCTGGGACGTACTCCCGAAACGGCTTGTGCCCCGGCTCCACGGGCTCTGTGGCCTGTTCACGCTTGAGCGCCTGAAGGTTGCCCACCCCGTGCCGACGCAGGCAGCGGTCCACCGAGGCGCGCGTGAGATCCGGGTTCAGGAATTCCCGGGCGACGATCAGCAGATTATCCAGCGACAGCAGGGCCACTTCACGCACCTGCACGACGATCGCCTCCTGCTCCGGCGTCAGGGTCGTGTGCAGGGTCTGGGGGCAGTGCGAGCGGTCTTCCACCTCCGTACGCCGGCGGCGCCACTTGCGCACCGTTGCACGGGTGATGCTGTACCGCCGCGCCAGCTCCGGATCACTGACGCTGGGCGGTGCTTCCTGGAGCTCACGCCGGATCTGGGGGGTCGTTCGCGCGTTGGAATGAAGGGTACTCGCCATGAGGTCAGTCCTGCGTTGGATCATCGGCCACAATACTCAACCACTCCCGCGCATGAAACAGGGGGGCCTTATCATGCGGTATACAATCAAGCGAGACCCAACACGTAGATAAGCAGAAGCTGCTCGTTGTCTTGGAAGCTTTCGAAGTTCTCTATAACGCGCGAACGACGAAGAATGAAGAAGACTATTACCTCGGTAACCTCATTGGAACTGGGAACTTTGAGGGTACATACGAAGAAATGCATGGCACTGTGCCCCAGGCAATCGACCGAACTCGATCGTTTATCGGGAAGTCTTATGCCATGTACAGCCACCAAGGAGAAATCATCGCTAGGAACCTTTTGAACGTGCTAAGGAAGGAGAATTTCACATCGGATTCTGTTGAACTCCTTGCCCCATACAAGGGGGCTCTCGAAGATATTTCCCAGGGAAATATATAAAGGGATCCTCGAAAAATTTAAGGCCCCCTGAATTCACATAATAAGAGCAACGCCTGAACGGATAGAGGGTGGGTCAGCTACCGCCGTAGAATGGGTGGCTCTCACCCTAAACCCATTCAGGCGTACCGATGAGGCACTACTGGCGAACATAAAAGGACACCCACCTATCTTGCACCCCTCTCCACCCTGAACTACGTTTGAAGGGTACGCCCAAGGAAGGAGCCCAACCATGACCCGTCCCCGATCCGAGCAGGTCTGCGTGACGGATACCCCCTGGTACCATGTGGTCTCCCGCTGCGTGCGGCGCGCCTTCCTGTGTGGGGAGGACCGGTTTACGGGACGGAATTTCGACTACCGGCGGGGATGGATTGAGGCCCGGATGCGGCAGTTGTCTGCGGTGTTCGACGTGGATGTGGCGGCTTACGCGGTCATGAGCAACCACTACCACATCGTGTTGCGCCTGGATCCGGGTCGCGCCGAGTCCTGGACGGAGGAGGAGGAGGTGCTGCGGCGCTGGACGGCGCTGTTCACCGGCCCGATGTTGGTGCGGCGCTTTCTGGATGCGCGGCAACGCCCCGCCATGACCGTGGCCGAGCGGGATTGGGTGCGGGAATGGGCCGAGACCTACCGTGCGCGACTGGTGGACCTGTCCTGGTACATGCGTGTGCTCAACGAGACCATCGCCCGTCAGGCCAACGCCGAGAACGGCGTGAAAGGGCGCTTTTGCGAGGGCCGTTTCAAGAGCCAGATCCTGCTGGATGGGGGCACCATCATTCACACCTCCCGGCGGGGCGGACTCGATTGGCTCCGTGGCTGCCGCGCTGCCCCGGCGGCCACGGAGCCGCCGCCGGGGCCCGCCGTTCAGCCGGCGTGATCCAACCAGAACTCCAATCCCTGGACGTTGAGCTCCACATCCATCCCCACCAGCTCCCGTACCCGTGCCTCGGGCAGGGTGCAGCCGTGGGCCTGCAGGCGTTCCATGAGCAGGGCCATCATGCCCTCCACCAGGGCACCGTGGCGGGTCTCGCCATCGTTGGCGTGCTCCCGGGCCAGGGCCACGAAGGCATCGATCATCTCATGCTGCTCCCGGCGCAGGCGCTCCAGATCCCCCACACGCCCGTAGTGGGTCAGATACATGAAGTCCAGCCCCCGGTCCACCAGACGGTCCACCGAGGCATGCAGGGCCTCGGGGTCGAACTGCACGGGGGTGGTGGTGGGGAAGGCGAAGGCCCCGCGCTCGGTATCGAACTCCCGGTAGGAGAGGCCGAAGGTGTCGCCGCTGAAGATGCCCCGTCCCTTTTCATCCACGATGGAGAAGTGATGTTTGGCATGCCCCGGGGTGTCCAGGAAGGCCAGGGTGCGGCCATTGAGCTGGATGCTGTCCCCATCACCGGCCTGGATCACCCGCTCCTCGGGCACCGGCAGCAGGGGGCCGAACATGCGGTCCATGGCCTCCTCCCCATAGACCGCCGCCGCCCCGGCGCGCAGCTTGGAGGGATCGATCATGTGCCGTGCCCCGCGGGGATGGATCACCAGCCGGGCCTGGGGCAACTGCTCCATGAGCACCCCCACGCCCCCGGCATGGTCCAGGTGCACATGGGTGGGGATGACATAGTCCACCTGGTCGCGGCCGATGCCCTTCTCCTCCAGCACCTGCAACAGCCCCGGTACGGAATGGGCCGTGCCTGCCTCGACGAAGGCCGCCCGATCCCCCTCCCGGATCAGGTAACAGGCGGCCAGCCCCGGACGCTGGATTTCCGCATCGATGACGGTGATGCCATGGTCGAGATCCTGGTAATGCACTGGGCTCATGGGGTCTCCTTCGGGTTGTGGGGGAATGCATTCCTGAGTGAAACGCCATGATAACCCCTGGGCGGGGGAATGGGGGGCAGGGTGCAGGTATGGGACACCCACGTAATCCCCCCGGTGCATACCTTGACCCATGCCGATCTGCGCTATGCTCGTGCATACGGACATGCAGACAAGGAGCCACACACATGAAGCGCAACGCCCAAACGCGATCCGCTATCCTGCTGTTCCTTGCGGTGTTCGCCGCCGGTGCCCAGGCGGACGAGGGGGATCCGCGGCAGTATGTGGGGGAGGCGCGTGATATCGCCCAGGAGTTTGCCGCTCGGCTCAAGGGGGAGCTGGAGTCGGCCCTGGAGGAGGGAGGCGCGAGCCAGGCCATCGGCGTCTGCGGTGCGGCCGCGCCGGCCATCGGGGCGCGGCTTGGCAAGGAGACTGGCTGGGCCGTCGGCCGCACGGCGTTGCGGGTCCGTAACCCCCGCAACGCCCCGGACAGCCGGGAGCGGGCGGTGATGACATCCTTCCAGCAGCAGCATGCCGAGGGGGTTGAGCTCCAGGGTATGGAGCGCATCGGGATCGTGGAGGAGGGCGGCCTGCGCTATGTGCACTACATGAAGCCGATCCCCACCCAGGAGGTCTGCCTGACCTGCCATGGAGGTGACGTCAAGGGCCCCATCCAGCAGGCGCTCGCCGAGCGCTATCCGGCCGATGCGGCCACCGGCTTCCGGGAGGGGGAGATGCGCGGCGCCTTCACCTTCATCAAGCCGCTGGAGGGCCGTTAGCCGCGCACCGGAAGGCATCCCCATCCGGAGCGGGAAACACAAGTGAGAGAAATAGGGTCTGTCCCCTTTTTGCGGTGGCCGCTCTGAACAGGGGCAACCCCGGGAACGCAGACGGCCGCCCCTCGGGGCGGCCGTTTTTCTTTCCGGATCGGTTCCGCGCAGGGCGGATCAGATCATGAAACGGTCCACGAACTCGTGCACCGGGGTGGCCGTGAGGCGGTCGGCGTCCTTGCACAGGGCATAGATGCCTTCGGCCTGGCGGGCGGGGAAGCGGGAGCGCAGGGCGCTGTCGAACTTGCGCTCCAGCACGGGGATGCCCTCGGCGCGGCGGCGGCGGTGGCCGATGGGGTATTCGATCTCCACCTTCTCGGTCTTGCTGCCGTCCTTGAAGAAGATCTGGATGGCGTTGGCGATGGAGCGCTTCTCCGGGTCCAGGTAGTCCCTGGAGTAGCGGGGGTCCTCGTTGACGCGCATCTTCTCGCGCAGGGCGTCGATGCGGGGGTCGGCGGCCACGTCGTCGTTGTAGTGGCGGGCGGTGAGTTCACCGAAGATCAGGGGCACGGCCACCATGTACTGCAGGCAGTGGTCGCGGTCGGCGTAGTTGTGCAGCGGGCCGTCCTTGCTGATGATGCGCACGGCCGAGTCCTGGGTGGTGAGTTCGATGTGGTCGATCTCGTCCAGGCGGTCCTTCACCTGCTCGTGCAGGATCAGGGCGCATTCCACGGCGGTCTGGGCGTGGAATTCGGCGGGGAAGCTGATCTTGAACAGGACGTTTTCCATGACGTAGCTGCCGTAGCCCTGGGGGAAGCGGAACTTCTCGCCCTTGAAGAGCACGTCGTAGAAGCCCCACTGGGGGGCGGTGAGGACGCTGGGCAGGCCCATCTCGCCCTTCATCACCATCATGGCCAGGCGCACGGCGCGGCCGCAGGCGTCCCCGGCGGCCCAGGACTTGCGCGAGCCGGTGTTGGGGGCGTGGCGGTAGGTGCGCAGGGACTGGCCGTCCACGAAGGCCTGGGAGACGGCGTCGATCACCTGGTCGCGGTCGGCGCCCATCATGTGGGCGGCCACGGCGGCGGAGGCCACCTTCACCAGCACCACATGATCCAGGCCCACGCGGTTGAAGCTGTTCTCCAGGGCCAGTACGCCCTGGATCTCATGGGCCTTGACCATGTAGTGCAGCACCTGGCCCATGGTCATGGGTTCCTTGCCCTCGGCCACGGCCTTGCGGCTGAGGTGATCGGCCACGGCCAGGATGGCCCCCAGGTTGTCCGAGGGGTGGCCCCATTCGGCGGCCAGCCAGGTGTCGTTGAAGTCCAGCCAGCGCACCAGGGTGCCGATGTTGAAGGCCCCCTGGACCGGGTCCAGCTGGAACGGGGTGCCGGGCACGCGGGTGCCGTTGGGCACCATGGTGCCGGGGACGACGGGGCCCAGGTGCTTGGTGCACTCGGGGTACTGCAGGGCCATCATGGCGCAGGCCAGGGAGTCCATGAGGCAGTTGCGGGCCGTGTCCAGGGCCTCGGCGGAGTCGATCTCGTGGCCGCAGACATAGTCGGCGATGGCCACCAGTTCCTGATCGGGTTCGGGACGCACGTTGGCGTCAGCGGTATGTCCACCCATGGGCGGGTTCTCCTGTGGTCATTGGGATGCGGGGCCCGCCGCGGCCCGGGGCCGCGGCGGGTGGGTGTTGTGCGGGCGGGGCGGGCCCCCGCCCGCTGCGGGCGCCTCAGCCGCGCTGGTCCAGGGGCACCCAGGGCTGGTTCTCCGGCCCGATGTAGTTGGCGCTGGGACGGATGATCTTGCCGTCCTGGCGCTGCTCGATGACATGGGCCGCCCAGCCGGCGGTGCGGGCGATGACGAAGATGGGGGTGAACAGGGGCGTGGGGATGCCCATCATGTGGTAGGACACCGCCGAGAACCAGTCCAGATTGGGGAACATCTTCTTCACCTCCCACATGACCGATTCCAGGCGTTCGGCCACCTGGTACATGCGCATGTCCCCCTGGGCCTCGGAGAGGCGGCGGGCCACGTCCTTGATGACGCGGTTGCGCGGATCGGAGAGGGTGTAGACCGGATGGCCGAAGCCGATGACGATCTCCTTGCGGGCGATGCGTTCGCGGATGTCCGCCTCCGCCTCGTCGGCATCGTGGTAGCGCAGCTGGATATCGCAGGCCACCTCGTTGGCGCCGCCGTGCTTGGGTCCGCGCAGGGCGCCGATGGCGCCGGTGAGGGCGGAGTAGATGTCGGAGTTGGTGCCGGCCACCACGCGGGCGGTGAAGGTGGAGGCGTTGAACTCGTGCTCGGCGTAGAGGTTGAGGGAGGTGTGCATGGCCCGCACCCAGTCTTCCGAGGGGGCCTTGCCGTGCATCAGGTGCAGGAAGTGGCCGCCGATACTGTCGTCGTCGGTCTCCACGTCGATGCGCCGGCCGTGGTGGGCGAAGTGGTACCAGTAGAGCAGGGCGGAACCCAGGCAGGCCAGCAGGCGGTCGGCGATGAGCCGTGCCCCGGCCACGTTCATGTCCTCCTTCTCCAGCTCCAGGGTGCCCAGCAGGGAGACGCTGGTGCGCAGCACGTCCATGGGGTGGGCGGAGGGGGGGATCTGCTCCAGGGTGGTGCGCAGGGCCGCCGGCAGGCCGCGCATGGAGCGCAGCTGGGCCTTGTAGCGGGCCAGTTCGGCGCGGTTGGGCAGGGTGCCGTGCACCAGCAGGTAGGCGATCTCCTCGAATTCCGCCTGGTCGGCGAAGTCCAGGATGTCGTAGCCACGGTAGTGCAGGTCGTTGCCGGTGCGGCCCACGGTGCAGATGGCGGTGTTGCCGGCGACCGTGCCCGACAGGGCCACCGATTTCTTCGGCTTGGGCTTGGTGTTTTCGGTCTCAGTCATCGCTCGATTCTCCGTCTTAGCCGCCTTTGCGGAACAGCTGGTCCAGTTTTTCTTCGTAGGCGTGATAGCCCAGGTGCTCGTAGAGCTCGGCCCGGGTCTGCATGGTATCCAGCACCCCCTGCTGGGTGCCGTCGCGGCGGATGGCCTCGTAGACGTTGAGGGCCGCCTGGTTCATGGCGCGGAAGGCCGACAGGGGGTAGAGCACCAGGCCCACCCCGGAGCCCTTGAGTTCATCCACGGTGAACAGGGGGGTGCTGCCGAATTCCGTGATGTTGGCCAGCACCGGCACCGGCACCGCCTCCACGAACTGCCGGTACTGCTCCAGGGAGGTCATGGCCTCGGGGAAGATCATGTCGGCCCCGGCCTCGACGCAGGCCACGGCCCGCTCGATGGCCGAGTCCATGCCCTCCACGGCCAGGGCGTCGGTGCGGGCCATGATGACAAAGTCGTTGCGCCGGGCGTCGGCGGCGGCGCGGATGCGGTCCACCATCTCGTCCTTGCCGACGATGGCCTTGCCGGGCCGGTGGCCGCAGCGCTTGGACTGCACCTGGTCCTCGATGTGGCAGCCGGCGGCCCCGGCCCGTTCCAGTTCCCGCACGGTGCGGGCGATGTTGAAGGCGCTGGAACCGAAGCCCGTGTCCGCGTCCACCAGCAGGGGCACGTCGGTGACGTAGGTGATGCGGCGCACATCTTCCAGTACGTCGTGCAGGGTGCTGATACCCAGGTCCGGCAGGGCCAGGGAGCCGGCGGCGACGCCGCCCCCGGAGAGGTACAGGGCGCGGTAGCCCACGTGCTCGGCCATGAGGGCGTGGTAGGCGTTGATGGCCCCCACCACCTGCAGCGGCTGTTCCTCTTCGACGGCGCGCCGCAATCGGGCGCCGGGCGTGGATGCTTGCGTCATAAATACTCCTTACTCATGCGAACATGCAAAGAAAAGGGATGTCTGGGTGCCGTTCCTGCATCCCTGGCATCCGGGATGCGCCGCGGGCCCCGTCACCAGGGCAGGGGACCGCCAAGGGCCTAACCCGCCTCGCTCAGGTCCGGGTCGGACCGGCGGGTGAGGGAGTCCTGGGCGTCGAAGAGCATCTCCACGTTCACCCGCGAGCTGCGGATGTGCCGGCGCATGATGAGCTCGGCCATCTCCGGGTCACGGTCGGCGATGGCCTCGACGATGTGGCCGTGTTCACGGAAGGCGATCAGGGCCCGGGCACTGGCCATGCCGAACTGGTACCGGTACATGCGCATCAGGTGGTACAGGTCGTTGCACAGCAGTTGCACGAGGCGCTGGTTGCCGCTGGCCTGGACGATGCGGAAGTGGAAGTCCAGGTCGCCCTCTTTCTGAAAGTAGGCGATGCCCTCCTGCAGCTCCCCCCGCTGTTCGTGCTGCTTGAGCAGCCGGCGCAGGTGCTCCAGCTCCTTCTCGGTGATGCGCTCCGCCGCCAGACGCGCCGCCATGCCCTCCAGGGCCTCCCGCAGGATATACAGCTCCAGCAGGTCTTCCTGGCTGAGGGAGACCACCCGGGCGCCCACATTGGCACGCCGCTCCACCAGGTGGCAGGCCTCCAGGCGGCCCATGGCGTCCCGCAGGGGCCCGCGGCTGATGCCGTATTCCGTCGCCAGCTCCGGTTCGCTGATCTTGCTGCCGGCGGGGATCTCGCCTTCCACGATGGCATTGCGCAGCCGGGTGAAGACCCGGTCCGCCAGGGTCACGCCCTGCTCGCCTGCTTGCTGATCGGTGTAGGGTGCCATGTCGGATCCGATTGTTAACAATATCAGGTTAACAGGCCTGAAAATCCGGGTAAACCCCGGGGTTTGATGACAATCTCAGGACTATGGTTATTCCCGTCCGGTCCGTATGGGGCTGGGCGAGCGGGCGGGCCTTGGGCGGCCCCCCGAGGGGGCCGCCGCCGCGAGGGGAAGGGCCGGCCTCAGCCGGCGGTCTGCTTGGCCTCGGCGTAGCCGATGCGGCCCAGCTGCTGCTGGATCTCGTCCAGGATGGCCGGATCGTCGATGGTGGCCGGGGCCTGGTAGGGCTCGTTGTCCGCGATCTTGCGCATGACCGCCCGCAGGATCTTCCCGGAGCGGGTCTTGGGCAGCCGGTTCACCACCGCCACCAGCTTGAAGGCGGCCACGGGGCCGATCTGATCCCGCACCCGCTCCACCAGTTCCCGGCGCAGGTCGTCTTCGGCCAGGTCCACACCGCTTTTCATCACCACCAGCCCCATGGGCAGGGAGCCCTTGAGCGGGTCCTGCACACCGATGACGGCGCACTCGGCCACCGCCGGATGGCTGGCCAGGACCTCCTCCATGGCCCCGGTGGAGAGGCGGTGGCCGGCCACGTTGATGGTGTCGTCGATGCGGCCCATGACATAGAGGAAACCCTCCTCGTCCAGGTAACCGGAGTCGCCGGTGAGGTAGTAGCCGGGCTGGGCGCTGAGATAGGCCTGGTGGAAGCGCTCGTCGTTCTGCCACAGGGTGGGCAGGCAGGCCGGGGGCAGGGGCAGCTGGATCATGATGCGGCCCATCTGCCCGGCGGGGACCTGTTGGCCGTGGTCATCCAGGATCTGCACGTTGTAGCCCGGCACGGGCTTGCCGGCGCTGCCGGGGTGGATGGGCAGCTGCTCGATGCCCAGGAAGTTGCCGGCGATGGCCCAGCCCGTCTCCGTCTGCCACCAATGGTCGATGACCGGCCGCTGCAGGATCTCCCCGGCCCAGTTGAGGGTGTCGGGATCACAGCGCTCCCCGGCCAGGAACAGGGCGCGGAAGCCGGAGAGGTCGTAGCGCTTGAGGTGCTCCGCCTTCGGGTCCTCCTTCTTGATGGCGCGGAAGGCGGTGGGGGCGGTGAACATGGTGGCCACCCCATGCTCCTGGATCACCCGCCAGAAGGCCCCGGGGTCCGGGGTGCCCACCGGCTTGCCCTCATAGACCACGGTGGTGCAGCCGTAGAGCAGGGGCGCATAGACGATGTAGGAGTGGCCCACCACCCAGCCCACGTCGGAGGCCGCCCAGAAGACCTCCCCCGGCTCCATGCCGTAGATGTGCTTCATGCTCCAGTGCAGGGCCACGGCATGGCCGCCGTTGTCCCGCACCACGCCCTTGGGTTTGCCGGTGGTGCCGGAGGTGTAGAGGATGTAGAGGGGGTCGGTGGCCTCCACCGGCACGCAGGGGTGGGGCTCCACATCCTGCACCGCTTCGTTCCAGTCCAGGTCCCGCCCCGGCACCAGCTCCCCGGGGCACTGGGGACGCTGCAGGATGACGCAGTGTTCGGGCTTGTGCTCGGCCATCTCGATGGCCTTGTCCAGCAGCGGCTTGTAGGGCACCACCCGGCTGGGTTCGATGCCGCAGGAGCCACCCACCATCACCCGGGGCTTGGCGTCGTTGATGCGGGTGCACAGCTCATTGGCGGAAAAGCCCCCGAACACCACCGAGTGGATGGCCCCCAGGCGGGCGCAGGCCAGCATGGCCACCAGGGCCTCGGACACCATGGGCATGTAGATGATCACGCGGTCGCCCTTCTCCACCCCCAGGCGGGCGAGGCCGCCGGCGAACAGGGCCACCTGCCGCTGCAGTTCCCGGTAGGTGATGACCCGCTTGGTCTGGGCCACGGGGCTGTCGTAGATGATGGCGGGCTGGTCGCCGCGGCCCTGGTCCACATGCCGGTCCACGGCGTTGTAGCAGGTGTTGAGCTGGCCGCCGGCGAACCAGCGGTAGAAGGGGGCATGGTCATCATCCAGAACCCGGTCCCAGGGCCGGTCCCAGTGGATGGCCTGGGCCGCCTCGGCCCAGAACCCCTCCGGATCTCTCACCGCGCGGTCGTATACCTCTGCATAACCCATGACTCGCTCCTGCTGTTGGTTGTCCCCGCAAGGGGTGGCCACGCCCGGGGCGCGGCCTGGTGTGAGTGGGCCCGGCCGGGCTGCGTTTCAGGCATGACCTTAGAGGATTTTTTCAATGTGTCAACAATCGAGACCCCATTACCAGGCAGGGGGTCAATATTCCGTCCCTGTAGGGGGTTATCTGTTGACGTTTGATCCATGTCATTGCAGTGCATCATCCGCTGCCGGGAAGGGGCGGATCCGGCCGTGGGGCCGCCGGTCGGGGCCCGGCTGGGGGGTGTGCTACCATCGCCGGAAAAACCGACCCATCCATCGAACCCGACGATATGCTTGATCCCAAGACCCTGAGAAACGACCCGGAAGGGGTCGCGTCACAACTGGCCGGCCGCGGCTTCACCCTGGACATCGAGGCCTTTGGCCGCATGGAGTCCGAGCGCCGAACCCTGCAGATGCGCACCCAGGAACTGCAGAGCGAGCGCAACAGCCGCTCCAAGGCCATTGGCCAGGCCAAGGCCCGGGGGGAGGACATCGAGCCCCTGAAGGCGGAGGTGGGCCGGCTGGGGGATGAGCTCAGGGACTGCGAGGCGCGCCTGTCGGCCCTGCAGGAGGAGCTCTCGGAGTTCCTCATGGGGGTGCCCAACCTGCCCCACGAGAGCGTGCCGGTGGGGCAGGATGAGGAGCAGAACGCTGAGGTGCGCCGCTGGGGCGAGCCGCGCCGCTTCGATTTCCAGCCCCGGGACCACGTGGATCTGGGGGCCCCCAACGGCTGGATGGACTTTGACAGCGCCGCCCGCATCAGCGGCAGCCGCTTCGCCGTCCTGCGTGGGCCCATGGCCCGCCTGCACCGGGCCCTGATCCAGTTCATGCTGGACGTGCACACCGGCGAGCACGGCTATCAGGAGGTGTATGTGCCCTACCTGGTGAACGCCGACAGCCTGCGGGGCACGGGGCAGCTGCCCAAGTTCGCGGCGGACCTGTTCCGCATGGGGGACGATCCCGGCTACTACCTCATCCCCACCGCCGAGGTGCCGGTCACCAACCTGGCCCGGGAACGCATCCTGGAGGCCGGCGAGGTCCCCGCCCGGTTCGTCTGCCATACCCCCTGCTTCCGCTCCGAGGCGGGCTCCTACGGCAAGGACACCCGCGGCCTGATCCGCCAGCATCAGTTCGAGAAGGTGGAGCTGGTGCAGATGGTGCCGCCCCGGGACTCCTGGGCGGCCCTGGAGACCCTCACGGGCCATGCCGAGGCCATCCTGCAGCGTCTGGAACTGCCCTACCGGGTGATGACCCTGTGCACCGGGGATCTGGGCTTCTCCGCCGCCAAGACCTACGACCTGGAGGTGTGGCTCCCCGGTCAGGGCTGCTATCGGGAGATCTCCTCCTGTTCCAACTTCGAGGCCTTCCAGGCCCGGCGCATGATGGCCCGCTACCGCAATCCGGAGACGGGCAAGCCCGAACTGCTGCACACCCTCAACGGCTCGGGTCTGGCGGTGGGCCGCGCCCTGGTGGCGGTGGTGGAGAATTATCAGGACGAACAGGGGCGCATCCATGTCCCCGCCGCCCTACGGCCCTATATGGGCGGGGTGGAGGTGCTGGACCCCCAGGCCTGAGGCGCGCAGCGACTTCGCCCCGCCCCCGGCCTTTCTCCTACAATGGGATGATTGTTCGTTAAGGCGCGAATGTGCCGGGAGGTCTTCTCATGAAGCCAGTACAGCCGATCCCGTTCCGTCCCCTGATCACCGTCTGTGCCCTCGCGGCGCTGCTGGCGGCCCCCGCCCTGGCCACGGCCCAGTATCAGGGTCAGGGCCAGATGGGGCAGGGCCAGATGGGGCAGGGCGGAGGCCCCGGCCAGCAGGGCATGGGCCCCTCCGGCGGCCGCGGCCAGGGCAACATGGGGCAGGGCATGGCGCAGCTGGAGGAGGACCTGGATCTCACCCGTGAGCAGCGCCCCCTGTGGGAAGCATTCATGGGGCACCTGGGACCGCGCATGGCCCCGGAGCAGCGGGACATGCGCCGTCAGGCCATGGGGGACACCGGTTTCCTGACCCGCATGCGCAACCGGGCCGCCATGGCCGAGGCCCGGGCGGAGGAGGCGCGGGAGGCCCGGAACGCGGCGGAGCGCCTCTATGAGTCCCTCACCCCGGATCAGCGCCGGATCCTGGACGAGGCCCCCACCCCCTGGGAGCGCATGGAGGGCAGCAACACCGGTCCCTCCGGTCAGGGACGCGGCCCCGGCGGCGGTAACGCGGACCGCGGGGGGCCGCCCCAGGACCGTGGTCCGGGACAGGGACCGCGCTGGCAGGAGGATAACGCGCAGTAGTCCCGCCGCCCGTCCCGGGGGAGGGCTTCTCCTCCGGGCGGGAAGCCCCCCGCACGCCCCCTCCATCCCGTCCCCGAGGTCATCCGGACCCATGGCACCCGTAACACGCGCCTCCCTGGCGGATACCGTCCTCTCCCATCTCCTGGCCCCCTGGTGCCTGCGCGCCATGCCCCGGACCACCCCGGAGCAGCGCCTGGCCCGGGCCGTCTGGTGCCGGGACCACTGCGCCACCTTCGCCGGGCGCTGGATCCTCGTCGCCTTCGGCCTGTGGCTGGTGCAGATCTCCCCCCTGGGGTTCCTCTTCGTCTGGGGTCCGGTGCCGGTGCTGGCCCTGCTGTTCCCCCTGGCCTTTATCCTGGGCATCGGCCATCTGGTGGCCCAGATCGTGTCCCAGAAACGGGCCGGTCCGCCCCCCATCGACCCGCCGGTGGAGCAGGACGGGGACCGGCACCGGGACTGATCCCCCGGGGCGGGTGAGGGGCGTTTCCGGGGCCCCTCCCACCCAGGGTGCGACCCGTCCCCGCCCTGAGCAGGTCAGACCGGCCGGTCCGCCTGCGCGGCGTTGCCCCGGTCCATGCGCCGGATGGCCTGGGTGCCCTCCGAGGCCAGGTGCTCGAGCCGGTCGATCTGGGCATCCAGCCGGGGCAGGGCCTCGCGGCGGTAGCGGGACACCTCGTCGATGGCCCCCACCACGTCCGCGAAGGCCTGCTCCAGCTTTTCCATGTCCAGCACCGTGGAGGCCGCCCGGTTCTGGATCTCCACCCCCTGACCGCGCAGGGCCTGGGCGGTACCGGCGATGAGGTCGGAGGTGGTGGTGTTCAGGGCCTCCACCCGGTCCAGCACCAGGCGCTGGTTGGCCAGGGCCAGGGCCACGGTCACCGCCACGTTGAGGGCGGAGACGGTGACGTTGATGGCCCGGTCCACGCCGCGCATGAGCTCGCGGTTGTTGCGGATCACCACCTCCAGGGCCAGGATCCCCTGCTGGCTCACGGTGAGCTGCTGCTGCAGGTCCACAATGCGCTGGCGCAGGGGGAAGAGCAGTTCCTCCTGCAGGAAGCGCTTCTGCCCATCCCCGTCCTCCCATTCCGCGATCTTCTCCGTCAGCCGCCGGTCGATGAGCCGCCCCAGGGCCACCTGGCGGCGGAGCTGCTCCAGACTCTCCCGCAGGGACTGCTGGTCATCCGCCAGGGTGAGGTTGTCCCGGTGCAGCATGTCCCGCCCCGCCTCCAGGTCCTTGAGGATATGGTCCAGGGCCTCCTGGGCGGTCTCAAACTTGTGGAAGTAGCGCTTGATGGGGGAGGCCATCCCCGGCAGCCGGGACAACAGGCCGGCCAGGCCGCGGCCCTGGAGGTTATGCCGTTTCGGGTCCAGGGCCTCCATGCGTTCCCGCAGGGACAGCAGGGTTTGGGCCACCGGACCGCCTTCGTCCCCCTGGTGGGCCAGCTTGCGCAGGGGGGTCTTGAGCATCTCGCTGCGGTGGGCCGCCTGGCGCTGCACCTCCAGCCCCATCTCGTCCACCGCCTGGCGCTGACGCGGATCCCCGTTCCCCGCCAGCACCTGCTCCAGGAACCCTTCCGCCCGCTGCACCAGTTCCGGGTCGTCCTCGATGCCCCCGGGATCGCTCTCCTCCTTCACCCGGGATTCGATCTCCTGCGCCGGGGGCAGGGAGAGATTGAGGGCATCGCCCCCGGCATCGTCCTGCGCTGTACTCATGGACCACCTCGTTGACAGGGCCGGCCCGGGGCCGGCTGGAAAGGGAAGGGCGGGCCGCCGTCCGCAGGCGTCGGAAGGCCTTCCGGCGGCATTCAGGAAGAATGGTCGTAGCGGTGGGCCTGGTCCACGAAGCGGCGCAGGTCCTCCAGGGCCTGTTCCGCCGCCACGCCGGCCCGGGGGCGCTGGGTGTTCAGCGCCGATACCGCCACCGCGGCGTCATCCAGGGCGGTGAGGGCGGCCTCGTTGCGGGCCTTCAGCTCCCGCAGGCGGGCCTCCGTGGTCTCCACCAGTTCCATGCGCCGCTCCAGGGCCCGGCGCTCCCCGTCGGCCAGGGCCGGTTGCGCCAGGCGGCGGCGCACCTCTTCGGTGTCCACCCCCAGGATGCCCCGGGCCACCGAGGCCATGGTGTGGAGTTGATCCACGCCGGACCAGGCCACCTCCCCCACCAGTTTGCGGGAGCGCTCATGGGTCAGCTCCCGGGGGTCGAACTTGCCGTCCAGGAGCTGGTTCACATGGCCGTAGCGGGTATAGAGCCGGTCCGCCTGGGGGGCCAGGTCCGGGCGGCGGGCCTGCAGCAGCCGCCCCTTGGCCTCGCACAGGGCGAGGACAACGTCATCGGCGTCCACCGGTGGTCGTTGCGGGTCCAGCACCGCCAGGCCCGCCTCCCGGGCCTTCTGTTCCTGTTCTGCCCGTTCCCGCTCGGCGGCGGCCCGGGCCCGGGCCTCCCGCTGGCGTCGCGCCCGGCGCGCCCGCCCGCGACGCCAGGCCCGCTCCACCGGGATCTCCACGGCGATGGCCAGCAGACCGGCCACCCAGCCCCCCAGGGAGGCCCCGAAACCGCCCCACAGGGAGGTGAGCCAGAGCACCAGGGCGAGGAAGGGGAACAGCAGCCAGTAGCGCAGCAGCACCTGCCAGCGGCGCGGCGGATCGATGGGCAGCGCCAGGCGCGGCTCCATCAGCCCCAGGATCAGCCAGGGCAGGCAGGAGAGGAAGAGACCGTAGGCGAAGCCTTGGAGAAATGCGAACATGAAGGGGAGTGTACCGAATCCATCCCTTCTGGCCAGGGGATAGATCCACTATCATTCCAGAATGAGTCCGGATCATCCCACGTCATCGCCCCCTTCGCCCCCGGGATTGCCCCTGCCCAGGTTGCTGGAGGCCGCCGTGGAGCAGTCCTTCAACGCCGTGGTGATCACCACGGCGGACCTGGAGCCGCCGGGGCCGCGCATCGTCTATGTCAACCCCGCCTTCGTGCGCATGACGGGCTATCCCGCCGAGGAGCTGTACGGCCGCAATCCGCGCCTCCTGCAGGGGCCCCGTACCCAGCCCGAGACCATCCAGCGGTTGCGCGAATGCCTGCGGGAGGGGCGCTATTTCCAGGGCAGCACCGTGAATTACCGCAAGGATGGCACCTCCTACTACGTGGAGTGGAACATCTCCCCGGTGCGCGATGAGAACGGGCAGGTGGCCTATTTTGTCTCGGTGCAGCGGGACATCTCCGAGCAGGTGGCGGCCGAGGACCGCTACGATCTCATGGCCTCGGCCCTGGAGGTGAACTCCGATCAGGTGGTGATGACCGACCGGGAGGGGCGGATCGTCTATGTCAATGCCGCCTTCGAGGAGCGCACGGGGTATCGCCGTGAGGAGGTGCTGGGGGAGAACCCCCGCCTGCTCCAGTCCGGCCACCACGACCAAGAGTTCTACCGCGAGCTCTGGTCCACCGTGAAGGGGGGAGCCCCCTTTCGTGCCACCTTCGTCAACCGCGCCAGGGACGGCACCCTGTTCCACCTGGAGCAGACCATCACACCGGTGCGCAACCGCCTGAAGGAGATCACCCACTTTCTGAGCATCGGCAAGGACATCAGCGAGCGGGTGCACATGGAGCAGGCCCTGCGCCGCATGGCCACCATGGACCTGCTCACCGGCCTGCCCAACCGCAGCTTCGGCGAGCAGATCCTGGAGCGGGAATGGAACCGGGCCTGCCGCTATGGTGAGATCTTCAGCGTCATCATGGCGGATATCGATCACTTCAAGGCCATCAACGATCATTATGGCCATGGAGTGGGGGATCAGATCCTCACCCGGGTGGGTCAGCAGCTGCGCAAACTCACCCGGGATTCGGATTTCGCCATCCGCTGGGGCGGCGAGGAGTTCCTTATCCTGGTGCCCAAGGCCGACGCCAAGGCCGCCTGCGGGCTGGCCGAACGCATCCGCGCGGGGGTGGCCGGCGAGACCCATGACCCGGTGGGGCGGATTACACTGAGTCTGGGGGTGGCCGGTTACCGGGGGGGGGATTCCCGCAAGCGCCTGCTGCGGCGGGCGGACGACGCCCTCTACCGGGCCAAGGAGAACGGCCGCAACCGCATCGAATGTGCCTGATAACGGTCCGGTTTCCCGCCGCCCCGCTTCCCCGTTAGACTCCGGGGCCAGTCACCGCCGGAGCGCGCCGTAACGGGCAACCCGGGCGCACCGGCGCATCATCCGATCCATTGCGCATAGTAAGGAGGCCATCCATGGGGTTTGCACTGTCCGACATGCAGGTGAAGAGCACGGCCTTCGCCGACGGCGGGGCCATCCCCGCGCGCCACAGCGGCGAGGGGGAGGATGTCTCCCCGGCCCTGGCCTGGTCCGGGGCCCCGGCGGGCACCCGCAGCTTCGCCGTGATCTGCCATGATCCCGATGCCCCGCTGGTCTCCCCCCGGGGGACCTACGGGTTCGTGCACTGGGTGCTCTACAACATCCCTGCCACGGTGCAGGAACTCCCGGAAGGGGTGCAGGACTACACCGCCGGGGGCACCGATTTTGGCCGCACCGGCTACGGCGGCCCCATGCCCCCCCAGGGCCATGGCACCCACCGTTACTACTTCTGGGTGCTGGCCCTGGAGCGGGAGCCGGACCTGCCCGAGGGTCTGGGACTGTGGGAACTGCTGGCGCAGGTGGAGCCCGCCATCCTGGGCATGAACCGCCTCACGGGGCTCTATCGCCGGGACTGAGGCCGTCCCCGCGGTTTCCACGACCGGATAGGCAAAAGGGCCGTCCCGGGAGACCGGGGCGGCCCTTTTTGGAGATCGAACGCGTCGGGCGCTGTCAGAAGCTCAAAAAGCGCACGTCGTCATTGATCATGTACTCGCCCATCTCCTGGGGCGTGGCGGCACCCACGCCGTCGATGAGATCGTCCCGGGTGAAGTCGCTGTTGGGCAGGAACAGGGCGCAGACATCCACCTGGGCGCCGCCCTTCATCACCTTCTGCAGGATCTGCTGGGCGTTGGCGTCGGGGCCCTTGAAGGTGGGGCCTTCAAACGCGGTGGTGCCCATCTCTCCGGCCTGGTCGCAGAGCAGGATGCGCACGTCGGCGCCGCGCTGCACCAGCTGGCCGGTGAGGATCATGGCCATGGCCTGGGTCTGGGCGTCGCCCGTGGTCACCGTCACCAGCACCTTGTTGTCGTCCTTCGCCTGGGCCAGGGGCATCAGGCCCAGGGCCACGAGGGCGGTGATGGCGATGAGACCGTTCTTGAAGCGTTGCATGGTTCGGTGTCTCCTGATCGTGGAAAGAAACATCACCATATCACCAAGTGCTGATGTATGTCTTGTGGTCCGTACCGGCACGATCCCGTTGGCCGGACCGGTTTGGATGCACCGCAGGAGTCTGGGAGAATCGGGGCCACACCGTCGCCTTGAGACCGCCTGCCATGTTCAAGTTCCTGACGCTGCTGCTGATCCTGCTCTTCGCCTGGTGGCGTTTCCGGCGCTGGTGGCGGCTGCGCCTGGCCCGGGCCCGGGGCGAGCCGCCGCCGCCCGAGGCCGGGGTGCGGCCCATCACCCTCCTGAGCCTGGCCCTTTTGGGGGGCTACGGCGGCTTCCTGCTCTGGCATCTCTTTGCCCGGGGCTGAGGGCCGCCTTCGCCTTCAGCCTTCCCGGTGTCCGCCGCGATGGCGCCCGATCCAGCGCCGGGCGGCCCCGGCCCCGGCACGGGCGGTCTGGTCCAGCACCTGCCGCCAGGGGCCCCGGGCCCCCTGCTGCATCACCCGCAGGGCGCGGCAGCGCCGGGCCTGGTCCCCATGGGCCGCCAGCAGGGCGAGGATGCGTTCCACATGGAAGACCGTATGCGCATGATCCAGGCGCGCCGCCACCAGGCGCTCCAGGGGGATCTCCAGGTCCGCGGCCACGGCCTCCATGGCCTGGCGCATGGCCCGTTCCTTGGGCCGCCGGGGGGCGTCGGTATCATAGGGCGGGTCCCATTCCCGCACCGGCGACAGGCGGTCCACATGGCTCACCACCCCCAGCAGCGGCGGGGCGGGGCGGGTGGTCTCCTGGTGCCAGTGCTGGCGCAGGGCCTGCAGGGCGCGGCGGTCCAAGGCCCGGTCGGCGCGGTGGGCGGCGCTCACCCAGAGGATGCCGTCGGCCTGGTCGGCCTGGTCCACCAGGGTGGCGATCCCTTCACTGCCTTCCAGGGCGGGGGTGTCGATGAGCACGGCCCCGGGCAGATCCGCCGTCTCCAGGGTGTGCCCCGCGGGCAGGCGGGTGGCCGGCAGCACGTCCACCCCGGCCACCGTGCGTCCGGTGAGGGCGTTGATGAGGCTGGACTTGCCCGCCTGGCCCGCTCCCGCCACCAGGATGCGCACCGGCCCCGGGGGCACGTCCACCGGCACCCCCGGCCCCGCGGCCCGCTCCAGGGCGGCCTCGTCCAGGGCCCCGGCCTGGGCCTGCAGCCGTCCGGAGTAGAGCTCGATGGCGGCCCGGCCCACTTCCTCCACCCAGATGCGGCCCCCGCGGCGGCGCAGCTCGTCCCCGGCCTCGTCCAGCAGGTTGGAGAACAGGCGCTCCCGGGTCTCCGCCAGCACCGCCCCCATGGGGTTCACCAGGCGGGCGGCGCGGTACACCCAGGCCGCCCCGCGGAACCACTTCAGCCCCGTGCGGGCCGCCGGCTGGAACTCCCATAGCCGCACCAGACGGCTCACCCGGATCAGGTGGGCGCCGGGCACCCGGTCCAGCAGCACCCGGCGCAGGCGCACGCTCACCCGCTCGGTGACCAGCAGGGCCTCGGGCAGGGTGAAGCGCCACACCGGATGGCGTTCCTCCGGATGGTAGTGGGCGGCCACCGTGGCGATGGTGCGCCGGGCCACCGCCAGCAGATCCCGGTAGCGGGTGACGATGGCCGGGTCCACCTCCGCGGCCAGGGCCTGCACCGCGGCCCAGGCGGCCAGGTCCCGCTGCGACCAGTCCGCATCCGGCGGCGAGACCGCCCCTTCCGGGACATCGTCCGGCTCCGCGGGGGAGGGCGGCCCCTGCAGCCATCGGGACAGGCCGTAGCCCACCAGGCCCAGGACCGCGCCGGCCCCCAGCCAGTACAGCAGCCAGCCCTGCTGCCAGAGCCAGAGGGCCCCCAGGGGCATGAGCACCAGCAGGGGCAGCAGCAGCACGGCCGCGGTGGCCAGCAGCGTCCACAGGCGGGTTCCGTCCCTCATGCGCTCCGATCCCCCGGCCTCGCTGCACCGGGGCCGGCTCCCCGCCGCCGGAACAGGTCATGGGCCTCCCGCAGCGCCCCGCGGTAGGCCGCCCGCACCCCCTGGGGGTCCTCCATGCCCCGGCGGCGGGTCTCCAGGTAGTACGAGGCGGCCCGGCCCAGGGCGTAGGTCACCGAGGCACTGGCCACCCCGGCGGCGGTGGCCCCCACCACCTGGCCATAGCCGGGCACCAGCTTGCCCACCTGCCGCGCCGCGAAGCCGGCACCGATGCCCAGCAGGGTGCCCGTCCCCAGGGAGGCGGCGAAGGTCCGCAGGGCGGACCGGTCCCAGGGGACGGCGTGAAAGGTGGCGATGGTGTGCAGCATGCGCCCCTGCACCGTGGGCACGGCCACCGTGCCCACCATGGGGAACACGTCGGCGGCCCCGGCGGCGAGGGCATAGCCCAGGATATGCGGCCGCAGCCGGGCCGCCCGTCCCGCCCGTGCCTCCCCGGCCAGGTCCCGGATCCACCCCGCCCGACCGTCGGCACAGCCGGCGTCCAGGGCGTCCAGCAGGCCCTCCAGGCCGTATCCCGGATCGCTGAACCCCTCCTCCGGCGGGGTGAGATCCACCGCCGCCACATGCACCGGGCCGTCCCCCGGCAGTGCACGGAAGGCCCGGGCCTGCACCTCCAGGGCCCGGCGCAGGTCCGCCAGGTCCGGGTCCCCGGCCAGGGCGGCGGTATCGGGGTGGTCACGGCCGTCCGGGTAGCCGTCGTGCAGCCGGGTCTGCACCAGCACCACGGGCCAGTGGGGATGGCGCCGGCGCACCGCCCGCAGCACCTCCAGCACGGCCTCCTGGTGCGGATCCATGGCCTGGGCCACGGCCACCACCGCATGGGCCCGGCCCTCCAGCAGCGCCAGGTCCCCGGCGGGATCGTAGTCCGTCTCCTCCAGCCCGCGGGTGTCGAGAAAACGCACCACCGGCGCCTCCGGCGGGAACTCGTGGAGGCGCGATGCCCGCGTGCAGGGGGTGAAGGCATTGCCGATGGCGATGTCCGCATCCCCCGTGACGGCGCGCACGATGGAACTCTTGCCCGACTGCACCTTGCCCAGCAGCCACAGCACCGGGGCCTCGGCCCGGGCCTGTTCCCGGATGCGCTCATCCAGCTCCGGCGCGGGGGCCGCACCGGTCACGGCGTCCAGCAGGCGTCGCCAGGATGGGGTGGGGGGCAAGGGGCCTCCGTGGGGGAAGGGGTTGGGATTCGTACAGGTACGCGGATCAAACCCTATCTTTGCAGAGGCCGGCGCCAGGTATCCAGCGGTGATGCGGCATCTTGCCTTCGATACCGCTTTTCGGGTACAGCCTGGGATGGATTCCGTTGAAAGCCCCAGGACCAGGAGACCCCCCATGCCCGAGCATCCCGGTAACCGTATCTTGGAGCGCCGCATGACGCGGCGTGACTTCCTCTGGCTGATGTCCGCCGCCTCCGCCGGGGTGGTGGTGCCGGCGCTCCACGGCTGCGCCACCGACCCGGTCACCGGGGAGCAGCGGCTCATGCTCATGTCCGAGGCCCAGGAGATCGCCATCGACCGGCAGCAGGCGCCGCACCAGTTCTCCAGCGACTACGGGGTGCTGCGGGATGCCAGCGTCACCGCCTACGTGAAGGAGGTGGGCATGGGCGTGGCGCGGGTGTCGCACCGGCCGGACATGCCCTATGACCATCATGTGGTGAACGCGAACTACATCAATGCCTATACCTTCCCCGCCGGCAGCATGGCCTGCACCCGGGGGATCATGGTGGAGCTGGAGGACGAGGCGGAGCTGGCGGCCCTGCTGGGGCACGAGACGGGGCATGTGAACGCGCGCCATGCGGGGCGCCGCTATACCAAGGGGGTGCTGGCCTCCCTGGCCCTGGGGGGGCTGGGCATCGCGGCGGCACAGTCGGAGCAGCTCTCGGGGTACAGCAATCTCATCTATGCGGTGAGCGCCGTGGGGGCCACGGCCCTGCTGGCCCACTACAGCCGCGAGAACGAGCGCGAGGCGGACGCCCTGGGGCTGGAGTACATGGTGAAGGCGGGGCACAACCCCGAGGGGATGGTGGGGCTGATGGACCATTTGCGGGCCATGTCCGACCATGAGCCCAACGCCATCGAGACCATGTTCTCCACCCACCCCATGAGCCAGGAGCGCTATGACACGGCGCGGCGGGAGGCCCGGCAACGCTATGGCGCCGCCCGGGACCGGGCCACGCGCCGCGAGCGCTACATGGACCATACCGCCAGCCTGCGCCGCCTCAAGCCGGTGATCGAGACGGAGCGGGAAGGGGAGGCCCTGATGGCCAAGGAACGCCCCGCCGAAGCGGCGGAACGCTTCGGCGGGGCCCTCAAGCGCGAGCCCCAGGACTACCCCGGCCTGGTGCTCATGGCCAAGGCCCAGTCGGCCCAGGGGCGGCACCGGGAGGCGCAGCGCTATCTGGAGGCCGCCCGCGAGGCCTATCCCGGGGAGGGCCAGGCCATCCACCTGAGCGGGGTGAACCAGCTGGCCCTGGACCGTCCGGAGGCGGCCCTGGCGCAGTTCCGGCGCTACGAGCAACTGCTGCCCGGCAATCCCAACACCGTCTTCCTGCAGGGGGTGGCTTATGAGGGCATGCAGGACCGGCGCAGGGCGGCGGTGCACTACCAGCGCTATCTGGAGCAGGTGGGCACGGCGACGCCCCAGGGCCGGTTTGCCCTGCAGCGGTTGCAGCAATGGCAATAGCTCCGTCGTCGTGGCCTGGGCGGGTGCGGGCGGGTACACTGTCGGGCCCTTTGCAGCCCGAATGCATCATCCGCAGCACATCCTCAAGGAGACCGAGCCCGTGCCTTCCTATCTCGATGAATTCCACAGTCAGGATCACGGCGGCGTGCGCGTGTCGCGCCGTCAGGCCAGCCGCTTCGCCAAGGAGGTGGCGGGGGATTTCAACCCCATCCACGACGAGGACGCCAAGCGCTTCTGTGTGCCGGGGGACCTGCTGTTCTGCCTGGTGCTGGCCCACTACGGTGTCAGCCGCCGCATGGCCTTCACCTTCCAGAACATGGTGGGGGAGGACGTGGCGCTTTGCTTCCCGGAGACGGAGGCGCCGCATCTGGCCATCGCCGATGCCGCCGGCAAGGTGTACCTGGAGGTGGAGCGGGAAGGGGAGACCTCCCGGGATGCCGCCCTGGTGGGACAGCTGACCCGGGACTACGCCGCCTTCTCCGGGCAGAACTTCCCCCATGTGCTGGTGCCGCTGATGAAGTCCCAGGGGGTGATGGTGAACCCGCAGCGGCCCCTGGTGTTCTACAACAGCATGGCCTTCGAGTTCGGCCAATGGCCCGTGGCCGGGGCGCCGCAGCTGGTCTTCTCCGGGGCCGATCTTCGCGTCAACGGCAAGCGCGGGGACGTGGACCTGAACTTCGATCTGGTCCTGGATGACCGGGTGGTGGGCCGCGGCTGCAAGAAGCTGGTGCTCTCCGGCCTGCGGCCCTTCGAGCAGGAGGTGATGGATGCGCTGGTGCAACAGTACGATGGCTGGAAGGCGGCCTACCAGGCGGCCTGACGGCGGCCGAAGGACTGCGGGAGGGCAGGGGTATGAGTCTTGAGAAGGTGGTCTTCGGTTTCTTCATCATTCTGGCCCTGACCCTGAACTTCGGCTTCGTGCTGGGTCAGTTCTACTACCCGGAACACCACAACACCTACGAGCTGCTGGCGGTGATCCTGGTGAACCTGGTGGCCACCGTGCTCAAGTTCGGGGACCGCACCCAGACCGGGGCCCTGCTTCTGGCCAGTTCCCTGGTGGCGGACCTGCAGTTGCTGACGGCGGCGGTGGTCTGGGGCTACGCCGCCCAGGTGCATGCCCAGGGGGTGGACATGACCATGATGGCCACCATCGTCTCCCTGGCCGCCGGCGCCCTGCTGGCCAATGTGGTCTCGGCCGTGCTGGTGATCATCGACACCGTCAACCTGCGGCGCTGAGGGCCGCGGCGGGCCCGCCCCATGGACAAGGTCGTCTTCCTCTTCCTGCGGCGCATGCGCAAGCCGCTGCTGATCCTCATCGGCGCCTACACCGTGGCGGGCCTGGGGATGATCCTCATCCCCGGGGAGGACCCCCAGGGCAATCCCTGGCGCATGGACATCTTCCACGCCCTGTATTTCCTCAGCTACACCGCCACCACCATCGGCTTCGGGGAACTGCCCCATCCCTTCAATGCCGCCCAGCGCATGTGGGTGATGGGTTCCATCTATCTCACCGTGGTGGCCTGGCTCTACGCCATCGGCAAGATCCTCTCCCTGATCCAGGACCCGGCCTTCAACCAGGCCCTGCGGACCCAGTCCTTCGAGCGCGCGGTGGGGCGCATCTGCGATCCCTTCTACATCGTCTGCGGCTACGGGGATACGGGCTCGATGCTGGTGAAGGCCCTGGTGCACCGCGGTCACGGCGCCGTGGTGCTGGACTGGAACGGCGAGCGCATCAACGACCTGGAACTGGCGGACCTGCAGGTGCATGTGCCGGGGCTGCGGGGGGACGCGGCCCTGTCCTCCAACCTGGTGGCCTGCGGCCTGTACCACCCCTGCTGCCGGGGGGTGGTGGCGGTGACCGACAACGACGAGACCAACCTCAAGATCGCCATCACCGGCAAGCTGCTCAACGAGCGCCTGCCGGTGATCTGCCGCGCCCACAACGCCGCCACGCGGGAGAACATGCTCTCCTTCGGTGCGGATCATGTGGTCAATCCCTTCGATGCCTTCGGCGAACGCCTGGCGCTGGCCCTGCGCTCCCCGGGGCTGTATCTGCTGCATGAATGGCTCACCAGCGTGCCGGGCACGCCCCTGCCATTGCCGGTGGATCCGCCCCGGGGGCACTGGGTGATCGTGGGCTTCGGCCGCCTGGGGCAGTCGGTGCGCCGGGGTCTGCTGGCCCAGGGGCTGACCACCGTGGTGGTGGAGCACGATGCCGGGCGCGCCCGTTGCGACGGGCCCTGCATCCAGGGGCGGGGCACCGAGGCGGACGTGCTGCGGGAGGCCGGCATCGAGCACGCCGCCGGGCTGGTGGCGGGCACGGACCGGGACAGCCACAACCTCTCCTGCCTGATGACGGCCCGCGACCTGAACCCGGACCTGTTTGTGGTGGCGCGGCAGAACCAGCGGGACAACCAGGCCCTGTTCCGTGCCGCCTCCCCGGACCTGCTCATGCGTCCCGGGGAGATGATCGCCGAGGCCATCCTGGCCCACCTGAGCACGCCGCTGCTGGCGCGGTTCCTGGCCCTCGCCCGCCATCGCGACCAGGACTGGGCCGACGCCCTCATCGCCCGCATCGGCGGCATCACCGGCGAGGTGGTGCCGGAGGTGTGGATGATCCGCATCGATCCCGACGGGGCCCCGGCCCTGGTCACCTTGCTGGAGGAACGCAGCGTCACCCTGGGGGCGCTTCTGGAGGCCGGTCAGCGCCGCCACTCGGGTTCGGACTGTGTGGCCCTGATGTGGATGCGCGGCGAGGAGGTGGTGCTCACCCCGGAAGCGGAGTGCCCCCTGGCCACGGAGGATCGCCTGTTGTTGTGCAGCCGCCCCCGGGTGGCGGACCGCTTCCGGCAGCTGTTGCAGGATACCCGGGCCCTGCGCTATCTGGTGACCGGGGAGAGCCGGCCTGAAGGGCTGCTCTGGCATCGGCTCGCCCGGCACGGGCGCGGCGGCGCGTCCAACACGGCAGAATGAGAGAGGAGCCCACCATGAGCAAAGATTCCAACAGAGGTTCCCGCCTGGACCGGGTGGTGGCTGAGAGTCAGCGCCAGCGCCAGGAACGGGAACAGGGCTATCGGGCCCGGGCCCTGAAGATGTATCCCTGGGTGTGCGGCCGCTGCGGCCGTACCTTCGACCACCGCAACGTGCACGAGCTCACCGTGCATCACCGGGACCACAATCACGACAACAATCCGCTGGACGGGTCCAACTGGGAGCTGTTGTGCGTCTACTGCCACGACAACGAGCACCAGCGCCTCATCGAGGCGGCCCGCGGAGGGAGCGGTGATGGCCCCGCGGGGGCCCGGGGCGCCACCCATAACCCCTTCGCCGCCCTGGGGGATCTGCTCAAGGGGGAGGGGGACGACGGAAAGTCCCTGTAAAGCGTCGTCTTGACCGGCCTGTGGCCGCGGCGTAGCTTCCCAGGGAGATCCCCACCGGAGGCAGGCCATGGGTGCGCAATTGGATGTGAAGATGCTCGAGGGGCTGATGATCATCGCCGTGGTGATCGTCTTCGGTCTGTGGCAGTTCCGTTCCCTGCGCCGGGACCGCGAGGAACTGCAGCGGCGCAAGGCGGAGCGGGAGAAGGGACAGGATCAGCGATAGCCCGGCGACGGCGTTCCCCGGGGCAGTCCCCTCCGGGGGCGGCCCCACCCAGACAGGAAGCGTTCAAGGAGCCAGCATGAGAATCCTCATCACCGGCGGTACCGGCTTTGTCGGTGCCCGTCTCATCCAGCGTCTGCAGCCCCAGGGGCACACCTTCGTCGTCCTCACACGCAGTGTGGCCAGTGCCCGGCGCCGTCTGGGCAACGGCAATCACCTGGAGTTCGTCCCCTGGGACGCCCGTTCCCCGCTCCCGCCGGAGGTGCTGGCGGAGGTGGACGCGGCGGTGAACCTGGTGGGGGAGAGCATCGCCGCCCGCCGCTGGACGCCGCAGCAGAAGAAACGCATCCTGCAGTCCCGCATCGAACCCACCCGCGCCCTGGTGGAGGGCATCAACCGGCACGCCCCCCGTTGCCGCGTGCTGGTCTCCGCCTCCGCCATCGGTTATTACCCGGTGAACCGCCCCGGGGCCATGGACGAGGACACCCCCCCGGCGGAGGGCTTCATGGCCCGCATCTGCCGGGACTGGGAGGCGGAGGCCCGGAACGTGAAAGACGGGGTGCGCCTGGTGATCCCGCGCATCGGTGTGGTCCTGGGGCGTGGCGGCGGGGTCATCGACCGCCTCCTGCCCATCTTCAGGATGGGGCTCGGAGGCCCCGTGGGCAACGGCCGGCAGGTGATGAGCTGGATCCACGTGGATGATCTGGCCGGGATCCTGGACCGGGCCCTGAAGGACGAGGCCATGCAGGGGGTCTATAACGCCGTGGCCCCCCATCCGGTGACGAACCGGGACTTCTCCCGCGCCTTCGGACGCGCCCTGGGGCGGCCCGCGCTGCTGCCGGTGCCCGCCTTCGTGCTGCGCGCGGCCATGGGGGAGATGGCCACCATCGTGCTGGATTCCCAGGAGGTCTCGGGGCAGCGGATCCAGGAGGCCGGCTACGACTTCCTCTATCCGCGCATCGAGCATGCCCTGGCCGAGGTCGCCGATGGCTGAGGAGGGGACGGCGATGGTGATCCGGCATCCCGATCCCCTGGCCATCCTGCTGCAGGCCCTGCCGGCGGTGGGGCTGGTGGGGTACGGCACCTTTTTCCTGCGCCAGACCCTGGTGGGGTATCCGCCGCCTCCGGCCAACCTGGCCATCCTGGTGCTGCTGGCGGTCATGCTGGGCTATGCCCTGTGGAAGCTCTCCCCACTGACGGTGTACCGCTTCCACCATTCGCCGGCCCGGGTGCACATCCAGCAACTGGGGATCACCGGCCTGCGTCCCGTGCTGGAGCATGACCTGTCCCAGGTACAGCGCATCAGCATCGAGCGCTATCCCTTCGGCCGGGGCCATCGCTACGTGGTCTGCCTGCACCTGAGGGACGGGCGGCGCATCATCGACGGCCTGCCGGATGCCGTCTCCCCCGAGCCCATCCACGATTTCGCCGTGCGCGTGGCCCGGTTCTACGGCCTGGCCCCGGGGCCGGGGGCCTAGAACGGGCAGGTCCCGCCCCGGGTGGGCGCGTTCACCCGCATGTGCCGGCCCCGGTGGCGGGCCCTTAAGTCCGGCTGGCGTTGAGGATGGCGGTGGCGATGTGCCGGGGTCTGACCCCCGGCAGGTCCAGCGCCTCCCGCTGTATGGTCCGGGAGATGGCCACCTCCAGCCCCTCCGGATCCAGGGGCAGCCCCTGCAGTGCCTGCGCGATGCGGTCCATGCCCGTCTCCGGGAATATGGTGAAGTCGCCGCTCAGGGACAGCTGCGCCACACGGCCGTCCCGGGACAGCAGCCGGGCGCGGACCAGGCCTCCGGGGGCCTTCTCCGCGCCATCGGCCAGGTGGGTCCCCTCGGCGATCTTGACCCCGTCCTCCACGAAGCGGCGGCCCTTCTGGTGGGTCCATTCCGGGTCCGCCAGGGTCCGCTCCTGTTCGGCGATGGCGGCCTCCTCGGCGGGGGTGGGGGCGTCCGGCACCGGCTCCACCCCCAGACGCTCCCGCAGGGCCTGCAGGAAAGTGGCGATGACCTGCCCCCGGGAGGGTGGGTGCTCCAGCTCCCGGGAGAGGGTGGTGATGTAGTCGTTCATGCCCTGGCGCAGCTTGTCGCGGAACTTCTCCGAGGGGACCCTGAGGCAACGGGCCATGGTGTCCACGTCGAAGTCGAACAGGAAGCTGCCCACCATGATGGTGGCCTGTCCCAGGGTGGCCGCGCCGGTGCCGCCGATTTTGCGCCCGTTCACCTGGATGTCGTTCACGGGACGGAAGTGGGCGTCCACCCCCAGACGCCGGTAGGTCTCCACCACCGGATCGGTGAAGTGGCCGTAGATCTCGGCGATGCGCCGGGGGGCGAGGTGCGCCGGGTAGATGAAGTGGAAGAAGAGCTGATGCCGGTCCAGATAGACGGCGCCGCCCCCCACGCGGCGGCGGATCACCGGCAGGCCCTGTTCCCGGCAGAAGGCCTCGTTCACCTCCTGGGCAATGTCCTGGTGCAGCCCCACGCAGACATAGGGATCCGAGGGGTTGAGTAGGGTGAGTACCGGATCATCGCCGGCGGCCAGGGCCCCGGCGATGCCGTGATACACCGCCTGGGAGCGGTGAGGGGGCTGGTGGTCCAGGTCCAGGATGCGCAGTCGCATGGTCTCTCCATGAGGGGGCTGCATGGCCGGCCCCCGGCGGGGCCGTTGCGGATCAGGACCTGCCCTGCTGGATGCGCAGACGCCACTCCCGGGGGCCGGTTTCGTGCACCGAGGTACCCTGGCTGTCCACCGCCACGGTCACGGGCATGTCCTTCACCTCGAATTCATAGATGGCTTCCATGCCCAGGTCCTCGAAGGCCAGTACCCGGGCGGAGCGGATGGCCCTGGACACCAGATAGGCGGCGCCGCCCACGGCCGTGAGGTAGACGGCTCCGTGGTCGCGGATGGCCGCCACCGCCTCCGGTCCGCGCTCGGCCTTGCCCACCATGCCCAGCAGGCCGGTGTCCTGCAGCATGCGGCGGGTGAACTTGTCCATGCGCGTGGAGGTGGTGGGACCGGCGGGGCCCATCACCTCGTCGCCCACCGGGTCCACCGGGCCCACGTAGTAGATGAAGCGGTTGTGGAAATCCACGGGCAGGGGTTCGCCCCGGTCCAGCATCTGTACCAGGCGCTTGTGGGCGGCGTCCCGCCCGGTGAGCAGGCGGCCGTTGAGCAGCAGCACCTCGCCGGGCTTCCAGGTGGCCACCTCCTCGGGGGTGACCCGGTCCAGATCCACGCGGCGCCCCTCTGCAGGATCATAGTCCAGGGCCGGCCAGTCCTCCAGGGCGGGGGGCACCAGGTCCGCCGGGCCGCTGCCGTCCAGCTCAAAGTGCACGTGGCGGGTGGCGGCGCAGTTGGGGATCAGGGCCACGGGCAGGGAGGCGGCGTGGGTGGGGTAGTCCAGGATCTTCACGTCCACCACGGTGGTGAGCCCGCCCACCCCCTGGGCGCCGATGCCCAGGGCGTTGACCTTGTCGTACAGCTCCAGGCGCAGCTCCTCCACCCGGTTGGCCGGGCCCCGCTCCCGCAGTTCGTGGATGTCCACCGGGGCCATGAGGGATTCCTTGGCCATGAGCATGGCCTTCTCCGGGGTGCCGCCGATGCCCAGACCCAGGATGCCCGGCGGGCACCAGCCGGCGCCCAGGCCGGGCAGGGTCTGGAGCACCCAGTCCACGATGGAGTCGGAGGGGTTGAGCATGGCCAGCTTGGCCTTGTTCTCGGAGCCGCCCCCCTTGGCGGCGCAGATCACCTCCAGGCGGTCGCCGGGCACCATCTCGGTGTGCACCACCGCCGGGGTGTTGTCCCGGGTGTTGCGCCGTGCCCCGGCGGGATCGGCCAGCACCGAGGCCCGCAGGGGGTTGTCGGGATGGGTGTAGGCGCGGCGCACCCCCTCGTCCACCATGGCCTGCAGGCTCATGTCCGCCTCCCAGCGCAGGTCCATGCCGATCTTGAGAAAGACCACGGCGATGCCGGTGTCCTGACAGAGGGGGCGGTGGCCCTGGGCGCACATGCGGGAATTGACCAGGATCTGGGCCAGGGCGTCCCGGGCCGCCGGCGAGGCCTCCTGCTCGTGGGCGCGCACCAGGGCCTGCACAAAATCCCTGGGGTGGTAATAGCTGATGAACTGGAAGGCGTCGGCGATGCTCTGGATCAGGTCTTCCTGGCGGATGACGGACATGGACGGACTCCGGAAAGAGAGAAGGGACTTGGGACAGCGGAGCCGGATCGCGGCGGCCCCGGCAAGCGGTGCATGTTACCCAGCAATGCGCGTCCAGGGCCATCCCCGGGCATCCCGGTGCATGCCTGGAGATTGATTCCTCGCAGATTGGGTCGATAGAGTAGGCCCACCAAAGGTTCCATCCATGTCCCGGGGGCATGATCATGGGCATCCATCGGCCGGAGCCGCCGCCGGCCCCGAAGACACCGGCCGGCCGCCGTCCGGCCCTCTCCCTGCGTTGGCTCATCGGTGTCCCCGTGGTGCTGGTCACGCTGCTGTCCGTGGGCATCGTCGCCGGGCTGGCCCTGTACCAGGGCCGCCTGGCGGTGGACGACATGGCCCGCCAGTTGCGCTCCGACGTCTTGTATCGGGTGGAGGATCAACTCACCCACTACCTGGAAGTTCCCCTGCGGGTGAACGCCCACAATGCCCGGGCCCTGCGCTCCGGCGTGCTGGATCTGGACGATCCCGGGACGGTGCAGCGCTATTTCCACAACGTGATCGAGACCCATCCCTCCCTGGCCTATGCCTTCTTCGGCACCGTGGAGGGGGAGTTCTACGGGGCCCGGCGCACGGCCGAGGGAAAGATCCAGGTGGTGCGCGCCGGCAGGACCACCGGCGGGGACTCCCACAACTTCTCCACCAATGCCCTGGGGGATGCCGTGGCTCTGCAGCAGGTCTACCCCGGGTATGACCCCCGTACCCGCCCCTGGTACCAGGCCGGCGTGGACCAGGGCGGCCCGATATGGACCCCCATCTACCGCCATTTCGTCCTCCATGACCTGGCCCTGACGGCGGTCCGGCCCTATTGGGATGAGCAGGGCCGGTTGCGGGGGGTGTTCGGGGTGGACCATGTCCTCACCCAGGTGCATGACTTTCTCGAATCCATCGACCTCAGCCCCCATGCCCGCATCTTCGTGCTGCAGCAGGACGGCCATCTGGTGGCCGCCTCCACGGCCCCCGAGGGGGGCTTTTTCCGCGAGGTGGAGGGCCGTTTCCAGCCCATCCGGGCGGTGGATTCCGGACTGCCGGCGGTGGAGGCTGCTGCTGAACTGCTGCGCCGGCGGCCCGGCGGGCTGGCGGCTGTGCGCGGGGAGGAACTGCTCAGTTTTTCCCTGGACGGGGAACCCCAGTATCTGCAATTGGAACCCTTTGCCCCGGCCCCCGGACTGGACTGGGTTCTGGCTGTGGTGGTGCCGGAACGGGACTTCATGGGGGGCATCCAGGCCCAGACCCGGCGCACCCTGGGGATCATCGCTGCCGTGGTCCTGCTGGCGGTGCTGCTGGGGGTGTGGATGGCGGGCCGTATCGCGGCCCCCATGGAACGTCTGGGGCAGGATGCGGATCGCCTGGCCCGGGGCGACTGGGAACGCCGTCCCCGCCATACCCTGATCCGTGAATACAATCAGCTGGACCGGGCCTTCCAGGCCATGGCGGCGCGGCTGCGGGAGCAGTTCCGGCGGTTGCAGGCCCAGTCCCGGGAGATCCGCGATCACAACCGCCAGCTGGAGCGGCGGGTGGCGGAGCGCACCGCCGAACTGGCCCGGGCCAGCAACCGCTTGCGGGCCTTCTTCGACAACATCCCCGGCTACATCGTCCTCATCGACCGGGACTACCGCATTGTCAGCGCCAGTCAGCAACTGCTGGCGGCCTTCGGGATCGATGACCCGGACCAGGCCATCAACCAGCCCTGTTACCGCCTGGCCTGGGAACAGGACCAGCCCTGTCAGCAGTGCGTGCTGCGGGAGTGTTTCAGGACGGGGCAGCCGGTGGTGCGCTATTCCACACCGGAGGAGGAGGCCCGGTTCAACGGCCGCTCCATGCAGATCTTCAACGGCCCCATCCTGGACGAACACGGCAACGTCATCGGTGGCATGGTGTACTACTCGGACATCACCGATCTGCGCACCATGGAACGGCAGCTCATCGCCGCCCGGGAGGTGGCCGAGGCGGCCAATCAGGCCAAGAGCGAGTTCCTGGCGCGCATGAGCCACGAGATCCGCACCCCCATGAACGCCATCCTGGGTCTGAGCGACCTGGTGCTGCTGGAGGAGGGGGTGCAGGGGCAGTCCCGGGAGTTCATGCAGATCATCCAGCACTCGGCCCGGCACCTGCTCACCGTGATCAACGACATCCTGGACCTGTCCAAGATCGAGGCGGGCCGCATGGAACTGGTGGAGGGGGATTTCGATCTGTACCGGGCCCTGGAGCAGGTGGTGGGCACCCTCACGGTGCCTGCGCGGGAGAAGGGCCTGTGGCTGCGCCTGGAGCGGGCCCCGGATCTGCCCCGTTATCTCTACGGGGATGCCCATCGCCTGGGACAGATCCTCATCAACCTGGTGGGTAACGCCGTCAAGTTCACCGCCACGGGCGGCGTGGAGATCCGTGTGGCCCATGCAGGAAGGGAGGGGGAGGCCGTGCGCCTGGAATTCGCGGTCCGGGACACGGGACAGGGGATCCCGGAAGACCGCCAGGAGGTCATCTTTGACACCTTCACCCAGGGGGACGGCTCGGCGGAGCGGCACCATGGTGGAACCGGTTTGGGGCTGGCCATCACCCGCCAGCTGGTGGAGAAGATGGGCGGGACGATCCGCGTGGAGAGCGTCCCGGGCCAGGGCAGCACCTTTCGTTTCAGCGCCCTGTTCCGCCCCGGCGACCCCCAGCGGGTGCCTGCCGCCGATGGCGGGCATGGCGCCGGTGCCGCCCTGGTGGGGCATACCCGCAGTTGGCGGGTGCTGCTGGTGGAGGATACCCCCGCCAATGTGGTGCTGGCGCGGCAGCTGCTCAAGCGCCTGGGGCACGAGATCACGGTGGCGGGGGACGCCCCCTCGGCCCTGGATCTGCTGGGGGAGGGGGGCTTCGATCTCGTGCTCATGGACGTGGAGATGCCGGGGATGAACGGGTTCGAGGCCACCCGCCGTATCCGCGCGGGCGAGGCCGGGGAGGATAACCGCCACCTGCCGGTGATCGGCGTGACCGCCCATGCCCTGAGCGAATACCGGGAGCGCGGCCTGGCGGCGGGCATGGATGACTATGTCTTCAAACCCATCAGCCTGGGGGAACTGGGCCGCACCATCGATCGCGTCATGGGGGAACGGGAGGCTGCCCGGGGGGTGGCGGGGCAATCCCCCGGGACGGACCGGTCCCCGGAACCCGACGTGGATCTGGTTCTGGTGCTGGGACGCCTGGGCGGGGACCATGAACTGCTGGTGGAGATGCTGCTCACCATCCTCCCGGAGTTGCCGGAGAAGCTGGAGGCCCTGGGGCAGACCCTGGAGGCGAGGGAGACCGCCCGGGCCATACGCATCGCCCATTCCCTCAAGGGGCATCTGGGGACCATCGGGGCGGTGGCGGCGGCCGCCTGCATGGAAGGGGTGGAAGGACGGCTGCGGGCCGGACAGCCGGGGGCAGCCGCAGAACAACTGGAGCAGCTCCCGGAGCGGTTGCAGCGGGCCTATGCCGCCCTCCCGTCCAGCCTGCGGGGCATCCTGGCCGGCCTGCCCGGGGACCACGTCGTGGTGCGCGAGGGTCTGGTACAGGTGGAGGCGCTGGTGCGGGAGTTGTCCATGGCGGATGCCTGACCCCCGGAATCGGCCTTTTCCCGTCCACTCGGAACGGGATAGAGTAGTCCCTCTTCCCCGCAAATCCCTTGGGTTGTTCAATTCAATATGCCGCGCCTTCTCCCCTGGATCGCCCTCGTGGTCCTCCTTGCGTTCACGGCATGGATGGCGTCGGCCGCGGCGGCCATGCCCGATCCCCTGGCCCGGGCCCTGGAACGCCACGGGGTGCCGCAGGCGGCGGTGAGCCTGTGGGTGCAGAAGCCGGGGGCGGCGCGGCCGGTGATGGCCCACCACCCGGATGTGCCCCGCAACCCGGCCTCCACCCTCAAGCTTGTGACCACCCTGGCGGCCCTGGAGGTGCTGGGGCCCGCCTACCGCTGGGAGACAGCGGTGTACACCCCGGACCCGGTGCAGGACGGGGTGCTGCAGGGGGATCTCTACCTGCGGGGCGGCGGCGATCCCTTCCTGGTGAGCGAGGAGGTGTGGAAGCTGGCCGGGGCCCTGTACCGCAGTGGCGTGCACCGCATCCGGGGCGACCTGGTGTTCGACCTGAGCCGCTTCCGCCTGCCGCCGGAGGACCCGGGGGCCTTCGACGGCCAGCCCTTTCGCGCCTATAACCAGCCGCCCCATCCCCTGCTGATGAACTTTAACGCCGTGCGCTTCGAACTGCATCCGCAGCCACAGGCGGGGACCGTGCGGGTGGCCGTGGATCCGCCCCTGGCCCATCTGCGGGTGGAGAACCAGTTGCGCCTGGAGGAGACCGGCTCCTGCACGGGGCCTGCGCGTCAGGTGCGCTACCGCGTGCCGACCCCCTCCAGCGTGCGCCTGGAGGGGGACGTGCCGGCTGCCTGCGGGGAATACAGCCTGCTGCGCACGGCCTCGGGGCCGGAACAATATGCCCACGGCCTGTTCCGGACCCTCTGGGCCCAGTGGGGCGGGGCGCTGGACGGGGGATGGCGGCTGGGCCGCGTGCCGGACCCGGAGGCCAAGCCCCTGCTGGTGCACCGTTCCCCGCCCCTGGGGGAGCTGGTGCGCCTGATCAACAAATACAGCAACAACGTCATGAGCCGTCAGCTGAACCTGACCCTGGGGCTGGAGGTGCACGGCGGTCCGGCCACCCCGGAAAAGGGGCACCGGGTGCTGCAGGACTTCCTGCTCGGGCGGGGCATCGGTCTGGAGGGCTTCGTGCTGGACAACGCCGCCGGCCTCTCCCGGGAGAACCGTCTCACCGCCCGGCAGCTGGCCGGGGTGCTGCAGGCGGGGTGGGAGAGCCCCTACCGCCCCGAGTACATCGCCTCCCTGGCCCTGGCGGGTATGGACGGCACCCTGCGCCGGCGCTTCGAGGACACCCCCCAGGCGGGGCGGATGCACCTGAAGACGGGCTACCTGCGGGGGGTGTCGGCGGTGGCCGGCTATGTGCGCACGGCAGGGGGCGGGGACCGCCTGGTGGTGCTCCTGATCCGCCATCCGGGATTGACCCACTGGCAGGGCGTGTCCATCCAGGATGCCTTCCTGACCTGGGTGCACGCCTCGGGGTGAACCTCCGCCGCCCTGGATGGACTCAAGATCCACAACTCCTGTCAGAATAGGGGGAGGAGGGGAGCGCGATCCCCTCCACGCAACCTGCCCACCGGAGGTCGATCATGATCGGCAATATCCAGAACTATTTCGAACACCTGGTCTACGACCGCATCCGCCAGGTGCTCGTCGAGCGGGGGGATGAGCTTGATACCGCCCATATGGACGATCTGGCCTGTGTGGCCCTGAACCGCCTGCCACCGCGCTACGTGCGCTTCTCCGTGGACCTGACCACCCGCCTCACCGACGAGGATTGGGAACTGATCAACCGCCAGGTGGCGGAGGCGGTGGACTACGCCCTGCGCACCACCCGCCGGCGCAGCGAACTGCGCATGGATGAGGTGGAATGACGCCATCGGAATCATCGCCGGTGGCATCGGCCTCCCGCGTGCGGCCGCTGTTCTCCCACCGTCCCTACTGGGCCGCCCGCTTCGGGGTGGCCCCCTTCCTGCCCATGTCCCGGGCGGAGATGGACGAGCTGGGCTGGGACAGCTGCGATGTGATCCTCATCACCGGCGACGCCTATGTGGATCACCCCAGCTTCGGCGTGGCCATCATCGGCCGGCTGCTGGAGGCCCACGGCTTTCGCGTGGGCATCATCGCCCAGCCGGACTGGCGCTCCGCCGAGGCCTTCACGGCCCTGGGGCCGCCGAACCTGTTCTTTGGCATCACCGCCGGCAACATGGACTCCATGGTGAACCGCTACACCGCCGACCGGCGCATCCGCCGCAACGACGCCTACAGC
The DNA here is from genome assembly GCF_016584115.1 of Ectothiorhodospira mobilis. Lineage (GTDB taxonomy): Bacteria > Pseudomonadota > Gammaproteobacteria > Ectothiorhodospirales > Ectothiorhodospiraceae > Ectothiorhodospira > Ectothiorhodospira mobilis. The sequence continues at coordinate 60,204 of NZ_NRSK01000016.1, forward strand.
CCCGACGACGAGGGCGGGCGAAGGCCGGACCGGGCGGTGATCGTCTACAGCCAGCGGGCGCGGGAGGCCTACCGGGACGTACCTATCCTGCTGGGGGGCATCGAGGCCAGCCTGCGGCGGGTGGCCCACTACGACTACTGGTCCGACAAGGTGCGCCGCTCGGTGCTGCTGGACGCCAAGGCCGACCTGCTGCTCTACGGCAACGCCGAGCGCGCCCTGGTGGAGGCGGCCCACCGCATCGCCGCCGGGGAGCCGGTGCGGGACATCCGCGACCTGCGGGGTACGGCCTTCGCCCTGGAGCGGGTGCCCGAGGACTGGCACGAGCTGGACTCCACCTGCGTGGACCGTCCCGGGCCGGTGCCCCCCCACCGGGATCCGTATTGCGGGGACATCCCCGAGCAGTGCGGCCCCGGCCAGGCCGTGGCCTGGGCCCGGGACGGGGGCGCGCCGGGTCCGCGCCTGCAGCCCCGGCGCGGGGAGGCGCCGTCCCGGGCGCGCACGGTGATCCGCTTGCCGGACGCCGACACCGTCTGCGCAGACCCGGTGCTCTATGCCCATGCCGCCCGCCTGCTGCACCTGGAGACCAATCCCGGCAACGCCCGTGCCCTGGTCCAGGCCCATGCCGGGCGTGACCTGTGGGTCAATCCGCCGCCCATCCCCCTGACCACGGCGGAACTGGACACCCTGTTTGACCTGCCCTTCGCCCGCGCCCCCCACCCTGCCTATCGGGGCAGCCGCATCCCCGCCTGGGAGATGATCCGCTTCTCCGTGAACATCATGCGCGGCTGCTTCGGTGGCTGCAGCTTCTGCTCCATCACCGAGCACGAGGGGCGCATCATCCAGTCCCGCTCCGAGGATTCCGTGGTGAAGGAGGTGGACGAGATCCGGGACCGTGTCGAGGGCTTCACCGGCATCATCTCCGACCTGGGGGGCCCCACCGCCAACATGTACCGCATGGGCTGCCGGGACCCGGAGGTCCAGGCCCGCTGCCGGCGCCTGTCCTGTGTCTTCCCCCGCATCTGCCCCCGCCTGGACACGGATCACGGCCCGCTCATCCAGCTCTACCGGCGCATCCGCGGGCGGCCGGGCATCAAGAAGGTGCTCATCGCCTCCGGCGTGCGCTACGACCTGGCCATCCGTTCCAAGACCTATGTGCGTGAACTGGTGACCCACCACGTGGGCGGCTATCTGAAGATCGCCCCGGAGCACACCCAGCCCGGGCCGCTGGAGAAGATGATGAAGCCGGGGATGGATGCCTACGACCGCTTCAAGGCCCTGTTCGAGCACTACAGCCGCGAGGCGGGCAAGGAGCAGTACCTGGTGCCCTATTTCATCGCCGCCCACCCGGGCACCACCGACGCGGACATGCTGCAGCTGGCCCTGTGGCTCAAGGACAACGGCTTCCGGCCGGATCAGGTGCAGGGCTTCCTGCCGGGACCCATGGCCCTGGCCACCACCATGTACCACACCGGCCTGAACCCCCTGAAACCCATCCGGCGCCAGGGGGGCGAGCGGGTGCACGTGGCCCGCGGACTGCGCCAGCGGCGGCTGCACAAGGCCTTCCTGCGCTACCACGACCCGGAGAACTGGCCGCTGCTGCGCAAGGCCCTGCAGGACATGGGACGGGCGGATCTGATCGGCAACGGCAAGCGCCACCTGGTGCCCCGTTACCAGCCCGGGGGCACGGGCCGGGGCGGGGAGGGGCGGCGTGGCCCCGCCCCGGCCCGCAAGGGACGTCCTGGCGGCAATGTCCGCAAATCAGGCCGGCCCGCCGGGGGGCGCCCGCGCCGCTCCCGCTGAGGCCGTCGGGTCAGCGGCCGCTCTTGGGCCCCAGCAGCAGCCAGAGGATGAAGCCGATCAGCGGCACCAGGATCAGCAGCACGATCCACAGGACCTTGGTGCCGGTGCCGGCGCGGCTCTGCACCGTGCTGACGATGGCCCAGACGATGAGGATGAGAAACAACAGCCCGAAAAGGCCCGAGACCTCGATGCCCATGGGGGTTCCTTTTTCGTTTTGGTTGGTATACCGGAGGATGATCCATGCCGTATGTGAACATCAAGATCACCCGCGAGGGGGCCACAGCGGAGCAGAAGGCCGAGCTCATCCGCGGGGCCACGCAACTGCTGGTGGACGTGCTGGGCAAGGATCCGGCCACCACCGTGGTGGTGATCGACGAGGTGGACACCGACAACTGGGGCGTGGCGGGGGAGACCATCACCCTGCGCCGTGCCCGGAGCAAAGGGGCCTGAGGCGGCGTCTGGAGGGGGAGGTAGGACCGGTTTTCAATCGGTCAGGGTCACGGCCTCGCCGGTGAGCAGGCCATAGAGGGCCAGGTATTCCCCGGTGAGCTTGTGACCCGGGGCCAGGTGGATGAGGGGCTGGGCCACCTGATGGGACTCGCGCACCTTCACCGAGGCGGAGAGGTAGGCGGGCAGCACCGGCAGATCCTCCTGCACCAGCTCCTCCACCACCGCCCGGGGCAGGTTGGCGCCGGACTGGAAGTGGTTGACGATGATCCCCTCCACCATCAGGGCCTCGTTGTGGTCCTCCTGGATCTCGCGCACGTTGTCCAGGAGCTCGTACAGGGCACGGCGGGAGAAATCGTCGCAATCGAAGGGGATCAGGCAGCGGTCCGCGGCGATCAGGGCGGAACGGGTGAAAAAGTTCAGGGCCGGCGGGGTGTCCATGAAGACGGCGTCGTATTCCGCTTCCAGCCCCTGCAGGGCATCGCGCAGCTTGTAGATCTTGTAGCGCGACTCCAGCTTGGTCTGCAGGTTCTCCAGCTCCCGGTTGGCGGCCACGATGTGCAGCTGCTCGTAGGGCGTCTCCAGGGGGGTGATCCGGGCCGGCTTGCGGTTGCTGAAAAAGCCCACGGTGGCGCCGAAGAAGTCGGAGATGGTCTGCGGGCAGTGCTCCGCCTGTTCCCCCAGCAGGTAGTGGGTGGAGTTGCCCTGGGGGTCCAGGTCCACCACCAGGGTGCGCAGGCCCCGGGCGGCGCTGATGGCCGCCAGGTTGCAGGTGATGGTGGATTTGCCCACACCACCTTTCTGGTTGAAGATGACGCGTTTCATCAGACACCCCATGCCGGTCTTTTCGGCGGACCGCGGATCGCACCGCCGGTAAGCCGTGCAGTGTAGCCAAAGGGGACGGGGGCGGTCGAGCGCGCCGGGTCCTCAATCCTCCCCGGCCAGGGCCTTGCCCTCGCGGATCACCTGCGGGTCCAGGCGCCTCTCCAGGTCCCGCCACACGGCCTGGCCCATGGGATCGCCGGCGGAGGCGGAACGATGGGCCCATTTCACCGCCTGCACCGGGTCCGCCTCCACGCCGCGCCCCTCCAGGTACTGTTGCGCCAGCCAGGCCTGCATGGTGGGTTCGCCGCGGCGTGCCCCCAGGCGGGTGTAATAAAAGGCCTTGTCCGCATCGGCATCCACGGCGCCGATGCCCTGGATGTAGAGTTTGGCGAGGAAGTAATCGGCCTTGGGGGCGCCCTTGTCATGGGCATCCAGCAGCAGCCGTTCCGCCTCCAGGGTGCGCTGCGGGGCCCTGCCCCCCATGGCGTCGGCGATCCAGACCGAGGCCAGGGCCACCCGGGCGGGGGTGTAGCCGGCCCGGATGCCCCGCCGGAACCAGGCCTCGGCGGCGGCCTGGTCCGTCTTCAGGAGACGCCCGTCCAGGTGCATCCAGCCCAGGTGCAGGGTGTAGTGCAGTGCCCCCGCATCCACCGCCCGGGCGTACCAGGCCACGGCCCGGCCCGGGTCCTGTGCCACGCCGTGGCCGTGTTCATGGAACCAGCCCAGGTAGGCCATGGCCCGGGGGGAGCCCCGCTTCGCTGCCGCGGTGAACCAGCGCCGCGCCTGGGTGTAGTCCGGCGGGGTGGTCTCCAGATGGGCCCGGGCCTCCATCTCCAGTTGAGCCACGGGCTGCCCCGCGGCGGCCTCGGCGGACCAGGGGGTGGGCGCCGCCGCGGCCACCACCGGGGCCATCGCCAGGGCCACGAGGGTGCCCAGCAGCAGGAGCAGCACCGCAAACCCATGCATGGGGGTGCGCCGCATCGGCCGGGCGGGGGTGTCACCGAAATGGTCCTGGGCCATGCGGTGCACCGCGTCCGGGTCCACGTCCCCGGCCACCACCAGCAGGGCGTTGGAGGGGGTGTACCAG
>NZ_NRSK01000017.1 GCF_016584115.1 Ectothiorhodospira mobilis
GCTGCCTGTAGTGCCTCATCGGTACCCCTGAATGGGTTTGGGGTGAGAGCCACCCATTCTACGGCGGCAGCTGACCCACCCTCTATCCGTTCAGGCGTTGCGCTTATTCTGTGAATTCAGGCGATGAGCCCCGCAGCGGCCTCCACCACGCGCGTGGCGTTGTGGTCCCAGGTCAGTTTTTTCTCATGGATGGTGTTTCGGGCCTGGATGCTGAGACGTTCACGCAGCGGGGCGTCATCACATAGCCGTTCCACTGTCTGTTTGAAGGCATCGAGGTTTTCGCTTTCGAAAAGCAGGCCGTTGTGTTCATGGGCCAGGATCTCCCGGATGTTCGCCTTGTCCGGTGCCACGATGGCGCGGCCCAGGGCCAGGTATTCGAACAGTTTGAGGGGGGAGGCGTAGTCCACCACATCCGGCTGCAGGGCGATATCGAAGGCGGCCACGTACCTTGCCACCTGGTCGCGCGGGATGATGCCGGTGATGGTGACCCGATCCTCGACTCGCAAGACCTTGGCACGTTCCAGGATGGATGCACAGGCGGGACCGTCCCCCACGATGAGCAGGTGGCGATGGCCTGGGTCATCCCTCAGCAGGTCCACAACCCGCTCGAGGCCGTGCCACTCGCGCACGAAGCCGGTAAAGCCCAATACCAGCCGATCCGATAGATTCAGAATGGCTTTGGCCTCTTGTGTATCAGGAAAAGATTGGAATTTTTCGGTGTCGATGCCGTTGGGAATCACGCGGATGCGTTCGGGGTCCACGCCCCTGGCGATCATTCGTTCGGCCAGGACCTGCGTCACCGGAAGGGCCAGATGGGCCCGTCTCCAGACATGGTCTTCGCTCCAGCGCGCCAATCGTGGCAGTGCGATCCCGTTGAACCGCTGGCGCTCCTCGAACAGGGGGGCGTTGACCTCCAGCAGCAGCGGAATCTTAAGCAAACGGCTGGCCCAGGCGCCTGCGGGCAGGTAGAGGTTATAACGCTCGTAGATGAAATCGGGACGGTGGCGAAGGCCTTGGATCAGGATCTGCATGAAGGCCACCAGGGCATACGCCAGTTCCAGTGATTCGTAGATGCCTGCCGGGATATGCCTCTTCAATCGGGCGACCATTGGACTGCCCCGCCCGAATTCATGCTCCTCCATCAGGGTCGGCGCCACCATGATGATCTCATGGCCCTGGCGCTTGAGGGCTTGGGTCAATTCTTCCACGTGGACGTACTGCCCATCCTTGGAGGCAATCCGGTGGTGATAGAGGATGCGCATCAATCTGTGGTCTCAACGGAGAGTTTGTGCGTCTCCAGCCACAGGTCCAGCATCATCAGGATCCACACCATCTCCCCGTAGTAGACGGCGTGCTGCTGCCGATGCATCTGGATGAGCCGGTCGATGAAGGCGGGCTGCAGGATTCCCCGGTTCTTGAAGCGCAGCAGCCCGTCGTAGGCCATCTCCTGCAGGGGAGGGTGTTCCTGCATCCACAGGCCGAAGGGCAGACCGAAGCCGTGCTTTTTCTTGTGGATGATGCGCTCGGGCAGGAAGCCGGTCATGGCTTCTTTGTAGAAATGCCGCAGGCGCCCTCTTGAGGCCTTCAGGGCCGAGGGCACGCGGCAGGAGAACGCCACCAGGTCCTCGTCCAGCATGGGATACACCACGTCCACCCCGGCCAGCTGGCACATGCGGCTCACCTTGCGCAGGTCGTTGTCTGCCAGGGTCTGTTGCCAGTCCAGGTACATCATGCGGTTCAGGGGCGATGCCCCGGCGGGGCGATGGTAGAGATCCCGCATGAGGGACCAGGGGGCCTCCGGGTCCACCTGTGCGAGAAAGTCCGGCTCGAACACCGTTTCCGCATCCAGGCGATACAGGTGGTTGTAGGTCTGCAGGCGGTCGGGCAGGGGGATGCGCGCCTGCTCCACGTAGCTGCGGGCCTTGCCCAGCAGCGGCATGTCCCGGGGCAGCCGGGTGAACCACGGTTCCAGCAGGGTCCGGCGCAGGGGGGCGGGCAGGCGTCCCCAGTGTTCGAACACCTGCTGTTTCACGTAACGGGCGTTGCCGGCGAAGAGTTCGTCGCCGCCGTCTCCGGCCAGCATGCGCCGGATGCCGGTATCGGCGGCCATGCGGGCACAGAAGTAGGCCGGCAGGGCGGAGGAGTTGCCAAAGGGCTCATCATAGGCCGCGGCGATCAGGGGAACCGCCGCCACCACGTCCTCCGGGGTGACGTAGTATTCGTGGCTGTGGGTGCCAAAGTGGCGGGCGGCGTCCCGGGCGTAGTCCATCTCGTCATAGCCCGGGGCATGGAAACCGATGCTGAAGGTGTCGGCCTCGCCGGGGCGCAGGGTGGCCAGGTAACCGCTCACGGTGGAACTGTCCAGGCCGCCGCTGAGGAAGGCCCCGGTGCGGGGTTCATCGTTCAGGCGCCGTACGGCCGTCTCCAGCCGCTGGTGGAGCTCCTGGCCCAGGGCCTTGGCATCGGCCCCGGCCGGTTCCTGGAACGGGGGAACCCAGTAGGCCTCCACCCGTGCCGGACCGTCCCCCTCCAGGATCAGGCACTGCCCCCCCTGGAGCTTTTCCAGCCCGGCATAGAGGCTCACCGGGGCCGGGAGCATGTGGAAGAAGAGGTAGTGGAAGAGGCCTTCGGGGGTGACCTGCCGCCCGAGGCCGGGGTGGGCCAGTACGCTGGCGGCCGAGGTGCCGAAGGCCACTGCCCCCGGGAGGCGGGCGAAATAGAGGGGGAACTGGCCGATGCGGTCGATGGCCGCCAGCAGGCGCCGGTGGTCCGGGTCCAGCACGCACAGGGTAAAATCCCCCGCCAGCCGTTCCAGCACCCCCCGGCCGTGACGCCGGTAGCCCTCCCACAGGGCCCGGGCCGGGTCGCCGTCGCGGGCCAGGGCGGCCAGTTCCGCGTCCTGCCAGCGGGGATGTCCGGCCAGGGCGACCACCACGCCCCCGGCCTCTCCCGCCACCCAGCCATCCCGGGCCCGGCAGGCCCCGCCACGGGTTTCACGGTGCTGCGTCGCGGCCCCCGGCCGGGCGGGGAGTTCCCCGGCGCAGGATGGAACGGTGTGTGCGGGCCCGTCCCCGCCCGGGGTAAACCAACCGCAGAGTCCTGCCATATGCCTGTTCGCCCCTGGGGGTGGGGTTATATACTTTATGCCCGATAGGCATCCCTTCAGTGGGTCATCATAATCCCAGCGGTCATCTCCGGGCCAGCCACGCGCCCTTTTCGCGGTGGCCCCGACCGCGAAAAGACACGGGGAACAGAATGTCGAGCATGGAACAGATCAAGGGGGTCCTGGATACCGTCCTGGGCCTGAACGGGCGTTCGGCCGCGTTCGAGGCCTCCACCCCGTTGCTGGGGCATCTTCCCGAGCTGGATTCCATGGCGGTGGTGGGGATCCTCACCGCCCTGGAGGAGCAGTTCGGCATCGCGGTGGATGATGATGAGATCAGCGCGGAGACGTTCGAGACACTGGGTTCACTCACGACCTTTGTCGATCAGAAGCTGGCAGGGGCCTGATCCCGAGGGGGCCGGGAGGACGTGCCGATGGATGTGGGCTTCTTCGAGGGCGGGCGGGGTCCCCTGTTCCGGGTGATCCATCGCCCCCCCGCTGGTGTCCCCGCACGCGGCACCGTCCTGTATGTCCACCCCTTCCTGGAGGAGCACAACAAATCCCGGCGCATGGCGGCCCTGCAGGCCCGCCGTCTGGCGGCCGGGGGGTGGACGGTGGTCCAGCCGGATCTGTATGGATGCGGCGACAGCGACGGGGATTTCGAGCAGGCCCGCTGGGCCGTATGGCTGGAGGACCTGCACACCTGTGTACAGGATCTGCCCCAGGCCGATCAGGAACCCCTGATCCTGTGGGGCCTGAGGGCAGGATGCCTGCTCATCAGTGACCTGCTTTCCTCCCATGCCTGCCTGCCTGCCCTGACGATCCTCTGGCAACCGGTCACCCAGGGGGATGTCCATCTGAATCAGATCCTGCGTCTGCGCGTGGCCTCGGGGATGATGTCGGGGAACCAGGGAGAGACCACCAAGGCCCTGCGTGAACGACTGCGAAATGGTGAGACCCTGGAGGTGGCGGGCTACGCCTTGCATCCGGAATGGGTGGCAGGTCTTTCGGCGGCAACACTGCGGTCCCCTCCCTCGGGTGAGGTGGCCTGGTTCGAAGTATCGGGCACCGCCGATGCGCCGCTTTCACCGTCTGCCCAGCGTCAGGTTCAGACCTGGAGGGCGTCCGGTATGGCCGTACATGCTGAAGTGTTGACGGGCGAGCCCTTCTGGGCGACGCAGGAGATCCGCGAGGTGCCGGAGCTGATTGAGGCCACCACCCGGCGCGTCCAAGAGGTCATCCCCCCATGAGCCCCGATGCCTTTCTTTTTTACGTGGACGAGATGCCCCTGGTGGGTATGATCCACCCGGGTGCGCAGGAAGCCCGTACCGGGGTCTTGATCATCGTGGGTGGCCCCCAGTACCGGGTAGGGAGTCACCGGCAATTTTTGCTGCTGGCCCGGCATCTTTCCGCCCACGGTATCCCCGTGATGCGCTTCGATTACCGGGGGATGGGGGATTCCGGGGGGGAGCCGCGGGATTTCGAGCACATCCATGAGGACATCGCGGCCGCCGTGGATGCCTTCCTGAGCCGGGTTCCCCAGTTGGAGCGGGTGGTCCTCTGGGGCCTGTGCGATGCGGCCTCGGCGGCCCTCCTGTATGCCTGGCGGGATCCCCGGGTGGCCGGGCTGGTGCTGCTCAATCCCTGGGTGCGTACCGAGGCCGGACTGGCCCGGGCCTATCTCAGGGGATACTACCGCCAGCGGCTGCTGAGCCGGGCCTTCTGGGGCGATCTGCTGCGGGGGCGGGTGGATCTGAGGCACTCCCTGGTTTCCCTGGGGGGGATGCTGCGCCGCGCTGTCCTCCGCGGGCGCGCGAAAGGAGGAACCCCGGGGGAGGGCGGGCTCGCCCACGATGCCCCATTGCCCCGGCGTATGGCCGAGGGATGGCGGCGCTTTCCCGGCTCCATCCTGCTGATCCTCAGCGGGGAGGACCTCACCGCCGCCGAGTTCCGGGAATGCGCCACCGGCGATCCCGCCTGGCGTGGCCTGCTGGAGGCATCCCGGGTGACGCTGCGGGAGCTGCCCGGGGCCAACCACACCTTCTCACGGCGGGAATGGCGGGAGCCGGTGGCGCAGTGGACCCGGGAATGGCTCTCCCGGTGGCCGGATGTCCCGCGGCCATGAAACGGCCATGACCAGAGGCTGAAGAGGAAACGGCCCATGTTCAAGGCGTTGGTGTATCGCCTGTCCTCCCCCCTGCACACCCTGGGGCGTCGCAATGGCCTGTGGTATCTCCTTTCCCGGGCCCTGGAACAGGGCAGCTGCGGGCGGGTGCGGCTGATCCGCTATCTCCTGGTGGCCCAGCCCCTGCCGGAGGGACCTCCCGCCCGGGCCTTGCGGGATTCCGGGGTGACAGTGCGCGAGGCCGGTCCCGGGGATCCCCTGCTGCAGCACCTGCCCCATCCGGCGGCCGTGATCCGGGGCCGTTTCGCCCAGGGGGCCCGATGCCTGGCAGTGGTCCGCGGCGCCGACCCCATGGCCTTCCTCTGGTGGACCGAGGGCGTCTACGAAGAGGATGAGGTGCGTTGCCTTTTCGAACCGGCGCCGGAAGGGGAGGCGGTGTGGGACTTCGATGTCTACGTCTTCCCCCGTCATCGCTTCGGCACCGCCTTCGCCCGCCTCTGGGGCGAGGCCGGGGCGCGTCTCCGGGATCGGGGCTACCACACCAGCTGCAGCCGCATCTCCGCCTTCAATGCTGCCTCCATGGCCTCCCACCGGCGTCTGGGGGCCCGCGTCACGGGCATGCGGACCTTTCTCGTCCTGGGACCGTTGCAGGTGAGCTGGGGCCGGGGGCGGCCCGGATTCCATGTCTCCCTGCGGGATGCCTCCCGGCCGCGGGTGCGGGTACCTTCCGGTACCGTCTAGGTGTTGCTATGTTCCAATGGAATACGATCCGGGCCTGCGGGACAGGCGGGGGGCAGCATGCGGGTTCTACAGCGAATGGTTTGGATCACCGCCCTCGTGGCGCTCCTCCCTTCCATGGCCATGGCGGCGGGGTGGTGCGGTGATCCACCGGGACAGAATCTGGATTACCTCAATCCCGAGCACCGCAAGCGCTTAGGTTTGGTGGAGCGCTTCCATTTCACCGAGGAGGTGCGCACCCTCCGACGGGGGTCTAGCGGTTATCTCATTAATGATCTGGAATACGTCCTCAATTATTACCCTAATCACCATGCCGCGCTGGATGCCCTGAGCCGTCTCGCCGTCCGGGAGGGGCGATCCCAACCCCATCGCGCGGAATGGCCCATCGAGTGCCGTTTCCACTGGGCCCGGCAGGTGAACCCGGAGGACGCCATGGTGCCCCTGATCCAGGGGCTGCACGCCTTCCGTACGAAGAAGATGGACGCGGCCCGCAAATACCTGGAGGAGTCCGCCTCCATGGCCCCGGAGAATCCGGAGGTCCACTACAACCTGGGGCTGGTCCTGCTGGATCTGGGGGAATACGAGGCGGCCCGGGAGCATGCCCGGCAGGCCTATGCCCGGGGGTATCCCCTGCCGGGTCTGAGGGATATGCTGCGGCGGAAAGGGTACTCCGTGGATGTCCCTGAAGGAGAGGATGGGTGACGCGAAAGCCGATTTTTCGTGCTCTTTCCGTCGGCCGTGTACCGGTGAACCATGGCGCTGCGTGATCTCGCCCTCTTCGGCATTGTCATGGGGCTGGTGCCCGTCATCCTCATGCGCCCCTGGGTGGGCATCCTGGGCTGGTATTGGGTGGGGCTCATGTCGCCCCATGGGCTGACCTGGGGTTTCATGCGCACCTTTCCCCTGGCCATGGTCATCGGTGGCACCACCCTGGTGGCCGTGTTCCTGGCAAAGGACCGGCGGCCCCTGCCCATGACCCGGGAGATGCTCCTGCTCTGCCTCTTCCTGGCCTGGGTCACCGTGACCAGTGTCTTTGCCGTGAATCCCGACGGGGCCTGGGAGCAGTGGATCAAGCTGGTGAAGATCCTGGCCATCACCTTCGTCGCCCCCATGCTCATCTTCGGCGAGCGGCGGGTGGTCCCGCTGCTGCTGGTGATGACGGGCTCCATCGCCTTCTACGGCTTCAAGGGGGGGATCTTCGCCATCCTCACCGGCGGACAGCACCAGGTGCTGGGTCCACCCCGTTCCTTCCTGGAAGGGAACACCTACATCGGCATGGCCATGGTGATGATCCTGCCCATGATCCTGGCCACCGCGCGCATGTTCCACCATCGCTGGCTGGACTGGGGGATGCCCCGGCTGCAGCGCTGGATGCGGCCCCTGGGGTGGGGGGCCTATGCCACCTTCTGGCTCACCGCCATCGCCATCCTGGCCACCTATTCCCGGGGGGCCTTCCTGGGGATCCTGGCGGTGGCCCCCTTCCTCTTCCTGCGCATGCGCCGCAAAGGACTGCTGGTGGCCATGGCCTTTGTCCTGGTGTCCGTGGTGGGGGTCACCGTGCCGGACAAGCTGATGGACCGCTGGGAGACCATCCGCAATTACCAGGAAGATACCTCGGCCATGCAGCGCATCCAGTCCTGGGGGGTGAACTGGAACATGGCCCTGGAGCGCCCCCTGACGGGGATGGGATTCAATCACGAGGGGATGGGCTACAACTGGTGGATCCAGTATGCCGAGTTCGAGGGGACCTGGCGTTTCGCCCTCTCCCCCCACAGTACCTATTTCCAGCTCATGGGGCAGCACGGTTTCACCGGGCTGGGGATCTATCTGCTCCTGATGGGGGCCATGCTGCTCACCCTGCACCGTATCCAGATGACCGCCCGAAGGCGTACCGGCCAGGCCTGGCTGGAGGAGTATGCCTGGGCCGTCAAGGTGGGGCTTATCGGCTTCCTGGTGGCCGGGGCCTTCCTGGACATGGCCTACTTCGAACTGGTCTATGCCCTCGTCGCCCTCACCGTGATCCTGCGGAGGGAACTGGATGAGGCCGTGGTTTCGGATCGGGTCGAAGCGGTTACCCACTCGAGGGATGCTGAGCAGGTATCCGGGGTTCCCAGGCCCCGGTTCCCGGATTTTGTCGCCGGATCACGGGCAAGTCCGGGCGTGGACCGGGACGGTTGAGCCATGCAGGAGACCGGAGTGGCTCCTCCCCTGCCGGACCGGGAACAGAATCTTTCAGGAGGCTCCCCTGCTGCAGAGATGGAGGCGCTCCTGGCCAAAACCCTGGACGGACTTCGTCTCGCGTTACGCAAGCATCTCAGTGGGGGATCCGGTCTGCAGGATCCTGTGGACGGGGCCCCGACCCCGGCGGATCACTATGGTCAGATCGCCGCGGCCCTGGCGCTGCGTTTGCTGGAGAAGGACGGGGAGCCACCATGGCAGGGGCCGTTCAACGCCTGGCAGGCGCTGCCCCGCAATGCCCTGGGCCATGCCCCTTTCAATCGGTTTTTGCTGGACCTGCTGGACGGGGTATTGCTGGAGGATGGCGCCTCAAAGGCCGATCGGCATCCTGTGGCGCGGGCGCGCCGGCGTTGTCCCTTGGCAAAAGGCTACCCCTCCAACAACTGGACCCTGCTGGCCTGTGCCTGCCAGATCCTGGAGGCCGGGAAGGAGAGCCGGCGGGGCCGGAGGGCACAGGCCCGGTTTGCAAGGATGCTGCAGGGCTGGATGACTCCGGCCGGAGGGTTCATCGACTACCCCGCACATCCCTCCGACCGCACGGGGGGAGCCACCCCCATCGCCTATCACCACAAGGCCTGGTTCCTCACCCGCCTGGTGGCCGTGCACACCGGTAACGAAGCACTCCATGACCTTGCGCATCGCCTGGAGCGGTGGGCCCTGGGACTCTGGGATGGCGGGGGCCATGTGGGCGGTTTCGGGCGTACCACCCATGGCCTGTTCGGGGATGCCTGCATGGCCGGCGCCCTCATCCTCTCGGCCCATCCCCGGAGGGATGAGGGGGATATGCGCCTGCAGCTCCTGTGGGCGTTGCTACAACGCTGGCGTCGCCAGCGCCGGGTGGATGGTTTCCTGGAACTCACTCCCTCGGGGAAGGGATGGGATAATTACATGCACCTGTCCGTTTACAATGCCTGGACGGCCGCCATCCTGGCATGGGCCCGATGGAAGGCATGGCAACAGGGGCCTGATGCCATGCCTGTGATCTCCCCCGTAGATCCTGCAGGGGTGCCAAGGGGGGATGAGGCGGCCGGTCTCATGCGTCTGGGGGATCCCGGGGGGATGCTGGCCTTGTGGTCCTCCCGCGGGCAGCCGCCGCAATCCTTCAGTTCATCCTGGGCCGAGTTGCGCTACGGCGGTGGTCTGCCATTCCATCTGACCTGGCGCGGTACCCCGCTGTGCCCCCCGCCCACACGGGTGGCGGTGGACGTGTTGCTCCGCCAGCCGGCCCTGGCGGGGTGGACGCCGGTCCTGCGCGTGGGCCGGGATCTGTACGCCCTCAACCAATGGACATGCATGGAAAGGCGGGATCGGGAAGACGAGGTGACCTGGGTGCTGCGGGGGCACCCGATGCCGCTGGTTCGACCTCAGCCAGCGGGCTTCGGGGATCGGATCCTCTTCGCCCTGGACTGGCGGCTGCTCCAGGGGAGATGGGGACGGCGGGCGGCCCTGCATCGCCGTCCCCTTGAGGCCGTCGGGGCCGAGATGCATCTTTCCATGGCCGTGCACCGCCCCGTGCTCCGCATGGAGATGATCCTGCACAATCGACTCCACCGGCCGGTGACGTTGCTCAATCCCTGCGGTCACGCCACATTACAGGATCCCCGGCCCGGCCATCGCTGGGGGGCGTGGTCTCTGGAGAACGGGGCGTCCCGGAAAGTGGAGGCCTTGGAGGGTTGGCAGGTCGCCGCCCAGGAGGCCGCGTTGCCCGGAGCCCAGGGCCATTGCCTGGCCCCTCAGGAGATCCCGGCCGGTTCCGCCTTCACCCAGAAGATCGGCCTTGCCTGGCCGCCCGCTCCAGCTCGAGGATGAACAGGCTGGGCTGCAGGTACCAGGTCTGTTCGCAGTGGGGTTTGAGCAGGTCCCGCATGAGCATGAGCCACACCCGCTCGGAACGGATCAGCCCGGAGCGGAGGGTCTCCGGATGGCGCAGGAAATGGCCCAGGAACTCGCGTACCGATCGCCGGTAATAGGCGCTGTAGTCCTGCCCCTTGTCACGGGGGATGTCCTTGTTTTCGTACGGGAGATGGGCGTATTCGGGGTAGGATCGGCGGATGGTCTCGTCATGCAGGGCATTGCCCAGGGAATAGGAGGCATCCAGATTCATCAGGAAGTTGAAGACATCATGATCCAGGTAGGGGCAAAAAACGTGCTCCACGTCTCCCATGATGGAGTAGGGGATCAGGCTGATCCCGCGCCGGGTGCGGTTCCAGAAGATGTACGAGACCAGGGGGTGGCGGGCCTCCATATGTCCTTCCAGTTCCTCGGCGAGTCGCTCGATCGCCAGACCTTCGCGCATGCGCCTGGCCATCTGCGGGCGCAGGGTGGAATGCAGGAACGGCTCGATGGCGTTCTCCCTCAGCAGATGGGTGGCCAGATCCCGGGTGTTGCCCGCCTCGACCAGGGCCAGTTTTTTCTCATTGACCTGGAAGCCGCCGGAAATGACGCTGCCCGCCAGCCCGTCATACAGGGTATGGGTCTTTCCCTTCAGATAGGCGGCCACGGGCAGCAGCCAGGTATGGCCGCTGCCGCAAAAGTGGGTGAGCTCGATGTCCTTGAGATTGGCCTGGAAATAGGAGGCGGGCCGATCGATCTCCACATGTCTCAGTTCCAGCGTATCCGCCAGGATACGGGCGATGCGGATGTCTTCATTGGGGGAGGGGGGCCGGGATCGGACGGTCACGGTCAGGTCCGGCTTGTGGCCCTGTTGCAACAGTTCAAAGAGGATGTGGCGCGAATCCCGCCCCCCGCTGATGGGGACCGTGAACCCGGAGCCATCGGGGGCGCGGCGTTTTATGGCCTGGCGGAATAATGCCGCGTATGCCTCCACCGCTTCATCAAAGGAACCCACCGGATGGGTCGGCATGGGGGCATCCCGCGGGCCGCGATGTAGGTGCAGCTTTCCGTTCTGCCAGCGGAGTTGACTGCCGGGTGGCAGCACATGCACATGTTCGAAGGGGGTGTCTTCCCGGATGAAGAAGCCGAGGCGGAGGAAGACCGCCAGTCCGGGCTCGTTGAGGGTCTTGGGGAAAGGGCCCTCCAGGACATGCAGGATGCTGGGAGAGATGCGGATCTCACCGCCGTGACAGGCATAGAACAGGGGGTAGATCCCGTATCGGTCGTTGCGCACCGTCAGCGTGGTGCCATCCCAGTGCCATTCCACGAAGATCCCGTCCGGGGTCGGGCCGGTACGGTTTTCCAGTTGGTGGCCGAGCTGGCAGGAAGGGATGCCCTCGGTGTGGACCCCGCCCCCATGATACCGGGCGGCAAACCAGGGGCGTTCACGGGCGCTGAGGGTATCCAGTGCGATGTTCTGCATGGGCGGATCTCCCCGGGATCGGTTGGCTGCTGTTGCTGGACTGAGGGGTCATGCCCGGTTGCGGGCGCGCAGGATGCGCCAGAACTGCACCGGAAGGAGGGCGGCGGAAGTGGGATCCTCCCGGAATGCCGATAGCACCCAGGCCCAGTTCACCGACCTGCGCCGCTTGAGCAGGTGCACGACGTTGGCCACCAGGGTGTGACGCGCATCGGCCAGTTGCCCCTGAATGAAGATGCGCTGCTCCGGATTCAGACGGATGGTGGCCAGCACGGTCCGGGCCAGGCGGATATAGCTGGCGGAGAGCCGGATCGAGTCCACGGAACCCCATTGGGAACGGTCGAAGATATTCACCCCTTCGCCCTCGTAGGCATAGATCCGGGGTGAAAAGGCCACGCGCTCCAGATCCTGCCCCAGGGTGAGCTTGAACAGCCGGTCCTGTCCGTTGTAAATGCCCGGGTCGAAACGTACCTGGGGGAATTTCTCGAAACGGTAGGCGAAGGTGGTGGGGCCGATCAGGCTGGTGCGCCTCACCATCAGATCGAAGAAGTCCCCATGATATTCATGGATCCCCCGTTCGGGATCGAGGATGGGATGCCGGGCGGCCTGCAGGTCCAGCCCCTGGTCCGCCTCCCATTCGAAGCGGCTCTTGTCCTGTCCGGTGCGGGTGCTGTTGCCGATGAACAGGTCGTAATCACGTCCCAGGGCGGTGACGGCATCCTCCAGGAAGGGGCCGGTCCACTGGTCGTCGGAGTCCAGGAAGGTGACCCATGGCGTGCCGGCGGGCACGTGGTCCAGGCCGGTGTTGCGCGCCGCTCCGGGACCCGCATTGGGCTGGAGCACCACCTGGATCCGGTCCCCGGCCCGGGACAGCAGGGGGGCCACCTCGGCGGCGGCGGGGACCGGTGAACCGTCGTCCACGATCAGGATCCGGAAGCGGATCTCCCCGGGCTGTTCCAGCACGGAGTGCACGCACTGGCGCAGCAGGCCCGCCCGGCGCTGGTAATAGGGGATGACAATGGCGATCTGCGGGGGCGTCTGGGGCATGATCCGTGCGTTCCTTGATTGATCTACCGCCGCGGAGCGGTCCTCGGGGCATCGCCCCTGGAAGGGATGCTAGCGGAAAAACGGCGGGGTGTCCCCGCAGCCGCCCGGAGTATGCCCATCCCCGGGGATGGGCTACACTCGGATCGAACACAAGGCCCGCCACAGTGGCGGCCTGCGGGAGGATGCCATGGCGGTCGCGATCCGGGGCAGGAGATGCTGAAGCTCATCGGGAAACTGAACGCCCTGCTGGACCCGAGGGACCGTCCCAGGGTCATCCTCCTGATCCTGCTCATGGTGGTGACCGCTTTCATGCAGACGGGGGGCGTGGCCTCCATCATGCCCTTTCTCTCCGTCCTGTCCGATCCCGGCGTCATCCAGCGCAACGAATGGCTCCAGGGGATCTATCAGGCCCTGGGTTTTGAGAACCAGCAGGCGTTTCTCTATTTCCTCGGGGTGGTTTCCTTCGGGGTGTTTGTGACCGGCACCGCCCTGCAGGCCCTTACCTTCTGGGCCATCACCCGCTACTCCCACATGCAGCAGTATGAGCTCTCCCGCCGGCTCATGGCGGACTACCTGCGCCGCCCCTTCAGCTTCTACCTCACGCGCAACTCCGGCGATCTGTCCAAGACCATCCTGAACGAGACCGCGCAGGTGGTGAACGGGGCCCTGATGCCGGCGCTGCGGCTGCTGAGCCACGTGCTGCTGGCCCTGGCCCTGGTGATCCTGCTGGTGGCGGTCCAGCCCTGGCTGGCCCTGACGGTGTCCCTGGTGCTGGGCGGGATCTACGGGGGCATCTATGCCCTTTCCCGGACCTGGCTCGGGCGCATCGGGCAGGAACGGGTGGCGGCCAACCGGGCCCGTTTCACCGCCGCCGCCGAGGCCTTCGCCGGGGCCAAGGAGATCCGCCTGCTGGGGCGCGAGCGGGCCTATCTGCAGCGCTACCGAGAACCCTCCAGGCAGTTCGCCCGGCACCAGGCCAACGCCGCCCTGCTGAACAGCCTGCCCATGTACGCCATCGAGGCGGTGGCCTTCGGCGGGGTTCTGCTGCTGGTGCTGGTCCTCATGGCCGGCGAGGGGGGGCTGGGGGCGGCCCTGCCGCTCATCGGCCTGTACGGCCTGGCGGGGCGGCAGCTGATCCCCGCCTTCCAGAAGATCTTTTCCGGGATGGCGGCCATCCGCTTCAACCTGGCGGCGGTGGATGACGTGCTGGCGGACCTGGGGGACCGGGAGGATTCCCAGCCCTTTACCCGGGAGGTTCCCCGCGAGGCGCGTCTCGTCCCCCACCAGACCATCCTACTGGAGCAGGTCTCCTACACCTATCCGGGTACGGATGAGCCCGCTCTGCGGGATCTCTCCCTGGAGATCCCGGCCCGGACCACCGTGGGCCTGGTGGGGTCCTCCGGGGCAGGCAAGAGCACCCTGGTGGATCTCCTGTTGGGCCTCCTGAAGCCCGACGAGGGCCATATCCGCATCGACGACACCCCCCTGGATGCGACCACGGTGCGCCGCTGGCAGGCAGCGGTGGGGTATGTGCCCCAGCATATCTTCCTGGCGGACCAGAGCGTGGCCGCCAACATCGCCCTGGGCGTGCCGGAATCGGCCATCGATCGGGAGGTCGTCCTGCGGGCGGCGCGCCTGGCCAATCTCCATGAATTCGTGACCCGGGAGCTGCCCCAGGGCTATGACACCCTCATCGGGGAGCGCGGCGTGCGCCTTTCGGGGGGGCAGCGACAGCGCATCGGCATCGCCCGGGCCCTCTACCGCGACCCCGACGTGCTCTTCTTCGACGAGGCCACCAGTGCCCTGGACAACGCCACCGAGCGCGCCGTGATGGAGGCCATCCATAACCTGAGCGGACAAAAGACCATCATCCTGGTGGCTCATCGACTGACCACGGTCAAACCCTGTGATCGGATCTTCGTTCTGCATCATGGGGCGCTTGTGGAGGAGGGGGATTGGGAGGCCCTGAACCTGGCAGGTCGGCAGTTCCAGCGACTGGTGGCTGGGGTGTGAGCAGGAGGGGGCAGCTCAAGCGTTCTTCAACCCCTGGCTATGGCGATTATTGGACATGAGTGATTGATCAATGACCCGCCCGGAAATCACGATCCTGATGTCTGTACATAACGGGCGCCCCTATCTCTCGGAGGCCATCCGGAGCATCCTGGCTCAGACCTTCGATGACTTTGAATTCATTATTGTGGATGACGGTTCCACTGACGGCAGTGGTGAGGATCTGGAGCAATGGGAAAGTCTGGACGCCAGGATTCGACTCATCCGGCAGGAGAATCAGGGTCTTCCGGTGGCTCTCAACCGGGGCTTGCGGGATGCCAGGGGGTGGTTTGTGGCCCGCATGGACGCAGATGACATCAGCCTTCCTGAACGCCTTGAAATGCAATTGAATTTTATGCGCAGGCATCCGGGGACCGGTGTCCTGGGTACTGGGATTGCCAGACTGGACGCCTGGGGCAACCTCTCTACCGAGACCTGGCCGCTGCCTTCCTCTCCAGGCCTGACCTTATGGCGTACCCTCTTTGACAGTGCCCTGGCGCATCCCACCGTCATGTTCCGGCGCGATGTGCTGGAGCGTTTCGGGGGATACGATGAGTCCTTGCGACGGGCGCAGGACTTTGAGCTCTGGATGCGCTTGGCCCTTCATACCCGAATGCAAAGCCTGCCAGAGGTATTGTTGCACCGGCGGGTGAATGGACAAGGAAAGGTGCGGCCACCCCCCGAGGTGGATGCCCTGCTCCTTCAAAGCATGGCCCTCTTCCACAGCAGGGTTTTAGGACGAGCCCCGAATGAGGAGGATGTATCCTTTTGTCGGCGCATCTATGGGCAACCTGCCCAAAGGGAAACGGTACGGGCGCTGCTAACCCGAATCCGCTATCTCAAAGATCTGTATAGAGGGATCCTGGTGCGCAGCGAGGATGCCCGGGCAGATCGCTTGGCGATCAGGGAGGATCTTCACCATAAGATCCTGAAGGTGGCCTATGAGGTCCAGAGGAGTCGACCGTTCCTTGGGCAGAGTCTGAAGGCCTTTTCTCCGGAGCGAGGACGGATCCTTCTCCGGTATCTCAGGATCGGCTTGCACAGGGATTGGAAGAGTGATCAGGTATGAACGATCTGGATGCCCTGAAAATCCTGGTAAGAATTCCCCAACTAATAAAACCTGCTGGGCATCTTCTTCTGTTGAGTCACATGCGAGCGAAGACCAGCCTGCTGTCGCATCTTCTGGGTAGTCATCCCGAGATATCGGGCTACTATGAAATGCATGTCGGATATTACAGCCGCAGGAGCCTGCTTAAAGCCAGACTGCTGTTTCATGAGCTGCATCTGGAGGCGCCTGTCACAAGGCTTTATTTTGATAAGATTCTTCATAATCGCCATGAGCTGGCTCAGCGTGTTCTGAATTCTTCCCGGGTGCGTCCGATCTTTATGCTGCGCTCCCCGGAGGAAACTTTGTCCAGTATCATGCGATTATATAAAGGGCGTACTCATGATGCCCACCTTGGGACAGAGGAGGGGGCTCTCAAATATTACTTGGATCGGATTGATGGCCTCAGACGGATAGCCGATGATTTGCGTAGGGAGGATGTGATCTATATTGATGCGGAAGTGCTTTCCGGGGATATCGAGGGCGTCACTCATTTACTTACTGAAGTGCTTGGTCTCTCCATGGAGATACCCACCGAATACCAAGTCATGAAGCTCTCCGGTCAGGTTGGCCGCGGTGATTCCTCGTCACGCATCCTTGTAGGCAGGGTGCTTCCTGATTCTGATTTTGCCCGTGATATTGATCTTTCGGCTGAGGCCGTCTCTATGGCTACGCAGCATTATGACTCGCTCCGTGAGGCTTTGCTGTCCCAGGCTGCGGTGGTGTTGAGTCGTGATTTTTTTTGAGAATGTGATGCGGGTCTTGCGTCGCAATAAGTTGGCGTATTTTATTTTTGGCTGATTGTTATGATTATTATGGAAGGGTTGGTTATAAAAAGATGAAAATAAAAGAAGCGTTAAGGAAGGGTCTCAATAGTATCGGTTACGATGTGCGGCGTGTTCGAAGTGTCGATATTGATGTAATACATTACCTTCATATCGGTAAATGTGCAGGAACCCAAATTGGGAATATTATCAGGCAGATTAATGAGGGGTGTGGCAGGTCAGTTATAGTTAAAAATGGTCATGATGTCTCTCTCAGGGATATTCCGAAAGGTTCTGACTTTTTCTTTAGTATACGTGATCCTTTGTCGCGTTTTGTGAGTGGGTTTTACTCAAGGAAGAGAAAAGGGCGCCCGAGGATTTACTCGGGTTGGTCTTCATATGAGGAGTTCTCTTTTGGTGAATTTGAAGAAGCGAATGATTTGGCGGAGTCTCTGTTTGAATGTGGTTTGCGTGGGCGACAAGCTGCGGCTGCAATCAAGTCAATGAGGCACACGGCGCAAGATCAGTTTGATTGGTTTTGCTGTTGTGGCTCTTTTTTATTTGTTCGTCCGCCAGTGTGGATTATTCGCCAAGAGTATTTTGAGGGTGATCTTCGTGAATTTCTGTATCGCGCCGGCTTTTCAGGTTTTTCTGATGCGCTAAAAATTGAAAAGGATAGTGTGGGGTCACATGTTAACGACTACAGGGGTGTGCCTCCTCTATCGAAAAAGGCTGAGCAAAATCTTCGGTATTGGTATGCTCAAGATATTCAGTTTTACCAAATGTGTGAGGATTGGATGAGGGAGGCTATGGGGTAAATATTTTTTCGGCATGACGGC
The DNA here is from genome assembly GCF_016584115.1 of Ectothiorhodospira mobilis. Taxonomy (GTDB): domain Bacteria; phylum Pseudomonadota; class Gammaproteobacteria; order Ectothiorhodospirales; family Ectothiorhodospiraceae; genus Ectothiorhodospira; species Ectothiorhodospira mobilis. Next base: position 17,322 of record NZ_NRSK01000017.1, read on the forward strand.
GGAGTATGGATTGCACGCGGGTCCTCGTCTATTTGCTTATTTCTGCCGGGCGGGTTAATAGTCAGTGGTGTCGATGCATATGAGTTGATTGACGGAAGGTGGGTAAATGGATAAGACGGTTGTGCTCGGTCTGGGTGGGCAGAAATGTGGCACAACCTGGGTTCACCGGTATATCAGTGCCGATCGTTCTTTTGTTGATGGCCTTGTCAAAGAGTACCATGTATGGGATCGGCGGGAGATCAAGTTGTTTAAGGGGATGCGCCGAAATCTATCCGGCATCCGATGTAGGGAAGATGCCTGGATGTGGGCGTTGGAGAGATTCCCGGGGCTGTATTTTAAGCATTTCTCACGGCTCCTGGAGGATGGTGGTATTGCAGCGGATATTACGCCTTCCTACAGTGGGTTGACTGCTTCTTGCTTGGCGCGAATCAGGGATGAATTTGAATCCAAGGGAGTGAAGGTGAAAGTCATTTTCCTTATGCGGGATCCGGTGCAGCGCTGTATCAGCGCCGTCAAGCATAATCGTGCGCGTGGGGGTAACCGAGAAGGAGTCCCTCGTGCTGTTGGGTTTACGGAAGCGCTTGATGTTTATTATCAATCTGAGCACGCAATGCTTCGTACAAAATACGAAAACACGGTAAATAATATTGATCGCGTGTTTGGTGATGATCAGGTTTTTTTATGGCATTTACGAAGGTCTTTTTACCCGACATGAGGTTGCCAGGCTTTCAGCTTTTCTTGATATACCTGTAAGGTTTGAATATGTCGATGTTCGGGTCAATGTTGCCAGAGTCGAGGGGGAGAGCGATCCGGATGTTGAGAGAAAGATCCGTATTTTCTATTCCAATACATATGGTTTTTGCAGGGATAGGTTTCCGGATTGTGAGCATAGTTGGCATGGGTTCAAGGTGATTCCTTAGTTGGTGGTGATTATTTGCGCAGTAATATGCCGCAAGGGTTGTGTTGAGGGTTTTCTGTAAGGGGGGTATGTGCACCAATTCGATTATCGCAGAGTCCCCGTGCGTCTGCATGATAAAGCATTGACCTTTTTGGGTAAGCCCCGTGGTTTGGGCGAGAATCACTATGTGTTTGAAGTCAAGGGGTGCCGGGTGGCGTATTGTTATATCCGAAAGAATGCCAGTACGGCCTTCAAGCGGTTGATCGTCGACTCTTCTCCCCATCGGGATATCCTGCAAGAGTGCGGTAGTCGGATTCAATTCATGAATCGTTATCATCGGGAAGACCGTATCGAGCGCCTGGAGTCCTGTGATTACCGTATCTTCGTCTATCGCGATGTGCTGCGCCGTGTGGCCAGTCTATTCATTAACAAGTTTGTGCTTGCAGAAGGGGCCGCCGATATCTCCAAAGATGTCGCCCACCGTCTGGATCGGTCTATCAAAACGCTCTCTTTTGCAGATTTTGTGGAAGACTATCTGGGCCAGGCGCGGGATGTGAATGAACTGGACCCCCATGTGTGGGAGCAAATCAGCCATCTGCGGCCGATCCGTTATACCCATGCAATTCCCCTTGAACGACTGGAAGAGGGCATTGCTTCGGTCCTGGGGCGGGAGCGGGCGGCCGAGTACTTCGGGCGCAGGGTAAACGTTGCCGGTGCTGGCAAGGGAATCGATGCTGAGGATGTGGCTTCTTGGGATGCGGCCTCCCTTCGTGTTCGGTGGGAGGCCGATGGCAGCTTGCCCAGCTATGAGCAACTGCTCCGTCCCGATCTCGCATCGCGTCTTCTACGGATCTACCGCAGGGATGAATGGATGATCCGGCAGATACGGCAGCACTGATCCCAGCGCCAGTTCGTTGGTGTAGGGGGTTTAGATGATCGTTCGGGATGGAGGCCGAAATGAAAGAAAACCTGCCGTATTGGTACCGCCCCCCACCTTCGTTGGTTTGGCGGTGGGTTTTGTATGCGCGTGAGCCGGATTTGAGATGCCTGCGCCGGTGGCTGTTCTGGGTCTGGTGGTCCAAACCCCGCACCCCACGACAGCGTCTGGGGGCGATGTGGGATCTAATGTTGCGACCTGTGACCCGCGGCAAGGCGGCTCTCCTCACAGTGAGGACTTATGGGGGACGGGTGCGGCGGATCCACGGCGTCGGGATGCCGCGTCAGATGCTCGATGTCCTGGGCCTGGTGTTTGGTGCCGGGCTGGATCCCATCAGCTATTACCAGTATCAACTCTTCCTGCCATCCCGTCGGGTACGCCGGCGCGACTACCTGGATGTATCGGGCAAGCTGTTGCAGGTGCTGGTCCAGCGTCTCCCCAAGGGTCCCGAAGATGGGATCTTTACGGACAAGGCGGCCTTCGCTGCCTGGTGCCGTGCAAGGGGATTCCCGGTGGTGGGGGACCATGCCTTGGTCGGTCCGGTGACCGCTGATCCTGAGCCCGGGGGCATCCCGTTTCCGGCTGAGGATCTGGTGGTCAAGCCCACCAACTGGCGTGCCGGGGAGGGGGTCTTTTTCTGGCGCTGCAGCCTGCAGGGAAACGAGCCCGTCTGGGAAGATGGCAACGGAGGAAAGCGCCTCGATGCCCGGGCATTGTGGGCGCACCTGCAGCAGTCTGCAGTGGCCATGAGGCGCCCCCTGTTGGTGCAGCCCCGGTTGGTGAATCATCCGGCAATCCGTGAACTGGGCAACGGGTGTCTTTGCTCGGTCCGGGTCATGACTGTGCGGGAGGGAAGGCAACGGCCCCAGGTCATTGCCACCGCTTTGCGCATCCCCATGGGGCAATGCGCCGCGGACAATTTTGATCGGGGGGGGTTGGGTGTGGGGGTGGATCCCCGGACCGGACGATGCGGCCGGGCTGTGCAGAAGACGGGGGAATATCCCTTGCCCCTCTTGGAGTGCAATCCACACACGGGGATCGTTATCGAGGGGCAGGTGCTGCCGCATTGGCGCGCAACCCTGGACCTGGTCCTGACCGCCCACGAACGGGTGCGTTCCGCGCTGCCCATCATCGGCTGGGATGTGGCCATCCTCGCCGATGGGCCCGTGCTCCTCGAGGCCAATCATCTGCCCGGGGAGCATATCGTGCAGATGCCCTCGGGTATCCCGCTGGGTGCCACACCCTATCCCCGTGTGCTCTGCAGGGCCCTGCGCCGGGCCTTTGCCGAATCAGATGATTGAAAGAAGGATCCCTTCGTGCAGAGTAACTACTCAGGCCACCCCCCGCTGATGGGGTAGCGCCCCCACCCCCGGTATGGCTATGCTCCCCTCATGAAGTGGCAACGCCCCACCCAGGAAGAGCTCAACCGCATGACTTCGGAGCAGAAGGATCAGCTGATCATGCAGCTGTTCGATGCCCTGGAGGCACTCACGGCCCGGGTGGCGGAGTTGGAGAAGCAGGTGACCAAGACCAGCCGGAACTCCAGCAAGCCGCCGTCCTCGGATGGTCTGCGCAAGGGTCCGGCGCAGCCGCGGCAGAAAGGCAAGCGGTCCAGTGGCGGACAGAAGGGGCACAAGGGGTCCACCCGGCAGATAGTGGATCAACCGGACCGGGTGGAGGTGCTGCATCCCCAGGGCACCTGCCTCTGTGGCGGCGCCCTGGAAGCCCTGCCGGCTCGGGTGAAGGAACGTCGTCAGCAGATCGAGATTCCAATGCCCCGTCGGGTGGTGACCGAATACCGGCAGATGCAGGTGACCTGTCGCTGTGGCCGGCGCCATGCGGGGACGTTTCCCGCGGGTGTGACGCCCAACGTGAGCCATGGTCCGCGCCTGAAGGCCTATGCCGTGGGTCTGAACCAGGGGCACTTCGTGGCCCTGGAGCGGACCTGCCAGATCCTGAGGGACCAGTACGGCGTGGCGCCTTCGGTGGGCACACTGCAGCACTGGATCCAGGAGATGGCCACGGCCCTGACCCCGGCCTATGAAGCGGCAGGGGAACAGATCCGCCGGGCCGACGTGGCCCACTTCGACGAGAGCGGCCTGCGGGTTCGGGGCCGGCTGCACTGGCTGCACGTGGCCGCCACGACGGAGGCGGTGCACTACACCGTCCATGCCCGGCGCGGGCACGAGGCCATGGAGGCAGCCGGCATCCTGCCGCACTTCCAGGGCATTGCGGTCCATGACCACTGGTCCCCCTATTGGCGCTACACAAAGTGCCAGCATGTCCTATGCAATGCCCATCACCTGCGCGAACTGAACTACAGCGAAGCGCTGACCGGATATGACTGGCCCCGCCAGTTGCGTGAGACCCTGATCTCGGCCCAGCAGGCCGTGGATCAAGCCCGCGCCCAGGGGAAGACCCGTTTGCCACAAGACCAGATCGCCACCTTCCTGCACGCCTATGACCGCCACCTGCACCAGGGACTGAAGGCCCACCCGGTCAAACTCCCAAAACCCGGCAGTCATCGACGAAGCCGACAACACCCCTCCACCAACCTGCTCATGCGACTGCGGGACCACCGCACGGCCATCTGGCGTTTCCTCACAGACTGGCGCGTCCCCTTTAGCAACAACCACGCCGAACGCATGGTCCGGCCCATCAAGGTCAAGCTCAAGGTCATCGGCAGCTTCCGGGCCATGGGCGGAAGCCAGGCCTTCTGCGTCATCCGCTCCGTCTGGGAAACCAGCAAGCTGCAAGGTCAAAACCCCTTCGAGGTACTGCGAATGGCTGGGGCGGGGACTGAGTAGTTACCGTGCAGATTGCCATCCTGTCCCATCTCTTCCCCGTGCAGTCGGAGACCTTTGTGCGCGCGCATGTCCTGGGTATGGCCGCACGTGGCCATGGGGTGCATGTGGTGGCGCGGGAGCCCGGCGGAGACGGGATACCGGAGGTGAAGGGGGAGCGTATGCGGGTGTCCTATGCCGGTCTGCCATCTTTTCGGGGTAGTGGGCTGCTGAATCCTGCCCGCATGATCCTCCGCCATGGTCCCTGGGTGCTCCCGTTTTCCCGGCGGGCCCCCTGGCCTACCCGGCGCATGCTGGAGGCGGTGCGCTATCACGCGGCGGCCCTGGAGGATGGACCCGACGTGGTGCACGTCCATTTTGGCGACCTGGGGGCACGCATGGCTTGCCTTGGCCGTGATCGGGGAATCGCATTCCCGGACGTAGTCACCTGGCATGGGTATGAAGCGACGGCATTGCCTTCCCTACGTGGCCCGGAGATGTTCCGGGTACTCTTTCAGAGCGATTGCCTGCATACGGTGGGCTCCGCCTTCATGCGGCAGCGGCTTCTCGAGTTGGGGGCCAGGCCGGAGGCGATCCGGGTGATCCCCATGGGGGTCGATCTGCAGCGGTTTTCGGGCCCTCGGGAGGGGGCTTCCGGGGCTGCTTCGCTGCGGATCCTCTCGGTGGGGCGGCTTGTGGAGGTGAAAGGGCACCGCGATCTACTGGAGGCCATTGGGCGCCTGGCGGCGGCTGGTCGTCGGGTGGAGCTCGGTCTGGTGGGGGATGGTCCTCTGCGGGAGTCCTTGGAAGCCCAGGCGGCGGCCCTGGGGATCACCGATCGGGTTACCTTTGTTGGCGGTCTGGATCAGGATCGGGTGATCGAGGAGATGCGAAGCGCCGATGTGTTTGCCCTGACAGGTGTGGTGGAGGCCTCGGGGCGGGCGGAAGGGCAGGGCCTGGTCTATGCCGAGGCCCAGGCCATGGGGCTGCCGGTGATCGCCAGTGATGTGGGGGGTGTACGGGACAGTCTGCTGGAAGGGGAGACCGGTTTCCTCTGCCCGCAGCGGGACGTGGAGGCGATTGCCGGCAGGATCGCCTATTTCGATGACCACCGCGAGGAAATCCTCCGCTTCGGTGCCCGCGGTCGTGCCTTCGTGGCTTCCCGCTTTTCCATAGAGGCGATGTTGGATGCCTTTCAGGGGCTCTACGATCAGGTGGTTGCGGCACGGCGGGCCGGGACACCGCTGGTGCCCGGAATGGGGCCCTGATGGGCTGGCTCTATCCGGAAACGGCCCGATTCCCGTCGTCTATCTTCCCTAAAGATCTTCCCTGAAGGGGCTTTCCCATGCCGTCCAGTCCGGAACAACACTGGCAGACCCGTACCCACCAGGCCTTCGTGGACTATTACGCGCGCCAGAGCCTGTCGGCGGCGGCCTTCGATCGCTCGCGGCGCCTGCGGGACAAGCTGCTGCGCTTTGCCCCGGCCCGGGAGGGCCCCCTGCATGTGGCGGATATCGGTTCCAATGCCGGGACCCAGGCCCGGGTCTGGGCGGAGTTGGGACACCGGGTGTACGGGGTGGAGATCAACGCGGATCTGGTGCGCATCGCCCAGGAACGCATGGCCGGGGAGGGGCTGCCGGTGTGGTTTCACCTGGGGTCGGCCACGGCCCTGCCGTTCAGGGACGCCTCCATGGATGTCTGCATCGCGCCGGAACTGCTGGAGCACGTGCCTCCCTGGGAGACCTGTCTGGATGAGTTCGTTCGCGTCCTGCGCCCCGGGGGTGTGCTGTTTCTCAGCACCACCAACCGCCTGTGCCCCGTGCAGGATGAGTTCAACCTGCCCCTGTACAGTTGGTATCCGGCGCCGCTGAAGCGTCGCTTCGAGCATCTGGCGGTGACCTCCCGGCCGGAGCTGGCCAATCACGCCGCCTACCCGGCGGTGAACTGGTTCACCCCGGGACAGTTGCGCCGGGCACTGGCCGAGCGGGGGATGCGGGGGCTGGACCGCTTTGATGCCCTGGCGGCGGACGGTGGCCTGCGGGGGGCCGTGGCGCGCGCCGTGCGCCTGTTGCCCCCCCTGCGCTGGATGGGCTATCTGCTCACCCCCGGAACCACCCTGATCGCCCTCAAGGAGCCGGTATGAGCACGCCCTGGATCTCGGTGGTGATCCCCGCCTTCAATGCCGCCGGGTATATCGGCCAGGCTCTGGAGAGCGTGGCGACCCAGGAGATGGCGGATCTAGAGGTGATCGTGGTGGATGATGGTTCCACCGATGGGACTGCGGAGGTGGTGGCGGAAGGGTTCCCGTGGGTGACCCTTCTGCGCAAGGAGAATGGCGGCGCCGGCTCGGCCCGCAATCTGGGCGTGGCCCATGCCCGGGGTGGTCATGTGGCCTTTCTGGACGCGGATGACGTCTGGTTGCCGGGCAAGCTCCAGGCCCAGTGGTCCTGCCTGCAGGGAGAACCGCACTGCCGCTTCTGCTGCACGGCCTTCGAGCACTGGTTTCCTGAAGGCGGGGAGACCGATGTGGCCCAGCCCGGCACAGGGGAAATGGTTCTGGACCCGGAGCGTTCCGGATGGGTCTACCACCTGCTGTTGTTGGATTGTTTTGTCTGGACCTCCACCGTGCTGGTGGAGCGTCGTCTGCTGGAGCAGGTGGGGGGGTTTGACGAGTCCCTGCGCTTGGGCCAGGACTATGACCTCTGGCTGCGGATCTCCCGGCAGGTCCCCGTCCACTTTTTGGCCACCCCCTTCGCTCACTATCGCCATCACTCGCGTAGCGCCACGGCCCGTGGGGCGCAGGCCAACTACGGTGCGCGTGTGCTGGAGGATGCCCTGCGGCGCTGGGGGGTGTGCAGTCCTGACGGGCGGTGCGCCGATCCGGGCGCGGTGCGCCGGCGCATCGCGGATCTGCATTTTGCCCAGGGTTACCGTCACGAGGCCGCGGGCCGTCGCCTGTGGGCCTGGCGGGAGTATCTGGCCTGCCTGCGTCACCAAGCAGGGCGCAGGGAGGCCTGGCTGCATCTGGTGTCCACGGGGCTGCCCCGGTCGGTGCGGCAGCGGCTGGGGGTGGCGATTCCCCGCTGAGGGGGGAGTGGGGTCCTTCAGCAGTTGGGGCACTGGAGCATCGGGTGCCCGATTCCGGGTGCGCGCCCCGGATTGCGTGTTGATGCGCCATCGAAGGCCCCCCAGGTGGACCGTTTGCGGGGTCGGTGGTTGTAGTCCCGATCCAGATGGGGTAGGGGCCCCGTGGCGGACGAGTTATTGTCGCGCCCCAGGCGATTGGGGCGGGGGTACAGGTCCAGATGGTCCAGGTGTGGGTCGGGGGCGTGAAGGTGGTGTTCGGCGGCTTCCAGGGGGGCGGTGAAGTTCTCCCCCGTGGGGATGGCGTCCACGACCTGCAGCGGTTCCGGCGAGAAGAGGGCATTTCCGGAGACCTGCTGGGGGTGATCGGGGTGGACCCCCGTGATCCGGATCCCGGTACCCGCGGTGACCAGGGTGTTCTGCAGGATGTGAATGGCTTTGGGCACGTCGTTGTGGGGCATGATGAGGATCCCCGGGCCGCGGCTGTTGAAGAACAGGTTGTTGTACAGCGCCACGTTGCCTTCGCCCTGGAACAGGCGTTCGTGGGGGTTTTCGTGAAACAGGTTGCCGTAGATCAGGTAGCGGTCATGGCGCCCGGGTCCCTCGGGTGGCCAGTGGCCCACCAGCAGGTTGGGGCGTGCCGAGGCGCCGTTGCTGGCCCGTTCGGCCTTGCTGAACAGGTTATGGCGGATCACGGTCTGCCCGGGTTCGGTGGGGATGCCGGGTGCGGGAGCCCGTATCTCCTGGTGCTTGATCTGCAGGTTGTAGCCCAGGGTTCGCCGGATGGCGTTGTTTTCGATGAGCCCTGCGATGAACGGTGCGCTGCCGTCGGGTTGGCCCAGGTAGAGACCGGTGCCGATGTCGTGGATGTCGTTATCCCGGATGATCCAGCCCCATGCAGGGGCCCGGGTGGTGATGCCGGTATGACCCTGTGAGGCGTCGTAGTTCTGGATGGTGAGGTGTTCGAGGGTGATGTGATGGGCGTAACGGCCATCGCGTTCCAGAACCACGCCGGCGGCATTGCGGCCGCGTCCATCCAGGGTGAGGTGGCGCAGGGTCACATGGGCCGTGCGCGCCAGGCTGATGGTGTTCTCCCCATCGCGGCCAAGCAGGACCGCCGGCTCCCCCGATTCGGGTCCGCTGATCACGATGGGGGCCTCGGGGGTGCCCTGGAGATCGTGCAGGCGCAGGCTGCGCGGGTAGAGGCCGGCGGTCAGATGGAGGCGCTCGCCGGGTTGCAGCCTGCGGACCTTGTCGCGGTAGTTGTCCGGGGTGGCCACCACGGGATGAGCCGGGACGGACATCCCGGTGGGAGGGCCATGTGCGGCGTCGTTGGAGGCGGGTGCGGCTTCCGAAAGGGCCAGTGCAAGGGCCAGAAGCAGGTGCGTCCTCCATCGGGCGCGGGGCGCGCGTGGGCGGTGACGCGGGCACGCCATGGGCATGGCGTGCCCGCACGGGTGTGTTCCATGGCATGAGGGGGCGTGCATGGCTGGATTCGTCCTCGTTTTCATGCTGCTTCTTACAGGCGCGTTCTGCGAGCGCCTCGATGCGCTTTGCCTGATCCTTGCGCAGGATCACCGTTCGTTCATGCATTCGCACGGGGTCGTTCGCCGGTTGGGGTGTGGCACGGCTTCCCTGCTATCCTGTGATAGTTGGATTTCCAAAAAGTGCTGGCAGGGGTTTTTCACCCGTCGTCTTCACGATCTGTCGGATTTCTTGACGCTTTAATGGGGAGGGATCCGGGAACTCCGTTGCCCCTTGGGTTATCTGAGAATGGATCCAATGACGCTTCATTCCGGGGGGGAGCCTAGAATGACGGAAAATCCTTGTCCATGAAGTGTCGATTTATTTAACGCTATCCAGTCCGCCCATGTGATGTGGATCACATGTGGAGTGGCTGAGTGGTTCATAATCATGGGGTTGTATTGGCCGGACCACTTCTTGCATTGTACAGCTCAACGTTGAGCGGGAGGTGGGCGCGCCCATGGATCGTCCACGGATTGCAGCTATTCCATGTCCCCACCCCGGTTGTCGAGGCCGAAGACACATGACTGATTCCCAGCATTCCGAGCAGTCCAGGGTGCCATCCCCGCAGGGGGGTGATCCGAAGTCCGTCAATGAGCAGCGACCCAGCCGTAATCGCCGCAAAATCGCGCTGGCTACGGGGGCGACGCCTGTACTCTTCGCCCTGATGAACCGGCCCCTGATGGCACAGGGCAGTTGCATCGCCGATACCCCTTCAGGCCATGACTCGGCCAATGCAAGCGGAAGGCGGGGGGATCGCGAGGACCTGGTTTGCGGCAGGTCGCCAGGGTACTGGGGGAATTCCGCGGGTGTTAAGGGGGCGGGCTCCGGTGAGCTGGAACGTCTTTTTGTGAAGGTTTTTGGCACGATCAACCATATTCAAATGCAATCGACAATCCCTGACGGTAAGATTTCTGCAGTAGATCCCACGCGCACCAAGGATGATTTGACGCTTGGAGATGTTGTCTCGGGCCAGCGTGATAAAACCTTTAAAGATAAATATCAGCTCGCGCGGGCTTTCGTTGCTGCCTATATGAACGCTAAAACAATTGATGGCTATCCTCTAACTGAATCCTTGGTTCTTGAGATGTGGAACGAGGTGGATACAAAGGGTTATCTGATGGTTTCCGGCAGCGAATGGTCCAAGGTGGATGTAAAGCAGTATCTCGAATCCACGTATGAAGGGTCTGCGGATGATGATTGAGGTGAGTGGCTTCGATGCCTGCAGACAGTGATCCTGCCCGTACATGAATTGGAAGCGTCCCTCCATGGGCTGTTCCCTGGCGTAGGCCCGGTTGACTGAGTTGCATGCAATGCAATGGCGTCTTCACCCCGATGGGGTCCTGTTGCGGAGCTGGCAGGACGGTGCTGCAGCCTTCCACGGGGGGGCGGGGGATATCTATGTGCTTTCCCCCCTGTGTGGTGCGATCCTGGAACGGATGCAATCCTCCCGGGCCTGGTGCCTTGAATCCCTCGCCGATCGCCTGCTTGCGGAATGTGACGCGCCCCCGCCGGGGGAGGACTGGTGCGATCTCGTGCGCCGGGCCCTGGAGAGCATGGAACGGCTCCGGCTGATCGAGAGACAGGAATAGGGATCGGCCCTGCGTGTCGTGTCGTGTCGGAGAGATTTCCCGGAGCGAATTCCGGGCATGGATGGCCGGTCCGGGGGTGGTGATCGGGGCCGGGAGGCTCTCCTTTCGCCTGCGCAGCGCCTTAGATTTCGTTGCGGATGGAGTCCATCATCTCTATGGCCATCACCCCCTGCTCTCCCGGGGCTTTGCGGATTTCTCCGTAGAGGTGAACCCACCCCGGTCCCTTCGCCGTTGGTTCGCCCGACAGGCGTGCTTCCGTCACGACGGCGCTTCGACCTTCCTGCCCCTGCCCCGGGATCAGGCCCTGCCTCTGCTGGAATGGGGACTCAACTGGTGTGTCTATGCGCATGTGCAGGACCGGTTGGTGCTGCATGCGGCCGTTGTGGAGAGGGACGACCGGGCCCTGATCATCCCGGCACCCCCGGGGTCGGGAAAGAGTACCCTGGTGGCGGGCCTGTCTTGCGCGGGGTGGCGGCTGCTTTCCGATGAGTTGGCGTTGCTGACGCTGACGGGGCAGGAGGTGGAGGGGCTGTGTCGTCCCGTCAGTCTCAAGAATGCCTCCATCGGGATCCTGCGAGGCATCGCCGGGGCGGAGCCTTTCAGCCCCACGGTGACCGATACCCTGAAGGGGGATGTGGCGCTGATGCGCCCCCCCAGGGCGAGTGTGGAACAGGCCGGCCGACCGGCGAGACCCTTTGCGATCGTGTTTCCCTCCTTCCGTGCCGGATCCTCCCCCTCGGTGACATCCCTGGGGCCTGCCATGGCCTTTGGCGGGCTGCTGGAGAGCGCGTTCAATGTCTCGGCCCTGCGTGAGGAGGGGTTCAGTGTCCTGGGGGATCTGGTGGAGTGTTGCCGGTGTTTCCGGATCGAGTACGGTTCCCTGGCCGACGGCATGGCCTTGGTGCAGGAGATCCATGGGACGGGTGAGGCATGAGGGTCCGGGAGGGGATTCCGCTGCTGCTGGAGGTACTCAAGTACCCGGAGCGGGCAGGGGGGCTGGAGCTTACCCGCTGGGATGCCCTCGTTCGGCAGGCCCGGGTGAACCGGATGTTGGGCACCCTGGCCCACAGCGTGCGCGATACCGGGGGGTGGTCGCGGATCCCGCCTGCACCCCGCCGTCATCTGGAGTGGGCGCTGAGGCTTTCCCGAACCCACTGCGCGGAACTGGAGTGGGAGCTGTCTTGCATCGCAGAGGCGTTACGCCCGTTGGATACCCCGGTGGTTCTGCTCAAGGGGGCCGCCTATCACGTGGCGGGCCTGAAGGCCTCCGCCGGGCGGTTGTTCGGGGATGTGGATCTCCTGGTGGAACGCAGGGCCCTGGGGGCCGTAGAGGGGGCGCTGATGCGCCATGGCTGGATGAATGCCCATCATGATCCATATGACCAGCGCTATTACCGTCAGTGGATGCACGAGCTTCCCCCGATGCAGCATATCCAGCGGGGGACGATCGTGGATGTGCACCACGCCATACTCCCCCCCACGGCCCGCCTGAAGACGGATTCCCGTCCTTTGTTCGATGCGTCGGTGGCGGTGGAGGGGCGTCCCTTCCGGGTGCTGGCCCGGGAGGATATGGTCCTGCATGGTGCGACGCATCTGTTCTTCTCCGAGGGGGAGATGCCCCACGGCTGCCGGGACCTGGTGGATCTGTATCACCTGGTCGGTACGGCAGCGGACGGGGAGTTCTGGCGACGGTTGCAGGCGCGGGCCGCTGAACTGGGTCTTGAGGAACCGCTGATGCTGGCCGCGTATTTCCTGGACCGGGTCATGGGTGCGTCATTGCCCCGGGAGGTTCAGGCCTGGGCGGCGGATGCATTTCCCGGTGGGATGCGGGGAGCAGTGCTGCGCGGCGCCCTGGATTCGGCGCTGGCGGTTCGGGAAAGTCATCACAGGACGCTTTCGGGGGCACTGAAGGAGGGATACCTGATCGTCCGGGGGCACCGGCAGAAGATGCCCCTTCCCCTCCTGGTGCGGCATCTCGGTCGCAAGGCCTGGATCGGCGTTTTCCCTGAAAAGCCTCGCGGGGGGGTGGACCGGTAGCGGTCGGGCCTTTCCCCTAGAACGATCGCATGACCAGAATCTGCACCTTGAACAGGATCGCTGCTGCGATCAGGGCAATCCCGCCTGTGAGGGTGACCAGGAGTTCGAGGCCCAGCAGGTGATATTCCCCCATCAGCCAGGTGGCGCCGGTGGCCGCGCAGACGATGAGTCCGGCCAGGCCGGTGAGGGTGCCCAGGATATTCATGAATGGGTCCATAATCCGTTCCTTTGGGTTACTTCGTTCATGGGTTTGCCTGGGCCCGATCGGACCAGGAGGGCCGGTCAGGACAGCGGGATGGGTTGCCGGGCCTTTCTGGGGATCTGAGCGCGTGCATCGGTTTCGTGGGTGAGCGCATCAGACATGAAAAAACGGGGGCTATCCCAGACAACCCATCGGCGGAAGGATCCGAACGATGTCTTGCCGGGGCGCCCCCGTTTTCAACCACACCTTACTGGTGTGCGGAGAAAGTCCTTCTTAGTAGAAGGGTCTCCACAGGTACACCAGGAAGTGGGCAGCGGCAGCCAGGACCATGAACACCGTGAAGGTGGTCTTGAACTGTTCGTGGAATTCCTTGGCTTGTTCTTCGGTCAGACCGGAGATGCTGTCATTCATGATCTAATCCTCCTTACTCGGCTTCGGTTTCAGCAGCGGCCGCGGACGCGTCATAGGTCAGCGGGTTGTAGTTGTCGTTGCTGTACACAAAGGCGTGCACGGCCAGGGCGACAACCAGCACGGCCATCAGGATGGGCATCAGCCAAGTGCCGGGGTTGACAACCAGCCACAGCTTCCAGTCGTCCCTGGGGTTGCTCGGCTTGCTCGGTCTGTACTCACTCATCGATAGTACCCTCTTGCGTTGAAGGCAGGCCCTCACGGGCCCGTGGGATATCTGATCGTTGACCTTGCGGGCCGTATCGCTTGGATACGTACAACCACGTCTTCAGTCAGGGTGTAAGTCTACGTTGACAAGGTTGGATGTCAAGCTGGGTGAACCGCAGAGGAAGCCCCTTTGGGCCGAAACGCGAAAATGCTTGAGCGAGGTCAGTTGAGCGTTCATTTTCAGGGGGGATCGGTTGTCTCCGGGGCCGGGAATGGGGCAAGCAATAGAAATTGACCAATATCAATGGAGGGCATGATCATGATCCGTCTGCACGTGGAGGGGATGAGCTGTGGGCACTGCGAGGCCGCGGTGCGTGAGGCCCTGAACGCCGTGCCCGGCGTGGATCGGGTGGTCTCCGTGGACCGCTCCACCCAGGAGGCCCTGGTGGAGGGGGAGGCCTCCGCCGGGTCGTTGCGCCAGGCCGTGGAGGCGCTGGGCTATCGTGCCCGCGTCATGGATTGAAGCGCATATCGCGCCGGGGGGAGCCGCATGCCCAAAACCGATCCCTTTGATCGCCACATGGAACGCTATGAGCGCTGGTTTGAGCGCCATGGCGGGGAATACGCCGCGGAACTGGAGGCGGTGAGGGCCCTGATGCCCCCCGATCCCGGCCGTATGCTGGAGGTGGGGGTGGGTTCGGGCCGGTTTGCCGCGCCCCTGGGGGTGGGTTTTGGCGTGGAACCCTCTGTCGTCATGGCCCGTCGCGCCCGGGATCTGGGGGTGACGGTGGTGCAGGGGATCGGCGAGGCCCTGCCGTTCGTCGATGCGGCCTTCGGCGGGGTGCTGATGGTGACCACACTCTGTTTTGTGGACGACCTGGATCGCACCTGCCGGGAGGCCTTCAGAGTCCTGCAACCCGGCGGGTGTATCCTGACCGGGTTTGTGGATCTGGACAGCGACCTGGGCCGGCGATACGACGCTCACAAGGCCGGGAGTGTCTTCTACCGCGATGCCCGGTTCTATACCACTGCGCAGGTGCTGGCCCATCTGGCGGCGGCCGGGTTCGTTGCACCTGAACTGCGCCAGACCCTCATCCCCGGGGCCCCGGCAGGCACGGTGGCGGAGGGTCACGGGCGCGGGGCCTTCGTGGTGATCCGGGCCGAACGGCCGGGGGCGGCGGCACGGGTCTAGTCCGCCGCTCCGGATTTGTACCGGATACCGGCCCCTGGCCGGAGACATACAACCTCAAGGAGCGCCGATGGACAGCGCGCGGAACATGGATTCCCTCCGGGGCCCCCTGATCGGGGTCATCCTCATCCCGGTAGCGGCCCTGCTGCTGTTGACCGGGACCCTGCTTGTGGACCGGGGGCTGGAGGTGCGGCGTATGGATCGCCTCATGGAGCACGTGACCCTGGCCGCAGGGGTGCGCAATCTGGTGGAGGCCCTGCAGATGGAGCGGGGGGCTTCTGTCGGTTTTCTCAGCGGGCAGGATCAGGCGTTCCGGCGGATTCTGGGGGATGCCCGGGGCACCACCGATGCCCAGGTGGAGGCCTTCCTGCAACAAACCCGGGGCCTGGAGTTCGCCGTGGGTACGGATCGGGCCGATTGGCTGGATGCGATCCGGGACGACCTGAAGGGGCTGGCACAGCACCGGGAGGAGGTGGATCGCCTGGCCCTGCATCCCCTGGAGATCCTGCCGCCCTATACCCGAATGGTGCGCCGTCTGGTGCTGCTGGCCTCCACCGTGCCGGAGATGGATGCTGGGGGCGGTCTGTTTGCGCGGCTGGATGCCTACCGCACGTTCCTGCTCATGCGGGAATACGCCGGTCTGGAGCGGGCCCTGGGCAGTGCCTGGCTCAGGGGGGAGGTGCCCGATCCGCTGGTGTTCCGGCGCTACGTGGAGGCGGTGTCCGTGCAGGAGTTCCTGCGCACACAGTTCCTTGCCATGACCCCGGACTCGCGGCGCCGGGATCTGGAGGCCGTGGAGGGGACACCGGCCCATCAGGAGCTCCTGGCGGCACGTGCGGCCATTCTCAACCAGGGGGCTGCGGGTCCGCCTGCCCATCTCAGCCCTGTGCGCTGGTTCCGCGTCAGCAGCGAGCGCCTGCGGCATCTATCCGGCATCGAGACGGGGTTGACCCGAGGCCTGATGGAGGAGGCCCGTGCCATCCGGGAACGGGTACAGCTCCAGTGGTGGCTCCTGGCGGGGGCGGTCCTGATGCTGCTGGCGCTGACCACGGCACTGTCCGCGCTGATCGCCCGGCGCCTGCTGTGTCGTGAGCGGGAGCGCTGGGACCATGCCCGGCGCATCGAGTACCTGGCCCACCACGATGCCCTCACCGATCTGCCCAACCGCCGCCACTTCGCCCGCA
Organism: Ectothiorhodospira mobilis; assembly: GCF_016584115.1. Taxonomy (GTDB): domain Bacteria; phylum Pseudomonadota; class Gammaproteobacteria; order Ectothiorhodospirales; family Ectothiorhodospiraceae; genus Ectothiorhodospira; species Ectothiorhodospira mobilis. The sequence goes on from NZ_NRSK01000017.1 coordinate 33,367, forward strand.
TCCTCCAGGGGCACCTGGAGGCGGCCCGTGCCTCGGGGGGCGGGCTCGCCCTCTGCCTGCTGGACCTGGAGGGGTTTTCCGAAGTGAACCGGATCTGGGGGGAGGAGACCGCGGACCAGGTTTTGAAGGAAGTGGCGGATCGCCTCGTGGCCCTGGCCGGCCCCGCCGTGCCGGTGGCGAGGGTCTATGGCGATCAGTTCGCCCTCTGTCTGGCCGGGGATGCGCAGCGGGTGGATGTCCAGGACTTTACCGCGCGGGTGCTGGAGGTGCTGGACGACCCGATCCGGGTGGGGCAGCGGCTCATCGAGCTGCGGGGGAATCTGGGGGTGGTGATCTGTCCGCCCCTCCCCGGGACGGTCTCGGATCTGATGGCCGATGCGGTCTTCGCCGTGGAGCAGGCCAAGGCCGAGCCGGTACAGCGCCGGCAGGTGTTCGATCCGGAGCGCATGCGCAGGCACGCCGAGCGGGCGCACCTGGACCAGGATCTGGAACGGGCCCTGGAGCGGGGGGAGTTGGAGGTGCACTACCAGCCCCAGGTGGAACTGGCGACCGGCCGGATGACCCGTCTGGAGGCCCTGCTGCGCTGGCATCACCCCCGGCGGGGTTCGGTCTCCCCCGCGGTCTTCATCCCCCGGGCGGAGGCCACCGGTGCCATCATCGCCATCGGTGACTTCGTGCTCCAAAGCGCCTGCCGGCAGCTCCGCCGCTGGCGGGACCGGGGCCTGGGGGACCTGAGCGTGGCCGTCAACCTGTCCACGGTGCAACTCTACCAGGCGGATCTGGTGGCGCGGGTGCGCTGTGCCCTGGAGGAGGCTGGGTTGCCCGCCCCGGCCCTGGAGCTGGAGATCACGGAGACGGGGATCATGCAGGATCTGGAGACGGCCCGGGCGGTGATGCAGGACCTGCGCGCCCTCGGGGTGCGGCTCTCCGTGGACGACTTCGGCACGGGATATTCCTCCCTGGCCTATCTCACCCGGTTGCCGGTGCAGACCCTCAAGCTGGACCGCAGTTTCGTGGCGGATCTGGAGGGGAGCGGGGAGGGTCGTAAGGTGGCCGAGGCCGTCCTCGGCCTGGCCGACAGCCTGTCCCTGGAGGTGGTGGCCGAAGGCATCGAGACCTCCGCCCAGGCGGCCTGGCTCCGCCAGCGGGCCTGTGCCTTTGGTCAGGGTTTCCTGTACGCCCGGCCGTTACCCCCCGAGGCCTGCATGTCCCTGCTCGCGGGGGCGGCCCGGGGGCATCCACAGGAGGAGGCCCCCTTCGGTTGATTCCCTGCTGCGACAGGGGCCGTCGCCCGTTATCCTGTGCAGGATACAGACATGGGCCATGCGGCACCCCCGGAGGACGGCGTGGACAGACTGGGTATACGCATCACCCTGGCGATCGGGATCCCCCTGCTGGCGTTCCTGATGATGGCCCTGGTGGCACTTCAGGACCGCTTCGATGCCGCCCGCCACATGGAGCAGGTGCAGACCCACACTGCCCTGGGGCACCGGGTGCAGGCCCTGGTGCATGCCCTGCAGGCGGAGCGGGACAGTTCCGCCGGGTATCTCAGCGGGCAGGACAACGAGTTCTTCTCCATCCTGGAACGGGCGCGGCAGCACACGGATGAAGCCATGGCCGACTTCCGGCAGCGCGCCGACCAGGTGCCCCCCGCCCTGAAGGGGCTGGTGGCGGGGATCCGCGGCGATCTTACGGAGCTGGACGCCCACCGCGACCGGGTGGACCGCCTGCAACTGCCCCCGCTGGAGGTGTTGCCGGTCTACGATCGTCTCATTCAGCGGCTGATCCTGGTCGCCGCCCATCTTACGGGGGAGGGGGGCGGGGGTGACCTGTCGGGGCTGCTCAACGCCTACCGGCCCCTGCTCCTGCTCAAGGAGCACGCCGCCCTGGAACGGGCCCTGGGCAGTGCCTGGCTCAGCGGCGCCAGTGAGGATCCGGATGTCTTCTACCGCTATCTCAGCAACCTGGCCATCCAGGAGCAGCAACGCAGTCAGTTCCTCTCCCTGGCCCCCCCGGCATTCGGCAATGCGCTCCTGATGCTGGAATCGGAGACCGCCTACCAATCCCTGCGGGCGGCCCGTGCCGCCATCATCAATCACGGTGTCGCCAGCCGTCCGCCCCATCTGAGTGCCGTGGAATGGTTCGGTCTCACCCGGGAGCGTCTGGAACGCCTGCGGTCTCTGGAACAGACTGTGGCAACGCGCATCCTGGAACGGGCCCGGGCCGCCCGCAGCGAGGCCTGGCGGGGCTTTGCCTGGATGCTGGTGGTGGGTGGCGTGCTCCTGCTCCTGGTGTTGGGCCTGTCCGCCGCCATCGTGCAGGATCTGATGCGGCGCCACCGCAGCCATCAGCAGGCCCTGGACCGGGCGGAATACCTGGTGCGCCACGATGCCCTCACCGGACTGCCCAACCGGCATCACTTCACCGAAATGCTGGATATGGAGCTGGGGCGTGCGCGGGAGGCGCGGCGTCCCATGGGGCTGTGCCTGGTGGATCTGGCGGGGTTTTCCGACATCAACCGCATCTGGGGCGATGCCGTGGCCGATGAGATCCTCAACCAGGTGGCGGCGCGCCTGGCCGCGCAGGTGGGTCATGACGGCCTGCTGGCGCGGATCTACGGCGACCAGTTCGGTGTGATCCTGCGGGAGGGGTTCTCCGTGGCCCAGCGGGAGGGGCGGGTGATGGAACTTCTGGCGGTGCTGGATGCCCCCTTCCAGGTGGGGGCACGGCGTATCGAGGTGGATGGCCACGTGGGCCTGGTGGCCTGTCCGCCCTATGCCGAGCATGGCTCGCAATTGCTGGCCCACGCGGGCATCGCCGTGGAGGGGGCCAAGGGCACGCCGGGGTCGCGCTGGCTGCAATTCGAGCCCGGGATGCTCTCCCGCCACACCCGCATGGTGGAGATGGACCACGATCTGGAGCGTGCCCTGGATCAGGGGCAGTTCCATGTGGTGTATCAGCCCCGGGTGGACCTGGCGGATGGGCGCATCGTCAGCCTGGAGGCCCTGCTGCGCTGGCATCATCCGCAACGGGGGTGGATCCCGCCGGATGTCTTCATCCCCCGGGCGGAGGCCAACGGCACCATCATCGCCATCGGCGATTTCGTCCTCAATGCCGCCTGTCGCCAGGCCCACTACTGGCGTCAGGCCGGTCTGGGGGAGTTCTCCGTGGCGGTGAACCTGTCCACGGTGCAGCTCTATCAGGCGGATCTGGTGGAGCGGGTCCGGGCTGCCCTGGAGGCCTCCGGCCTGCCCGCCTCGGCCCTGGAGCTGGAACTCACCGAGACCGGGCTCATGGAAGACATGGATGCCGCCCGTCAGGTGCTGGCCCAACTGCGGGCCATGGGGGTGGGGCTTTCGGTGGATGACTTCGGCACCGGTCATTCCTCCCTGGCCTACCTGCGGCGGTTCCCCGTGAACTGTCTCAAGCTGGACAAGCGCTTCGTCGGCGATCTGGAAGCCGGCGGGGATGCGGAGGTGATCGCCGGGGCCGTCCTCGCCCTGGCACAGAGCCTGGGTCTCACCTGTGTCGCCGAGGGGGTGGAGACCCGTGCCCAGGCGGACTGGCTGCTCGCCCGCGGATGCCGTCAGGCCCAGGGCTATCTCTACGCCCGCCCCCAGCCCGCCGAGACCTGTGAGCCCTTGCTGGCAGCGGGCACTTTGCCGGCCAGGGAGGCCGTGCCGGAAGCATGAAACGGAGTTTGCAAGGCATGATTCCCGCAATGATCCTCGATCCCCTGGTTCGTCTGCTGCGGCGCCTGCGCGCCGCCGGGCACGGCCTGCGTCGTGCCCGGGTCCGGCGGGCGGTCGCCCGGCGCCACGGCGGGCGCATCGTGCGCCTGCAGACCAAGACCCAGCTGGCCCTGCTGGTGGTGATGCTGATCATGACCCTGGTCATCGGCATCTCCAGCATGGCCCTGCTGCGGGATTTCTCCATGCGCTCCGCGGCAGAACATACGCGCACCGCCGCGGAGATGATCCGGGTCGCCCTCACCGAGGCCATGCTCAACGGCACCATCGACCGCCGGACCTCCCTCCTGCAGCGGCTGGGGGAGGTGCACAGCCTGGAGGAAGTGCGCGTGGTGCGCGGTCCTCTGGTGATCCAGCAGTACGGTGAGGGGTTGCCCCTGGAGACCCGTGTGGACCGCATCGACCGTCGCGTGCTGGCCACGGGCACGCCCTATTTCGGGGTGACCGGCGGGCTTTGGGGCAGCGAGTTCCGCGCCACCATCCCCTACGTGGCCGAGGAGCAGGGGGACGTGAACTGCATGGCCTGTCACGTGGCCCCGGAGGGTGCGGCCCTGGGGGCGGTGACCCTGACCGCCTCCATGGATCACATGAAGGCCCTGGGGATCGCCACCGCCCTGTTGCTGGTGCTCATCGTGGGGTTCTTCGCGGCCCTCTCCATGTACTTCCTGGGCCGCCTGCTGCGCCCCCTGGTGGAGACCACCGCCGAGATCCAGGAGGCCGCCAGCCGGGCCGCGGAAGGCGATTTCAGTCAGCGGGTGAAGCGGCGCGGCAACGACGAGATCGGCCTGATCGCCACGGACTTCAACCACATGAGCCGCAGCATCACCGCAAAGCTCAGTGAGATCCGTGGGCATGTGGCGCAGCTGGTGCAGGCCCTGCCCGATCCCCGGGGCAATCTCCTGAACGACACCGCCGACACCGTCTCCGGCCTGGTGCGGGTGGCCCAGTTCAAGCAGGCCATCGAGGAGGACCAGTCCACCGAGGAGGTGGTGTTGCGCATCGGTGAGGTGCTGCGCCAGGAGTTCGCCCTGGAACATTTCTCCATCTATGCGGTGGACCGGGAGCGCAAGACCATGCGGGTGGCGCTGGTGGACGGGGTCCCGGCGGAGACGGTGCGCTGGTGCAGCCCGGATATCCTGGAGACCTGCACCACCTGCCGCGTGGTGCGCACCGGCCATCTCATCGACGGACTGGAGCAGCCGGGCCTGTGCCGGGCCTTCGACGGCCAGGCCTTGGAGGCGGGGATGCGTTACCTGTGCATCCCCGTCATCCAGTCCGGCGGGGTGGGCAACGTGGTGCAACTGGTGATCCCCGCCGGGGAGGTGCACCGTCTCCGGGCCGCCCGGCCCCTGGTGGGGGCCTACCTGCGCGAGGCGGCCCCGCTGCTTCAGGCCAAGGCCCTGATGGCCAGCCTGCGGGAATCCAGCCTCAACGATGCCCTGACCGGACTGCGCAACCGCCGTTTCCTGGAGGAGTATTCCGCCACCCTGGTGGCCCAGAGCCGGCGCCGGCAGCGGCCCATGACCCTGATGATGCTGGATCTGGACTACTTCAAGACCGTCAATGACACCCATGGCCACGACGTGGGCGATCAGATCCTGCGGGAACTGGCCGGGATCCTGCGCGCCCATCTGCGGGAATCGGACCTGGTGCTGCGCTACGGCGGCGAGGAGTTCCTCGTCATCCTCGTGGACACGGGGGCCGATGCCGCCATGGAGGTGGCGGAGAAGATCCGCGGCGCCGTGGAGCAGACCGTGTTCAAGGTGTCCGGCGGGGAGCTGCGCAAGACCCTGTCCGTGGGTCTGGCGGAGTACCCGGGGGATGCCCAGGCCTTCTGGCAGGTGCTCAAGTATGCCGATGTGGCCCTGTATGCCGCCAAGGAGCGGGGACGCAACCGGGTGGTGCGCTTCGAGGCGCAGATGTGGCCCTCCGGGGGCGAATACTGAAGCGGGGCGGCAGGCATGGCCGGCCGCATGGGGTATCATGGAGGCCGGTCCCGGCCCGGCGGGATCCGGATCCATTGCAGCCGCAGGAGGCCCCCTTGCCCCATCCCCCCGACACCCTGGCCCTGGCCCTGACGGGCGCCTCCGGGGCCCGCTACGGCCTGCGCCTCCTGCATTGCCTGTTGCAGGCGGGGGTGCGGGTGCATCTGATGGTCTCCGAGCCCGGACGTCTGGTGGCCGGCCTGGAGACGGACCTGACGCTCCCCGGGGCCCCCGCCGACATGGAGCGGATGCTGGCGGGACGTTTCGGGGCCGGGCCGGGGCAGCTGCGGGTCTTCGGCCGCGAGCAGTGGACCGCCCCCGTGGCCAGCGGCTCCTCGGCGCCGGACGCCATGGCCATCTGCCCCTGCACCACGGCCACCCTGGCGGCGGTGGCCACCGGGGCCAGCCGCTCTCTCATCGAACGCGCCGCCGACGTGGTGCTGAAGGAGCGCCGCCGCCTTGTCCTGGTGGTGCGCGAGACGCCGCTCTCGGAGATCCACCTGGAGCATATGCTGCGCCTGACCCGCATGGGGGCGGTCATCCTGCCGGCGTCCCCGGCCTTTTACCACCGACCGGAAGGCATCGAAGACCTGGTGGACTTCGTGGTGGCCCGCACCCTGGACCACCTGGGCATTCACAACGATCTCATCCCCCGCTGGGGGGAGGCACCGGGAGGGATGGACTGATGCAACTGCCCCTGTTTCCCCTGAACACGGTCCTTTTTCCCGGCGGGGTGCTGCCCCTGCGCATCTTCGAGACCCGCTACATCGATATGGTGCGCCGCTGCATGCGCGACGGCACCCCCTTTGGCATCTGCCTGATCCGGGAAGGGGAGGAGGCCGGGGAGGCGGCCCAGGTCCACCCGGTGGGCACCTGGGGCCGGATCGTGGACTGGGACCGCCGCCCCGACGGGCTCCTGGGGATCACGTTCCTGGGGGAGCAGCGCTTTTGCGTAAAGAGCACCTGGGTGCAGAAGGACCGGCTGCTCATGGCCGAGGTCACCCCCCGGGAATGGCCCGAGGACGTGCCCCTTCCGGAGGAGTTCCTGTCCCTGTCGGCCCTGTTGCAACGGGTACTGAGCGAATTGCCGGCGCCGTATCACCTGCTGCAGGGGGGGTATGATCGCGCCGGCTGGGTGGGCGCGCGCCTGACGGAGCTGATGCCCCTGCCCCTGGAGGAGAAGCAGGCCCTGCTGGAGATGGACGATCACCTGGCGCGCCTGTTCCGGCTGCGGGACGCCATGCTGGCCGCCGGCAGCTGATGCCCCCGGTTTTTGCGTGTTGACACCCTACCGGAGTGGACTGCTAAGGTATTGTATTAGTCCATTCTCATATACGGGAGCCCGGCCATGGCCGCCACCGAAATCACCCAGGACAACCTGGAATCCACCATCAACGACAACGACATCGTGGTCCTGGACTTCTGGGCCCCCTGGTGCGGTCCCTGCCGCGCCTTCGCCCCCATCTTCGAGGAGGCCTCGGAGCGTTTCCCCGATGTGGTCTTCGGCAAGGTGAACACCGAGGAACAGCAGGAACTGGCCGCCATGTTCCAGGTCCGCTCCATCCCCACCCTGACCATCTTCCGCGAGCGCATCATTGTCTTCAACCAGCCGGGCATGCTCTCCGCCGGCCAGCTGGACGAGGTGCTGGGCAAGGTGTCCGAGCTGGACATGAACGAAGTGCGCCGCCAGGTGGAACAGCAGCAGGAGGGCTGAGCCTGCGGGACTGCGTCATGCCCAGAGCATGCGGACCCCCAGCAGGATGAGCATCCCCGCAAACAGGCGCCGCACCGTGACCACCGGCAGGCGGTGGGTGAGGGCGGCGCCGAAGCGGGCGGTGAAGAAGGCCGCCAGGGCGATGCCGGCAAAAGCCGGCCAGTAGACATAGCCCGTGGCCCCCGCGGGCAGGTCCGGAACCTCCAGACCGTGGACGATGAAGCCTGCCGTCCCCGCCAGGGCGATGGGCAGGCCGGTGGCGGCGGCGGTGGCGATGGCCTGGCGCATGGGCACGTTGAACCAGGCCAGCAGCGGCACCGTCAGGGTGCCGCCACCGATGCCCAGCAGGGAGGAGAAGCCCCCGATGAGCCCACCCCAGCCCCCCAGGATCGGGGTGGATGGACCGGTGCCCCCTGCACGGGGCGGCCGCCCCGCCAGGAGATAGCCCCCCATCAGGATCTCGAAGAGCCCGAAGACCCGGCCCAGGGCCTGGGTGCTCAGGGCCGCGGCCGCCGTGCTGCCCAGCAGGGCCCCCAGGGCCACCCCCGGCCCCAGGGCCCGCAGCAGGTCCCAGCGCACTGCCCCGTGGCGGTGATGGGCGCGGGTGGAGGCAATGGCCGTGGGTACGATGGTGGCCAGGGAGGTGCCGATGGCCAGGTGGGTGATGACCCCGGGGGGCATCCCCTGCAGCGAGAACAGCCCCACCAGCACGGGGACGATGATCAGTCCCCCGCCGATGCCCAGGAGCCCCGCCAGCACCCCGGTGCCGGCCCCCAGCAGCAGATAGCCCATCATATCCGGCATCACGCCGTCCTGAACCGTTGCAGGTGAAAGAAAACGCCCCCGCCGTGCAGGCAGCACGACAGGGGCGTCCAGGGAAACCGGGCACCGGAGGCCGGGGCCTCCGGTGCAGCGGATCACAGGCTCCGGAGCACCTCACCGGCGGCCTGGATGGTGGCCTCCACGTCGCCCGCGCTGTGGCTGCTGGACAGGAAGCCCGCCTCGAAGGCGGACGGGGCCAGGTAGACCCCCTTGTCCAGCATGGCGTGGAAGAAGCGGCCGAAGCGGTCGGTGTCGCACTGGCTCACCTGCTGGAAATTCCCCACCTGGGGCTGTTCGGTGAAGAACAGGCCGAACATGCCCCCCACCTGGTTGGCGGCCATGGGCACACCCGCCTTCTCCGCCTCCCCCAGGATGCCGGACACCAGGGTCTCGGCCTTGGCGGTGAGGTCGTCGTGGAAGCCGGGGGCTGCGAGGATCTCCAGGGTCTTGAGCCCGGCGGTCATGGCGATGGGATTCCCCGAGAGGGTGCCGGCCTGATAGACGGGCCCCAGGGGCGAGAGATGCTCCATCACCTGGCGGCGGCCGCCCAGGGCCCCCACCGGCATGCCGCCGCCGATGACCTTGCCCAGGGTGGTGAGGTCGGGCTTGACGTCATACAGCTCCTGGGCCCCGCCCCGGGCCACGCGGAAACCGGTCATCACCTCATCGAAGATCAGCAGGGCGCCGTGCTCATCGCACACGCTGCGCAGCCCCTCCAGGAAACCCGGGGCCGGGGGCACGCAGTTCATGTTGCCCGCCACCGGCTCGACGATGATGCAGGCGATCTGATCGCCGAAGCGGGAGAAGGTCTCCTTCACCTGCTCCAGGTCGTTGTAGGGCACGGTGAGGGTGTGTTCCGCCAGGGAGGCGGGCACCCCCGGGGAGCTGGGCACCCCCAGGGTCAGGGCCCCGGAGCCGGCCTTCACCAGCAGGGAGTCGCCGTGGCCGTGGTAGCAACCCTCGAACTTGACGATCTTGTCGCGTCCGGTGAAGCCCCGGGCCAGGCGGATGGCGCTCATGGTGGCCTCGGAACCGGAGCTGGTCATGCGCACCATGTCCATGGAGGGCACCAGTTCGCACACCCGCTCCGCCATCTCCGTCTCCAGGGACGTGGGTGCGCCGAAGGAGAGGCCGTTGAGGGCCGCTTCGCGCACCGCCTCAATCACCTCCGGATGGGCATGACCGACGATCATCGGACCCCAGGAGCCCACGTAGTCGATGTAGCGGTTGCCGTCCACGTCGTAGATATAGGCCCCCTGGGCCCGCTCCATGAAGATGGGTTCGCCGCCGACGCCCCGGAAGGCGCGCACCGGGGAGTTCACCCCGCCGGGGATGTGTTTCTGGGCTGCCTCGAAGCATTCATGGGTTTTCGTCATGGCCTGCTCTTTTCCTGGTTCACTGGGTGAAGGGCAAAGGCGAAAAGATACTCCATCTGCCCCGGGGCGCAAAACCGGGGCCGTCAATCCAGGATCGCCCTCGGGGGGATATCGGGGCAGGGCGTGCGTTTCAGCAGGGATCCATGGGTAGGCAGATGCGTTTTCGGGTGCCCCTCTGTGCCTCCCGCTCTGCCTCCTTTGGATCGGCGCTGGCGGGAGCGATACGCCGCAAGACCTGGCCGTTGCCCTCCACGGTCCCTTTCACTACCCGGGCCCGGGCGATGCGTTCGGTGACGTGGGTGATTTCCACCTCGGCGCACCAGGTTTCCCTATGGGCAAGATCCTCTCCATGATAGGGGTCGCTGTAGGCTCGCCCAACGTCGTAGACCGCCCACCGCTGTCCAGGCTGGACCAGGGTGCCCCCCTGGTTGAGTACGATGGTCTCTCCCCGGCTCTCCACCACCCGCAAGGGGTAGATGACATCCACGGCCTGGAAGACCAGCTCATTACCAAGGGCGTTGTAGACCCGTTGGGGTAGGGCACGATGGGCCTCCGGATCGATCCCCAGGTCTTCCAGATGGGTGTTCAGGGTATGGGCCCACATGATCTGTCCGGTGGCCGGGATCACGATCCGGGCCTCCAGGGTGGCCATGCCTTCTCCTTGGCGGGCGGTTTCCCCGGTGATGCGGTTGGTGACGGGGATGGTGCGCATGTCCATTCCGGTGAGGCGGGCGGTCAGCAGATAATCGGCGCCCAGCCTGCGCCCCAGCATGGCCTTTTCGGCCACCGGGACACGTCCTGTGGCCACAAAACGCTGTTCTTCCTCGATGGCCTGCTGCATATCCCGTTCCAATACAGAGAACCGCCGTGAGCTGACGAGTGCGCGTACGATGGCCTGGGTCAGGCGATGGGAGGCTTCCCGGGCGCTGGGGGTGTGTTCCCCCAGGCGAAGGTCGCTGGCCTCCACCTCCACGGGATAGACCGCGATACGTCGGCGGTTCCCTTGCGCGTCTTTTCCAGGGGTGCGGTAAACGGGAACCTGGACCTCAAGACGGACCCGTTGTCCGCCACCGGCGGCCGGGGAGACCTGGAGCACCCGGTAACCGCTGATCAGGCCCTGGCTTTGCACCTGCGTGCCGCTTTCCACCCGGGCTTCATGCTGGATGGAGGCCTCACGCCCCTGATCATCCCGGATGGACAGGCGCTGCATGTGACTGCGGATCTCCCGGCTGGCGTCCACCCGGGCACCATGGACCTGACGCACGGCATCCCCCAGGGCATTGAAGATGGCCTGTTCGCGATCGATTCCAGTAGCTTCGGCCTGTACGGTGCGTGTGCTCACCTCACCCCAGGCCGTTCCGTTCAACAGGATCAGTAGCAGCGTGAACAGTACGGTGTTCAGGCAGCGCATCACCATTCTCCGAAGGCGCCGGTGGAACGGGTCTGGACGGGGGTGGACTGGTCCTGAGGGGCTGTTTCAGGCGATGAAGGTGCGTCCGTGGTCTCCTCACGGGCCTGGGCGGCGGTGGCGGGGGACCAATACTTCACGTATCCGAGATAGGGGTGGCCGGTGGCGGGGTCCGTGGCACTCCACTGTCCGATGGTCTGCACCCCCTGCAGACGGGCATCGGCCTCTGAGCGCAGGACGGCGTTCACCATGCGGCCCACTCCGGCATGAGTGTGGATATGAGAACGTCCATCTCCCCGTGTTTCCCGGATCTTTTCCCGCAACTGGCGGCGTGTGCTCTCCTTTTGCCCCTCCACTGTCATGCTGGCGAACTGTGCCAGCCATCCATCGGCCATCATTTGGGCGCTTTCCCGGGCGGCTTCCATCTCGATGCTGATGTCAAATTCGTCCATGGTGCCCCGGACCAGTGCTGGCGCCGCCATACCGAAGGAAAGCAGTCCAAATCGGCCCTGAGCATCCACCACCGGTTGTACCCCGAAATACCCCAGCATGGGGACTCCGGCTTCCAGCTGAGGAGCAAGCCGGTCCTGGACCGCCTCCACCGGGAGGGCTTGGAGCGGAGCCCCTTTTCCTGTACGAAGCTGCCGTCCGAATTCACTGAAACGGTCGGATTTCACCACCACGACGCTCACTTGACCGTTGTTGCGCGGCCCCGGTCCGCCCGTGCGTTCAATGACGCCAAAGACCCCGATGCCTGAAAGTTCCCCCATGGCCCGCCAGGTGGTTTCGGAGACGAATTCATCCAGGACCATCTGCTTGCGTTCGGCGATGGTCATCTGTGGAAGACTCGATGGATCCCCTCCCAACTCCTTGATGACCTTGTTGAGGGTCTGCAATGAGGCTTCCGCCAGGCGCCCTGCCAGGGCTTCGCCCAGGGCCTGGAGGGTGGTGGCATCCCGTGCCTGTTCAGGCAGGTCATCCTGCAGGAACCGGTCGGTCATGCTCTTGCCGATGCGCACCGAGTCCTGGGAAACCAGTTCGCCCATGGCTTTCAGGAAGGCGGCCTCGGTGGCCTGCAGACGGGCCTGGCTGAACTCGATGCGGGTGGGGTCCATGATGATGTCTTCCGTGGCCACCACGAGGGTGCCGCCACCGGGGTTGTTGGGGGACTGACCCATCTGCCAGCCACGCTCTTCGAGGAACTGGCGCACAAGATCATCGCCCGGCGAGGCCTCGGAGACGGACATGAAGGGGGAAGGCGGGTTGGCTTCCTCCATCCGGGGCGCTCCATCCTCCGGGATGGTCTGCGCCATGCCCCATGTGGGGAGAAGAAGCGGAGGATGACGGGGGTGGAGCGGGCTATGCGCATGGGGCCTCCTTACCAGGTGACAGAATCTTTGGGTCCGCGTTTGATGACGCGGGTCTCGTTTTCCCAGATGGCCAGGCCCGAGGTCAGGTCGGTGAGGGAGAGTTGCAGGTAGTACTCCACCTGCTGTTCCCGGCCCACCCGGTGGTTGCGTTGCAGAATCTTGCCGGAGAGGCTCAGATCGGGTGCCTGCAGGGTCCCTTTACGCTCGACGCCGCGTTGATCGAATTCTTCGGAGTCCCGCAGTGTGCGGGCCAGCATGTTCATCTCATCCTCGGGACCATCAATGCCCACGGCCGTGGTCGTGGCCACCCGGCCGGAGTTGAGCAGTTCCGTGCGGATTCGTTTTACGAGCTGATCGGTATCAAGCCGCTGCATGGTGTCGTTGATGATGCGGCTGACCACCAGCACGTAGCGTCCGCCGTTGGGATTGTCCACGGCGCCGCTGGCGAGCAGGGAATCCACGGATTCGGCGGCGGCCTGTTCGAAGTCGCGGTAATCCAGAGTCATGGTAACGGGGCCTTCGTCCGTTTCCGGGTCCACATAGCGTGCCGGTCCGGCGCAGCCGGCCAGTAGCAGGATGGGGAGGATCAGCAGGAGAGTTGTTTTCATCGGTTTGTTCCAGGATGGTGTCTCAACGGGGTTGTGTCTCAACGGGGGCATGGGCTTCGGCAACGGCGGTGGCTGCACGGCTGGAGCCAGGGAACGATAGATGCCGGCCCGGGATGCGCCCCTGCAGATCCACCAGATCCACCTCGATGCCGCCCAGTGTGCTGGGGCGCTTGATGTAGACGAGGGTATAGGGCCAGTCGGGCAGATCCAGCGTACCCAGGGTTCCGGAGTGGTTGGCCAGGATCAGCTGGCCGGAGCTGGGGCGTGGCATGCGGGTGACCTGCCAGTGGTCGGGAAGGGCCTGCCAGCTGCGCAGGTCCGCCCGGGTTGTGGCCATAGACAGCATGGCCGAGCCATAGCGCCCTAAAACCCCGAGTTTTTCTGCGGCTACATCCTGCAGGGTGGTCTTGAGGACCGCCGAGGTGATGGCACGGGTGAGCACCGCCGGGAAACGGGCCTTCATTTCGGTCCGGATCACCTTCCCCATGGGAGAGAAGGGTTCCAGTGGAGGGATTTCCCCGCGGGGGGCTTCGATCCGGAAGCCATCCTCGACGGCCGTGCGTTCCCGGTACCGGGGCAGGGCGATGCCGGTATAGGCGGGATCGTCCCCCTCCCGGTTCAGGAGCAGGAGCGGGACATCGAAACGCACCTCCCGCGCTACCGGACCCAGCCCGTTTTCATAGATCACCCACACCAGGGGTTCGATGGATTCCCGTTGCACCGAACCCCTGGCCAGTGCCTCAGCCAGCCGAACGTCCGCCGCCAGTCGGGGGTGCTCCGGTTCCATTCCGGCCACACGTTTCAGGGACTGGAGGGCACGTTCCAGGTCACCGGAATCGCTGGCCAGGAAATACAGGCCGTGGAGATAGGTGGCTGCCGGTACCATGAATTCGGAGTAGATGCCCCATTCTGAAAAGCGGCCGTAATGGTTTTCCACCGTGCTTTGCAGTGCGTCGCTTTTCAGGCTATTGAGAATGGATGCCTTCCTGGGGTCCTCGCTGTTTTCACCCTCTTGCCGTTCCTGCAGCGCGGCCCGCTGGGCCTGGATCTCGTCCGAAAAGTGTTCGATTGCCCGCCGGGTGCGATCGTCCGCGCGGTTGAATTCGATGCGGGCATTTTCCGTATCCCCCTGCTGCAGAAAGGACAGTCCCTTATAGGTGTTGATCAGGATCCGTTCGGACAGCAACGGGGTGTAGTCGCGATGGGCGTCATTGAGTAGGACGGCCATCCCCGTTTCCAGCATTTTGGCTCCGCTTCCCCGGGTGTCGTTCATTTTGATACCTTGTTCCGCCTCGTCATACAGCGCGATGGCGGTTTCGGTGTCCCCGGAGATGCGATGGGCCTCGGCTTGGTGCAGCAGTTCCAGCAGCCGTTCATCTTCGGAGGCGTCCTGCCCGGTGAGGGAGGATGGCGCTTCCATGGCCCGGGAGGCGGCGGTGTAATCCCCCTGTTTCCATGCGGCATTGAAGGCCGTCATCTGGTCCTTTTGATGTTGTGCGGCGCAGCCCGACAAGATGGCGACCGCAAGGGCAAGCGTCAGGAGAAAGACATGACGTTTCTGCATGGGGGCATCCTTCTACTTTCTTGAATCTTCCCTTGGCGTGGCAAAACACTTTACATACGGCGAGAGGGCCTGGACGGTGTGGATCCCGCGAGCTCGGTGTCTAGGTGTGGGGATCCTGGAAGGGGCGCGGTGGGGCGCAGGGGCGTCGTGGACCATCGCCCTGAGATCGGAAAAACGGGACTAAAAACTGGGGGGTGCGGGGTTGCAAAGGTGGACTTCTCCCTGAATGCGAACGGTGGTCTTGCCACCGTCGGATTCCATGCCGGTGACTGTAATGTACCCTTGCAGGGGGAGGAGATTCAATGCATGTGGGGTGCGCCACCTTGCGGTGGATCAGCCGGGAGCGGGGAAGGCGAGTCGGATGCGTGTGGCGGCGGCACGGATGTCCGGTGCGGCGAACACCCCCTGGATCACCGCCACCATATGGGCGCCGGCCTGGATCACCTGTGCAGCGTTATCCGGGGTGATGCCGCCGATGGCGGCGATGGGCAGGTGCAGGCGTGTCCGGGCTTCGCGGATGAGCGCCAGGGGGGCGTGCACGGCCCCGGGTTTGGTGGTGGAGGGGAAGACGGCGCCGAAGGCCACGTAGCCGGCGCCGCGGGCGGCGGCGTCCTCGGCCCGCTCCAGGCGGTCGTAGCAGGAGACGCCGATGAGGGCCCCGGGCCCCAGGGCCGCCCGGGCCTCTTCTAGGGCGGCATCCTCGCGTCCCACATGGACGCCGTCCGCCGCCACCGCGGCCGCTAGGTCCAGGTCGTCGTTGACGAGAAACAGGGCGCCGTGTCGGGTGCACAGGGCCTTCAGGGCCCGGGCGGTCTCCAGACGGCGGGCGGCGTCGCCGGATTTGTCCCGATATTGCAGGATACGGGCGCCCCCCTGCAGGGCCTGCTCCACCCGGGGCAGCAGGGTGTGGGGCGCCTCTTCGGGGGTGATGAGGTAGAGGCCGCTCAGGGCTTTAGTGGGGTGTGCGCAGGTCATCGCCGCTGTCGTCCTCGTCGTCTGCGTCTTCCCGGGCCCAGAACAGGCGGTTGGGGAGCATCTGTCCCATGCCCAGGCGACGGCCGGCCCGCAGGCTGTGCCAGGTGTAGCTCACGGCCTCGTGCACCGCCACGGGCACCGCCGTGCCCTGGGCCAGCAGGGCGGCGATGGCGGCGGAGAGGGTGCAGCCGGAGCCGTGGAATTCCCCTTCCAGACGCGGCACGGGGAAGGCCTCCAGGCGGCGGTGATTGCCGTAGAGGGTGTTGTATACCTCGCTGGTGCGCTCATGGGTGCCGGTGATGAGGACATATTCCGCGCCCTGGTCCAGAAGGGCCATGGCACAGGCATCCAGGGTATCGGAACCCCGGGCCAGGGCCCGGGCCTCCAGGGTGTTGGGGGTGAGGACGGTGGTGCGGGGCACCAGCAGTTGCAGGATGCCGTCCACCATCTCCTCGTCCGCCAGGGCGGCGCCGCCGCCGGCGGCCAGCACCGGGTCCAGGACCAGCGGCAGTTCGGGGTAGTCGTTGAGCAGGGCGTGCAGGGCCTCCACCGCCTCCATGGACCCCAGCAGGCCCACCTTGAGGGCGGCCACGGGCATGTCCTCCAGTATCGTCCGGGCCTGCTGGATGATCAGCTCCCCGTCCATGGGGGCCAGCCCCACCACGTCGCGGGTGTCCTGTACGGTGACGGCGGTGATCACGGGAACGGCGTGCCCCCCCATGCTGAGGATGGACTCGATATCCGCCTGGATGCCGGCCCCGCCGGTGGGGTCGCTGCCGGCCAGGGTCATGACGATGGGAACCGACGGCTGCATGATCATGGTAAGCTCCCGCTGTGTGTCTGCACCGAGTGTATCATCCGCTTCCCCCGGGGACCGGGGCATGGCAATGGCAGGAGGTTCGCCGTGAAGAAGTACCAGTGCGTGATCTGCGGTTACATCTACGATGAGGCCCAGGGTCTGCCGGACGAGGGCTATCCCCCGGGGACACCCTGGGAGGATCTCCCCGAGGACTGGGTGTGCCCGGAGTGCGGGGCCAGCAAGGAGGATTTCGAGCTGATGGCCGAATGAGGACCGTGCGCCCCGGGCCGGGAAGAGCTCAGCCCCGCAGGCTGATGCGGGGCCAGTCCCGGGCCTGGGCCGTGGCCGCCAGGGTCTCGTCCGGGTCCACCGCCACCGGACGGGCGACCCGCTCCAGCAGGGGCAGGTCGTTGTGGGAGTCGCTGTAGAACCAGCTGTCCTTAAGGTCCGCTTCGGGATGGGCCTGGAGCCACTGCTCCAGACGCTGCACCTTGCCGTGCTGGAAGCAGGGGATGCCGGCGAGTTCGCCGGTGTAGGTGCCGTCGCGGAATTCCGGCTCCGTGGCCAGCAGGTGCTCCACCTCCAGCAGATGGGCGATGGGCTCGGTGACGAAGCGGTTGGTGGCGGTGATGATCGCCAGGGTGTCCCCCCGGGCACGGTGGTGTTGCAGCAGGTCCCGGGCGCCGGGGGCCAGCAGGGGGCGGATGCGCTCGTCGATGAAGCGTGCCCGCCAGTCCTGGAGGGATTCCAGGGGGTGACTGGCCAGGGGGGCGAAGGAGAAGCGGCAGAAGGCGTGGATGTCCAGGGTGCCGTTGCGGTACTGATCGAAGAACTCCTGGTTCTTCTGCCGGTAGGTCTCCGGGTCCACCACCCCCAGTTCCACCAGGAAGCGGCCCCATTCATAGTCGCTGTCTCCCGCCAGCAGGGTGTTGTCCAGGTCGAACAGGGCCAGGCTCACGCCAATCCTCCAGGGTCATCGCGGATGGATCCCCATGATACCCGCCTGCGGCCCGTATGTGCCACGCAGGCCGTCGGGCATTTGCCGCGCCGCCCGGCTTATGGAAAAATGCGGCGTAGGAAACGGCATCCGGATGGCAATGTAAGTGATTGATTGCGATGGTTATAGGCCCAATGTAGGGATCATCCTCAGCAACGCGGAGCGCCGTCTGTTCTGGGCCAAGCGGATCGGCCAGCAGGCCTGGCAGTTCCCCCAGGGGGGGATCCGGCAGGAGGAGACCCCCGAGCAGGCCCTGTACCGCGAGCTGGAGGAGGAGACCGGCCTGCAGCCCCGGCATGTGGAAGTGGTGGGCTGCACCCGGGACTGGCTGCGCTATCGCCTGCCCAAGCATCTCATCCGGCGGCGCTCCGATCCCGTATGCATCGGCCAGAAGCAGATCTGGTTCCTGCTGCGCCTGGTGGGAGACGAATCCTGCGTGCGCCTGGATGCCATGTCCAACCCCGAGTTCGATGCCTGGCGCTGGGTGGATTACTGGCAGCCCACCCGTGAGGTGGTCTTTTTCAAGCGCCAGGTCTATCGCCGTGCCCTGAAGGAGCTGGCGCCGTTGCTGTTCGACGGCGGCCTGCCCTCCGATACCGCCGAACGGCGCAGCCGCCGCCGGCTTTGATCCATTGCCGCCGAGGCGGCCCGCACCCCGACCCCGCGCCCATGTTGCATGTACTCAGACGGATCGTCCTGGAGGTGGGTGCCGCCGGCAACCTGACGGAGGCACTGGAGATCATCGTCCGTCGGGTGAAGCAGGAACTGGCCATCGATGTCTGCTCCGTCTATCTGCGGGATCCGGACGGGGACGACCGGCGCCTCCTGCTCATGGCCTCGGAGGGGCTCAACCCGGAGGCGGTGGGACACGTCATCATGAATGCCGGGGAGGGCCTGGTGGGCCTGGTGGCGGAACGGGCCGAGCCCGTGAACCTGGAGAACGCCCCGGACCATCCCCGTTTCAAGTATTTCCCCGAGACCGGCGAGGAGCGCTATCACGCCTTTCTGGGGGTGCCCATCGTGCACCACCGCCGTCTGCTGGGGGTGTTGGTGGCGCAGCAGCGGGAGCGGCGCCGCTTCGATGACGAGCACGTGGCCTTTCTCATCACCCTGGCGGCCCAGCTGGCGGGGGCCATCAGCCACGCGGAACTCATCGGCGAGGTGGACAACCGCCGCGAGGTCCTCCAGCAGGAGAACGTGCTGATCCGGGGTATCCCGGGGGCCGCCGGTGTGGCCGTGGGGCAGGGGGTGGTGGCCTATGCCCTGGCGGACCTGGATTCGGTGCCCGACCGGGCCGCCGCCTCGGTGGAGGAGGAGGAACGGGCCTTCCGGCAGGCGGTGAAGGCCGTCCAGGACGAGCTGGCCGAGATCCGCGACCGCATGGAGTCGGTGCTGCCCCCCGAGGAGCGCCTGCTGTTCGATGCCTACGTGATGATGCTGGGCAGCGACAGCCTGGTAAACGGTACGGTGGAGCGCATCCGCGGTGGCAGCTGGGCCCCGGCGGCCCTGCGCGACACCGTGCGGGAGAGCACGCGCAACTTCGAGGACATGGACGATCCCTACCTGCGGGAGCGGGCCTCGGACGTGCGCGACATCGGCCGGCGCATCCTCATGCGTCTGCAGTCCCATGTGCGCGATCCCGAGGAGTTCCCCGGCCGTACCATCCTGGTGGGGGAGGACGTCACCGCGACACAGCTGGCGGAGGTGCCCTCGGAGCGGCTGGCGGGGGTGGTCTCCTCCCGCGGCACCGGCTCCTCCCACGTGGCCATCCTGGCCCGGGCCATGGGGATCCCTGCGGTCATGGGGGTTTCGGACCTGCCGGTGGGGCGTCTGGAGGGGCGAGAGATCGTGGTGGACGGCTACCGCGGCAGCCTCTACATCCAGCCCAGCCCGGAATTGCTGGAGGAGTTCCGCCACCTGCAGGAGGAGGAACGGGAACTGGCGGACGGCCTGCGGGCCCTGGCCCAGGAGCCGGCGGTGACCAAGGACGGCCACGAGGTCCCCGTCTATGCCAACAGCGGGCTGCTGGCGGACATCGCCCCGTCCATCCAGTCGGGGGCCGACGGCATCGGGCTCTACCGCACCGAGGTGCCGTTCATGATCCGGGAGCGTTTCCCCGGTGAGGATGAGCAGACGGAGATCTACCGGGAGATCCTGCAGTCCTTCGACCCGCGTCCGGTGACCCTGCGTACCCTGGACGTGGGCGGGGACAAGTCGCTGCCCTATTTCCCCGTCTCCGAGGACAACCCCTTCCTGGGCTGGCGCGGCATCCGCATCACCCTGGATCACCCCGAGATCTTCCTCACCCAGTTGCGGGCCATGCTGCGGGCCAGTCAGGGGCTCAGCAATCTGAACATCCTGTTCCCCATGATCAGCTCCCTGGGGGAGCTCAAGGGGGCCCTGCAGCTGCTGCAGCGGGCCCGGGACGAACTGCTGGACGAGCACTACGTCATCCCGGTGCCCCGGGTGGGGGTGATGGTGGAGGTGCCTTCGGCGGTCTACCTGGCGGAGACCCTGGCGCGGCGGGTGGACTTCCTCTCCGTGGGCACCAACGACCTGGTGCAGTACCTGCTGGCGGTGGACCGCAACAACGCCCGCGTGGCGGATCTCTACAACGCCCTGCACCCGGCGGTGCTGCATGCCCTGGTGCAGACCGCCGAGGGGGCGCATCGTGCGGGCAAGCAGATCAGCGTCTGCGGCGAGATGGCCGCCGATCCCGCCTCCGTCATCCTGCTCCTGGGTATGGAGATCGATGCCCTGAGCGTGAACGTGGCGGCCCTGGCGCGGGTGAAATGGGTGGTGCGCAGCTTCTCCAGGGCCCGGGCCCGGCATCTGCTGGAGCAGTGCCTGACCATGGAGGAGCCCGCCGCCATCCGTGCCCTGCTGGACAACGCCCTGGTGCAGGCGGGCCTGGGGGGACTGGTGCGGGGGGCCGGGCGGGCCTGAGGCGTGCCGGTCCGGCTCAGGCCCGTCCGGCGAGCCAGTCCTCCAGGCGCCCCTGCACCCGCTCCCAGTCCGGTGGCCCCATCTTCTGGTAGACGATGCGCCCCCCGGGGGAGATCAGGAAGGTGGTGGGGGTGAGCTGGACATTGCCGAAGGCCTCGGCGGCCTCTCCCCGGCGGTCCAGGGCCACGGTGTAGCCGATCCCGCGGCGCTCGGCGGTCCGGGCCACCTCCGCCGGGGGATCGTAGTGCATGGCGATGCCGATCACCTCGAGGCCGCGCTGGCCGTATTCCCGTTGCAGGGCGTTCAGGTGTGGGATCTCCTCCAAGCAGCCACTGCAATCGCTGGCCCAGAAGGTGACCACCAGGGGGCGTCCCTGGTGGCCTTCCAGGTCCAGGGTCCCCCCCTCCAGGGTGGGCAGCGTGACGGCGGGTACGGCGCGGCCGCCGCCGGGGGCCAGCCACAGGAGGGTGGCCCCCGCCATGAGTACGAGGAGGAACAGCCCGGCCAGCAGGTCTCGCTTCTTCACGTTTCTAGCCTTTGTGATCGGATTCGTTGGCGTGCATGTTACGCTCCCGACTCCCCGGGCGGCTGCTGGGGGGCGGCCAGGCGATTGTCGGAGTTCCCCTCTGGGGCGCCGGCCTCGATCCAGGCCTCGAAGCTCCGGATCTGGGCCTCGGTGAGCCCCGGCCCCACCAGCGGCATACGCGGCTGGGTGGTCCCGTTGATGCGTTGGATGAGCGCGCTCTTTGCGGGATCGCCGGGGATGATGATCGGGCCGTTCTCGCTGCCCGCCATCGTCCCTTCATACGAACTGAGATCCAGGCCCCGCAGGGGGTTGTCCTCATTATGGCATTGCACGCAGCGGCTCTGGAGGATCCCCTCCAGGTCGGAGTAGAGGATGGGGCCCGTTTCCCCGGACGCCGCGGTGCTTTTCTCCGCAACCGGCTCCTGCGGGGCGTGGGAGGCGAAGACCAGCTCGCCCCCGAAATACCCCAGCCCCGTCACGGCCGAGAGGGCGAAGAGGTAGATCGTAATGATCACGCGGGAGCGGCTGGTGAATTTGACATGGAGCAGAACCGCGAGCAGGAGCAGCATGCCCAGGCCACTGGCCAGGAAGATCTTCATCTTGATCGGATAGATCAGACTCCCGCCGTAGTAGTGGAACCAGTCCATCACCCCCAGCAACACCGTGGGGAAGACGGAGAAGAACGCCAGCGTGGCGCAATGTTGGGCGGTGACTGCAAACCTGCTGTAGCGGGGGATCCTGGACAGCAGCGAGAAGATCAGCGCCGCGATGACCAGGCCGATGGTCAGATGGACCAGGATGGGGTGAATCGGATGGGTGTACCCCAGGGACTCCAAGAAGCGGTAGATCGAATCGATACCCATCTCTTAACTCTTTGATTGGTAGACAAAAGGAAGTCGTGACTACCCGTTGCGGGGCAACGATCTGCCTCTGGCTCCCGCGAGCCGTCCGGTCCTGGCCTGCAGCGCCAGGATGCAGGGTTGAGTCACCGCAAATGCAGGATGTGCAATCTTACCGGCTTCGGCATCCGGCCCTCAACGCCACATCCGGTGCGCTCTTTGTGGACGATCGGTACATGCCCTTCGATGCCGGGCCAGCGGGCGTGGTCTGCCCGCTCGGGTTCGCCGGGAAGGGGGTGCCCTGCGCTCCAGTCCATCGCGGCGGGTGGCATCTGTTATGCTAGCGGTTTGAGGGTGGCCCCGGCGAAGGGCCGTTGGGTCGGATCGATTCGGCAACAGAACAGGGTGGAAATACGTGTCAGAGGTTTCGGTCATCAGGGCGGGTATCGTCGGCGCCACCGGCTATACCGGGGTGGAACTGCTGCGGCTGCTGTTGGGACATCCCCGGGTACAGCCGGCGGTGGTCACCTCCCGGGGGCAGGCCGGCACGCCGCTGTCCGCGCTGTTCCCCAACCTGCGTGGCCAGGGGGATCTGCGCTTCCAGGTGCCGGACGCCGGTGCCCTGGGGGAATGCGACGTGGTGTTCTTCGCCACCCCCCACGGCGTGGCTCACACCCTGGCGGGGGATCTGCTGCAGCGGGGCACACGGGTGATCGACCTGTCCGCGGATTTCCGGCTGCGCGATGCGCAGCTCTGGGCCCGCTGGTACGGCCAGCCCCATGGGGCGCCGGAGCTGCTGGACGAGGCGGTCTATGGTCTGCCGGAACTGAATCGCGCCCGCATCCCGGCGGCCCGATTGATCGCCGTGCCGGGGTGCTATCCCACGGCGGTGACCCTGGGGCTTCTGCCCCTGCTGGAGGCGGGCGTGGTGGATCCGGCCCAGCTGGTGGCGGATGCCAAATCCGGGGTCAGCGGTTCCGGGCGCAAGGCCCAGGTGGGCTCCCTGTTCTGCGAGGCGGCGGAGAACTTCCGCGCCTACGCCCTGGGGGGGCATCGCCATCTGCCCGAGATCCTGCAGACCCTGGGGGCGGTCTCCGGGACGGAGCCCCGGCTCACCTTCGTGCCCCACCTGGTGCCCATGGTGCGCGGCATCCTCGCCACCCTCTACACCCGCCTGGTGCAACCAGAGACCGATCTGCAGGCCCTGTTCGAACGCCGCTATGCCGATGAGCCCTGCGTGGACGTGCTCCCGGCGGGGGAGCTGCCCGAGACCCGCAGCGTGCGGGGCACCAACCTCTGCCGCCTGGCCGTGCAGCGGCCCCAGGAGGGCGGGACGGCGGTGGTGGTCTCCGCCATCGACAACCTGGTCAAGGGGGCCTCGGGGCAGGCGGTTCAGAATATGAATCTGATGTTCGGCCTGCCCGAGACCCAGGGGCTGGAGGGGATCGCCGTCCTGCCCTGAGGTCGGGGCGGATGCGCGATGCCTGCGTCTTGGGGTATGTTCCCTCCAGGGCCGGTGTGGCCCGGACGGGAACCCCGATGGGATCACGGGATCCAACCCCTTCCGATAAGGCCGGATACACCGGCAGCAACCCGCCGCCCCATGGGGGCGGCCCCGACAACGGAGGCGCAGACATGACTGCAACCGAAACCGCCAACGAAACCAGCCCCAGCCCCCTGAACTTCACCGACGCGGCCGCCGCCAAGGTGAAGACCCTGATCGAGGAGGAGAACAACCCCTCCCTGAAGCTGCGGGTCTTTGTCAGCGGCGGGGGGTGCTCCGGATTCCAGTACGGCTTCACCTTCGATGAGAACGTCAGTGAAGGGGACACCACTGTGGAGAAGGGGGGCGTGACCCTGCTCATCGACCCCATGAGCTACCAGTACCTGGTGGGGGCGGAGATCGACTACACCGAGAGCCTGCAGGGGGCCCAGTTCGTGATCCGCAACCCCAATGCCACCACCACCTGCGGCTGCGGTTCCTCCTTCTCTGTCTGATCCGGGGCGCGGCATGCAGGTGCGTCAGACCCTCGCCCGCTGGCGGTTCCGCTGGTACTACCTCATGGCCCGCCTGGGCCATGCCACCGGCCGCTTCAATGTGGGCTTCATGTATGCCAACGGCCAGGGCGTGCCCCGGGACGACGCCGAGGCGGTGCGCTGGTACCGTCTGGCGGCGGAACAGGGGGATGCCAACGCCCAGTGCAACCTGGCCCTGATGTATGTCAACGGCCGGGGCGTGCCGCAGGACGAGGCCCAGGCGGTGCAGTGGTATCGTCAGGCGGCGGAGCAGGGCAGCACCACCGCCCAGTGCAACCTGGCCTTCATGTATCTCAATGGCCGGGGGGTGCAGCAGGATGAGGCCGAGGCGGCCCGTTGGTATCGCTACGCCGCGGATCTGGAGAACGCCTCCGCCCAGTCCAACCTGGGGGTGCTCTATGCCAATGGCCGCGGCGTGCCCCAGGACTGGGTGCGGGCCTACATGTGGTCCGATCTGGCCGCCGCCCAGGGATATGATCTGGCCCGGGACAACCGGGACCGCTTCGCCACCCACATGACCGAGGCGCAGATCCGTCAGGCCCGGGAAATGGCCCGGGCCTGGACCCCGGGGGAGGGCTATCCCCGGGTGGATCTGCCCGCAGGGGAGGCCTCCGGGGCGGGATAAGCGGCGTTAGGTGTTAGCGTTAGATGCGTCCGTCCCGGCCCGGGTGGATGGCCCCCAGCACCACCGCCTCCCGGGCCCCGGTGACCGCGGGCAGGTTGCCGGGACGTCCCGCCAGGGTCTCCCGGGCCAGCCAGGCGAAGGCCATGGCCTCCACCCAGTCGGGGGGCATCCCCAGCACCGCGGTGGAGGCCACGTCCCAGCCGGGCAGGTTGGCTTCCAGACTTTCCATCAGGCAGCGGTTGTGCACCCCGCCGCCGCAGACCAGCAGGCGCCGCCCCCGCGGCGCCGTTTCCAACACCGCCATCGCTACGCTGCGGGCAGTGAGTTCCACCAGGGTGCGCTGCACGTCGACCGGGGCCACCGATCGCCCCCCCAGGTGGCCACGCACCCACTCCAGATGGAAGTGCTCCGTACCCGTGCTCTTGGGGAAGGGCTGCCGGAAATAGGGATCGGCCAGCATCGCCGCCAGCAGGGCCTCATCCACGCGGCCCTGCGCTGCCCATGCCCCCCCGGCATCGAAGGCATCCTCCCGGCAGGCCCGGATCCAGGCGTCGCACAGGGTATTGGCCGGTCCCGTGTCGAAGCCGCGCACCGGGGTCCCGTGTTGCGCTTCGTCCTGCCTTGCGGGCAGGAGCGTCACATTGGCGATCCCCCCCAGATTCAGGATCACCCGCGGCTCCTCCTCTGCACCCAGGGCGTAGCGGTGAAAGGCCGGGACCAGGGGGGCCCCCTGACCACCCGCGGCCACATCCCGGCGGCGGAAGTCCGCCACCACCGTCAGGCCTGTGGCCTGGGCGATGCGGTGGGGGCAGCCGATCTGCAGGGTGAAAGGGGGCTGTTCCTGCGGCCGGTGACGCAGGGTCTGCCCATGGCTGCCCACGGCACGCACCGTGGCGGGATCGATGCCGTGGGTCTCCAGCAGGCCCTGTACGGCCGCGGCCATCAGGTCCCCGGTGCGGGCATCCAGCCGGCCCCAGGTGTCGGGATCGGAGCGGGCGCCCGGGGCGGCCAGGGCGCGCAGTTCCCGGCGCAGATCCTCGGGGATGGCATGGGAGTGGGTGGCCAGGCACTGGGGACCTGCGTCCTCGAAGGACACCAGGGCAGCGTCCACCGCGTCCATGCTGGTGCCCGAGAGCAGGCCGATGAAGCGAGGGTTCAAGGGGATCCTCCGGGATGGAATGTGGGGATGATGGTTCCGGCGGCCGCTGGCCTTGCCTTCGGCCTGCTTAGTATCATGCCCCGATTCCCGGCCCCCGTGTACCGGCGCCCGGCCTTCTGCCCGGCCCTCCGGGGGCGTGTGATCCCCCTGACAAGAGGAAGGACATGACCCCCCAAGACGATGCCCTCGAGACCCTGCGCCGTGGAGCCCATGAGGTATTGCTGGAGAGTGAACTGGCCGAGCGCCTCCAGGCCGGGCGGCCGCTGCGGGTGAAGGCCGGATTCGATCCCACGGCGCCGGACCTGCACCTGGGCCACACGGTCCTGCTGAACAAGATGCGCCAGTTCCAGGACCTGGGGCACGAGACCTACTTCCTGATCGGCGACTTCACCGGGATGATCGGCGATCCCAGCGGCAAGAGTGCCACCCGTCCGCCCCTGACACCGGAGGAGGTGGCGGCCAATGCCCGCACCTACAAGGAACAGATCTTCCGCATCCTGGACCCGGAGCGCACGCGCATCGTCTTCAATTCCGACTGGATGGGCCGCATGACGGCGGCGGACATGATCCAGCTGGCCTCGCGCCACACCGTGGCGCGGATGCTGGAGCGGGATGACTTCCACAAGCGCTACACCGCGGGCCAGGCCATCGCCATCCACGAATTCATCTACCCCCTGGTGCAGGGCTACGACTCGGTGCATCTGCAGGCCGACGTGGAGCTGGGCGGGACGGACCAGAAGTTCAACTTGCTGGTGGGGCGGGAACTGCAGAAGCAGTACGGCCAGCCCCCGCAGGTGGTGCTCACCATGCCCATCCTGGAGGGGCTGGACGGGGTGCAGAAGATGTCCAAGTCCCTGGGCAACTACGTGGGTGTGCAGGAGCCCCCGGACGAGATGTTCGGCAAGCTCATGTCCATCTCCGACGACCTCATGTGGCGCTACTTCGAACTGCTCTCCTTCCGACCCCTGTCGGAGATCGAGGATCACCGCAGGGCCGTGGCCGAGGGGGCCAACCCCAGGGACATCAAGTTCCTGCTCTGCGAGGAACTGGTGACCCGCTTCCATGACCGTCAGGCGGCGCAGCGGGCCCGGGAGCACTTCATCGCCCGCTTCCAGAAGAAGGCCATGCCCGACGACCTGGCCGAGACGCGGATCCCCGCCCCTGCGGAAGGCCTGCCCATTGCCAACCTGCTCAAGCAGGCAGGCCTGGTGGGCAGCACCTCCGATGCCCTGCGCATGATCCGGCAGGGAGCGGTGCGACGGGACGGCGAGCGCATCGAGGACACGGCCCTGCGCATCCCCCCCGGGGAGGAGGGGGTGTTCCAGGTGGGCAAGCGCCGCTTCGCCCGCATCTGCCTCATCCCCGAGGTCTGAGGCTGCACCCTGTCCGGATCTGCTGGTTGTTCTGTAACTTTTTGTTTGTATTATTTTTTTCAAAAAACTGTCAAAAAAGTGTTGTGGGGGTGTTGACGGTTTTTCTG
>NZ_NRSK01000018.1 GCF_016584115.1 Ectothiorhodospira mobilis
CCGAACTCAAGGCGCGCTTCCTGGGGGGATTCGCCGCCAGGGTCATTGAACGGGAGGATCCGGATCTGGCCCGGCGCATGGTCCGCCACACCGCCGTGGTGGACTGGCGTACCCGGGCACGTGACGGCGCGATTTGCCTTGGCTCCACGGTCCGTCATCCCCCCAACCGTCCCAGTCAACCTCCATCCCCTGTGGTGCGCTCAGACGGGCAGCCGTTCCAGCCCCCGGGTACGCCAGTCCACCACGGCGGTGTGGCGGACCATGCGCCGGGCCAGATCCGGATCCTCCCGTTCAATGACCCTGGCGGCGAATCCCCCCAGGAAGCGCGCCTTGAGTTCGGCCCGGGCCCGGTCCACCCCCATCTCCTCGTAGGGGGCCGAGGCCAGGAGCAGGCAGCCGTCGTCCGGGATCCGTCCGGCGGCCATGTTGCCCCGGATGATGGCCGCGGCGTTGCGGATGGGTTCGGCCAGATCGGGGCTGTAGGGGCCGATGATCAGGGCCGTGTTGGGCACATGCAGGAAATCAAAGCCCTGGCCCACGCAGATGGCCCATTCCCGGTGCTGCAGGTCCAGGTCACGGATGGTGTCCCGCAGGGCGGCGATGTGACCCAGATTGCCTTGCAGCAGGGGCATCAGGTCACGGCATACCTCCCCGGGCATATCCGGGCAGAGTTCCATCACCTGGCGGGCCAGTTCCCCACGCTGTTGCGGGGATAGGGTGGCCAGATCCAGGGTGGCCCCGGCCTCGCCGTGCAGGGTCAGGGCCTCCTCGTCGGTCTCGAAGCCGCACACCAGGGGATAGACGCTCTCGCCTCCCGGTCCGAAGAGCTGCCGGGCCTGATCCCGGATCTGAAAGGCGTGGGCCCGGGCGGCCCCGGTGTCGCAGTCGAACCCGGCGCAGCCCCGGGCGCGGTCCCCGCGGGAGAAATGATAGGTGATCATCATGAGCACCCGGTGCCCGCAGGCGGCCGCCTGCTGCACCGTGCGGGTGAGCATCTCCCCCAGGAAGGGCCAGCCCAGGTCGAAGCGTCCCCCCAGGTTGCGGAAGGGATGGATCACCCCCAGGGGGGTGCCCGTGGCATGGGGGATATGGATGCGCCCGTCCATGCACTTCATCACCACCACCCGGGTGGGATGACGGGCCAGGTAGCGGGTGCGATCCAGGGTTGCCTCCGCACCGGAGAAGGTGCGGGCATGATGCTCCGCCAGTGCGTACAGCCATCGGATGCGTTCTTCGAGGGGCCGGGTGTGGCTGTCCATGGGGGCTCCCGGTGACGGATGGGCTTTACGATGTCCGGGCCGAGTATACTAAGATCGGTATCAGGGGCCATCCGGCCCCATCCTCCCGTTCCCATCCAGGGGAGCCCCATGACCTCAGGCAGCGCTCTTCCCAGCCCCGCTGGTCCCCAGGGCCTGGCCCTGTTCACGGACCTGTACGAACTCACCATGATGCAGGCCTACTGGGCGCAGGACAGGATGGACACGGCGGTGTTCAGCCTGTTCACCCGCCGCCTGCCGCCCCGGCGCAACTACATCCTGGCCTGCGGGCTGCACACGGTGCTGGAGCAGCTGGAGGCCCTGCGCTTTACCCGGGAGGACCTGGCCTATCTGGAGGGACTGGGGCTGTTCTCCGACGGCTTCCTGGATTATCTGGCGGGATTCCGTTTCACTGGCGAGGTGCATGCCGTGGAGGAGGGGACCCCCCTGTTCGCCAACGAACCCCTGCTGGAGGTGATCGCCCCGCTGCCCGAGGGGCAGCTCATCGAGACCCTGGTGATGAACCAGATGCACCTGCAGACGGTGCAGGCCTCCAAGGCGGCCCGGGTGGTGGAGGCGGCCCGGGGACGGGCCGTGATCGACTTCGGTGCGCGCCGCATCCACGGCCTGGACGCCGCCCTCAAGGGGGCGCGGGCCTTTCATATCGCGGGGGCGGCGGGGACCTCCAATGTCCTGGCGGGGCGGCTCTACGGCCTGCCGGTGAAGGGCACCATGGCCCACAGCTACATCCAGGCCCACGAGGACGAGCAGCAGGCCTTTCTGGAATTCACCCGCCTCTATCCCGACACCGTGCTCCTGGTGGATACCTACGACACCCTCCAGGGGGTGGACCGGGTCATCCATCTGGCCCGGGAGCTGGGGCCGGATTTCCGGGTCAGCGCCATCCGTCTGGATTCCGGCGACCTGGAGCGCCTGTCGTATCAGGCACGGGAGCGTCTGGATGCCGCGGGTCTTGAGGGGGTGGGGATCCTGGTGAGCGGCGGCCTGGACGAGGACGAGGTGGACCGCCTGCTGCGCGCCGGGGCCCCCATCGACGGCTTCGGGGTGGGAACCTCCATGGGGGTGTCCAGCGATGCCCCGGACCTGGACATGGCCTACAAGCTCTGTGAGTACGCGGGCCGGGGGCGGCTCAAGCTGTCCACCGGCAAGCCCGTGCTGCCGGGGCGCAAGCAGGTCTTCCGCCGCCTGGGGGACGCGCCGGAGGCGGGGGATGTCATCGCCCGGGCCGGGGAGGCCCTGGAGGGGGAGCCCCTGCTGCAGCCGGTGATGAGCAGCGGCTGGCGGCTTGCGCCGGCCCCGTCCCCGGATACACTGCGACAGCGGGCCCAGGCCCAGGTGGCGCGCCTGCCCCAGGCCGTGCGCGGCCTTGCGCCGGCCGATCCCCCCTATCCGGTGCGGGTCAGTGACGCCCTGCAGGCCCATCAGGCGGCGGTGACCCGGGACCTGGCGCGGGACTGAAACGCCCCCGTGGGGGCCGCATGCCGGGGGTTGCCCCGGAGGAGGTGTGCCATGGGTGATACCATCGATCCGCTGCTGCGGCCCGGGGACGCCCTGCTGGTGGTGGACGTGCAGAACGATTTCTGCCCCGGCGGGCGCCTGCCCATCCCCCTGGGGGACCGGGTGATCCCCGTCCTCAACCGCGCCCTGGAGGCGGCCCGGGCCCGGGGACTGCCGGTCTATGCCTCCCGGGACTGGCATCCCCTGCACCACCCCAGTTTTACGGAGCAGGGCGGCCCCTGGCCCGTCCACTGCCTGCAGGACACCCCCGGTGCCGCCTTCCATCCGGAGCTGGACCTGCCTGCGGAGTGCATCACCGTCACCAAGGGGACCCGCTTCGACAAGGATCAGTATTCCGCCTTCGACGAGACGGGGCTGGAGCAGGAGCTGCGCCGCCAGGGGGTGCAGCGCCTGTGGATCGGTGGTCTGGCGGAGGATGTCTGTGTCGAGGCCACCGCCCGGGATGCCGTGGGCCTGGGTTTCGCGGCCGTGCTGCTCCCCGGCGGGGCACTGCCAGTGTCCCCGGAGGGGGGCGAACAGGCCCGGGCGCGCATGGCCCGGGACGGGGTGGTGCTGCAACCCGGCCCGGGCTGATCCTCCCGCTCAGGATCGGCCCCGTAAGGCCTGGGTGGCGATCGCCCTGGTGCGGGCGGGCAGGTGTCGGGCGATGATCCCGGCCGGCTGGGGACGGTTGAAGAGGAACCCCTGGCCGATGCGGCAGCCGTGTGCCAGCAAAAAGCGCTGCTGGGCGGCGGTCTCCACCCCCTCGGCGATCACCTCCAGGCCCAGGGTCTCCCCCAGGCCGATGATGGCCCGCACGATGGCCGCGTCCTCGGGATGGGCGTCGGGGTCGTCCCCCAGGTCCATGACGAAGGACTGGTCGATCTTGATGGCCTGCACCGGCAGCCGCTTGAGGTAGTTCAGGGAGGAATAGGCGGTGCCGAAATCGTCGATGGAGATGTGAAAGCCCTGCTCGTGCATGCGCGAGAGGATGCGGATGGTACGCTCCACCGAACGCATGGCGGCGCTCTCGGTGATCTCGAACTCGATGTGTCCCGGCTCCACACCGGTCTCCTCCAGGGTCTCCAGGGTGCGCTCCACCAGCCCCTTCTGCTGGAACTCCCGTCCCGACAGGTTCACCGCCACCGGAGGTGCCTCCAGCCCCGCCGCCTCCCAGGCACGGATCTGCAGGCAGGCCTGGCGCAGGATCTCCGGCCCCAGGGCGAGGATGAAGCCGGTCTCCTCCGCCAGGGGGATGAAGCGCCCGGGGGAGACCAGGCCCCATTCCGGGTGCTGCCAGCGCACCAGGGCCTCCAGGCTGTGGATGCGGCCGCTGGCCAGGTCCACCCGGGGCTGGAAGTGCAGCAGGAACTCCTGGTTCTCCAGGCCCCGGCGCATGGCCTGGTCCACGGTCATGCGCTCGTGCAACTGGGTGTCCAGTTCCCGGGTGTAGAAATTGTAGTTGTGGCGGCCCTGGTTCTTGGCCCGGTACATGGCGGCGTCGGCGTGACGGATCAGTTCCTCGGCGCGGTCGCTGTCCTGGGGGAAGACGGCGATGCCGATGCTGAAGCCCAGCACCATGGGGCTGTTGTCCCCCAGGAGGAAGGGTTCCGCGAAGGCCTGCTGCAGGTGTTCCACCACCGGGATCACGTCCTGGGGCCGCTCCAGGGGGCTGAGCAGCAGCACGAACTCATCGCCGCCGAACCGGGCCAGGGTATCCCCCTCCCGCAGATGGGCCCGCAGGCGGCGCGCCACCTGGACCAGCAGGCGGTCCCCCTGTTCGTGCCCCAGGGAGTCGTTCACCACCTTGAAATCGTCCAGGTCCAGCAGGCCCACCGCCAGCACGTGGTCATCCCGGCGCGCCACCGCCAGGGCCTGCCCGAGCCGGTCCAGGAACAGGTCGCGGTTGGCCAGCCCCGTGAGGGGGTCGTGGAAGGCCAGGTAGTCCAGGCGGTCGCTCAGGTGCTTGCGGTCGGTGATGTCCTCGGCCAGCTTGATGTAGTGGGTGATATGCCCCTGGCCGTCGCGGATGGGGTAGATGCGGGCCCGCTCCCAGTAGATCTCGCCGTTCCTGCGCCGGTTCTTGAACTGCCCCTCCCAGGTCCCGCCCCGGGACAGTTTCTCGAACAGGCCGGGGTCCTTGTCGTCGCCGGGCAGGCCCGAGCCCAGCCGCTGGGCGTTCATGCCCATTACCTCGGATTCCGTGTAGCCGGTGATGTGGCAGAACTGGCGGTTGACATAGCGGATCAGACCGGTGGTGTCGGTGATCACCACGATGCTGGGGCTCTGGTCCACGGCGAAGGCCAGCCGTTGCAGGCTCTCCTCGGTGACATGCCGCTGGGTGATGTCCAGATGGGAACCCAGCAGCCGGGCGGGATGGCCGTCCGCGCCCCGGATGAGGGAGCCCTGGGCCAGGATCCAGCGGTAACTCCCGTCCTTGTGGCGCATGCGCGCCTCGTTGATGTAGCGTCCCTCGGGGTTGGCGAGAAAGGCGGCCACCTTGCGCTGTGCGGGCTCCAGATCGTCCGGATGCAGGCGCGAGCGCCATTCGCTGAAGTCGTCGCCGATCTCCCAGTCCTCATAGCCCAGCTGGGCCTTCCACTCCCGGGAGTAGAAGACCTTGTCGGTGCGCAGGTCCCAGTCGAACAGGCCGATGTTGCCGGCGCGGATGGTCTCCCGCAGGCGCAGCTGGTCCCGTTGTTTCTCCGTGAGGTCCACCCCCATGCAGAACAGGCGTGTGTCCTCGGGGCCGTATTCCAGGGCGGCGTGGACGCAATAGATCTCCACCGGATGGCCGTCCTTGTGGCGCAGGGTGAGGGGGCCGGACTCGGGGGGCGTCCCTTCGGCACGCATCCCCCGCAGGTTCTCCTCCATCTCCCCGCGCAGGTTCTCGGGCACGATCAGATCCAGCAGGCTGGCCTGAAGGGCCTCCCCGGCGTCGTAGCCGAAGACCCGTTGGCTGGCCCGGTTCCAGTAGAACACGGTGCCGTCCAGGTGATAGCCCTGGATGGCGATGTCCGGGACCTCCTGCAGCAGATGCTGGAAGATGACCTCGTTCTCCCGGGTCGCCTGTTCGGCCCGCTTGCGGTCGGTCACGTCCCGCAGGTAGACCACCCAGACCGGTTCCCCCTGCATGTCCATGGGTACGGTGCGCACGTCGGCGGACACCACGCCCCGCCGGGGATGGGGGATCTGGATCTCGGTGGGCTCATCGGGCACCACCACGAAGCCGAACTCGTGTCCCTGCAGGGTCTTGAGGGGATGCCCGAAAAGCCGGGCCGCCGCCGCATTGGCGTAGCGGATGATGCCGGCCCGGTCCAGCAGGAGGATGGCGTCGGAGGCCTCCTCCACCATCTGCCGGAAATGCTGCAGCCCGGCCCCCCGCATCATGGGGCCGTAGCCGGGTTGGGCCGGCCGGTGAGGTATGGGGGGTGGTGCAGTCTGGGGGCTGGCTTCATGGTGCGGCCGGTCCGGGCAAGGGTGTGGGGCCGCGGATGCTGACATCACAGGCCCGGTGGCAGATGGTATCATGTCCGACCCCTGCATCCATGCGTCGATCCCCCATGTCCGACCCCAGCGCCAGCCTGATCCGCAACCGCCGGCGACAGCAGACCCTCCTGCGCGAGCTCATCAGGGCCCGGGCCCTGCTCACCGTGAGCGCCAGTGTGGCCCCGGAGCCGGCCCCGGAAGGGGAGGCGTCGCCACTGGAGCATGCCCCCCTGCGCCTGCAGGGGGTCAGTCAGCTGCTCCAGCTGGCCCCGGAGAGCGACCAGCTGGCTTTGGAGGCCCCCAACAACGAGGTCCTGATGCGCCGCCTGGCCCCGGGGGACGAACTCCGGGTCCGGGCCTCCCTGCGCGGCGTGCCCCTGATCTTCCGCACGGTGTATGAGCGGCTGCACGAGGAGGGGGATCTCCAGGCCCTGGTATGCCGCTGGCCGGAGGTGGTGGACTATCGCCAGCGGCGTGGGGCCTTTCGCGTTGCCATCCCCCTGGCCATGGAGGCCCGGGCCCACTGGTGCCTGGACGAGGGGACGGGGGACGACCAGCCGGTCTACTCCGGGCGTCCGGCGGATGTCTCCATCCAGGGGCTGGGGCTGGACTGTGAACTGGATGCCGGAGACATGCCGGATCCGGGCACCGGGGTCCTGATCCGGACCCTGGAGATGGGGGAATACCGCTGGAGCGATCTGCCGGCGGTGGTGCGCAACGTCAAGCCGGATCCCCGCCGCGAGGGGCGCTGCCGTCTGGGACTGCAGTTCAGTGCCCTGCAACCCGCCGCCGAGCGCACCCTCAACCGTCTGATCATGGACCTGCAGCAGGATGCGGCCAAGCGGGCCTGAAACGATTCATCCCTTTCCGGTGGCACGCTCGGGCAGCGGTGTGGCCTTGGCCTGAAACAGATGCAGACCGTTGCGGCCGGCCTTCTTCACCCGGTACATGGCCTGGTCCGCCCGGCGCATGAGTTCCTCCACCTCCAGCCCCTGGCCCCGGAACAGGCACAGGCCGATGCTGGGGGTGGCGATATACTCCAGATCCCCCAGGTTGTAGGGACGCGACAGGGCCTTCAGGATCTTGTCTCCCGCCTGCAGGGCCTGATCCCGGGCCAGGGATTCGTTCCGTTCCAGGTCCTCCAGCAGCACCACGAACTCATCCCCACCCAGGCGCGCCACGGTGTCCGATTCCCGCAGGCAGCCCTTGAGGCGGACCGCCACCTGCTGCAGCAGCCGGTCCCCCACGGCGTGGCCGTGGCTGTCGTTGAGGGCCTTGAAGTGATCCAGATCCAGGAACAGTAGGGCATTGTGGTGGCCGTGGCGCTGGCCGTGCTCCATGGCGTGGCGGATGCGGTCCTGGATCAGCCGCCGGTTGGGGAGCTGGGTGAGGGCATCGTGGAAGGCCAGGTGACTGATGCGCTCCGTGGCC
This sequence comes from Ectothiorhodospira mobilis, assembly GCF_016584115.1. Taxonomy (GTDB): domain Bacteria; phylum Pseudomonadota; class Gammaproteobacteria; order Ectothiorhodospirales; family Ectothiorhodospiraceae; genus Ectothiorhodospira; species Ectothiorhodospira mobilis. Next base: position 7,695 of record NZ_NRSK01000018.1, read on the forward strand.
TGCTTCTGGGCGGTGACGTCGCGCACCACCGCCAGCACCTCGTCGTCCCCCAGCCGCACCAGTCGGGCCTCGAATACCGAGTATCCACCATCTTCCATCTCCAGGGTGTACTCCACCACCTGCGTGCGCCCCTGCAGGAGCACCTGGTGGATGCCCTCGTAGAGCCTTTGGGCCGCGGCGGCCGGGAGCACCTCGAAGAGGCTGCGGTGGAGGAAGCGCTCCGGCGGGACGTAGAGCATGCCGGCGTTGCCTGCATGCCAGGCCAGGTAGCGGCCCCGGGCGTCGAAGCGCAGCACCAGGTCCGGCAGGGCCTCCAGCAGGGCGCGGTTGCGCCGTTCGCTGCGGGCGAGGGCCTGCTCCATGCGCTTGATGCGGGTCTGGTCGAAGAGATAACCCCGCAGGCGCACGATGCGGCCCTGCTCGTCCCGGTCGGCGCGGGTGATGTCGTAGAACCAGCGGTATGCCCCCGAGCGGTGCCGCAGCCGGTAGGACTGCTCCACCTGATCCTGACCGGGCTTTGGGGTGTCCTGCACCAGTTGCATCACATCCTGGGGATGCACCAGGTCGGTGAAGCTGAAGCGGTCGGCGTAGAGCTCCCCGGGGCCGTATCCCAGCAGGTCCCGGATATTGGCCGAGGCATAGACCACGCGGCGCTTGTCCATGCCTTCCCACACCAGCAGGGCCACCGGACCCGTGGCGAAGAGCCGGCGTTCCTCCCGCAGGGCCGTTTCCACCCGCTTGCGCCGGCTGATGTCCTGGAGCACGCCGATGAAGCGCAGGGCATCGCCCCGGGGTGTGCGGGTGACCACCCGGCCGCGGTCGTGCACCCAGATGAGGCCGCCGTCGGCGCGCCGCATGCGGTATTCACACTCGTAGCGGGGCACGATGCCGCGCAGGTGACGGTCCAGGGCGCGCTCCACCCGGGCCCGGTCCTCCGGGTGGATATGGGTCTGGCGCAGCTCCAGGGAGGGGCGGCCGGGGTCATGGGTGTGGCCCAGCAGGTGCAGCCACTGGGGTGAGTAATACACCCGGCCCGTGGCCAGGTCCCAGTCCCAGAGCCCCTGGCCGCTGCCATCCAGGGCGAAGCGCCAGCGCAGTTCGTTGTCCCGGATATGGGCGCGTTGTGCCTCGGCCTCCCGGCGCAGACGGAAGTTCTCCTCGAAGCGTTGCTGCATGCGCCCCGAGGTGAGGGCAACGAAGGCCAGAAACAGCAGGATGATGCCCGCGGAGACGGTGGGCATCCCCTGCTCCTGGAGTTGCAGCCCCAGGCCCAGGGCCATGAGCATGGGGGCCACCACCAGCAGGGCCGAGACCCGGTCGGTGGCCAGGGTGAGGAGCACCCCGGCGCTGATGCCGGCCATGGCGAAGGCCAGGAGGAACTGGCGGGCCGCGTCCCCCGACTGGGTCAGCAGCAGCGCCCCCAGGGCCCAGGCGATGCCCATGGCCAGGGCCCCCAGGCGAAAGTACTGCAGCCAGCAGGGGTCGGCGTCCTCCCCCCGGCGGCAGGCGCGCCGGAAACCCACCCACAGGAATCCGCGCAGGGCCGCCGCCGCGGCCAGGATGGTCAGCCAGCCCAGCATCAGGGGGTCGGGCAGGAAGGTCCAGTGGGTGGCCACCAGCACCAGGCCGGTTGCCAGGCTGATGGGCAGGGAGGCGGGCAGGCCCTCGTAGAGGAAGCGGGTGCGCTGTGCCTGGGAGTCCCCGGAGCTCACGGCCGTACCGGCCGGGGGCCGCCTCGCCGCCGGGAGGCACGCCCGACCCCATGGCCGTCCGGTGCCGGTCCCGTGATGTGGGTGTTTCCTAGGGTGGGGGGCAGCCCCTTGCCGCGCAGCATCCGTGTACGTCCCGCGTCCAGGATCCGTAACGGGTTATAGTCTCACAAACGCCGCCATTCGTCTCCCCTTCTCCGGGGGGGTGTTGCCGTGATCAGGTTCGCTTTTCATCGTATTCGCACAGGTCGGCGATGAGACATGCCCCGCAGCGGGGGGCGCGGGCGGTGCAGACATAGCGGCCGTGCAGGATCATCCAGTGGTGGGCGTCGCGGCGGAATTCCATGGGCACCACCTCCATGAGGCGCTTCTCCACCGCCAGCGGGGTCCTGCCCGGGGCGATGCCCGTGCGGTTGGCGACGCGGAAGATGTGGGTGTCCACGGCGATGGTGGGTTCGCCGAAGGCGGTGTTGAGCAGGACATTGGCGGTCTTGCGTCCCACCCCGGGCAGGGCCTCCAGGGCCTCCCGGTCTTGCGGCACCTGGCCGCCGTGGTGCTCCACCAGGATGCGGCAGGTGCGCAGGATGTTCTCCGCCTTGGCGTTGTACAGCCCGATGCTGCGGATATGGTCCTTGAGCCCCTCCAGGCCCAGGTCGAGGATGGCCTGGGGGGTGTTGGCCACGGCGAACAGGCCCTCGGTGGCCCGGTTCACCCCCCGGTCGGTGGCCTGGGCCGAGAGGATCACGGCCACCAGGAGCTCGAAGGGGGTGCTGTAGTGCAGCTCGGTGGTGGGATGGGGGTTGGCGCGGCGCCAGCGCTCGAAGATCTCCCGGCGGGTACGGTCTTCCATGGGCGGCCTCAGGTCTGGGGTTGCTCGGTCATGGCCGCCCGCCGGCGCGCTGCGCGCCGTTCCAGGTGTTCGTCCACGGCGTTCTTCAGGGCCAGCAGCAGCCCCAGGCCGATGAAGGCCCCGGGGGGCAGCACGGCCAGGAGGAAGCCGCGGTAGTCCTCCACGAGGGTGAGGGTCAGGCCCCGGGCCATGTCGCCGAACATGAGATGGGCCTGGGCGAACAGGGTGCCCTGGCCCAGGGCCTCCCGCAGTCCCCCCAGGGCCACCAGCACCGCGGTGAACCCCAGCCCCATGGCCAGGGCGTCCACCAGGGCCCGGGGCATGGGGTTCTTGGAGGCGAAGGCCTCGGCGCGGCCGATGATGGCGCAGTTGGTGACGATCAGGGGGATGAAGATCCCCAGGATCAGGTACAGCTCGTGGAAATAGGCGTTCATGGCCAGTTCGATGGCGGTCACCACCGAGGCGATGATGAGCACGTACACCGGGATGCGGATCTCCGGGCGCACCCAGTTGCGGATGGCGGAGACGGAGAGGTTGGAGGCCACCAGGGTGAGGGTGGTGGCCAGCCCCAGCCCCAGGGCGTTGACCACGGTGCCGGAGATGGCCAGCAGCGGGCACAGGCCCAGCAGCTGCACCAGCCCCGGATTGTTGTGCCAGAAGCCGTCGGCGACGATCCTGCGATAGGAGCGGGTGCTCATGGGGCCTCCCCTGGGTTCTGCCGGTTCTGTGCGAAGACCTGATCGCGGTGGTCCCCGAAGTAGATAAGGGTGTCGCGGACCGCCTCCACCACGGCCCGCGGCGTGATGGTGGCGCCGGTGAACTGGTCGAAGATCCCGCCGTCCCGGCGCACGGCCCAGTCCTCCCGGGGGGGATCCCCCAGGGCCCGCCCATCGAAGCCCAGGATCCAGTCGGACTTGGCGGCCTCGATGCCGTCCCCCAGGCCCGGGGTCTCGTGGTGTTCCACCACCCGCACCCCGGCGATGCGGCCGTCGGCCATCACACCCACCAGCAGGCGGATGTCGCCGGCATAACCGCCATGGGCCATCACGGAGAACACGGCCGCCACCGGCTGGCCGTCCCGGCGGGCGCGGTAGACCGTGCGCTCCCCGCCCCCCAGCAGGGGATGGGACAGGTGTACGGTATCCTGCACGATGGCGTTGTCGTAGGCCCCTTTTGGGAGAATGGCGTGCAGCCGCTCCAGGGTGTCGGCCTCGCGGTTGGCCTGGATGCGTGCCTGGGTGCCCTGGTGCACGGTGGCCACCAGGGCCGCGCCGGTGAGGCCGAACACCGCCAGCAGGAACGCGGAGATGAGGACGTTGCGGATCATCCCTGGTCCTCCTGGCCGCGGGCCCGCCGTCCGAACACCCGGGGCTGGGTGTACTGGTCGATGGTGGGGGCCATCATGTTCATCAGCAGTACGGCGAAGGCCACCCCTTCGGCATAGGCCCCCCAGCTGCGGATGATGAAGACCAGCAGTCCCACGCCCGCGCCGAAGAGCAGCCGGCCCCCCGGGGTGGCGCTGCCGGATACCGGGTCGGTGGCGATGAAGAAGGCCCCCAGCATGGCGGCACCGCTGAAGAGCTGGAACAGGGGGTCGGGATAGGCGGCGGGGTCCATGAGCCAGAACAGCCCGGAGATGAGGAACAGGGCCCCCAGCATCCCCGCCGGGGCCTGCCAGGTGATGACGCGGCGGTGGAGCAGCCACAGCCCCCCGGCGAGGAAGGCCAGGTTGATCCACTCCCAGCCCCGTCCGGCGACGAAACCGAACAGGGGGGTGTCCTGGATGGCCCCCAGGGGCTGGCCCACCCCCAGGCCCGACTGGATCCGGTCCAGGGGCGTGGCGCTGGTGACGGCATCCCAGGAGAGCCCCGCGGGCAGCTGGCCCTGGAAGATGATCCCCAGGGTCTGGCTGAAGGTGAAGGCCGGATCCGCCAGGGTCCCCGGGGGGATCCACAGGGTCATCTCCCGGGGGAAGGAGATGACCGCCACCACGTAGCCGATCATGGCGGGATTGAAGGGGTTGTAGCCCAGGCCGCCGTAGAGATGCTTGGCCACGGCCATGGCGAAGGCGACCCCCACCAGGGTGATCCACCACGGGGTCAGGGGCGGGATCGCCAGGGCGAAGAGCCAGCCGGCCACCACCGCCGACAGGTCGGTGATGAAGGGGCGCACGGGCCGGCGGCGCAGCAGCAGCATCAGCGCCTCCGTGGCCAGGGCCACGGTCACCGCCAGCAGGACGTTCACCAGCACCCCCCAGCCGAAGAACCAGGCCATGGCCGCGGTGCCGGGCAGCAGTCCGTAGAGCACCTGGCGCATCACCCGGTGGACGCTGCGCACCGGGCTCATGTGGGGGGAGGTGAAGGTCTTGAAACGCATCACGTACCGTCTTGGTCGGGGTTGGGTTGGGGGCCCTGGGAACCCGGGGGTTTTCAGGAGGCGTCGCTTCCGGAGGCGTCCTGCTTTGCCGCCTTGCGCGCCTGGGCCCGTTCCAGGGCCGCCTGTACGGCGGCCTTCTTCGCCGCGTCGGCGGCGCCGGAGGCCCCGCCGGAGCCGGAGGCCTGGCGCTTGCGGTTCATACGCTCGGCCTTCTCGCGCTTCTCCCGCTCCAGGCGCTGGCGGCGCAGTTCGTGGCGCATGCGCGCCGCGTCCGCCTGCTTGCGCTCCCGCTCCTGGGCCCAGATCTCGTTCTTGGCGAAGCGGAAGTACTGCACCAGGGGGATGTTGCTGGGGCAGACATGGGCGCAGCAGCCGCATTCGATGCAGTCGAACAGGTTGTGGTCCTGGGCCTTGTCGAACTCCTTGGCCCGGGTGTGCCAGTAGAGCTGCTGGGGCAGGAGGCGGACGGGGCAGACCCGCACGCACTCGCCGCAGCGGATGCAGGGCATCACCGGCTCGGGGGCGCTCACCTCACCGGCCTCGGCGGCGAGGACGCAGTTGCCCCCCTTGATGATGGGCACCTCGTCGCTGGGCAGGGCGAAGCCCATCATCGGGCCGCCCATGATAAGCCGCTCCACCGCTTCGGTATAGCCGCCGGCGTGGGCCACCAGGTGGGCGATGGGGGTGCCGATGGGGACCTGCAGATTACGCGGGGACCGCACGCCACTGCCGGTGACGGTGACGATGCGCGAGATCAGGGGTTCGCCATGGTGCACGGCCCGGTGGATGGCCGCCAGGGTGGCCACGTTGTGGCAGACCACGCCCACGTCCGCCGGCAGGCCGTCGCTGGGCACCTCGCGCCCGGTGAGCACGCGGATCAGCTGGCGCTCACCGCCGGTGGGATAGATGCTGGGCAGGGCCACGATGCGGATGTTGTCCTGCTCCTCGCCCCCCAGGGCCTCGGTCATGGCCCGCAGCGCCTCGGGTTTGTTGTCCTCGATGCCGATGAGGCAGCGCGCCGGCCCCAGGGTGCGCTGCACCAGCAGCAGCCCGGCGATGATCTCCCGGGCCCGGGTGCGCATGAGCATGTCGTCGCAGGTGATGTAGGGCTCGCACTCGGCGCCGTTGACGATCAGGGTGTCGATGGCCTGGCCGGGGCGGGGGTTGAGCTTCACCGCCGCGGGGAAGGCGGCCCCGCCCAGGCCGACGATGCCCGCCTCACGCACGCGGTTGCGCAGGGTCGTCGGGTCCGCCGCCTCGTCCTCCCCCAGGGGGCGCATGCGGCAGTCCCCCCAGTCGTCCTCCCCGTCCGGCTCCAGGGTGATGCAGGGGGCGCTCAGCCCCGAGGGATGGGGCACGGGGTGATCCCCGATGGCAACGACCCGCCCGGAGGTGGGGGCATGGATATGGGCGCCCACATAGGTGTCGCAGCGGGCGATGATCTGCCCCTTGAAGACCCGCTGCCCCTGCTGCACGCAGGCCTGCGCCGGCTGGCCGATGTGCTGGCGCAGGGGCAGGATCAGGCGCTCGGCCAGGGGCGGGGTGACCACCGGCCCGCCGGTGCTCTCCGCCTTGTGGTCCGGCAGCTTCAGGCCGCCGTGGAATTGCCATAGCTTGTGCGGGGTTGCCGTCATGGATGCGCGTGTCCGGATGGGTTGGCGCCGCCTACGCGCCGGCGCCGCTGGGTCGGGTGAGATCCGGGACCGGGGTGCGGCCGTCGGGACGCTCCAGGGGGAGCGGCCATTTCCAGGTGGTCAGATCCTGGGGCACGGGCTGCATGTGGATGCAATTCACCGGGCAGGGGTCGAGGCACAGCTCGCAGCCGGTGCACTGGTCCCGGAGCACGGTGTGCAGTTGCTTGGGGGCGCCGATGATGGCGTCCACGGGGCAGGCCTGCAGGCACAGGGTGCAGCCGATGCAGCGGTTCTCGTCGATCACCGCGTGGGCCTTGGGTTTGGCCTCGCCTTCCACCGGCTTGGGATCGCGTCCCAGCATGTCCGCCAGGGTCAGCACCAGGGCCTCGCCGCCCGCCGGGCAGAGGTTGATGTCGGCCTCGCCCGCAGCCACGGCCTCGGCGTAGGCGCGGCAGCCGGGATAGCCGCACTGGCCGCACTGGGTCTGGGGCAGGAGACGGTCGATCTGATCCACCACGGGATCGCTCTCCACGCGAAAGCGGATGGAGGCGTAGCCCAGGATCAGGCCGAAGGCGGCGGAGAGGGAACTCATGACAACGACGGCGGCGAACATAGGCGTTTACCTGTCTCGGGAAGCGGTGCCCCGGGGCCTTCAGCGCCCCAGCCCGATGAAACCCATGAAGGCCAGGGACATGAGCCCGGCGGTGACCAGGGCGATGGCGTTGCCACGGAAGGGGCCGGGGACGTCGGCGGCGGCGATGCGCTCGCGCAGGGCGGCGAAGAGCACCAGCACCAGCGAGAATCCCAGGGCCGCCCCCAGGCCGTAGAGCACCGATTCGATGAAACCATGCATTTCCTGGGTGTTCAGCAGGGCGACACCCAGCACTGCACAGTTAGTGGTGATCAGGGGCAGAAAGATTCCCAGAACGTTATAAAGCAACGGACTGGTCTTGTGCACCACCATCTCGGTGAACTGCACCACCGCGGCGATCACCAGGATGAAGGCGATGGTGCGCAGGTATTCCAGCCCGAAGGGGGCCAGCAGGTATTCGTTCACCAGAAAGCTGCACACCGCCGACAGGGTGAGCACGAAGGTGGTGGCCAGACCCATGCCCACCGCCGTCTCCACCTTGCGCGACACCCCCATGAAGGGGCACAGGCCCAAAAACTTCACCAGGACGAAGTTGTTGACCAGGACGGTGCTGACCAGGATCAGCGCGTACTCCGACATGGGCTGTTCACCGTGTTCGCGTGTCAGTGGGGGATGGCGCTGGCCGCCGCGGCCTCCGCCTGCTGCGGCGAGGCCGCCACCGGATGGCCGCCGGCATCCCGGGTGTCCCCGGCGCGGCGCAGGCAGCAGGTCTGCAGACCTGCGGCGGCGGCGGCGTCCAGCTCCGCCACACGGTCCCCCAGACAGAGGATCCCCGCCGGGGGGTGGCCGCTCTCGGCGGCGATGGCCTTGTAGGCGGCGGTCTGGCGCTTACCGCCGATGCGGGTGTCGAAGCACCGGGCCACCAGGGGGCGCAGGTCCCCCGCCTCGCTGTGGGCCAGGCAGAGGTCCTGGGCGTGGACGGAGCCAGTGGAAAAGAGATACACCATAACCCCCCGGTCGTGCCATGACCTGAGGCATTGCAGCATGTCCTCCTCCACCGGGGTCTGGAATTCCCCGCGTCGGTAGCCCGCCTCCCAGATCAGGCCCTGCAGGGCCTTGAGGGGGGTGATCTGCTGTTCCGCCTCGATCCAGGCGCGCATGCGCTCCACCAGCGCCGTCTCGTCCAGGGCGCCTCCGGCGTAGGCCCGCACGTCCGCCAGCAGCCGGCGCACCTGCGGGTCTTCCCGATGGGCCGCCAGGAAGTCCGGCAGGTGGCGCAGGCTGTAGGGGATCAACACCTGGCGGATGAAGGCGGTGGGGCACAGGACGCCCTCGATGTCGGTGAGGATCGCCTGGGTCATGGGAGGGGTCCGCGCATCTTCAGCTCGCATTCGAAGAGGAATTCGAAGATCTCCACGTGGTGGCGGGCCGAGGCCAGGTCTCGCCCCCAGGTGTAGAAGCCGTGGCCTTCCACGAGAAAACCGGGCATCCCCGGCTGGCCGTGCAGGTCCTCGTCCACCTGGGCCGCCAGGTGGGGGATCTCGGCGGTGCGGCGGTAGACGGGCAGGGCCAGTTCGCCGCCCCGGGGGTCCGCGCCCTCCACCTCTGCCAGCAGGTCGTAACCCTGCAGCACCAGAAAGTCGCCGCCGTGGCGGCGGGAGAGGGCGATGGCGTTGGCGGAATGGGTGTGGAGTACGGCGCCGATGCGGGCCGAGCGGCGGTAGAGGATGATGTGCAGGAAGCTACCGGCGGAGGGCTGTTTCCCCGGCGAGAGGATATTGCCCTCCAGGTCCACCTGCATCAGGTCCTCAGGGGTCAGCTCCCCCTTGCGGCTGTGGGCGCGGGTGATGGCCATGGGGCCCGCGTCCAGGCGCAGCGACAGATCCCCGGTGGTGGCGGGCATCCACCCCTGCTGCGAAAAGAAGCGCCCCGCCGCGATGAGTCCATCGACGTGCGCCTCCGGCTGCTCTCGTGTGTCGTCCATACCTGCCGGTCATCGGAAAATCAGCCGGTTAATGTACGCCAGGGCGGAACCCGCGTCCATCCCGGTATGGGGCCGGATCAGGCGAAGGTGGGCTGACCCGTGGGTACCTCCATGTCGGCGAACAGGCGTTCCACCGCTTCGGGGTCCAGGTCCTGGGCCGCATGGGCCACCTGCTCGTGGGTCAGGTGGGGTGCCAGCAGGGTGATGAAGTCGAACATGTAGCTGCGCAGCCAGGCGCCGCGGCGGAAGCCGATGCGGGTGATGTTGTCGGAGAAGGGGGGCTGGGTGTCGATGGCCACCAGGTCGTCGTCGTGGGCCTGTTCCAGGGCGATGCGGGCGATGATGCCCACGCCCATGCCGTGGCGCACGTAGGTCTTGATGACATCGGCGTCGGCGGCGGTGAGGACGATGTCCGGGGTGAGTCCGGCGCGGCGGAAGTCGGCGTCCATCTTGGTGCGCCCGCTGAAGCCGTCCAGGTAGGTGACGATGGGGTATTCCGCCAGCCTCTCCAGGGGCAGGGCCTTCTCCCCGGCCAGTTCGTGCCCCCGGGGCACCACCACGCAGTGGGACCAGCGGTAGGCGGGGAGCATGATCACCTGGCCGGCGGCGGGCAAAGGCTCGGTGCCGATGATGAAGTCCACCTCGTCGTGGGCGAGCATCTCGGCGATCTGCCGCGGGGTGCCCTGGTGCAGCTGCACCCGCACCCGGGGGAAGCGATGCTTGAAGGCGTCCACCACCGGCGGCAGGATGTAGCGGGCCTGGGCGTGGGTGGTGGCGATGCGCAGGTCCCCGCTCTGCTCGTCCCGGGCCTCCTCCGCCGCGGCGCGGATGTTCTCCACCTCCCGCAGGATGATGTCGCTGTAGCCCAGGATGCGGCGGCCCACCGGCGTCATGCCGGAGAGGTGCTTGCCGTTGCGCTGGAACAGGGGCACACCCAGCTCCTCCTCCAGGAGCCGGATCTGCTTGCTGATGCCCGGCTGCGAGGTCATGAGCCGGTCCGCCGCCTCGGAGATGTTCAGGTTGTACCGGGCGATGGCCTGCAGGTATCGGAGTTGCTGGAGTTTCATTTGGTAAGCGTCCCGTCTGGCGCTGCGCGGCGTGAGCCGGCCCCTGGTTCAGTGACGCCGCCGCCGGGCGGCCCCCCGATCCCGCCGGCCCCCGGCCATGCACGGAATACGGGAATGTGGTGATTATACATATCTAAATGCGATTGTGTTATGAGGCCCTGGGCGGGGCTATTTCACCCGCATCCCGGGTTCGGCCCCCGTGTCCGGAGAGAGGATGAACAGATCCTTCCCGCCGGGGCCCGCCGCCAGCACCATCCCTTCGGAGAGGCCGAACTTCATCTTGCGCGGCGCTAGGTTGGCCACCATCACCGTCAGCCGCCCCTGGAGGCTGGCGGGATCATACGCCGCCTTGATGCCGGCGAACACCTGCCGTGTCTCGCCCCCCAGGTCCAGGGTCAGGCGCAGGAGCTTGTCGGCCCCCTCCACGTGCTCCGCCTTCTGGATGCGGGCGATGCGCAGATCCACTTTGGCGAAGTCCTCAAAGGCGATCTCCTCCCGGATCGGGTCCCGGGTCAGGGGGCCTTCGGGTACGGCGGTTTGTGCCGGCTGGAGGTTCTCCCTGGAGGCCTCCAGCAGGGCCTGGACCGCCTTGGGGTCCACCCGCGTCATGAGCGGCTCGTAGGGCCGGATGCGGCTGGCCGTGAGGGGCTCTTCCACATCGGCCCAGGTGAGGGGCGGGATGTCCAGGAAGGTCTCGGCCCGGGCCGCCATGGCCGGCAGCACCGGCTTGAGATAGGCCATCAGCACCCGGAACAGGTTGAGCCCCTGGGTGCAGATCCCCTGTACCCGGGGCAGGGTGTCCTCCTCCCTGGCCAGCACCCAGGGCTTTTGTTCGTCCACGTACTGGTTGGCCACATCCGCCAGGGCCATGATCTCGCGCATGGCCTGGGCGAACTCCCGGGCCTCGTAGAGCCGGGCGATCTCCTCGCCGGCACGGCGGAAGCGGTCGTACAGGTCCGCATCCGGCAGGGTGTCGGCCAGGCGGCCGTCGAACCGCTTCTGGATGAAACCGGCGCAGCGGGAGGCGATGTTCACCACCTTGCCCACCAGGTCGCTGTTCACCCGGGCGGTGAAGTCCTCCAGGGACAGGTCGATGTCGTCCACCCCGGAACCCAGCTTGGCGGCGAAGTAGTAGCGCAGGTATTCCGGCTGCAGGTGTTCCAGGTAGGTGCGGGCCTGGATGAAGGTGCCCCGGGACTTGGACATCTTCTGGCCGTTGACGGTGAGAAAGCCGTGGCAGTGCACCGCCGTGGGGGTGCGAAAGCCCGCGCCGTGGAGCATGGCGGGCCAGAACAGGGTGTGGAAGTAGGCGATGTCCTTGCCGATGAAATGATGCAGCTCGGCCCGGCTGTCGGCGCCCCACCAGGCATCGAAGTCCAGGCCGTGGCGGTCGCAGTAGTGGCGGAAACTGGCCATGTAGCCGATGGGGGCGTCCAGCCATACGTAGAAGAATTTGCCCGGGGCGTCGGGGATCTCGAAGCCCCAGTAGGGGGCATCGCGGGAGATGTCCCAGTCGTTGAGTCCGGCCTCGAACCACTCCCGGAGCTTGTTGCGGATGCCGTCCTGCAGGCTGCCGGAGGCGGTCCAGTCCCGCAGCATGCCCTCGAAGTCCGCCAGCCGGAAGAAGAAGTGCTCGGATTCCCGCTCCACCGGCGTGGCCCCGGAGATGGCGGAGACGGGGTGCTTGAGATCGGTGGGGGTGTAGGTGGCGCCGCAGGCCTCGCAGGAGTCGCCGTACTGGTCCGGGGCGCCGCAGCGGGGGCATTCCCCCTTGATGAACCGGTCCGGCAGGAACATCCCCGCCTCCGGGTCGTAGGCCTGGCGGATGGTGCGCCGGGTGATGTGGCCCTGGTCCTTCAGGCGGTTGTAGATGAGTTCGGCGAAGTGGCGGTTCTCCGGGGAGTGGGTGCTGTGGTAGTGGTCAAAGCCCACGAGAAAGTCCGCGAAATCCCGCTGATGTTCCTGTCCCACCCGCTCGATGAGCTCCTCCGGGGGGATGCCCTCGCTGCGGGCCTTGAGCATGATGGGGGTGCCGTGGGCGTCGTCGGCGCATACGTAGAGGCAGCGGTGCCCACGGGCCTTCTGGAAGCGCACCCAGATATCGGTCTGGATGTATTCCACCAGGTGGCCCAGATGGATGGGGCCGTTGGCATAGGGGAGGGCGCTGGTGACCAGGATGTCGCGGCTTTGGGCTGTCATGTGCGTTCGGTTCAGGATGAAAAAGATCAACGTTAGCAAGTTTGCCACCACCGGGCCTAGGGCCGCGTGGCGGTGGCGTCATCCATTGCGGGGGGAGGCAGGCCGCTTCGCCCCGTGCCAGCGGCGGGCAACGGCCGCGGCCCGGGCCAGGTCGGAGGCATAGCTCAGGCGTCCCGCCCGCTTGCGGATGCCGGCGCGGCGCAGCTTGACGATGATGCGCGTGGGCAGGCCCGCCAGGATCAGGGCCACCCCCTGGCGCTCCATCTCCTGGATGAGGGTGTGCAGGGCGACGATGGCCGTGGCGTCCATGGTGGGCACGTCGTGCATGTCCAGGATCACGGTGCGCACCCCCGGGTCCACGGTGTGCAGGGAGGTGAGGGCCTTCTCCGCGGCGCCAAAGAACAGCGGTCCGTTGACGTCGTAGAGGGCCACGCCGGCGGGCAGGTGGCCCATGGCCGGGTCCTCCTGCGGCGGCACCGCCTCCGCCTGGGTGAGCAGGGCCATGCGCCGGATGAACAAAGCCGCCGCCAGGGCCACCCCCACGCCCACCGCCAGCACCATGTCAAAGAGCACGGTGAGCCCGAAGCACAGCACCAGGATGGCCACGTCGCCGGCGGGGGCCGAACGCAGCATGTGGACGAAGTGACGCGCCTCGCTCATGTTCCAGGCCACCACCAGCAGCAGGGCCGCCAGGGCGGCCATGGGCACCAGGCCCAGCATCCCGGCCAGGGCCACCACCGCCAGCAGCACCACGGCGGCATGCACCACGGCGGACAGGGGGGAGACCGCACCGCTGCGGATGTTGGTGGCGGTGCGGGCGATGGCGGCGGTGGCGGTGATGCCGCCGAAGAAGGGTGCGGCGATGTTGCCCAGGCCCTGACCCACCAGTTCGGCATTGGGGTCGTGACGGGTGCGGGTGAGGCCGTCGGCCACCACGGCGCAGAGCAGGGACTCGATGGCCGCCAGCATGGCGATGGCGAAGGCCGGTGCCGCAAGATCGCGGATGAGTCCGAAGCTCAGGCCCAGGGGTTCGCCGTCGGGGCCGGGCAGTTGCCAGGGGGCCTGAAAATGGGGGGGCAACGGCGGGATGCCGGTGCCGGATTCCCCGTCCAGGGTCCAGGTGAAGCGCGAGGCGATGGTGTCCACCTCTGCCCCGCCCACCCAGTGGTTCACGGCCCAGGCCGCCAGGGCCCCCGCCGCCAGCCCCACCAGGGGCGCGGGTACGGGGGTGCGCAGCCGTGGCCAGAGGATCAGGACCGCCAGGGTCATCAGGCCGATGCCCAGCTCCACCGGATCCAGACCGGGCAGGGCGGCGACGATGCGCCCCACGTTCTCGGTGAAGTGTTCCCCCATGCCGTCGGGGTCCAGCCCCAGCAGGTCGGGGATCTGCAGCACGGCGATGACCACGGCGATCCCCGCCGTGAAGCCCAGCACCACCGGATAGGGTACGAAGCGGATCAAGCCCCCCATGCGCGTCAGTCCCAGCACCAGCAGGATCAGACCCGCCATGAGGGTGGCCAGCAGCAGTCCGCCCAGGCCGTACTGCTGCACGATGGGCAGGAGGATCACCACGAAGGCCGCCGTGGGCCCGGAGACACTGAAGCGGCTGCCGCCGGTGAGGGCGATCACCGCGCCGGCGACGATGGCGGTGTAGAGGCCGTGCTGCGGCGGCACGCCGGTGGCGATGGCCAGGGCCATGGACAGGGGCACGGCGACGATGCCGATGGTCAGCCCGGCCATGAGGTCGCGGCGCAACTGGGCGAGGCCGTAGCCGGAACGGAAGGCGGCCCGCAACCCGGTGGCCAGGGCGGGCACATGGAGGCGTCTGTCTTGCATGGGGCGGAGTCCTTGCAGGGCCAGGTGCGATGGCGCGGGCCGGGGGCCCGGATCCCCGGTCTTCCCTCCCGGCCGGGAGGGTCCCGTACCGCGGGGTTGCGGACTTTGGGATGCAAAAGACCGAGCGTGGCGTTATGGTATCAGGGTGGCCTGAAAAAGGCCATGGTGACATCAGGGGATTCCCCTCCGCCCGGCGGGTCCGGGGCCGGGGATCTGGTACCATACGTGTTCGATACACCACAGCATCTGGAACAAGGGGTTGGGCATGACCGACGTCTCGCGGCTCAAGGTGGAAACGGTCCTGAAGGAGATCCAGGACCCCTATCTGCAACGGGATCTGGTCTCCGGCGGTGAGGTGCAGGACATCCAGGTGGACGATGCCGGCCGGGTGCGGGTGCAGCTGTGCCTGGGCTATCCCGCCGCCGGCTGGCACGAGGCCCTGAAGGCACAGGTGCGGGAACGGGTATCGGCCATCGACGGGGTGGCTGAGGTGACGGTGGAGGTGCAGACCCGCATCGTGCCCCATGCCGTGCAGTCCAGCCTCAAGCCGCTGCCGGGCATCCGCAACATCATCGCCGTGGCCTCCGGCAAGGGGGGCGTGGGCAAGTCCACCACCGCCGTCAACCTGGCCCTGGCCCTGGCGGCCGATGGCGCCCGCGTGGGCATCCTGGATGCCGACATCTACGGCCCCAGCCAGCCCCGCATGCTGGGCATCCACGGCAAGCCCGAGACCCGCGACGGCAAGACCATGGAACCCCTGGAAGGCCACGGGCTGCAGGCCATGTCCATCGGTTTTCTCATCGAGGAGGACACCCCCATGATCTGGCGTGGCCCCATGGTCACCCAGGCCCTGGAACAGCTGCTGCGGGAGACCCACTGGCAGGACCTGGACTACCTGGTCATCGACCTGCCCCCGGGCACCGGCGACACCCAGCTGACCCTGGCCCAGAAGATCCCCGTCAGCGGCGCCCTCATCATCACCACCCCCCAGGACATCGCCCTGTCCGATGCCCGCAAGGGGCTGAAGATGTTCGAGAAGGTGGATGTCCCGGTACTGGGGGTGGTGGAGAACATGAGCATCTACATCTGTCCCCAGTGCGGCCACGAGGAATACCTCTTCGGCCAGGGGGGCGGCGAGCGCATGGCCGGGGAATGCGGGGCCGAGTTCCTCGGGGCCCTGCCCCTGGACATCGGCATCCGGGAGCAGGCGGACGGCGGCAATCCCACCGTGGCGGCCGAGCCCGAAGGCCGCGTCGCCGAACTCTACCGCGACATCGCCCGCCGCAGTGCCGCCCGTCTGGCCCTGCAGGCCCGGGACTACAGCGACCGCTTCCCCAATATCGTGGTGGAGAACGACTGAGGCCAGGGCTGGCGGGACTGTATCTCTGTCCCGTCAGCCTGTATCTTTCCGTCCCCGTCCACGCTTTGCAGGCCCCGTTACGGACCCCGTCCCATGTCCATCAAGTCCGACCACTGGATCCGCCGCATGGCGGCGGAACACGGCATGATCGAGCCCTTCGAGCCCGGTCAGGTGCGCCACGCCGGGGATGCCCCCATCATCTCCTACGGCACCTCCAGCTACGGCTACGACGTGCGCTGCGCCGACGAATTCAAGATCTTCACCAACATCAACTCCAGCGTCGTGGACCCCAAGCACTTTGACGAGCGCAGCTTCGTCAACGTGAAGTCGGACGTCTGCATCATCCCCCCCAATTCCTTCGCCCTGGCCCGGACGGTGGAGTATTTCCGCATCCCGCGCAGCGTGCTCACCATCTGCTTGGGCAAGAGCACCTATGCCCGCTGTTTTCGGGGGGATACCCGGGTGGCCCTGGCGGATGGCACGGCCCCCACGCTGGAGGACATGGCCAGGCGTTCCGAGCAGGGGGAAATGTTCTGGGGGTATAGCATCGGCGAGCATGGTCGGGTCATTGTGACGCTGCTGGAGGCGCCCCGCTTCATCGGACGGGATGCCCTGATGGCAGTGACCCTGGACAATGGCGAGGTGATCCATTGCACCCCGGATCATGAGTTCCTGCGGCGTGATGGACGCCGTGTACAGGCCCACGAGTTGCGGGATGGGGATTCGTTGATGCCCCTGTACCGCCAGCTCGCCCGGGGCTATGAGGTCGTCTACCAGCCCCTGAATGGGCATCTCTATCCCACTCACCGCCTGGCAGATGAATGGAACCTGCGTCATGGCATCTATGCCGATCAGCCAGGAACGCACCGACATCACAAGGATCTGGATCGCAGAAACAATATGCCCTGGAATATTGAGCGCATGGAAGCCGGTGCGCATCTGCGGCTGCACAACGCCTACAGTTTTGGCGAAGACTTCGATCCAGACGAACATAGCGCAGCCATTCGCCAGGCCCTGGAACAGCTACGCCAGGACCCCTCGTGGTTTTCCAAATACCGGGCTGCCCAGTCCCATCGTGCACGAGCGTTCTGGAATGACCCCCGTTATGCCCAGGCCCGGGAAGAATTGCGACGCAAACGCATCGAATCCTGGACGGAAGAGCGGCGCGGGCGTCAGCGCGAGGCCTTGTTGAATTATTACGCCGATCCGGTAGCTCGGGATCGGTCTTCGCGTATTTCCCGAGATGCCTGGGCCCAGGATCAGGGTGTGCGCCGCGCTCGGCAAGCGGCCCTGGCACGACGCATCAACCTGCGCGAGGAGATCACGGCGGAGGCCGTTCGGGAAGCCCTTGAGCGCACTGGCTCAATCCGTGGGGCCGCCCGCCTGCTGGACTGTGACCGCTCGGTTTTTCGGCGATTCTCCGATGAATTGGCCGCGTTCAGGGGGCAGGGCTCCAAGCCTGCCCGCAATCATAAGGTTCAATCGGTTCGGACCTTGCCTGGTGATCATGATGTCTATTGCCTGACTGTGCCCGAGGCGGGGAATTTTGCCCTGGAGGCTGGCGTCTTCGTCAGCAATTGCGGTGTGATCGTGAATGTGACCCCCCTGGAGCCGGAATGGGAGGGGCATGTGACCCTGGAATTCTCCAACACCACGCCGCTGCCGGCCCGCATCTACGCCAACGAGGGGGTGGCGCAGATGCTGTTCCTGGAATCCGATGAGATGTGCGACGTCTCCTACAAGGACCGGGGCGGCAAATACCAGGGGCAGCGCGGGGTCACCCTGCCCAAGACCTGACCCCCGGAGGCGCGGCCTGCCGGAACCCTGCTTTCTGGACTTGATCCAAGGCATGACAGGGGGACAGACTTGGGTTTAAATGGCCGGTTCGGGCCATGACTCCGTGAGGTGATCCGAGCATGTACACGACCGCAACGCAGCGCCGCCGGCCTGCGTCGAAATCGCCGATGCGCCCGGGGTGACGGCATGGGCCTGAACGATCGCGTCAACACGCTGGGGCAGGATCTCAAGCGCCGCTTCGGGGAGCGGGTGCACAAGCTCACCGTGAGCGCCGGCTTTGTCTGCCCCAACATGGACGGTACCCGGGGGCGGGGGGGCTGCAGTTTCTGCAACAACGCCAGTTTCGCCCCCCAGGGCCAGGACGGGGGGGAGGTGGCGCGGCAGCTGCAGGCGGGCCGGGAGGTGGTGGTCCGGCGCACCGGCGCCAGCCGTTACATCGCCTATTTCCAGGCCTATACCAACACCTACGCGGAGGTGGACCGGCTCAAGGTCCTCTACGACGCCGCCCTGGCCCAGCCCGGGGTGGTGGGCCTGTCCATCGGCACCCGGCCCGACTGCGTCCCCGACGCCGTGCTGGACCTGCTGGTGTCCTATCAGGAGCGGGGCTTTCTCGTGTGGCTGGAGCTGGGGCTGCAGTCGGCCTTCGACGAGACCCTGGCCCGGGTGAACCGCGGCCACGGTTTTGCCGAGTACCGCGACGCCGTGCGCAGGGCCCGGGGGCGGGGCCTGCTGGTGTGCACCCACCTCATCCACGGGCTGCCCGGGGAGACCCCCTGGCACCAGCGCCAGACCCTGGCCCGGGTGCTGGAGGAGGGGACCGACGGTCTCAAGCTGCACCCCCTGCACGTGGTGCGCGGCACCCGCCTGGCGCGCCAGTGGCGGGACGGTGAGTACCGCCCCTGGAGCCTCCATGAGTACGTCGCCACCGCCGTGGATCTGATCGAGATGACCCCCCCCGAGGTGGTCTTTCACCGCCTCACCGCCACGGCCCGCAAGCCGCTGCTGCTGGCGCCGGACTGGTGCGCCAGCAAGTGGACGGTGATCAACGCCATTGAGGCGTCGCTCCGGCAACGGGACACCCGCCAGGGGGTGCGCCCCCTGCAGCCGGAATGCGAACTGCCCGGAACCCAGGAGAACTGCCGATGAGTGCACACCGCATGGAGCTGGTCTGCCCCGCGGGCGGCCTGCCCGCCCTGCGCACGGCCGTGGACAACGGCGCCGACGCCGTCTATCTGAGCCTGCGGGGGGAGACCAACGCCCGCAACTTCCCCGGCCTGAATTTCGACCGCAAGGCCCTGGCCAAGGGCATCGCCTACGCCCATGGCAAGGGGGTGCGGGTGTACATGGCCCTCAACACCTATCCCCAGCCGGATCTGTGGCGTTCGGCCACCGAGGCCGTGGACACCGCCGCCGCCGAGGGGGTGGACGCGGTGATCCTGGCGGACCTGGGCCTGCTGCGCCACGCCGCCGACACCCATCCGGATCTCACCCTGCACCTCTCGGTGCAGGGCTCGGCCACCACCGCCGATGCCCTGAACTTCTACCACGAGCGCTTCGGCGTGCGCCGCGCCGTGCTGCCCCGGGTGCTGTCCCTGTCCCAGGTGGGGCAGGTGATCCAGCGCTCCAGGGTGGACATCGAGGTATTCGGCTTCGGCAGCCTCTGCGTCATGGTGGAGGGCCGCTGCATGCTCTCCTCCTACGCCACCGGCGAATCCCCCAACACCCGCGGCGCCTGCTCCCCGGCCCACGCCGTGCGCTGGGTGGAGACGCAGCGGGGCCGCGAGGCGCGCCTCAACGGCGTGCTCATCGACACCTTCGCCCCCGGCGAGAACGCCGGCTACCCGGTGATCTGCAAGGGGCGCTACCGGGTGGGGGACGGCCAGGAGACCCTCTATGCTATCGAGGAACCCACCAGTCTGAGCACCCTGGATATCCTCCCGGACCTGCTGGGCATCGGTGTGCGCGCCATCAAGCTGGAGGGCCGCCAGCGCAGTCCCGCCTACGTGGGCAAGGCCACCCGGGTCATGCGCGAGGCCCTGGACGCCTGCCACGCCGATCCCGAACACTACACGCCGCGGCCGGAATGGGCGCAGCAGCTCTCCGGCATGTCCGAAGGACGCACCCATACCCTGGGTGCCCTGCACCGAGCCTGGCAATGATGAAGCTCTCCCTGGGACCGATCCAATACTACTGGCCCCGCGAGCGGGTGATGGACTTCTACCGCGAGGTGGAACAGGCCCCCGTGGACATCGTCTACCTGGGGGAGACGGTCTGCTCCAAGCGCCGCGAGCTGCGCCTCGCCGACTGGCTGGAACTGGGGGACCGCCTCGCCGCCGCCGGCAAGACGGTGATCCTCTCCACCCTGGCCCTCATGGAGGCGGAATCCGAGCGCCTGGCCCTGGAGAGCCTGGCGCGCAACGGGCGCTTCCTGCTGGAGGCCAACGACGCCACCGCCCTGGGGGTGTGCGCCGGCGGACCCTTTGTCGCCGGCCCGCATATCAACACCTACAACGCCGCCACCCTGGCGGAACTGGCGGACCTGGGGGCCGTGCGCTGGGTGATGCCGGTGGAGCTGTCCCGGCAGGTGCTCTCGGCCATGCATGCCGCCCGCCCCGCGGGCCTGGAGACGGAGGTCCTGGCCTTCGGCCGCCTGCCCCTGGCCTTCTCCGCCCGCTGTTTCACCGCCCGCGCCCGCAATGTGCCCAAGGACGCCTGTGAGCTGGCCTGCATCGACTACCCCGGCGGCCTGCCCATGGCCACCCAGGACGGCGAGACCTTCCTCACCATCAACGGCATCCAGCTGCAGTCCGCCGATCCCGCCAACCTCATCGGTTCCCTCCCGGAACTGATGGACATGGGGGTGGAGGTGGCGCGCATCTCCCCCGAGCCCGAGGGTACCCTGGAGGTGATCCGGGCCTTTCGCGACTGTATCGATGGCACCCGTTCCTCGGCCCAGGCCCTGGAGCGTCTGCAACCCCTCTTTCCCCGGTTCTGCAACGGCTACTGGCAGGGGGATGCCGGCATGTGCTGGCATGAGGAAGGACTATCCGCATGACGGCCCGGCCCTGCCGGGTCTGGAGCGAGGGCCTGGCCCCGGGGACGGTGCATGCCGCCCGGGACCGGGTGCATCTGCGCGACGGGGTGGCCCTGGGGGAGGCGCGGCTGCGTTTCCACCGCTATGAGCCCACCGCCAGCATGGGGCGCTTCGAGGCCGCCTGCCATGCTGTGCGCGGGGCCTACTGCGAGGAGGCGGGCATCCCGGTGGTGCGGCGTCTCTCCGGGGGCGGCGCCCTCTATCTCTGCCCCGGCCAGTGCTGCCTCACCCTGACCCTGCCCCGGGACTGGCTGGGGGAGGGGGACACCCTCACCGCCCTCATGGCCCGTCTAAACCGGGCCCTGGCCCGGGCCCTGGGCAGCCTGGGCATCCCCGCCCGCAGCGCCTTCCCCAACGATGTGGAAGTGGACGGCCGCAAGCTGGCGGCGGGGTTTCTCGCCGTGGAGCCGGAGGCCATCCTCTACCACGGCGTGATCCTGGAATACCTGGACGTGGAGACCCTCCTGAAGGTGCTGCGCTTCCCCCGGGAGAAGCTCAGCAGTGAGGGCATCCTCAGCGCCCGCCAGCGCTTTATCACCCTGGAGGACCTGCCCCATGGCCCCCGGGATCCGGAAACCGTGAAGGCGGCGGTGACCGGGGCCCTGATGGAGGAGCTGGCCCTGGAGGCGATCCCGGAACCCCCGGCCCGATGCGCGGCCACGGCGGACCCCGTGCCCGACCCGGCGGGCGTGATGCCCGGACTTCAGGTGGACTGGGAGGCCGAGGAAGGGGAGAGCTGGCGGGCCTTCCTGCCCACCCCCGGCGGCGTGCTCCACCTGCGCCTCGTCCCCGATGCCGCGGGCACGCATATCCGCGAGGCCACCCTGGCGGGGGCCGTGCACGTTGCCCCCGTGCACCTGTTTGCGGACCTGTGCCGGGCCCTGGAGGGGGCGCCCCTGGAGGCGGCGGAGGTGCGACTGCTGCACCGCCTGCGGGAGGTGGGGGCGGAGATGCCGGGGTTCGGACCCGAACCCCTGGCCCGGCTGCTGCGCCTGGCCCTGGGGCGGCGGGGGGAACAGGCCCTGGGGCTGACCGCGGCCGAGGCCAACCGGCTCATGGTGCACCGGGTGGATGGCAGCGAGGCGGCGCCGGAGATCCTCTCCCGGGCCACGGTCCTGCTGGTGCCCTACTGCGCCAAGCCCGCCTGGTGCAAGTGGCGCCACGAGGATGATTGCGTGGAGTGCGGCGGCTGCGAGGTGGGGGAGGCCTACCGCCTGGCCCGGGCCCGGGGCATGCAGGTGGTCACCATCACCCGCTACGAACACCTGCGGGAGGTGCTCGGCGGCATGCAGCGCGAGGGCGCGCCGGCCTACGTGGGCATGTGCTGCCGGCATTTCTATCTCAAGCGGGCCCATGCCTTCCGCGCTGCCGGCATCCCGGCGGTGCTCATGGATATCACCGGCTCCAACTGCTACGAACTGAATCAGGAGGATGCGGCCTACGAGGGCCGTTTCACCGCCGAGGCGGCCCTGGACGCCCCATTGCTGGAGAAGGTGATGACCTGGGTCCCCGGCGGCGGTTGAGCATCCCTTAGCCCCCCTCCCGCTGCACCGTCACCTGCAGCCGGCCCGTGGGGTCCAGTGCCACATGGAACTCGATGGGGGCGCAGCAGGTGGGACAGTCCTCCACGTAGCGGTCCCCCGCCTCCTGGACATCCACCGGGGTGTCGAACACGGCCCCGCACCAGGGGCATTCCACGGTCACTTCTTCCAGGGGATCGGTCATGGCGGGATCCTCCTCGTGCCAGGCTTGGAAACCATTGGATCCGGGATTGCCGGTGTTCAGTTCCCCTGCGGTATGAACAGGGCCACCAGGTCGTCCAGATAGCGCCGCCCCAGGTCCGTGGGGCGCAGCCGGTCCGGCCGGTCCTGCAGCAGCCCCCGGGCCACGGCCGTGCCCCGGGCCGGTTCCAGATGCACCGCCGGCAGCCCCGTGCGCTGCGTGAACAGACTCATCGGCACCCCTTCGGTCAAGCGTAGGCCATTGAGCGCAAAGTCGAAAGCCGCTTCCGCCGGGTCCAGGGTCTCGCTCCCGGCGACGGCATCCCCGGCCATCGCCGCCGCCATGAAGGCCCCGGGATCGGCCCGTTTCCAGCGCCGCAGGATGCGCCCCTGCGGCAGGGTATGCTTGCCGTGGGCCCCGGCGCCGATGCCCAGGTAATCGCCGAACTGCCAGTAGTTGAGGTTGTGCCGGCAGCGGTGTCCGGGGCGGGCGTGGGCGGATACCTCGTAGTGCTCGAATCCCGCCCGCTGTAGCCGCTCCCGCCCCGCCTCCTGCATGGCCGCGCGGGTATCCTCGTCGGGCAGATCCGGGGGATGCCGGCCAAAGGGGGTCTCCGCCTCCAGGGTGAGTTCGTACCAGCTCAGGTGCTCCGGCTCCAGGGCCAGAGCGGCGTCCAGGTCGGCCCGGGCCTGGGCCGGGGTCTGTCCCGGCAGGGCGCACATCAGGTCCAGGTTGAGGTTTGCAAAGCCCGCGTCCCGGGCCGCCGTGACGGCCTCCACCACGGCGCGGGCGTCGTGGATCCGCCCCAGACGCTGTAGCAGGGTGTCATCCAGGCTCTGGGCGCCGATGGAGAGGCGGTTGACCCCGGCGTCGCGAAAGCCCCGAAAACGCGCCTGCTCCAGGGTGCCGGGGTTGGCCTCCAGGGTGATCTCGGCGTCATGGGCCAGGCCGGGGCGTCTTGCCACCCGTTCCAGCAGCCGGCCGATGGTCTGCGGGGAGAAGAGGCTGGGGGTGCCGCCGCCGATGAAGACGCTCTCAAGCGCCCGGTGGGGCAGTCGTTCCAGATCCGTCTCCAGGTCCGCCAGCAGGGCCTGCAGGTAGGCGGCCTCGGGGATCTCCCGTGCCCCATGGGAGTTGAAGTCGCAGTAGGGGCACTTGCGCACGCACCAGGGGATGTGGACGTAGAGCGCGAGGGGAGGCGTGGGCATGGGAGGGTGTCGGGGCCGGCCCGGAGGGCGGTCAGGTCTGTGGGTCGCCGGGGCCTTCCCGGCGCAGGGCCTCGAGGAAGGCGGCCAGGGCCTGGCCCCGGTGGCTGCGCCGGTTCTTTTCGTCGGCATGGATCTCTGCCGCCGTCTGGCCCAGTTCCGGTACCAGGAAGACGGGGTCGTAGCCGTGGCCGCCCTCGCCGGCGGAGGCCAGGGCGATGCGTCCCGTCCAGGTGCCCTGGGTGAGCAGGGGGGCGGGGTCATCGGCGTGGCGCAGGAAGGCGATGACACAGCGGAACCGGGCCGTGCGCTGTGCTTCGGGCACGTCCTGCAGGGCCTCCAGGAGCTTTTGGTTGTTGGCCCGGGCGTCGGCGTCGGGACCGGCGTAGCGGGCCGAGTAGATGCCGGGGGCCCCGTCCAGGGCGTCCACCTCGATGCCGGAGTCGTCGGCCATGGCGGGCAGGCCGGTGTGGCGGGCGGCGTTGCGGGCCTTGATGATGGCGTTCTCCACGAAGGTGAGCCCCGTTTCCTCGGCCTCGGGCACGTCGAAGTCGGACTGGGGGCGTACCTGGTGGCCGGTGGGGGCCAGGAGTTGCTGGAATTCCTTCACCTTGCCGGGGTTGCCGGTGGCCAGGACGATCTGCATGGGGTTCTCCTCTTGGAATTCATGGAGGCAAGCGTTTCCGTCCCGTTGCGGGGGGGGATCCTCCAGGGGCCGCCGTGGATCCGTCCCTGGAGGCTTGCGCGCCGCTTCCCTGCGGCGCACACCCCTTGCGGATCTCCCCCCGCAACGGGACTCCTGCCCTGGACCGGGTTGCGGGGGCAGACCCTCCAGGGGACGCCGTGGATCCGTCCCTGGAGGCTTGCGCGCCGCTTCCCTGCGGCGCACATCCCCCCCCCGTTGCGGATACTGCAGCGATGGGGATCCGGAGGATCAGCCCTCGGCCAGGGCCGCCTGCTGGGCGGTGATGAGTTCGCTGATGCCCTTCTGAGCCAGGTCCAGCATGGACTGCAGTTCCTCCGGTCGGAAGGCGTGGCCTTCGGCGGTGCCCTGCACCTCGATGAAGCCCCCGGCCTCGTTCATCACCACGTTCATGTCGGTCTCCGCCTCGGAGTCCTCGGCGTAGTCCAGGTCCAGCACCGGGGTGCCCTTGTAGATCCCGGTGGAGACGGCGGCCACGCTGCCGAACAGGGGATCCCTGCGCAGGGCGTCCCGGGCCCTCAGGGACGCGATGGCATCCGCCAGGGCCACGTAGCCGCCGGTGATGGAGGCGGTGCGGGTGCCGCCGTCGGCCTGGATCACGTCGCAGTCCACGGTGATCTGGCGTTCCCCCAGGGCCTCCAGGTTCACCGCGGCGCGCAGGCTGCGGCCGATGAGGCGCTGGATCTCCAGGGTGCGCCCCCCCTGGCGTCCCCGCGCGGCCTCCCGGGCCATGCGGTCGTGGGTGGCCCGGGGCAGCATGCCGTATTCGGCGGTGACCCAGCCCCGCCCCTTGCCCCGCAGGAAGGGCGGCACCCGCTCGTCCACGCTGGCGGTGCAGATCACCCGCGTGTCGCCGT
This sequence comes from Ectothiorhodospira mobilis, assembly GCF_016584115.1. GTDB lineage: Bacteria > Pseudomonadota > Gammaproteobacteria > Ectothiorhodospirales > Ectothiorhodospiraceae > Ectothiorhodospira > Ectothiorhodospira mobilis. The sequence continues at coordinate 32,680 of NZ_NRSK01000018.1, forward strand.
ATTCCACCAGTACCGAGCCCTCGGCGTGGCGGGTGAAGCGGCGGGTGATGCGGATGGGACGAAGCTCGTCCGGGGCGCGGCCACTGGGTCGCATGGGGGTCTCCTGTGGGAAAAGCGGGCGGGCATTATACGCGCACCCCGGCGCCGGGGGCCATGTGCCATCCAGTAGGCCAGGAGTCAATCCACCCGGTCCAGGGACTGCAGGCGGTTGTGTTCGTCCACGGTGAGCACGAAGCGGCCGTTGATGCCGTCATGGCCCACGAAGGGCCGCAGGGCCGATGCGGGGAAACGCACCCGGGGCCCCTCCGCGGACCGGGCCACCACGGCCGCCGCGGCGCCGCTGTAGTACTGCAGAAAGGCCTCCCGGGAGATCTCCAGATGCAGGTGGTAACGGGGCATGGCGGCGGTTCCTGGAAGGGGGTGCCGGTGATGGATCATCCCCATGCAGCATAGTCACTGTTTCGGGTGAACGTCGGGCCTTGCAGGCCTCTTCCGGTGACGACGTCCTGGAGAAGCAGGAATCACTCCACGTTCTGCACCTGCTCGCGCATCTGCTCGATGAGCACCTTCAGTTCCACCGCCGCCTGGGTGGTGTCCATGTCGTTGGACTTGCTGCTCAGGGTGTTGGCCTCCCGGTTCATCTCCTGCATGAGGAAGTCCAGGCGCCGGCCCACGGGTTCGTTGCGCTCGAGGATGGCGCGCACCTCGGCCACGTGGGCGTCCAGGCGGTCCAGTTCCTCGGCCACGTCCAGCTTCTGGGCCTGCAGGGCCAGTTCCTGTTCCAGGCGGCCGGGGTCCAGGTCTGTGCCCAGTTCCTGGATGCGGGTCTGCAGGCGGGTGCGCAGGGCCTCGATCACCTGGGGGCGGCGGGTGCGTACATGGGCCACCTGCTGGGTGATGGCCTCGCAGCGGGTCTGCAGCATCTCGCGGATCTGGGCCCCTTCCCGGGCGCGGTTCTGGGCCAGGGTCTCCAGGGCCTGATCCAGCAGTTCCAGGGCGGCCTGGCGTACCGGTTCCAGGTCGGGGCTGGCCTCGGCGGCCACGCCGGGCCAGCGCAGGATGTCCATGGCGGTCATGCGGGCGGCGTTCATCATCCAGTGCTCCACGCGGGTGACGGTCTGGATCACCTCCCGGGCCAGGGCCTCGTCCAGCTGGATGCCCCCCGTCTGCCCCTCGGCCCGGCGGAAGCGGAGCTGGCATTCCACCTTGCCGCGGCCCAGCCGTTCCTGCACCTTCTGGCGCACCGGCCCCTCCAGGGCGCGCAGCTCTTCCGGCAGGCGGGGCGCGATCTCCAGATAGCGGTGGTTGACGCTGCGCAGTTCCCAGACGAGGGTGCCCGACTCGCCGGTGGCCTCGCATCTTGCGAAACCGGTCATGCTGTTCAACATGCTCACTCCTGGGTTGCCATGAACGGACTATTGTACGGGAAGGGGCCGGTGTCCCGCCCCCGGGGTGGCATTTCCCTTGAAATCCGTCCCGTCACCCCAATATCCGGGTGTGAAAGACGATGTGGTAACGAGCAGATCGGACAACGGAGGTGAGTGCCATGTTCATGACCCGTTACGAACCCTGGAGCCTGTTGAACCAGCTCTCCCGCGAGCTGGATCGTCTGAACCCTTCGGGGATGGCCGGAGGGGAGGAGCCCGCTGCCACCAGCGACTGGATGCCGGCGGTGGACATCCGCGAGGAGAAGGATGCCTACGTCCTGCACGCCGACGTGCCCGGCGTGGATCCCAAGGATATCGAGGTGCACATGGAGAACGGTGTGCTCACCATCCGCGGTGAGCGCAAGGCGGAGAGCACCGAGGAGCGGGAGAACTACAAGCGGGTGGAGCGCGTGCGCGGAAGCTTCTACCGGCGCTTCTCCCTGCCGGATACGGCGGATGCCGAGCGCATCAGCGCCCGCAGTGCCAACGGCGTGCTGGAAGTACACATTCCCAAGCAGGAGAAGGTGCAGCCCCGTCGCATCACCGTGGAGGGCTGAACCGGCGGCGGGCCCTGCATGGGGCCTGCCGTTCCCACCCTGCGCCGCGTTCTCACGCGGCGCTCTTTGTTTGGGGTATCGTGAGCACCTATGGAATACAAAGACTACTACAAGGTGCTGGGGGTGGAGCGCTCCGCCTCCCAGGACGAGATCAAGAAGGCCTACCGCCGCCTGGCGCGCAAGTACCATCCGGACGTGAGCAAGGAACCGGATGCGGAGGCACGCTTCAAGGAGGTGAACGAGGCCTACGAGGTCCTGGGGGATGCCGAGAAGCGCAAGGCCTATGACCAACTGGGCAGTAGCTGGCGTTCCGGCCAGGACTTCCGGCCGCCGCCGGACTGGGATGCCTGGTTCGGTGGCGCGCCCCCGGGGGGCGGTGGTTTTCGGAGCTCCTCCGGGTTCCAGGAGGGGTTCTCCGAGAGCGACTTTTCCGACTTTTTCGAGACCCTCTTCGGCGGCGGCGCCCGCCGCACCCGGGGGCACCGTACCCACCGTAGCTTCCATGCCCCCGGGGAGGACCGGGTGGCCCGTATCAACCTGGATCTGGAGCGGGCCTTCCGGGGCGGTTCGGTGTCCGTGCGGGCGGGGAATCGCAACCTGCAGGTGAAGGTGCCCGCCGGTGTCATCCCGGGGCAACGCATCCGGCTCGCGGGCCAGGGGTCCCCCGGCATGGGCGGCGCCCCGGCGGGGGATCTCTACCTGGAGGTGCAGATCAAGCCCCATCCCCATTTCCACCTGGAGGGCCGGGACATCCACCTGGACCTGCCTATCACCCCCTGGGAGGCGGCCCTGGGGGCCACGGTGAGCGTGCCCACGCTGCAGGGGCCGGTGGAGATGAAGATTCCCGCCGGGTCCGGTTCCGGGCGGCGCCTGCGCCTGAAGGGGCGGGGCATGCCGGGCAATCCGCCGGGGGATCAGTACGTCGTCCTGCAGATGGTCACGCCCCCGGCGGACAGCGACAAGGCGCGTCGTTTCTACGAGCGCATGCGCAAGGAGATGCCCTATGATCCCCGCCGGCACCTGGCGGGGGTGGCCGGGGTCTGACCCGGGCGGTTTCCGGCGCGCGGCTCAGGCATTGCCCTGTACCCAGCGTTGGCGGCCGTCCGCCAGGGTCTCCTGTTTCCAGAAGGGGGCCCGGGACTTGAGGGCCTCCACCAGGAAGCGGCAGGCGTCGAAGGCGGCGGCGCGGTGGGTGGACCAGGCCGCCACCAGGACGATGGGTTCCCCCGGTGTGATGGATCCCACGCGGTGGGCGATGCGCACCTCCTGCAGCGGCCACCGGTCCCGTGCCTCCCGCTCGATGCGCTCCAGTTCCCCCTCGGTCATGCCCGGGTAGTGTTCCAGGGTCATGGCCCGTACCGTATCCCCCTCGTTGAAGTCCCGCAGGGTGCCGATGAAGATCGCCTGGGCCCCATGGCCGCCGGGCGGCAACGGCTCCGTGCAGGCGGCCAGCAGGGCCAGCGGATCGAAGGGATCAGGATGGAGGGAGACCGCCATCTCAGCCCCCGGTTACCGGCGGGAAGAAGGCCACCTCGTCCCCGTCCCGCACGGGATCGTCGGGGGCGGCATAGGCCTGGTTCACCGCCATGAGCACCCCCGGTGGCCGCTCCTGGCCGGGATGGGCCCGGGCCCAGACATCGGCGACGCAGGAGAGGCCCTTGGCGTCCAGGGTGTCTTCCTCCCGGCCCAGCTCCTCCCGCAGGCGGGCGAAGTAACGCACGCGGATGACCATGCCATGGTGCTCCCTTCCCTTGGGGCCGTCCGGGATGGCGGCCCCGCCTGCGGGGCAGTCTCCGGTGCGTCCCCCAGGGCGTCAACCCCCCTCCGGGGCCGGCGCGGCGGACACCCCGGGCGCGGCTGCGCTAGCATGGTTCCCCGTAACCGCAGCCTCATGATGGAGTTCCGGATCCATGCACCTGCTCACCCATTTCAACGCCGCCGGCGAGGCCCACATGGTGGACGTGGGGGGCAAACCGCCCACCCGGCGTTCCGCCACCGCCGAGGGGTGGATCCGCATGGCCCCGGATACCCTGAACCGGATCCGCGAGGGGGGGCACGGCAAGGGGGATGTCCTCGGGGTGGCCCGGGTGGCGGGGATCATGGCCAGCAAGCGTACGGCGGACCTGGTGCCCCTGTGTCATCCCGTGGCCCTGAGCCATGTGGACGTGGCCCTGGAGCCCCGGGACGATCCGCCCCGCATCCACTGCCGGGTCACCGCCGGCACCGTGGGCTCCACCGGTGTGGAGATGGAGGCGCTGACGGCGGTGCAGGCGGCCCTGCTGTGTGTCTATGACATGTGCAAGGCGGTGGATCGCGGGATGGTGATGGAGGGCATCGCCCTGGTGCACAAGTCTGGCGGGCGATCAGGGGAATGGGTACGGGATGCAGGGGACGGGGATGCCACGGCGGGGGAGGGCGGATGTCCGTCCCGGGGCAGGGGCTGAGGCCTGCCCCTGAAGCGGGGATGGGTCGTGCATGCAGACCGGGCGGCGGTTAGACTGAGCGCGTTCAAACGACTGGATGCACACCGCGCCGTTCGGGTGCGGGGTTGCTCGCGGAGGCATCGATGAAGTGGATCAAGCGCAGCCTGGTGGCAGTGGCGGTCCTGCTGGTGGTCCTGGTGGCCCTGGCGGGGGTGGTCCTGATCACCGTGGACCCCAACGAGTACAAGGACGAGATCAGCGCCGCCGTGGAGCAGCGTACCGGTCGCAACCTGGAGATCCGGGGGGACATCGGCCTGTCCCTGTTCCCCCGCCTGGGGCTGGAACTGGGGGAGACCACCCTGTCCAACGCCGAGGGTTTCCCCGGGGAGCACTTCGCCCGTATCCGGCAGGTGGATGTCTCCGTGGCCCTGCTGCCCCTGCTGCGGCGCGAACTGGAGGTGCAGCGGGTGCGCCTGGAGGGGCTGGACCTGAACCTGGCCCGCGACGCCGAAGGCCGCGGCAACTGGGAGGATCTGACGGCGGCCCCGTCCGCAGGGGAGGCCCCGGAGGAAGAGACCCCGTCCCCGGGAGCCGGTGAACCCGTGCCGCCGGCCCTGCGGGGGCTGGATATCGCCGGGGTGAACGTGCGCGATGCCCGGGTGAGTTGGCGCGACGCCCAGGCCGGTACGGAGATGACCATCGACCCCTTCGACCTCACCCTGGGGCAGCTGCGCATGGGGGAGGAGGCCCCGCTGGAGATCTCCCTTAGCCTGCAGGTGCCCGACCCGGGGCTGGATGCCCGCCTGGAGACCCAGGGCCTGCTGATGCTGGACCCGGCCGGGCAGCGCTATGCCCTGCGCCAGATGGTGACCCGGCTGGATGCCCGGGGAGAGGCCCTTCCGGCCCCCGTGGAGGCCCGTCTGGAGGCGGACCTGGTGGCCGATCTGGCATCCGGGCTGGCCAAGGTGGAGCGCCTGACCCTGGATGCCCTGGAGACCCACTGGACCGGGCTGGTGGAGGTCACCGGCCTGGACGCAACCCCCCGGGTCCAAGGCGAGCTGCGCAGCGGTCGTTTCAACCCCCGCAAGGTCCTGGCGGCCCTGGAGATGGAAGCCCCCGCCACCGCCGATCCCGAGGTGCTCACCCAGGCCGCCCTGGACCTGGCCTTCAACATGCAGGGCGAACGGCTGGATGTGGATCAACTGCTGATGACCCTGGATCAGAGCACCCTCTCCGGCCGGGCCGCCCTGCAGGGCTTTGCGCAGCCGGCGGTGACCTTCGGCATCGATCTGGATCGTATCGATCTGGACCGTTACCTGCCCCCGGCTGCCGAGGAGACCGGGGACGCGGCCGGCAAGGAAACGGGTCCCACGGGCTGGCCGGACACCCCCATCGCCCTGCCCATGGAAACCCTGCGCGGCCTGAACCTGGAGGGCACCTTCCGCGTGGATGATTTCAGGGTCTCGGGGCTGCGGATGCAGGGCGTGTCCCTGAAGGTCAAGGCCCGGGACGGGCGCCTGGGCGTGGAGTCCATCCGCGGCAACCTCTACAACGGCAGCCTGGAGGGCCGTCTCGGGCTGGACGTGCGCCAGGATACCCCCACCTACAGCGCCGGGGCGGCCCTGTCCTCGGTGCGCATCGGCCCCCTGCTGGATGACCTCACCGGCGATGGCAAGCTCACCGGCACCGGCGATGTGAACCTGTCCCTGTCCACCCGGGGGGACTCGGTGCGGGCCCTGGTCTCCGCCCTGGACGGCAATGGGGATCTGCGCTTCCGGGACGGCGCCGTCCAGGGCATCAACATCGCCCAGGTGATCCGCCAGGCCGAGGCCCGGCTGCGGGGGCAGACCCTGGAAGAAGGGGACGCCCCCCGGCAGACCGACTTCACCGAGCTCACCGGCAGCTTCACCATCGAAGACGGCCTGGTGAGAAACGACGACCTGCAGGCCGCCTCGCCCCTGCTTCGGGTGCGCGGACAGGGCGAGGTGGACCTGCCGCCCCGGCGTCTGGACTACCGCGTGGACACCAATCTCGTGGCCACCCTGGAGGGGCAGGGGGGACGCCCCCTGGACAACCTGCGCAACCTGAACCTGCCCATCACCGTGGGCGGGACCTTCGATGATCCCCGCATCGGGCTCGATCTGGAATCGGTGCTCAAGGCCCGGGTGGAGCAGGAGGCGGAGCAGGCCCGGGAAGAGGCGGAGCAGCGGGTGCGCGAGGAGGCGGACGCCGCCCTCCAGGAGCAGGAGCAGCGGCTGAAGGAGGAGGCCGGGCGCCTCCAGGAGCAGTTGCTTGACCGCTTCCGCTGAGCCGCGGGCATTCGCCCCCCGCCTGCTGGCCTGGTTCGACCGGCACGGACGCCACGACCTGCCCTGGCAGCGGCCCGCCACCCCGTACCGGGTGTGGGTCTCGGAGATCATGCTGCAGCAGACCCGGGTGGCCACGGTCCTTCCCTACTACCGGCGCTTCATGGCGCGCTTTCCCGGGGTGGGGGACCTGGCGGATGCCCCCCTGGATGAGGTGCTGCACCACTGGTCCGGGCTCGGCTACTACGCCCGGGCCCGCAACCTGCACAAGGCCGCCCGCCGCATTGTGGATCTGCACGGTGGCCGATTCCCCCGGGATCGGCAGGCCCTGAGTGCCCTGCCGGGCATCGGCCGCTCCACGGCGGCGGCCATCCTGGCCCTGTCCTTCGGGGATCGGGAGGCCATCCTGGATGGCAACGTGCGGCGTGTGCTGGCCCGTCACCGGGGCGTGGAGGGCTGGCCCGGCGCCGCCGCCGTGCAGGCCCGACTCTGGACCCTGGCCGAGGCCCTGACCCCGGCCGAGCGGGTGGCGGACTATACCCAGGCCATCATGGACCTGGGGGCCACGGTCTGCACCCGCCGTCGCCCCGCCTGCGGGGACTGCCCCCTGGCGGCGGACTGCATCGCCCGGGAGCAGGGCCTGCAGGGACATCTGCCCACTCCCAGGCCCCGGCGGGCGCAGCCCCTGCGCCGTACCACCATGCTCCTGGTGACGGCGCCGGAGGGGGTGCTGCTGGAGCGGCGCCCGCCCGCGGGGCTCTGGGGCGGACTGTGGGGGCTCCCCGAGGTGGAGGAGGACGGATCCGGAGAGGCGGCACAGGCCTGGTGCCGACGGCATCTGGGCGCGGATCCCGTGGAGGTGCGGGCACTGCCCGCCTTCGTGCACACCTTCACCCACTTCCGCCTGGAGATCACCCCGGTGCAGTTGCGGGTGAAAGCCCCCGCGCCGGGTGTGATGGAAGCCCCGGACCGGGTCTGGTATAACGGGCACGCCCATGCCGGCCTGGGCCTGGCGGCCCCGGTGAGCCGGCTGCTGCAACACGTGATGCAAGACGACGGAGAAGACGATGACTCGCATGGTGAAATGCGTTGTGCTGGGTGAAGAGGCCGAGGGCCTGGATGTCCCCCCCTATCCGGGGGAACTGGGCAAGCGGATCTTCGAGAATGTCTCGAAGCAGGCCTGGCAGAAGTGGATACAACACCAGACCATGCTCATCAACGAGTACCGCCTGACCCCCATCGACCCCAAGGCCCGGGAATTCCTGGAAGGGGAGATGGAGAAGTTTTTCTTCGGCGAGGGGGCCACCCGGCCCGAAGGCTTCGTGGATCCGGGCCGGGGTGCGTGACCTGATCCCCCGCGGGGCTTGACGAAAGCCCCGGGGAACGCTTTAATACGTGCCTTCGCGCAGGGGCCTCCCCTGCAGCAACAAGGTCAGGCCGGGTAGCTCAGTTGGTAGAGCAGGGGATTGAAAATCCCCGTGTCGGCGGTTCGATTCCGTCCCCGGCCACCATATAAGCAACGACTCAGCCCGCTATTGAGCGGGCTTTTTCGTTTCTTGGGGTACTGCCGGGACACCAGCCCGCAAAACCCTGCCGCACAGCAGGGTGTAGCTCCCGTGCTATCCCGCCTCCCGGATGCCGGACTCCCCGTCCACCTGGCTGAGGATCGAGGCCGTTCTTCCGTGCCGCCCGCTTTCTTGCCACCCTGTCTGGCGGGCAGGCCCTGCCGTTTCCAAGGGGTTTAACTCACGTGTTGAAAGTCTTCTGGAAGGACGTCCACAAGCCCGTTGTGGACGTAAACCCGGTTCAGGGGGACGCTGCTTTAGCCCGCCAGAAATCCGGCCCAACGCGCTTGCCAGGCACATGCCGAGTCGTGATTGCGAACCTTGCTCTCACGCAATAGTCTAGACCAACTAGACTATGCGGGGGTTCGGGTTGCAATGTCAGTCCAGATCAATATGTACGAGGCCAAGACGAAGCTCTCCCAGTTGGCCGAGCAAGCATGGGCGGGAGAAAGGGTCATCATTGCCAAGAACGGTAAGCCCTATCTTGAGCTTCGTCCCTACGTCGCGCCCCAGGGGCAACGAAAGCCAGGTCGTCTCGCCGGCAGGATCCACATGTCGGCGGACTTCGACGAGACCCCCACAGAGGTCATCAAGGCCTTTGAGGGGGGGGCATGAGGCGTCTGCTGCTCGACACCCATACGTTCCTCTGGTGGCTCAGCGGGGACCCGTCTCTTGGCGAGCGTGCCCGGGCGGCCATCGCCGATCCCCGCAACCAGGTCTTCGTCAGCGCGGCCACCGGCTGGGAGATCGCAATCAAACAGGCCATGGGCAAGCTACGCATCGAGGACCAGGACCTCGATAGCATCGTCGAGGAGGAGGGATTCAACCACTTGCCGATGACCTTCTTCCACGGCACGCAGGCCGGCGCATTGCCACAGCACCACAAGGACCCGTTCGACCGCATGCGCATCGCCCAGGCACAAGCCGAAGGGCTGACCATCCTTACCGCCGATGCCGAAATCTCCAAGTACGGAGTTCACCTCCAATCTGCGCGTTCCTAGCGTGGGGGGCCGCTGGGGGAACCCTCGGGGGTATCTGCAGGGACCACTCGGCTTCAGAGGGTGTCAACATATCCTCCATTGGAGTCCTCCCCGGTGCCTTCAGCCCGCCTCCAGCAGGTCCCGGGCCGCCGGGGTGAGGGGGATCAGGTCATCCCGGGACAGCGCCCCGATCCCGGCATGGCCCGTGACCCGCAGGTAGTCCTCGAGGATGGCGCGGGTGCCGTCAAGGAAACGGGCCACGCGTTCGGCGGCCACGGCCGGGTCCACCCGCGCCCGCAGGCGTGGGGTCTGGGTGGCCACGCCGGTGGGGCAGCGCCCGGTGTGGCAGGCGCGGTAGTACTCGCAGCCCAGGGCGAAGAGGGCCGCCGTGGCCAGGGCGCAGGCATCGGCCCCCAGGGCCAGGGCCTTGAGGATGTCGGCCGGTGTGCGGATGCCACCGGTGGCCACCAGGGTCACGGGCCGCTCGCTGAGCGCGTTATGGGCATCCACGCGGCGGCGGGCGAGGGGCAGGGCCATCACCAGGGGCATGCCGAAATGATCGCGGACATGCACCGGTGCGCCGCCGGTGCCGCCGCCGAAGCCGTCCACGGTGATGAAGTCCGGTTCCAGGGCCAGGGCGGCCTCCAGGTCCGCCTCCAGGCGGTTGGCGGCGATCTTCAGCCCCACGGGCTTTGTCGGGTGATCCCGGCGCAGGGCCGTGATGCGCTCCCCCAGGGCGCGGGCATCCTCCAGGTCAGGGAAACGGGCGGGGGCGCGGGCGGCCTCGCCGGCCCGGATGCCGCGCACGCGGGCGATCTCCTCTGTCACCTTGGTGGCCGGCAGTTCCCCGCCAAGACCGGGCTTGGCCGACTGGCCCAGCTTGATCTCGAAGGCATCGGCCCGGGCCATGGATTCCTCGTTCCAACCGAAGTAGCCGCTGGCCATCTCCAGGACGTAGAGCCCGGCGGCCGCCCGTTCCTCGGGCAGCATTCCCCCCTCGCCGGAACCGATCAGGGTGCCCGCCCGGGCGGCCCCCTCCGCCAGGGCGATCTTCGCCTCCCGGGAGAGGGCGCCGAAGGACATGTGGGAGATGGTTACGGGCAGGGCCAGGTGCAGCGGCGCCCCGGCCCCCGACCCCAGGATCACCCGGGTGTCGGCGGGCTCCCCGTCGAGGCGGGGCATGGGCTCCAGTTGCGCCGCCGCCAGGTGGAAGTGGTCGAATCCGGGCACCGGACCGGGGGACTCGGCCGGCGCCCCCATGGGGGCCAAGGCGGGACCCTTGCCCATGGCCAGGCGGCGGATCTCGGCCTTACCCCGGGTATCCCCGGACCAGCGCCGCCAGCGCCCCTGGTAGCCCTCGAAGGTGGCGGCGGGCAGGGGCGGGACGGCGGCGGCGTCCACCTCCACCCGGCCATCCTTGAGCCGGGCCGGATAGGTGTCGATGCGGTCGCCGGGATGGTAGGGGGAGATCCCCGTCTCCAGGTCGAAGTTCCAGCCATGCAGGGGGCAGACCGCGTCCCCACCCACCACCCGACCTTCCGACAGCTGGCCCTCCAGATGGGGACAGCGATCGTCCAGGGCGTGGACCCGGCCCTGGTGCAGGAACAGGGCCAGGGGGCGGCCGTTGACCCACACCTCGTGGCCCCGGTCCTCCTTCAGTTCGGTGGCTTCGCATACGGTTTGCCAGTCACTCATGGCGTCCTCCCGCAGTGGAATGGAGGGGGGATTCAACCCCGGTGGCCGGACTGTGGCCGCTACATCGAGTCTAGAAGATCCGCCCCGGGGCGGGTCAGGGGAGGAAGGGGTTGTCTGGCATCGTCCCCGGCCCCGGATTATGATGATCGGCTTGCGATAGAGGCGTGCCCGTACCCTGCAGGATGGGCACAAGGAGAAGGAGGTTTGTCGCGATACACGGACCCGGCCACGGATCCCCTGGAGGGGGTGATCCGGGCCCTGCCGGTGCCGGCCCTGGTGCTGGCGCCCGATGGTGCGATCCGGGCGGCCAATCCCCCGGCCCGCTCCCGGTTGGGCCTGGGCGGTGTGCCGGGGGCATGGCCGAACTTCGCCGGGCTTGTGCCCGGCGCCGGAGGGGAGGCCCTGGAACGCTGGCTGGCCGATTGCCCTGCCGATGGTCGCCCCGTGTACCGGGAGGTGCTGTTCTCCCCCGACGGGGAGACGTCGTTCCCGGAGGTGATCCATCTGGCCCGGTTGGGCGAGGTAAGGCACTTTCTGTGCACCCTGGACGTCCCTTCCGGGGATGGCCGGTGGGACACGGTCGCACAGCCCTGGCGCCTCGCCCTGCAGGGTGCCGGGGACGGGGTCTGGGACTGGGACCTGGGCACCGGGCGTATCCGGTACTGCCCCCGCCTGCGCGGGATCCTGGGCTATGCCGAGGGGGATCCTTTCGAGGAAAGCCTGGATCAGTGGCTGCACCTGCTGCATCCGGAGGACCTGACCCGGGTCTCCTCCGCCCTGCAGCGGCATGTGCAGGGTCAGAGCGAGCACTATGCCTGCGAGTACCGCGTGCGTCACCGCTCCGGGGGCTGGATCTGGGTCCTGGGACGGGGGCGGGTGATCTGTCGCGATGGCGATGACCGTCCGCTGCGGATGGCCGGCACCCTCGCGGACATCAGCGAACGCAAACACCGCGAGGAGGAACTGCGCCGTCTGGCCAGCACGGATTTCCTCACCGGCCTGGCCAACCGCCGCCAGTTCCTGGGGCGCATGGTCGATGAGCTGGCCCGGGTCAAGCGCCGTCCGGATCAACCGGCGGTGGTCCTGATGATGGATCTGGATCATTTCAAGAGCATCAACGATACCTACGGCCATTCCACCGGGGATGCCGTGATCCGGCACGTGGCCGAACTCCTGCGCACCATCCTGCGGCGCATGGACCTGGGGGCGCGCATGGGCGGGGAGGAGTTCGCCGCCCTGCTCCCGGCCACCGCCATGGAGGATGCGCGGGGGGTGGCGGAGCGGCTGCGGCGCACCGTCAAATCCACCCCCGTGGTCTACCGCGGCGGGATCGTGGGGGTCACGGTGAGCGTCGGCCTGGCGGCCCTGGATCCCCGGGACGAGGACTCCGACGCCACCCGGCGCCGGGCCGATCTGGCCCTCTACCGGGCCAAGGGCGAGGGGCGCAACCGGGTGGCCGTGGCCGGGCCGCCGGGAACGGAGGATCTGGAGGAATCCCCCTGCTGAATCATTGCGACGAGGAGCACGTCTTGCCCGAACCTTTGTGCATCGAACCCCGCTGGCCCGCCCCCGCCGGGGTCCGCGCCGTGGTCACCACCCGCAGCGGCGGGGTGAGCCGTCCCCCCTTCCAGGAGCTGAACCTGGCCCTGCATACCGGGGATGACCCGCAGGCAGTGAGGGAGAACCGGCGGCACCTGGTGCGGGCCCTGGGCCTGCCCGGGGAGCCGGTCTGGCTGGAACAGGTGCACGGCACCACCGTGGCGGAGGCGGCGGAGGTGACGCCGGATGCCATCCGGGCGGATGCCGCCATCGCCCGGCGGCCGGGCGTCGTCTGCGCCGTGCTCACGGCGGACTGTCTGCCGGTGTGCCTCTGTGACCGGGCGGGGGAGGAGGTGGCCGTGGCCCATGCCGGCTGGCGCGGCCTGGCGGCCGGGGTTTTGGAGGCCACCGTGGCGGCCTTCACCCGTCCCCCGGAGGCCTTGCTGGCCTGGCTCGGACCCGCCATCGGCCCGGCGGCCTTCGAGGTGGGGCCGGAGGTGCGCCGGGCCTTTGTGCAACAGGATCCCGGCATGGCCTGCGCCTTCACACCGGCGCGGGGGGACCGCTGGCTCGCCGACCTGCAGGCCCTGGCCCGGGCGCGGCTCATCGCCTGCGGGGTGGGGGAGGTGCACGGCATGACGGCCTGCACCCACGGGGAAGCGGGGCGTTTCTTCTCCTATCGCCGGGACGGGCGCACCGGACGCATGGCCACCCTCATCTGGCGTGAATGATCCGCCTTCAGCCGCCCCCCAGGCCCTGGTAGAGGGACATCACCCGCGTCACGTAGTCCCGCGTCTCGGGATAGGGGGGGATGCCGTCGTGGCGCTCCACGGCCCCCGGTCCGGCGTTGTAGGCCGCCAGGGCCAGGCGCGTGTCCTCATGAAAGCGCTGCAGCATACGGGCGAAATAGGTGGTGCCGCCGCGGATGTTCTGGCGCGGGTCGAAGGCATCCTCCACCCCCAGTTCCCGGGCGGTGGCCGGCATCAGCTGCATCAGCCCCCGGGCCCCCACCCGCGACACGGCATGGCGGTCGAAGCAGGATTCCACCGTGATCATGGCCCGGATCAGCCGGTGGTCCAGCCCGTTGAGCCGGGCGTAGTGCCGCACCCATCCCATCTCTCGTTGCGCCCGGCGCTCCAGCGCGTCCGGGGTCAGTCCGCGGCAGGCGCTGCGGGCCGGAGGACGACCGTAGTATCGGCGTTCGATGAAGGTGAATCCCTCCCCCATCTCCCGCTGATCGGTGAACCAGGTACCGCCGTGCTCGTCGCGGTGCACATAGACCTCGTCCGCAGCGGCCGTCCCCTGGGCCAGGGCCAGGGCCAGCAGCCACGGGGCGGCGCGGCGGATGGGTGGTGCGGTGTGCATTGAGTTTCGGTCCCCCTTGGGCGGATCATAGGGATACCGCGAACGAGCCTGCAACGCATGTCCACCTCCGATCCCCTGCCCCGATTCCCCGATGGCCTGCTGCGGCTGCTGGCCGTGCCCCGTACGCTGCAGGAACTGGCGGCGCGGCTGGACCTGCCGGTGCCGGAGGTGGAGGCCGGTCTGCAGTGCCTGCGGGAGGTGGGGCTGGCCTGGCGGCGGCAGGGGGAGACCATCCTGCCCCCGGAGCCGCCCCCGGATCCGGTGGATGCCGGGAGGGTGCGCTCCGCCCTGGAGGACCTGCCGCAGGTGCCACAGGTGCACGCCCTGGAGCAGGTGGATTCCACCAGCGCCTGGTTGGACCGGGCCCGGCGCCAGGGGGTGCAGGGGCCTGTGGCCTGCTGCGCCGATTTCCAGAGCGCCGGGCGCGGCCGTCGGGGACGGCAATGGCGCATGCCCCCCTGTGCCGGGATGGCCCTGTCGCTGCTCTGGGACATCCGCCCTTGGCCCCGGCCCGATGCCACCGTACCCCTGGCCACCGGGGTTGTCCTGGCGCAGGCCCTGGAGGATCTGGGGGTGCGGGGCCTGCAGTTGAAGTGGCCCAACGATCTGTATCTGCACGGGCGCAAGCTGGGGGGCATCCTGGTGGAGGCCCGGGCCGGCCGGGGCGGGCCCGATGCCCTCATCCTCGGTGTGGGGATCAACCTGCGCCTGCCCCCCCACCTGGAGGTGGGCCAGCCCCATGCCGATCTGGCCGGGGCCGGTCTGCAACCACTGCCCTCCCGCAGCCGTCTGGCCGCCGCCCTGATCCGTGCCCTGGTGGGGATGCTGCAGGCCTATCCGGAGCCGGGATTCGCGGCCTTCCATGGGGACTGGAACCGGCGCGATGCCACCCGGAATCGCCCCGTGACCCTCACCGGGGGGGGGGAGCGCAGGGGGATCGCCCGTGGCGTGGATGCCCGGGGGCGGCTCTGCCTGGAGACGGCCCGGGGCAGGGAATGGATCGAGACCGGGGAGATCAGCCTGCGGAGGACGCCATGAGGCTGCTGCTGGACGTGGGCAACAGCCGCCTGAAATGGGCCTTCTGGGATGGGCGGACACTGCAGGATCGGGGGGCGCTGGAACATCCCGGGGCCGCCGATGCCCCCTGGGAGGCACTGCTGGAAGCGTTGGGGGAGCGTCTGCCGGCGCGGCCTGTGGAAGGGGTCTGGGCCGTGGAGGTGGTGGGCCCCGACTTTCGCGCGGCCTGCGCCGCCTGGGCACGGCGCCGGGGCTGGCCCGATCCCCGTTTCCTGGAGGTGGATGCGGCGCAGCATGGCATCGTCTCCGCCTACCACGACCCCGATCGTCTGGGCCGGGACCGCTACGCCGCCCTGGCCGGGGCCCGGGCCCTGGGGGAGGAGTCGGCCGTGGTGGTGGATTGCGGTACGGCCGTGACCCTGGACCGGCTGCTGCCGGGTGGGCACCACAGCGGCGGTCTGATCCTGCCGGGGCTGGGCCTGATGCGCCGTAGCCTCGGCCTGGCCCCCGGCGTGGGCGGGGCCGTGGAGGGGGGGGAATCCTGCGTGCCCGCGGTGTGCACCGGCGATGCCGTGGCCTCGGGGACGCTGCTGGGGCTGGCCGCCGCCATCGATGCCCTGACCGCCCGCCTGGGGGAAACGCCGCCCCAGGCGGCGGTCCTCCTCACCGGCGGGGACGCCCCGCGCCTTGTCCCCCATCTGGCCTGCGGCGCCGTGCATATGCCGGACCTGGTGCTGCAGGGACTGGCCTGGGCCCTGGAGCGGGGCTGATGCGGGTCCTGTTCGCCCTGCTGGTGGTGTTGAACCTGGCCTGGCTGGCCTGGGCCCTGTTGTCACCGCCACTGCCGGACCCGGCGGGAGGCGCCCTGTCCGCGGCCCGTCCCGGCGTGCCCCTGCTGCGCCTGGCGGAGAAGGCGGACCCGCCGCCGGCCGCCACAGCCACGGCCGGGCCCGCCTGCCATCGCCTGGGGCCCTTTCAGGGGGAGGCGGAGGCGGCTCGCCGTCTGGAGGCCTTCCGAGCCGCCGGCATGACCGGGGCCTTGCGGCGCATGAGCGTACAGGTGCCGGCCTCCTACTGGGTGGTCCTGCCCACGGGGGAGGCGGGGCCCGCGCCCCTGATCCGGCGGCTGCGGGCGGCCGGGCTTACGGATTACTTTGTCATCCTGGACGGAGCCCGGAAGGGGGATCTGTCCCTGGGGCTGTTCTCCGACAAGGTGCGGGCCGCCCGGCACCTGCACCGGATCCGCTCCCTGGGGCTGCACCCGGTCCTGGTGGTACGCTTTCAGGAGCGGCCGCAATACTGGCTGGATCTGGCCGCCCCCGCCGCTGCCGACCTCGGTGTCCTGCCGCTGCCGGTGGAGGGGATGCGTCTGCAACGCCAGCCCTGCCCGGGGTCATGAACCTCCGTGCCGGATTCGGGCTTTTGGGCTGATCCGATTGCGGCGGTGCGGGGGGTCGTCTACCATAATGCCAGCCACAATGCCGGAGTAGCTCAGCTGGTAGAGCAGGGCACTTGTAATGCCAAGGTCGTAGGTTCGATCCCTATCTCCGGCACCACTTCTTCATCGCCAGGGATGCGTTCGGGCGCGGGGTCGTTGCGGCATGCCGGGCGGGCCTGAAGCCCCCGCTGGTGATCCCGACCGTAGCCTGCCCCATCCTCCCGCCCCGGCGGCCTGAGGCCGCTGCAACGCATCGGGGGCCGCGACCATGCTCAAGCCATTTTTCGCCGGTACCGGCTATCTCCTGCGCGGCCTGCGCCTCATCGCCGAGCCCGGGCTGCGTCGCTACGTGGCCCTGCCCCTGTTGATCAATGCCCTGGTGTTCGCCGTGCTGCTCTGGCTGGCCGCCGATCAGTTCGGCCTGCTGGTGGATGCCGTCCTCCCGGCCCTGCCGCAGTGGTTGGCCTGGCTCGCCGGGGTGCTGTGGCTGGTGTTCTTCGTGGCGGCGGCGGTGCTGTTGTTTTTCACCTTCTCCGTGGTCGCCAACCTGATCGCCGCGCCGTTCAATGACCTGCTGGCGGAGGCGGTGGAGCGACGCCTGAGCGGCCGCGCCCCGCCGGGGGGCGGAGGGCTCTGGCAGGCGGTGAAGGGGGCCCCGGGGGCGATGCTGGACGAACTGCGCAAGCTCGGCTATTTCATCCGCTGGGCGCTGCCCCTCCTGGTCCTATTCCTCATCCCGGGGGTGAACCTGCTCGCCCCCCTGGTCTGGGCGGTGTTCACCGCCTGGATGCTGGCCCTGGAGTATGCCGATTACCCCATGGGCCATCACGACCTGCGGCCCGACCGGCAGCGCCGTATCCTGGGGCGGCAGCGATGGTTGTCCCTGGGGTTTGGCACCGGGGTGATGCTGGCCACCCTGATCCCCCTGGCGAATTTTCTGGTGATGCCGGCGGCGGTGGCCGGGGCCAGCGCCCTCTGGGTGGATCGGCTGCGGCCGGAGGTGCCTTCGTAACCCCATGGGGGCCATGCCCGGCCTCCGGATTCCGCGGCTGAGGGATGCGGTCTCCCGCCGGTGAGAGACCGTGGATCGGGCGTTGTGCTGGCGCGATTGCACTTGCAGTGTCGGGGGTGGAGGTCCATCCTTACTTCCGGTACCTGCCGAGGGGGTGGATCCCCGCACAAGGGATTGGTCTTTTCCTGCCGTGGCACGACGCCTGTCCGGAAGGACTGGACTCGTTCAAAAGGACTGCTAGACTGTGAATTGAGTCACAGTTGAGCCGTGACCGAGGCCCGATCCTGCCGGATGTCCGGTGGCTCGGAAGGGCTTGAAGGAACCGGCATAAGGGTCATGAGCCGGGTCAATGGGGGTATGGAATGGGCGATCCAGCGGAAGACCGTGTGGTGACCATGGCGGGTGCACCCGGGGTGGCCGGAGGGCCGGGACTGAGATCCATCGATGGAGGCCCGCCTGCACCAGGGCCCCGGGAGCCCTCCGGCGGGCGAAGGCCCCTTCGCATCCGGCATTTCCACCTGCGCATCCTCGGCCGGGAGTTGTCCTCCCCCTTCCTGCTGCTGTTCTGCACCGAGGCCCTGGTCCTCGCCCTCGCCATCCTGCTGACCGGTCATGGATTGTCCCGGACCTCCATTCCTCCGGCGGATGCCACGGTCGGTTCCACGCAGATCGTCCTGTTCATGGCGTTGAACATGGTGGGCATGCTCTGCATGGGGCTCTACCGGCGGGGATTCCGGGGGGGCGTGGCCGCGGTGGCCTCCCGGATCATCGGGGCCCTTTCCCTGGGAACGGTCCTGCTGACGGGCCTGGTCCTGTTCTTCCCGGGGGTGTCGATACCCTGGCAGGTCCTGCTGACGGCCACGGGGCTGGCCCTGCCCGGCCTCCTCGCCGTGCGCCTGGGGATCTATCACCTGGTGGCCCATGATGCCTTCAAGCGCCGCGTCCTGGTGCTGGGCGCGGGGGAGGGCGCCAGCATGTTCCAGCGCCTGCGCCGCAGGTCGGACCGGGTGGCCTTCACCGTGGTGGGTTTCGTCCCGGGTGGGGAGGAGCATATCCGGGTGGCGGACGAACCCGTCGTGCGCCTGGATGAGCCGCTGCCCGAGTTCGTGCGCCGGCACCACATCGACGATGTGGTGGTGGCCTACGACGACCCCCGGCGCGGTTTCCCCGCGGACGAGCTCATGCACTGCAAGATGCATGGTCTCAATGTCCTGGATGTGGCCGATTTCTTCGAACGCGAGGCGGGGCTGCTGCGGCTGGACATCCTGCGGCCCTCCAGCTTCGTCTTCGGCCGGGGATTCCGCCACAGCGTCTACCGGGATCACGCCAAGCGGGTCCTGGATGTGGTCACCTCCCTGGCCCTGCTGGGCCTGACCTGGCCGCTGATGCTGATCTGTGCCCTGGGGATCGCCCTGGAGAGCCGGGGGCGCGGGTCGGTGATCTTCCGTCAGGTGCGCACGGGGCAGAAGGGCCAGCCCTTCACCCTGTTCAAGTTCCGCAGCATGGTCATGGATGCGGAGAAGGACGGCAAGGCCGTGTGGGCCCAGAAGCAAGACCCCCGCGTGACCCGTTTCGGGGCCTTCATGCGCAAGACCCGCCTGGACGAACTGCCGCAGTTGTTCAACGTCCTGCGCGGGGATATGAGCTTTGTCGGTCCGCGGCCGGAGCGTCCGGAATTCGTGGAATCCCTGGCCGTGAAGCTGCCCTACTACCGGCACCGCCATTGGGTGAAGCCGGGCCTGACGGGATGGGCGCAGATCCATTACCCCTACGGCGCCTCCGAAGAGGACGCCTTCGAGAAGCTCAAGTACGACCTCTACTACGTCAAGAACCAGAGCATGGCCCTGGATCTGCTCACCATCCTGCAGACGGTGGAAGTGGTGCTCTGGGGCCGCGGCTCCCGCTAAGGCCCGCCCAGCATGGACGTGGGGGTCACGGGCTATGGTGTCGCGGCGGTCGCGAACCTGCTTCTGGTGGCCGTCCTTGCCATCGGCTGGAAGCGCCGGGTGCAGGGGGCCCTGCTCATCCTGGCCGCCCTGGCCGGACTGATCTGGTCGGTGGTGCTGGGTCTGCGGGCGGCCTATCCGGAGGTCGTGGGCATCCCGGTGGTCTTTTTGGCCGAACTGCTGCGGGACGCGGCCTGGATCGCCTTCCTGTGGGGCCTGATCCGCCAGGCCCGCAGTCCGGACGGCGCCGAGGTGCCATCCCGGCCGGGGCCGCCCCGTGGCGACAGGCATGCAACCGGCGCCGTCTCCGCCCTGCCGGGGGGTGCGGCGGGCCTGAGCCCCCCGCTGCGGGCCCTGGGCCTTGGCGCCCTGCTCCTGGTGGCCCTGCTGGCCTGTTACGCCGCCCTGTTGCCCTGGCTGCCTCCGGGGGGATCCCGCGGCGATGTCCTGCTGGCGGGCAAGCTCCTGGTGGCCCTGGCGGTCCTGCTGCTGGTGGAGCAGATCTTCCGCAACAGCACCACCGAGGCCCGATGGGCCGTCAAGTATCTCTGTCTCGCCCTGCTGGGGATCTACGGCTTCGATTTCTACCTCTATGCCGAGGGCCTGCTGTTCCGCCAGATCTCCGGGGGGCTGTGGGCGTCCCGGGGCTTTGTCAGTGCCCTGGTGGTGCCCCTGATTGCCGTTTCCGCGGCCCGCAACCCCCAGTGGTCCCTGGATGTCTATGTCTCCCGGGGCATGGTCTTCCATACCGCCACCCTGCTGGGGGCGGGGGGCTACCTGCTGCTCATGGCCGCCGCCGGATACTATCTGCGGACCTTCGGCGGTGAATGGGGCACCGTTTTGCAGGCGGTCTTCCTCTTCGCCGCCCTCCTCGGGGTGCTGGTCTTCTGGGCCTCCGGCCACCTGCGTTCCCGCTTCCGGGTGTTCGTCAGCAAGCATTTCTTCAACTACAAATATGATTATCGGGAGGAATGGCTGCGGTTCATCCACACCCTGTCGGACAGCCGCTCCCGCGAGGGGCTGCCCGACCGGGTGGTGCGGGCCCTGGCCGATATCGTGGAGAGCCCGGGGGGGCAGTTGTGGATGCGCGATGGTGGAAGGGATTTCCGGCCGGTGGCGCAGTGGAACATGGCCCCACCCACGGCGGCGGGGGAACCCCGGGATGGCGCCCTCGGGGGCTATCTGGCCCAGACCGGCTGGGTGCTGGATCTGCCCGAGGTGCGCGCCCACCCGGAGGACTATCCCGGCCTGGAGCTGCCCGGGTGGCTGGCGGCGGACGCCCGCGTCTGGCTGCTGGTGCCCCTGAGGCAGGAGGACGATCTGCTGGGATTCGTGCTCCTGGCCCCCTCGAGGGCCCTGAAGGCGATCAACTGGGAGGACCGGGATCTGCTCAAGACCGCCGGCATGCAGGCGGCCAGCCACCTGGCCCAGATGGAAGCCCTGCAGGCGCTCTCCGAGGCCCGTCAGTTCGAGGCCTTCAACCGCCTCTCGGCCTATGTGGTGCACGATCTGAAAAACATCATCGCCCAGCTCTCCCTGGTGGCGAGCAATGCGCGCAAACATGGCGACAACCCGGCCTTCCTCAAGGATGCCATCGGCACCGTGGAGAACGCCGTGGAGCGCATGAACCGGCTCATGCTGCAGCTGCGCAGCGGGGATCCCGGTCACGAAGCCACAGCCGTGGATCTGACGGGACTGGCGGAGCAGGCCGTGGCGGATGCCCAGGGTCGTGCACCCCGTCCGCAACTGGCGCACAATGGAGAGGAATGCCCCGTGCTGGCCGACCGCGAGAGGTTGCGCTCCGTGCTCAACCACCTCATCCAGAACGCCCAGGAGGCCACCGCCGGCGATGGGCAGGTGGATCTTTCCCTGTGGCGGGACAGCCGCAACGCCCATGTCGAGATCACGGACACCGGCACCGGCATGACCCCGGAATTCATCCGTGACCGCCTGTTCCGTCCCTTCGACACCACCAAGGGACTCACCGGCATGGGCATCGGCGCCTTTGAGAGCCGGGAGTTCATCCGCGCCCTGGGGGGGGATCTGGAGGTCTGGAGCGAACCCGGCCAGGGCTCCCGGTTCCGGATCAGCATACCGTTGGCCGTGGGGCTTGAGCGGCAACAGCATTTCACATCAGCCAGTGAGGCACCCAGACCTTGACCGGAGGCACACAGCAAAAACCCGCCCTATTGATCGTGGAGGACGACCCCGGCCTGCTCAGCCAGCTGCGGTGGTGCTTCGAGGACTTCGAGGTGCTCACCGCGAAGGACCGTGAGGAGGCCATCGCCCAGTTGCGCCGCGGCGAGCCCCGGGTGGTCACCCTGGACCTGGGCCTGCCGCCGGATCCGGGCGGGGCCAGCGAGGGCCTGGCGGCCCTGAAGGAGATGCTGGCCCTGGCCCCCGAGACCAAGGTCATCGTCGTCACCGGCAACAATGACCGGGACAACGCCGTACAGGCCGTGGCCATGGGGGCCTATGATTTCTACCAGAAGCCCGTGGATGCCGATCTCCTCAACCTCATCGTGCAGCGGGCCCACCGGCTCTTCGAACTGGAGGCGGAGAACCGTCGCCTCGCCCGCCGGGATACCCCGGAGCCGCTCCCCGGGCTGGTGGCCGGCAGCCCCGAGATGCTCAAGGTCTGCCGCACCGTGGAGAAGGTGGCCCCCACCGATGCCACCACCCTGCTGCTGGGGGACAGCGGCACCGGCAAGGAGGTGATCGCCCGGGCCCTGCATGGCCTGAGCCCGCGCGCCAAGGGGCCCTTCATCGCCATCAACTGCGCCGCCATCCCGGAGAACCTGCTGGAGAGCGAACTCTTCGGCTACGAGAAGGGGGCCTTCACCGGCGCCAACCGGCAGACCAAAGGCAAGATCGAGTACGCCGACGGCGGCACCCTGTTCCTGGACGAGGTGGGCGACCTGCCCCAGGCCCTGCAGGCCAAGCTGCTGCGCTTTCTGCAGGAGCGGGTGATCGAGCGCGTGGGGGGGCGCGAGGGCATCCCCGTGGACGTGCGCGTGGTCTGCGCCACCCACCAGGACCTCTCCGCCCTGATCAGCGAGGGCCGCTTCCGCGAGGACCTGTATTACCGCATCAGCGAGATCACCATCCATATCCCGCCCCTGAAGGACCGCACCGGCGACGCCCATCTCCTGGCCCGGGCCCTGCTGCAGCGCTATGCCCGGGACCAGGGCCGTTCGGTGCGGGGCTTCTCCCAGGACGCGATCCAGGCCATCGAACGCCATGACTGGCCCGGCAACGTCCGCGAGCTGGAAAACCGCGTCAAGCGGGCTGTCATCATGGCCGACGCCAGCCAGGTCACCGCCGAGGACCTGGAACTGTCCCCGGACGCCGACCAGCCCCTGATGCTCAACCTGCGCCGCGTGCGGGACGAGGCCGAGGGCCGCGCCGTGGGTCACGCCCTGCAGATGGTGGACGGCAACATCTCCCGCGCGGCGGAACTGCTGGGGGTGAGCCGCCCGACGCTGTACGACCTGATGAAGAAGCATGATCTGGACAGGAGCCGTGGTGCATCCCCTGCGTAAGCCCGGCTTCAACGGCCCGTGATCCGTCACCCTGGGCGGAACGGAGATTGACCCTGAGGAACCTGGAGAGAGGTGAAATGGACACGAACAGACACACACCGGGTGCGTTCCCGGGCTTTGGGTACCGGGAAGGCGGGACGGCTGGCAA
Source organism: Ectothiorhodospira mobilis (assembly GCF_016584115.1). GTDB lineage: Bacteria > Pseudomonadota > Gammaproteobacteria > Ectothiorhodospirales > Ectothiorhodospiraceae > Ectothiorhodospira > Ectothiorhodospira mobilis. The sequence continues at coordinate 55,640 of NZ_NRSK01000018.1, forward strand.
AAGGTCGGGGCGTGCCGCGCGGGGTTTGGCCCTTTCCTGCTCGGTGGCGCTGCTTCTTGGGGTCACAGCCTGCGGGGATACGTCCCCGAAGAGCGAGGCGGAGCATCTGGCCAGGGCCGAGGTCTTCCTGGAAAAAGAACGGTTCAATGCGGCCCGCATCGAGTTGCTCAACGCACTGCAGGCGAATCCAGAATCCCCTCAAGGGCGCAGCCTGCTGGCCCGGACCTATCTGGAACTGGGGAATCCGGATGCGGCCTATGACGAATGGGTCCGGGCCATCGAACTGGGGGCGGAACCGGCACGTCAGGCCTGGCCCATGGGGCAGGCCCTGTTGGAGGCGGGGCGCTGGGAGGATATCCGTGAATGGCCGCTGCCCGATGGCCTCTCTCCCGGGGATGCCTCCCGCCTGCACGCGCTCAAGGCCTATGCCCATGCCGCGGCAGGGAACCGGGACCTGGCCCGGCAATCCCTCACAGAGAGTGGGGATGCAGAGGCGGGTCGCGCCCTGCGGGCCCTGACCCAGGCTCGCCTTGCCCTGGCCCGGGGGGAGGGGGACACCTCTTTACATTGGCTGGAGACTGCCGTGGAGGCCGATCCGGAACTGGGACCCGCCTGGAGTGCCCTGGGCAATCATCGCCGCCTGCGGGGGGATCGGGAGGGGGCCGAACAGGCCTACACCCGGGCCATCGCCACCCGGGCACTGCCGGGGCCGGATCATCTGTATCGCGCTATGGTGCGTCTGGAGATGGGGGATCTCGAGGGGGTCCGGGAGGATCTGGATACCCTGGAACAAGGGGAATCCCGGCATCCGGGGATCGATTACCTGGAGGGGATGCTGCATCTGCAGGCGGGCCGTCTGGCGCAGGCCCGCCGCAGCCTGGAGGAGTCCCTGGGTCGACAGAACGACTATGCCCCCGCCCTGCTTGCCCTGGGGCAGGTGCATCGCCGGTTGGGTAATGCCGAACAGTCCGAGTATTACCTCAAACGTCACCTTGGGGAGGTGCCGTATTCCCTGGCGGGGGTGCAGACCCTCGTCCTGCTGTACGCGGAGCAGGGCCGGATGCAGCCAGCCCTGGCCCTGTTGGAGGAAAAGACCCGTAACTATCCCGGCAATCCAGCAGACCTGTACGAACTCAAGGGCCGTCTGCTGTTGGGGAGTGGGGATGCGTCGGGTGGGGCCCAGGCCTTTGGCGAGGCCCTGGCCGGGGATCCCGGCAGTGCCGAGTTGCGGCAGCTGCTGGCGGCGGCCCTGCTGAGGGATGGCCAAATCGATGAGGGTATGAATACCCTTCGGGTGGCCAGTGGGGAGAACAACGATCCCCAAAACCAGGCCCGTACCGAGGCCTCTGCGGCCCTGATGCTGTTGCAGGGGGGGCAGTACGAACAGGCCCTGGAGGCCGCCCGGCGTCTGGAGGAGGTCCTGCCCGGGGCCGCACTTCCCGGCAATATCGCGGGAGCTGCCTTGATGGGCCTGGGGCGTGAGGACGAGGCCCGCCGGGCCTTTCAGCAAGCCATGGAACTGGACCCCGACAACCTCTCGGTACGCATGAACCTGGCGGGTCTTGAACTGCGCAGCGGCCATGAAGAGCGCGCGCGCGAGTTGTTGGCTACGGTCCATGACCGGAATCCGGCACATGCACGCACGGCACAGCGTCTGGCGCTGTTGGATCTCCGCGCCGGCGAACCCGAACTGGCGCAGCAGCGCCTGGCACGATCCATTAAGGCCAACCCCGAGGCGGTGGAACTGCCGCTCATGCTGGCGCGACTGCAGATGGAATCCGGTGCGGGGGAAAAGGCCCTGGAGACCCTGGGTTCGGCGCAGGAGCGGTTTCCAGAAGATGCGCAGGTCCTGTATGCCCTGGCCGACCTGAATCTGGGACTCAAGAGGCGTGAACCGGCGCGGCGACTGCTCCGGGAGGCCGTGGCTGCGGCGCAGGGGGATGCCGGGCTGAAGATCCGCCTTGCCGAGGCCCAGGCCCGGGCAGGGGATGAACGCGGCGCCAGGGATACCCTGGAGGGGATTCTGGACCAGGATCCGGAACACCTTACGGCGCGCATGGGGCTGGTACGGCTGCTGCTGGAACAGGGGGCGGTGGATCGGGCGTTGCCCCATGTAGACCGCCTGCTGGCCTCCCGGCCAGAAGATCCGGAAGTGTTGGCTCTGATCGGCCGTGCGGCCCTCCAACAGGGCGATTCCGGAAAGGCGGTGGAGTATCTTCGGCGCGCTCTGAGCGGGGAACGTCAGGAGCGTAGCTGGGTGGTGGCGCTGGCCGAGGCCCATGAAGGGGCCGGTGATGTGGGTGCTGCACAACAGGCCCGCCGTCAGTGGTTGCAGGGGCATCCGGGGGATCTGGCCATGTGGCATACCATGGCCTCCACCGCGATGGCCCGGGAGGGGGAGCAGGCCGGAGCCGAGGCCTATCGCCAGCTCCTGGAACACCATCCGGAAGATCCCGTGGCGTTGAACAACGCCGCCTGGCTGCTGCGCGCCAGCGATACCGATCAGGCCCTGGAATACGCCCGCCGCGGGGCCCGGCTGCAACCGGAGGCCGCTCCCATCCTGGATACCCTGGGGGTGGTCCTGCTGCATGCCGGTAAGCCCGGGGAGGCCCGGGAGACCCTGAATCGGGCCCGGGATCTGGCACCGGAGGTCCGTCCCGGTCTGGAATACCATCTCGCCTGGGCCGAGGCGGAGTCGGGGGATCAGGACATGGCCCGGGGGCGGCTCACACGCCTGCTGGAGCGTTTTGAGGACTTCGAAGAGCGGGACGAGGCCGAACATCTGCTCCGTAGGCTCTGACCCCGTCATTTCCCGTTCAGAAAGGGAAGGGAAGGCGGCCCCGGGTGCTTACGCGGGGCCTCCGGCTCCGGACAGGTGGGTTCTTGGGGGGATGCCGCGGCAGGATGCGTATGCCCGAGTCACCGGTCCGGCTTGAGGGGCCGCCGTGATACTGAGGTGACCCTGGAACGCTGGTAAAGGTGTAAAAAGCTGGCGTAAAGAAGGCTGGTGTAAAGGTGTAAAGAAGAAGGCCCCGGAAAACCGGGGCCTTCGTGTTGCTGGGCGGGGGTAACCCCCGCCCAAGGGGCACGGATGGATCAGGCGGCGGCCAGGTCCATGCCGGCACTGCCCTGGTTGCGGCGGCGCAGGTTGCCTGCCCCCACGAAGCCGGCCAGGAGCAGCAGGGCCGTCCCCATCAGGGCCAGGGAGCCCGGTTCCGGCACGGCGAACCGCAGGCTGCCGTCATGGGTGGACTGGGTCTCGCTGAACAGGGTCTGTTCGTTGCGGGTTTCGCCGAAGACGTCGCTGTTGATGTCCTCCCCGAAAAAGGTTTCGGGAGCGGGTTCCTGGATGGTGCCCGCGCTGGCGAAGGCCGAGACCATAAAGGTGGGGTTGCCTTCCCCGTCCTCGATCAGGTCGGCGAAGTCATCCCCCTCCTGGGTGAGGAAGAGTCCTTCCAGGGCATAGTCCACCTGGAATTCAAAGGTGAAGGTCCCCTCCACGAAGGCCCCGCCCTGCTCCTCGAACTCCAGGACGCTGTTACCGGAGTTGAGGGAGAGCTCCATCACCAACTGGCCGCCTTCATAGTGGGCCTTGGCACCGTCGTAGTCCTGTCCGAACCCAGGGCTCAGATCGGACATATAGAGCTTGAAATTGCCGCCATTGGTGCCGGTATAGCGGGCGTTGACCACCCAGTTGCCGCCCACGTCATTGGCTCCGGTGATGACCCCGTTGAGTTCCTCCCAGATCAGGCCCATGGAGTAGTTCCCTCCCAGGAAGCTCGGTCCCGATTGGGGTGCCGCCCCGCCGGCGGCCGTGCGGTAGGAGGTGGCATCCCCGTAGCCGCGGTCCACGAAGGTGTCCCCTGCCTGCACCGGGTTGGCGGGATCCGCCACGTACTGGAAGGTCTGGGTATTGAGGTCGAACTGGATGCGGCGCACGTTATCCACGGTGCCGCTGTAGTCGTCGGTGGCGCCCAGGTTCATATCGAAGTCGATGACGGCGGCGCTGGCGCTGCTGGCACCCAGGGTGAGTCCCCCGGTGCAGAGCATCGCGAGCAACAGTCGATGCGTTTTCATGATCGGTCTCCTTCGTGCTGGTTCAGTGAGAGCGGGGTGGGGTCCGCTGGTCCTTCGTCTGTGGGGTGTTCTCCCATCCGGTTTGAAGCAGGCTGCGTGCCAGAATGAGGGGGGGCATGAGGTTTTTTTGTGTAACTATATGTTTTGTAAATAATTTATTTGATCTTTTGGGTAATGGGTTTGTGCGGCGAAGGGGGGGTGGG
>NZ_NRSK01000019.1 GCF_016584115.1 Ectothiorhodospira mobilis
GCCCCGAGGCGCGGCCCGCCCCCCACCGGGACCTGTGCACCGACTGTGGCCTGAGCCGCAGCGAGGACCCCCGCCGCTGCGGCCGGGCCTGCCAGTTCATCCGCCCCCGCTACAGCGAACTGGAGACCCGCATCCACGGTCGCCCGCGGGATCCGGAACGCGGCGACGAGGGCTTTTTCGGCGTCCACCGCCGCATGCTCCAGGCGGCCCTGGACCCCCCCCGGGAAGGGGCCCAGTGGACCGGCATCACCACCCGCATCGGCCAGCGCCTGCTGGAGACCGGCCAGGTGGACGCCGTGCTGGCCATGACCGGAGACCCCGAGGACCCCTGGCGGCCCCGGCCCACCCTGGTGACCCGGGCCGAGGACATGGCCCGCTGCCGTGGCATGCGCATGGGCTTCGCCCCCCTGCTGGCCCTGCTGGACACCGCCCGCGCCCGGGGCCTGCGCCGCCTGGCGGTGATCGGCATCCCCTGCCAGATCTACCCCCTGCGGGCCCTGGAGCCGGAGCTGGACCTGGATGTGCTCCACGTCATCGGCATCCCCTGTTCCGACAACACCACCACCGAACGCTTCCACGAATTCCTGGGGCTGCTCACGGACCGCCCCGGCGAGGTCACCTATCTGGAATTCATGCCCGACTACCACGTGGAGCTGCGCTTCCGGGACGGGGCCGTGCGCCGCATCCCCTTCCTCAAACTGCCCATCTCGCAACTGCCCCCGGACTTCTTCCCCCTCACCTGCAAGACCTGCGTCGACTACACCAACAGCCTGGCGGACCTCACCGTGGGTTACATGGCCGGCCAGGGGGAACAGTGGCTCATCGTGCGCAACGAGCGCGGGGAACGGCTGGTGTCGTTGCTGGGCAACGAACTGCGCACCCGTGAACCCGGCAGCGCCGGCAAGCGCCAGGGGTCGGTGAAGGGCTTTATCGCCAACACGGAAAAGGCCGCCGGTGGTCTGCCCACCCGGGGCATGCCCGACTGGGCGCGGCCCATCGCCGCCTTCCTCATGCCCCGCATCGGCCCCCGGGGGCTGGAACTGGCCCGGGCCCGGCTGGAGATGAAGGCCGGGGAGACCATCCTGCACCTGCGCCAGACCCGTCCCCGGCGCCTGCGACACATGGTGCCCGACCACGTCTGGCGCCTGGTGGCCCCCTACGGCATCGAGCCCCGCCCCGGGGAGCGCCGCGACGCGTGACCCCCCAGCGGGAGGAGGCCACCGCGGCCCCGGTGCTGCGGGTGGCCGTACCCACACCGGTACACGGCACCTTCGATTATCGCCCGCCCGGGGAAGGGCCCATGCCGCCTCCGGGGGCCCGGGTACGCGTCCCCTTCGGCCGCCGCAGCCTGGTGGGGGTGGTGCTGGAACAGGCCAGCGGGTCGGCGGTGTCCGGGCACCGGTTGCGGGCCGTCACCCAGGTCCTGGACACGGAACCCCTGCTGCCACCGGCGCTGCTGGGGCTGCTCACCTGGGCGGCGGCGTACTACCGGTACCCGGTGGGGGAGGCGATCAGCGCCGCCCTCCCCGCCCTGCTGCGCCAGGGGCGCCCCGCCGCCGCCCGGGGGCCGACCCTGTACCGGCCCGCCCCCGACGCCGCCGCCGCCCTGGAGACCCTGGTCCGGGCCCCGACCCAGCACCGGCTGCTGCAGCGGCTGCTGCAGTCCCCCGGGGGCCTCACCGCCGAGGCCCTGCGGGGCCCGGAGGGGCGCGACCTGCACCGTCCCCTGGCGACCCTGCGGGACAAGGGCCTGGTGATCCCGGAACAGCCCCCCTGCCTGCCGCCAGCCGAGATCCCGGCGCAGCCTCCCCCGGAGCTGAACCCGGCCCAGGAGGCGGCGGTGCAGAGGGTGGAACAGGCCCTGGGGCGGGGGTATTCCTGCCACCTGCTGGAGGGGGTCACCGGCAGTGGCAAGACCGAGGTCTACCTGCACATCATCCGCTCCACCCTGGCCGCCGGCCGCCAGGCCCTGGTGCTGGTGCCGGAGATCGCCCTCACACCGCAGCTGCTGGAACGCTTCCGCCGGCGCCTGGACACCCGCATCGCCGTGCTCCACTCCGGCCTTGCCGACAGCGAACGCCACTGCGCCTGGCTGTGCGCCCGGGACGGTACCGCCGGGGTGATCATCGGCACCCGTTCGGCGGTCTTCGTCCCCTGGCGCCACCCCGGCGTCATCCTCGTGGACGAGGAGCACGATCCCTCCCTGAAACAGCAGGAGGGATTCCGCTATCACGCCCGCGACCTGGCGGTGCTGCGGGGGCATCGGGAAGGGGTGCCGGTGCTGCTGGGCTCGGCCACCCCGGCCCTGGAGACCCTGGCCAACGCGGATCGCGGCCAGTACGTACACCTGCACCTGCCGGACCGGGCCGGCGGCGCCTGTGCGCCCCGCCTCCGGCTCCTGGATGTGCGCCGCCAGTTCATGGACGAGGGACTCTCGGAGGGCCTGCTGGCCCGCATGGCGCAGCATCTGGAGGCCGGCGGCCAGGTGCTGCTGTTCCTCAACCGCCGTGGCTTCGCCCCCGCCGTCCTCTGCCATGCCTGCGGCTGGGTGGCGGAATGCCCGCGCTGCGATGCCCGCCTCACCTGGCACGCCGGCCCCGGCCGCCTGCGCTGCCATCACTGCGGCCACGAGACCCCCGTGCCTGCCCGCTGCCCCCAGTGCAGCGGCCCCCTGAGCCCCCGGGGCCAGGGCACGGAACGCATCCAGCAGGCCCTGGCGCGCCACTTCCCGCAGTATTCCGCGGTGCGCATCGACCGCGACAGCATGCGCTGCAAGGGGGCCCTGGAGGCGGCCTTCGCCCAGGTGCGCAGCGGCCAGCACCGCATCCTGGTGGGCACCCAGATGCTGGCCAAGGGGCACGACTTCCCCGATGTCACCCTGGCGGCCATCCTGGACGCCGACCAGGGGCTGTTCAGTCCCGACTTTCGCGCCGTGGAACGCCTGGCGCAGACGGTGATCCAGGTGGCCGGACGCGCCGGCCGCGCCAGCCGCCCCGGCGAGGTGCTCATCCAGACCCACCAGCCGGAGCACCCCCTGCTCACCCTGCTGCTGCGCTCGGGCTATGCCGCCTTCGCCCGGGCCGCCCTGGCGGAGCGGCGGGAGGCCGGACTGCCGCCCTACGCCGCCCTGGCCCTGCTGCGGGCCGAGGCCACCGACGCCGAGGCACCGGGGGCCTTCCTGGAGGCGGCCCGGGGGCACCTGCAGGCCCGGGCCCCCGAAGACGTACAGCTGTGGGGGCCGGCCCCCGCCCCCATGGAACGCCGCGCCGGCCGCCACCGCGCCCAGCTCCTGATCCATGCCCCCGGCCGCCGCCCGCTGCAGGCCGCCCTGGCCGCCCTGCCGGGGCTGGCGGACCTGCCCCAGGCGCGGCGCGTGCGCTGGTCCATCGACGTGGACCCGGTGGACCTGGGCTGAATCCGCCACTTAACCCGTTCCCTCCTTCCCGGTAAAATCAAACCCATAGATCCATTCTCGCCGCCCGCTTCCATCGGATAACCGACCTTGAAACCGCAACTACAGTCCCTTCTCGAATCCGCCCTCCAGAGCCTCAAGGACAGCGGTGACCTGCCCTCCGGACACCCCGTGGAGGTGCAGCTCACCCGCACCCGGGACAAGACCCACGGGGATTTCGCCAGCAACCTGGCCATGCAGCTGGCCAAACCCATGGGGGCCAGACCCCGGGAGGTGGCCCAGCGCATCGTGGACCGCCTGCCCCCCTCCGACATCCTGGAGCGGGTGGAGATCGCCGGTCCCGGCTTCATCAACCTGTTCATCAGCCGCAGTGCGCGCCTGGCGGTGATCACCCGGATCCTGGAGGCGGGGGCGGCCTACGGCCGCAGCCGTGTCGGCGCGGGCCGGCGCGTGCAGGTGGAGTTCGTCTCCGCCAACCCGACGGGTCCCCTGCACGTGGGTCACGGCCGCGGCGCCGCCTACGGCGCGGCGGTGGCGGACCTGCTGGAGGCGGTGGGCTTTGACGTGCACCGGGAATACTACGTCAACGACGCCGGCCGGCAGATGGACATCCTCGCCGCCAGCGTCTGGCTGCGCTACCTGGAATGCTGCGGCGTGACGGTGCCGTTCCCGGCCAACGGCTACCGCGGCGACTACGTGCGCCGCATCGCCAAGACCCTGCACCAGGAGCACGGCGATGCCTACGCCGTCTCCAGCGCGGAGCTGACCCAGGGCCTGCCGCCGGACGAACCCGACGGCGGCGACAAGGAGGCCCATATCGACGCCGTCATCGCCCGCGCCCGGGAGAAGCTGGGGGAGAACCGCTACCGCTACGTCTTCGAACTGGGCCTGAACGAGATCCTGGACGACATCCGCCAAGACCTGGAGGCGTTTGGCGTCACCTACGACCACTGGTACTCCGAGCGCGGCCTCACAGAGCGGGGCGCCGTCAACCGGGCCCTGGAGATCCTGCGGGAGAAGGGCCAGCTGTACGAGCGGGACGGGGCCCTGTGGTTCCGCTCCAGCGACTACGGCGACGAGAAGGACCGGGTGGTGCAGCGGGACAACGGTCAGACCACCTATTTCGCCTCGGACATCGCCTACCACCTAGAGAAGTTCGAGCGCGGCTATGACCGGGTGATCGACGTCTGGGGCGCCGACCACCACGGCTACGTCCCCCGGGTGCAGGCCGCCCTGCGGGCCATGGAACAGGACGACACCCGCCTGGACGTGCTGCTGGTGCAGTTCGCCATCCTCTACCGCGGTGGCGAGCGGGTGCAGATGTCCACCCGCTCCGGCAGCTTCGTCACCCTGCGGGAACTGCGGGACGAGGTGGGCCGGGACGCGGCCCGTTTCTTCTACGTCATGCGCCGCTGCGAGCAGCATCTGGATTTCGACCTGGACCTGGCCAAGTCCCAGTCGGCGGACAACCCGGTCTATTACATCCAGTACGCCCACGCCCGGGTGTGCAGCGTCCTGCGCCAGATGCAGGCCAAGGGCCTGGTGCACGACCCGGAACACGGCCGGGCCCACCTGGACCGGCTCACCGAGGACCACGAGACCGCCCTGCTGGGCCGCCTGGCCCACTACCCGGAACTGGTGGAGGCCGCCGCCCTGACCCAGGAACCCCACCAGGTGGCCAACTACCTGCGGGATCTGGCCAATGACTTCCACACCTACTACAACGCCCACCCCTTCCTGGTGGACGACGCCGCCCTGCGGGACGCCCGCCTGAACCTGATCCTGGCGGTGCGCCAGGTGATCGCCAACGGCCTGCACCTTCTGGGCGTCTCCGCCCCCGAGGAGATGTGATGGCCACCAAGCGCGCGAACCAGGCCAGCCGCAAGAACCCGCCCCCGGAGGAGAAACCGCCCCTGCCCGGCTGGGTCTGGGGCGCCGCCGGGCTGGCCATCGGCCTGTTCACGGCCCTGCTGGTGTACCTAGACGCCAACCGCCCCGCCCCCGGCACCGCCCGGGAGAGGGCCGTGCAGGAGGCCCCACAAAACGGGTCCGGCGAGGGCGGGCAGCCGCGCTTCGACTTCTACACCCTGCTGCCGGAGCTGGAGGTGGCGGTGCCGGAACAGGCCCCGTCGCCGCCGCCCGCCCCCTCCCGGAACGCGCCCCGTCCGGACCCCGTGCAACCGGCCCCGGACCCCGGCAGGGAACCGGCCGCCCGTCCGGAGCCACCGGCTGCGGAGGGGACACGTTTCCTCATCCAGGCGGGTGCCTTCCAGCAGGCCCAGCAGGCCGACCGCATGCGCGCCAACCTGGCCATGCTGGGGATCGAGGCCCATATCCAGAAGGTGCGGGTGAACAACGACACCTGGCACCGGGTGCGCATCGGCCCCTTCGACAACCGGGATGCCCTGGAACGCATGCGCAGCCGCCTGGCCGAACACCGCATCCAGACGGTGACCGTGACGCTGCCGGATTCCGGCTGACCTAGCGCCATCTCCCGGCCCTTTCCGGCCCGCACCGCCGGCGGGCACAATAGCCCCATGTCCGACACCGACGCCCCCCTGCCCACCGCCGATCAACTGGAATCCCTGCTCCCCCGCTGCCTGGCCCCGGACCGCCCCAACCTGGCCCGGGAGATCACCCGCCTGCGCCGGCGCATGGCCGCCGGCAAGCCGGCGGACCGCATGCAGGCCCGCCTCCAGTCCCGGATCGAGGCCTCCCTGCAGGCCCGGGAGCAGCGCCTGGCCAGCCATCCGCGCCCGGAATTCCCCGACGACCTGCCGGTGAGCGCCCACCGGGCGGAGATCGCCGCGCTGCTGGAGAAACACCCGGTGGTGGTGGTCTGCGGCGAGACCGGCTCGGGCAAGACCACGCAGCTGCCCAAGATCTGCCTGGACCTGGGGCGCGGCGTGGACGGCCTCATCGGCCACACCCAGCCGCGGCGCATCGCCGCCCGCTCCGTGGCCACGCGCATCGCCGAGGAGATGCAGGGCCGCATCGGGGAGACCGTGGGCTTCAAGGTGCGCTTCTCCGATCACGTGCGCCCCGAAACCCGGGTCAAACTCATGACCGACGGCATCCTGCTGGCGGAACTGCGCTCCGACCCGGACCTGCGGGCCTACGACACCCTCATCATCGACGAGGCCCACGAGCGCAGCCTGAACATCGACTTCCTGCTGGGCTACCTCAAGCGCCTGCTGGAGCGCCGCGACGACCTCAAACTCATCGTCACCTCCGCCACCCTGGCCCCGGAACGTATCGCCGCACACTTCGGGGACGCCCCCATCTACCATGTCCCCGGCCGCACCTACCCGGTGGAGATCCGCTACCGCCCGGTCAGCGGCGAGGACGGTACCGACACGGAGCGGGACCTCAACGACGCCCTGGTGCAGGCGGTGGACGAACTGGCCGCGGAAGGCCCCGGCGACATCCTGACCTTCCTGCCGGGGGAGCGGGAGATCCGCGAGGCGGCCGAGGCCCTGCGCAAGCACCACCCGCGGCACACGGAGATCCTGCCCCTCTACGCCCGCCTGTCGGCGGCGGAACAGAACAAGGTGTTCGCCCCCCACCGCGGGCGGCGCGTGGTGCTGGCCACCAACGTGGCGGAGACGGCCCTCACCGTACCGGGCATCCGCTACGTCATCGACAGCGGCCTGGCGCGGGTGGCCCGCTACGCCTGGCGCTCCCGGGTGCAGCGCCTGTCCCTGGAACCGGTCTCCCGGGCCTCGGCGGACCAGCGGGCCGGACGCTGCGGCCGCCTGGGCCCGGGCATCTGCATCCGGCTCTATGGCGAGGAGGACTTCCAGCTGCGGCCGGAGTACACCGACCCGGAGATCCTGCGCTCCAACCTGGCCTCGGTGATCCTGCAGATGGCCCATCTGGACCTGGGGGATCCGGAGGCCTTCCCCTTCGTGGACCCGCCGGACACGCGCCTGATCCGGGACGGCTTCAAACTGCTGGAGACCCTGCAGGCGGTGGACGGGGCCCACCGCATCACCGACACGGGCCGGCGCCTGGCGCGGCTGCCCCTGGACCCGATGCTGGGGGCCATGCTCCTGGCCGGGGCACGGGAACAGGCCCTGGCGGAGGTGACGGTGATCACGGCCATGCTGGCCATCCAGGACCCGCGGGAGCGCCCGGCGGAGAAGCGACAGGCGGCGGACGAGGCCCATGCCCGTTACCGCGAGGCCGGTTCGGACTTCCTCGGTTACCTGCGGCTGTGGCAGGACTGGCGGGAACAGTCCCGGCATCTGTCCCAGTCCAAGCTGCGGGCCTGGTGCCGGGAGCGTTTCCTCTCCTTCGTGCGCATGCGCGAATGGCAGGACCTGCACGGCCAGCTGCGCCAGCACCTGAACGAGCTGGGCCTGAAGGAGAACCAGACCCCCGCCGAGCACGACGCCATCCACCGCGCCCTGCTCACGGGGCTGGTGAACCAGGTGGGGATGAAGACCGAGCGGGGGGACTACCTGGGGGCCCGCAACCGCCGCTTCCACATCCACCCGGGCTCGGGGCTGTTCAAGAGCCCGCCGGGGTGGGTGATGGCGGCCGAGATCGCCGAGACCACCCGGGTCTACGCCCGGGAATGCGCCGCCATCCGCCCGGAATGGCTGGAGACCGTGGCGGCGCACCTGCTCAAGCACCAGTACTTCGAACCCCATTTCCAGCCCCGGCGCGGCACCGTGGGGGCCTTTGATCACATCACCCTGCACGGCCTGGTGGTGCACCCGAAACGCCGGGTGAACTACGGCCGGGTGGATCCGGAGGACGCCCGCCGCGTCTTCATCCGCGAGGGGCTGGTGGCCGGACGCCTGCGCAGCCGCGCCCCGGCCCTGGAACACAACCGGGGGCTCATCCGCGAGATCGAGGACCTGGAGGCCCGGGGCCGGCGGCGGGACCTGCTGGCGGACGAGCAGGTGCTGTACGACTTCTACGACGCCCGCCTGCCCGCCCATGTGCACGACGCCGCCGGCTTCGAGCGCTGGCGCCAGCAGGCCGAGGCCGAAGACCCGCATATCCTCTACCTGGACCGGGACACCCTGCTGCAGCAGCAGGCCCCGGACCTGGACGCCGGGGCCTTCCCCGATCACCTGGAGATCCAGGGCCTGCGCCTGCCCCTGTCCTATCACTTCGACCCGGGCCACGAGGCGGACGGGGTCACCCTCACCGTGCCCCTGGCGGCCCTCAACGCCCTGGACCCGGACGTGGGGGACTGGCTGGTGCCGGGACTGCGGGAGGAGAAGGCCACGGCCCTCATCCGCAGCCTGCCCAAGACCCTGCGCCGCCACTTCGTGCCCGCCCCGGACTTCGCCCGCGCCGCCCTGGACCGCATCGGCGAACCCCAGGGGCCCATGATCCCCGCCCTGGCCCGCGCCCTGCGGGAGATGACGGGCACCGACATCCCCCCGGACACCTGGCAGCCGGGGCGCCTGGAGGCCCATCTGGTGATGCGCTACCGCGTGGTGGACGCCGGGGGCCGGGAACTGGACGCCGGCCGCGACCTGGAGGGGCTCCGGGCCCGCCTGGCCGGGGAGGCGGAGGAGACCTTCGAGACCCACCGCCCCGGCGGCTTCGAGCGCGAGGGGATCACCGACTGGGACTTCGGCCCCCTGCAAGAGGACGTGACCTTTGAGCAGCACGGGGCCACCCTGCGCGGCTATCCCGCCCTGGAGGACCGGGGCGATAGCGTCGCCCTGACCCTGGCGGATCACCCGGAGCGGGCCGCACAGATCCACCGGGCCGGACTGCGGCGCCTGTTCATGCTGGGGGTGCGCGACGAGGTGAAGTACGTCTACCGCCACCTGCCGGGGATCCAGCGCCTGTGCCTGCAGTACAGCCCCGTGGACCGCTGTGAGGCCCTCAAGGACGACCTGGTCTTCGCCGCCGTGGACCGGGTCTTCCTGCAGGACCCCTGGCCCCGGGACGGCGACGCCTTCCGCGCCCGCCTGGAGGCCGGGCGCGGGCAACTCACGGCCCAGGCCAACGCCCTGTGCACCCTGGCAGGCCGCATCCTGGAGCCCTACCAGGCCATCCGCGGCCGCCTCAAGGGGGCCCTGCCCCTGTCCTGGGTGGAGGCCGCCGGCGACATCCGCGACCAGCTGGACCACCTCATCCATCCCCACTTCCTCCTGGACACCCCCGGCCATTGGCTGGAACAGTATCCCCGCTATCTGGCGGCCCTCGGGCGGCGTCTGGAGCGGCTGGACCAGGCGCCGGAGAAGGACCGGCGGGCCCGGGTGGAGATCGAACCCCTGTGGGCGGACTGCAAGGCCCGCCTGGCCCGGGGGGTGCCCGCGCGGCAGCGGGATGCCCTCACCCGCTATCGCTGGCGCATCGAGGAGCTGCGGGTCTCCCTCTTTGCCCAGGAGCTGGGCACGGCGGAGAAGGTCTCCGTCAAGCGCCTGGAGGAGGACCGCCGGGCCCTGGACCGGTCCTGAGGCCCTCCGGGGCGGTCATCCCCGACGCCAGGGCGGCGAAACGGGCCAGCACCCGGGTGCTCCCGGGGGTCTCCCGCAACCCCTCCAGCAGGGGGGCCACCGCCCGGCCGGCGGCCTCCAGGCGGGGACGGTAGGAGTCCACGTAATGGGGGATGATGCGGCGGTCGAACTCCGGATGGAACTGCAGCCCCCAGGCCCGCGGCCCCAGACGAAACCCCTGGTGGGCCTCCATGGCACTGCGCCCCAGGGGCACCGCCCCCGGCGGCAGGGCCAGCACCGACTGGGTATGGCTCACCTGGGCCGGGAAGCGGGAGGGCAGCACCGAGAACAGGGGGTCCTCCGCCGCAGCCACATTGAGACTCACCTCCACGGTGCCCACCTCGATGCCATTGGGGTTGTCGCCCACCCTGCCCCCCAGGGCCCAGGCCAGGAGCTGGTGGCCGAAGCAGATCCCCAGCACCGGCAGCCCCCGCTCCACGGCCGCCACCAGCCAGCGCCCGGAGCGGGCCATCCACGGGGCCGCCTCGGTGACCATGGCGCCGGAGCCGGTCACCGCCACCGCGGCCACCGAATCCGGTGCCGGCAGGGGATCCCCCCGGCGCACATCGGCCACCTGCATCGCCTCCCGGGGCCAGCCCATACCGGCGGCGATCCAGTCCTCGTAGTCCCCGGGCACGTCCCTCAGGGTGTCCAGCTTGGTGCCCGTCTTCAAGATCAGCAGCGTCCCCGCCGGTCGTATCCCCTTCACCATGTCATCCCCCCTCGCAGTCCCCGGCGCCGGGCCCTGGCACCCCATCCCCCAGGTGCCAGCGGGGGCACGGGGGGTGTCCGGCCAGCCCCGGCCTTGGATCGTGAGCCACGTCCGGCAACGGCAGCGGCCCATGGGTCTGGGCATCGCCCCCATGAGGCGGCGGCTCCCCTCGCCTCGCAGCATACCCCGCGCCCCGGGGCGATCAACCCCGGCCAGCGGGGGCTTGAAATCCCCCCGTCCGCCCCCATCGTGCATCCCAGACACGGGGCGGGTGCCGCCCCCCCGTGGTTCCAGTCGGAACCGATACGAGGAGGTGTATGCCATGTGGGGAATGAACCTGTTGGAGAACGACCTGTTCAGTGAATTCGATCGCATGCGCCGGGAGATGGACCAGATCTTCGGCGCCGGCGGCACCCCCGCGGCGGGGATCCGTTCGGCCGCCGCCGGGGCCTTCCCGCCGGTGAACGTGGGGGCGAGCCCGGAGCGGTTCGATGTCTATGTCTTCGCCCCGGGGATGGACCCCGACAGCCTGGACGTCTCCATGCAGAATCACCTGCTCACCGTCGCCGGGCAGCGCAGCGCCGGGGCCCCGGAAGGGGTGCAGAGCTACCGGCGTGAGCGCTTCGACGGCGAGTTCCGCCGGGTGATCACCCTGCCGGAGGATGCCGACCCCGACCGGGTGGAGGCCCGCTACCAGGACGGGGTGGTGCACGTGCAGGTGCAGCGGCGTGAATCGTCCCGGCCCCGGCGCATCGAGGTGCATTGATCCCGTTCGGCCCGTACAACGACATCTCAGGAGGTGGTGACCATGAGCCAACAGGCACAGCAGCAGATGAGCCCCCGCGAGGAGCGCGGAATGCAGCAGCAACAGCCGGCCCGCAGCCGGGAATGGGTGATGCAGCCGCCGGTGGACATCCATGAGAACGGCACGGGGATCACCCTGGTGGCCGACATGCCGGGGGTCTCCAGGGACCGCCTGGAGGTGGAGGTGGAGAACGACGTGCTTACCATCGAGGGCGAAGTCTCCATCCCCATGCCCGAGGAGATGCAGGCCCTGTATGCGGACCTGCGCAGCAAGCGCTACCGCAGGAGCTTCACCCTCAGCCGCGAACTGGACCTGGACCAGATCCGCGCCACCATGAAGGATGGGGTGCTGACCCTGCACATCCCCAAACGGGCGGAGTTCCAGCCGCGGCGGATCCAGGTGAACGTGAACTGATCCCCGGCTTCCGACCCCGGTATGGGCAGGGGCTTGCCCTGCCAGGTGCCCTTCCCGCAGGGCGGGGAGGGCCTTTTCTTCCCCGTGGCGGCACATGGCCCGGCCACGGGTTTGTGCAAACGGAGGTGAAACCATGGCCAACATGAGACAGTTGCGCGAAGGCATCGGTCATGCCTGGGATTCCGTACTGGAGGGTTGGCAACGGCTCTACCAGCGTGCCTCCGGGGCCATCACCCGTTTCCGTCCCGGCGCCAAGGCTGGGGACACCCATGGCGGGGACGGCAGCGATACGGCACTACCCGCCCGCAGCAGCGGATGGGGCGTGATGGCCGCCGAGGTCTTCGAGGGGGACGACCAGGTGGTGGTGCGCCTGGAGGCCCCGGGGCTGGACCGGGACCAGTTCGGAATCGAGGTCCGGGGGGACCACCTGGTGGTCAGCGGCGAGAAGGGCTACCAGCGGGAACGTACCGAGGGCCGCTACCGCATCGCCGAATGCGCCTACGGCCGTTTCGAGCGGGCCATCCCCCTGCCGGACGCAGTGGACGCGGACCGGGCCCGGGCCCGCTACCGCAACGGGGTGCTGGAGGTGGAACTGCCCAGATCCGGGGCCACAGGCCGGCGGCGGATCCAGGTACAGACGGACTGAACGCACCCGCCGGTCTCAGTCCCGCGGGCGGCCGTCGCAGCCCCCCGACAGACCGCAGCTGCAGCAGCCGCCGGCACAGCCCCCGCCCTCCTCCTTGGCGGGGCCCAGTTCCGGGTGGCGGCGGGCGAAACGCCGCGCCGCCTCCTGCACCAGGTACCAGCCGGTGAAGAGCACAAAGAGGATGGCCACGGTGATCACATAGGTGGTCATGACACAATCCGGTTCAAATGCATCACCCCCCGAGCCCGGCAAACCCCATGAAGGCCAGGGACAGGATGCCCGCCAGCATCAGGCTCATGGCCGCCCCCCGGGCGATGGAGGGCACATCCGCCAGCTCCAGCCGCTCCCGCAGACCGGCCATGAGCACGATGGCCAGGATGAATCCGGCCCCCGCCCCCAGGCTGTAGACCACCGACTGCACAAAGTCGTACTCGTAATTGGTCTGGAACAGGGCCACCCCCAGGATGGCGCAGTTGGTGGTGATCAGGGGCAGGAAGATCCCCAGGGCCTTGTACAGGGGCGGGCTGAACTTCTTGATGGTCATCTCCACCAGCTGCACCGCCGAGGCGATCACGGCGATATAGGCGATCAGGCGCAAAAACTCCAGATCATAGGCGCTCAGCAGGGCGTTCAGCCCCCAGGCGGCGGTGGAGCTGATGAGCATGACAAACGCCGTGGCCAGCCCCATGGAGAAGGCGGTGTTGAGCCTGCCGGACACCCCCAGCAGCGGGCAGATCCCCAGAAACAGCGCCAGCACGAAGTTGTTGATGACGGCGGCGTTGAGAAAGATGTACCCCAGTGATTCAGCGTGCATGGGCGGATGCCTCCCCGGCATGGGCCGTGCGTTTCATCTGCATCTCCTTCACCCAGGCGAACAGCAACAGCCACGCCCCGAGGACGAAGAACCCGCCGGGGGGCAGCAGCATGATGACCCAGGGCTCGAAGGCCTCGCCGAAGACCGGGAAGCCCAGCAGGGTCCCCGCCCCCAGGAGCTCGCGCACCGAACCCAGGCAGAGCAGGGCCAGGGTGAAGCCAAGGCCCATGCCCAGGGAGTTGACCAGGGTGGTGCCCACCCGGTTGCGGGAGGCGAAGGCCTCGGCCCGGCCCAGGATCATGCAGTTCACCACGATGAGCTGGATGAAGGCCCCGAGGGCGTTGTAGACCTCCAGGCTCACCGCCTGGATGACATAGTCCACCACCGTCACGAAGGTGGCGATGATGATGATATAGGCCGCGATGCGCACCTCCTTGGGGATATGGTGGCGCAGCAGGGCCACCAGGGCGCTGGAGCACAGCAGCACGAAGGTGGTGGCCAGGCCCATGGCCAGGGCGTTGGAGACGGAGTTGGTCACCGCCAGCACCGGGCACATGCCCAGGAGCATGACGAACACCGGGTTCTCCCGCCAGATGCCGGCGAGGAAGGTATCCATGGTGATGGGGCTGTCGTTGTGTGTTGCCATGGGATGGGGTCCTCAGGGCTGGTCGGGGCGCGGGGCGGCCCGGCGCAGGGTGTCCCAGTGGGCGGCCAGCCGGGGCAGCACCGCATCGGCGCTGGCGTGGATCATGTCGCCGATGGCCTCCGAGGAGATGGTGGCCCCGGTGATGCCGTCGATCTCCCAGGGATCGTCCGCCTCCCCCTGGTCCACCGTGCGGATGCGATGGGCCAGGCCCGTACCCTCGGCGTTGAGCCGGGCCTCCAGGCCCTGGAGGCTCTCCAGGAAATGGGGCTCGGTCTCGATCTTGTCCCCCAGGCCGGGGGTCTCCCGGCTCTCCAGCACGGTCATGCCGACGATGCAGGCACAATCCGGATCGTAGCCGTAGAGGATGCGGATGACATCGGCATAGCCCCGTCCGGAGGCCTCCAGGGCCACGCCGGCCAGGCTGCCGTCGGCGTCGTAGGCGGCATAGATGGCCCGCCCGGCTGCCGGGGCCTCATCCCGGGGGAAGAGCCCGGTATCGGTGAGCACGAAGCTGCGCCGGGTCTCGGCCCCGGGGATCACCTCCAGCACCGCCGCCTCCAGGGCGCGCTGCTGGTTCTGGGCGATGAAGGGCCGGGTGTACTCGTACACGCTCACCACCAGCAGGCCGGAGAACAGGGCGATGAGCCCCAGGGTGGCCACCAGGCGGAAGCCGGAGGTGGGTTTGGGCTGCTGTTGCAGGGAAGCCGCGCGGCTCATGACGCCCTCCGCTTGCGGGTGCCGTAGGGACGGGGCTGGATGAAGCGATCGATCAGGGGCGAGGCGGCGTTGCCCAGGAGGATGGCGTACATCACCCCCTCCGGAAGCCCGCCGAAGAAGCGGATGATCACCGTGAGAAAGCCGATGAGGGCGCCGTAGAGCCAGAGCCCGGAGCGGGTCATGGGCGAGGCCACCATGTCACTGGCCATGAAGAAGGCCCCCAGCATGAGTCCGCCGGAGAGGAGCACGAACCAGGGGGTGGGATAGTGCCCCGGATCCAGCAGGTAGAAGGCCCCGGCGGTGACAAAGGCGCTGCCCAGCACGGCGGCCGGGATACGCCAGTTCATCATG
Source organism: Ectothiorhodospira mobilis (assembly GCF_016584115.1). Taxonomy (GTDB): domain Bacteria; phylum Pseudomonadota; class Gammaproteobacteria; order Ectothiorhodospirales; family Ectothiorhodospiraceae; genus Ectothiorhodospira; species Ectothiorhodospira mobilis. The sequence goes on from NZ_NRSK01000019.1 coordinate 14,988, forward strand.
CGCCGGGCGATGAGATAGAGCCCGCACACCAGGATCAGCAGGGCCGAGGTCTCGCCGGCGGAACCGGCCACCATGCCGGTGAACAGATCCCAGGTGTCGGCATGTTCCCCCTGGAACTTCCACATCCCCAGGGGGGTGGCCGCCGTGTAGGCGTCCACCGGGGCCGGGGTGGTGAAGGGGACCGCCAGGGTGGAGGGCAGAAACTCCGTGAAGCGCTCCGGATGCCCCGGCAGGGTCCAGGTGGAGACGGCGCCGGGGAAGGCCCCCTGGGCGAAGGCCCGGCCGATGAGGGCGGGGTTGAACAGGTTAAAGCCCAGACCGCCGAACAGGGACTTGCCCAGGGCAATGCCGATGAACCCGGACAGGGCCGCCATCCACAGGGGGAAGGCCGGCGGCAGGGTCAGGGCCAGCAGCAGGCCGGTGATGACGGCGCTGTAGTCGGACACCGTCGCGGGCCGTCGGGAGAGCCGGTTGAACAGCTGCTCCGTGGCCACGCAGGTGAGCGTGGTCACCACCATCAGCGCCAGGGCGCTGAGGCCGAAGTGGTACACGGAAAACGCGCAGATGGGCAGCAGGGCGAGGACCACGTTGCGCATGATCTGCTGCACACTGCCCCCCTGTTTCACATGGGGCGAGGTCTTCAGTTCGATCTGCAGCGGCGTCACGACAGGCGCTCCCGGTTCAGGGCCTTGGCGATGCGGAAATACTGCACCAGCGGGATGTTGGCGGGACAGACATAGGCGCAGGACCCGCACTCGAAGCAATCACTCAGGTGAAAGCGCTCCTGCATGGTCTCGTAGCGGCGCTTGGCCGCCAGACGGCCCAGCTCCGCGGGGTTGAGCCCCACGGGGCAGGCCTCCACGCAGCGCCCGCAGCGGATGCACGGATGGATGGGTTCCGGCACTGCACCCGCCTGGGCCTGGGGCAGCACCACCAGCCCGGATACCGCCTTGGTGACGGGCACATCCAGGGAGGAGACGGTGTTGCCCATCATGGGCCCGCCCAGGATCAGGTGGCTGGCATCATCACCGCGAAAACCCACATGCTCCAGCAGATAGCGCAGCGGCGTGCCCACCGGCACCCGGTAGTTGCCGGGGCGCTCCACCCCGGGACCGGCCACGGTGATGACCCGCTCGATGAGCCCCTCCCCCAGGGGCAGGAGCCGCCCCAGCTGGGCCATGGTGCCCGCATTGTTCACCACCACCCCCACCTGGAAGGGCAGTCCGCCGGAGGGGACCTCCCGCTTCAGCAGGGCCTTGATGAGCATCTTCTCCGAGCCCTGGGGGTACTTGGCCTTCACCTTGCGCACGGCGATGGGATCATCCGGGCCGATCTGGGCCTGCAGGGCGGCGATGGCGTCGGGCTTGTCGTCCTCCACGCCGATGAGGGCCTGGTCGGCCCCCACGGCCCGCAGGGCCAGGCGGATGCCGGCGAGGACCTCCTGCGCCTGCTCCACCATGATGCGGTGGTCGGTGGTGAGATAGGGCTCGCATTCACAGCCGTTCACCACCAGGGTGTCCACCCGATGCCCCTCGGGCACGGCGTACTTCAGGTGGGTGGGGAAGGCGGCCCCCCCCTGCCCCACCAGGCCGGCCGCCTGGATCGCCCGGATCAGCTCCTCCCGGGAGAGACCCGAAAGATCCCGCGGGCTGGACCAGCGCACCGCCTGGCTGTCACCGGGCAGGGTGCGCAGCAGGATGGCCTCGGTCTTGGGGCCGCGGGCGGTGGGCATGAGTTCGATCCCCTCCACCACCCCGGTGACCGGGGCGTGCAGCGGCACCGACTGGAAGCCGTCCGCCTCGGCGATCACCTGCCCGCGCACCACCTCCTGGTGGCGTTTCACCACCGGCCGGGAGGGCTTGCCGAAGTGCTGCGCCAGGGGCAGCACCAGGCGCGGCGCGAAGGGCAGCCGGCGGATGGCCTGATCGCGGGTCGATTCCTTCAACCCGGGGGGATGGACCCCCCGGGGGAAGGTGCGCCCGGTAAGGAACGAGAGCATACCCATGGTCAGTTGAACTTCGCGGCCCGCTTCATCAGCTTCTCGGCGTCGGGCTCGGCGGGGTTGGCCGGCGTGCCCGGGTGGATGGCCAGGGCCGGGCACTTCTCCGCCGCCCGCACCAGGTCCTTGTACGACGCCCCCTTGGGATCCGTCACCACCGCCTGCTTGTCGTCATTGTAGGCAAAGGCCCCCGGGGCGATCTGCAGGCACTCATCGCAGGCGGTGCATTCGTTGCTCTCCACCCATACCGGCTCGTACTCCCAGTCGGCCCCGCCGTTGCCGGCGGACGCCTCCGGTGCGGCCGGGGGCGTGGCGCCAGGCGCGGGTGCCGGGGCGGCCTGCCCCTCCAGGGCGGTGGCCAGCTGCCCGGCCCCCTCGCCGCTGGCCAGGGACAGCAGGGCATGGGAGAGGCGTTGGGCCATCTCGCTGCGGGTCTGCGCCGCCACGGCCTCGGCATCCACCACCTGGTGATCCAGACCCAGCAGGCCCTTGAGCTGGTGCCAGAAGTCGCGCCGCTCCTCGGTGGAACGCACGATCTCCTCGGAGACCAGGACACGGCCCAGACGGTTCCTGCCGTCCACGGTCCAGATATAGGGGTAGCGGCCCTCGCGCTCATCCTCGGACAGCTCCAGGAATTCCGGCAGCGGGATCATGTCCTCGTTCCAGGTCTCCTGGGGCGCCTTGCGGAAGTGCTTGCGGAAGCGGCCCTCCGTCAGGGCGAAGTCGGCGAAGGTCATGGGCAGTTCCATGGTGGCCTCGTTGCCGTCCTCGTCCTGGTACTTCAGGGTGTAGCTGGGCCAGTCCTGCTCCAGGGACGGATTGCCCTCCAGGTCACAGCACTCGCGGAAGGTCACGCCCCGGTCCGGGTTGTAGCGGAACAGCGGATAGGCGCGGGACTCCACGGCCAGCCTGGACTGGGCGAAGGCCACGTCGTCCCCCACCCCGTGTTCCGGCGGGCACACGGCATAGACGTTGAACAGGGCCGGACGGCGGGCGTTGAGGCCCTCGATGAAGCTCTCCAGCAGGTGCGTGACATTGGAGATGGCCCCCTGCATCACGTAGCTGGTGCGGTGGGCCAGGCCGATGAGGCTGATCTCCTTGCGGATCTCCTCCTTGCCCTTCCAGGCCTTGCCGTAGGGGGCCATATCCGACACCTGGCTGATGAAGCCGGAGGTGCAGGCCTGGCCGCCGGTGTTGGAATACACCTGGGTGTCCAGCACCAGCACCTTGATGGGCATGCCGGACATGAGGGCACGGGACAGGTTCTGGAAGCCGATGTCGTACATGGCGCCGTCCCCGCCCACGCTCACCACCGGCGGGCACAGGGCGAATTCCTCGTCGCTGAACTGTTCCCAGTTGAACTGGGCGAAGAAGGCCTCGTGTTCCACCGGGTCGTACTTGCCGGCCAGCTCCAGTTCCGCCTGGCGGATGGCCTTGAAGCCCTCGGCCATCTTGGCCATGTGCCCCTCGAACAGGCCCATGGCCATGGAGGGGCTGTCCTGGAACAGGTGGCTGGCCCAGGGGAACGGATAGGGGCTGTAGGGGAAGGTGCCGCCCCACACGGAGGTGCAGCCGGTGGCGTTGACCATGCCCAGGTCGCTGCGGCCGCGGCCCGTGGGACCCTCCACATAGCGCCAGCGCAGATCCTTGAGCTGGGCGAGCACGCCGCTCACCCACTGCAGCCAGTCGGGGTCCACGGTGGTGGTGCCGGTGGAATCCAGGGCCTCGGACAGCCGTGACAGGGTCAGATCCCTGTCGCTGTGCTGGCCGATCACCTGATTCACGGCATTCACGTCCGACAGGTCCATGCCCTCGGCCAGCTTCAGGCGCACGTGCTGTTCCAGGCGGGCGATGAGGTCGTCCAGCTTCTTCACCTGGGCCTTGACCCGCGGCTGCATCAGGGCCGTGACCGTGCCGGTGAACAGGTGGATGGCGGTCTTCTCGCCGCAGCCCAGGCAAGCCCCGTCGCCGCAGTTCACGGAGTTGTAGACCCGCTTGTCCATGAGCAGGGTCTCCAGGGCGCCGATGCCCTCATCCAGATCATCGATGCGGTTGTACTGGGGGTTGGTGGTGGGCAGATCCAGCCAGAAGTCCCAGTTGCGGCGCAGGGTGTCCACCGCCTCGGGGGTCTGGGTCACCGCCTTGAGGGCACCCTCCTCGCAGATCTCCACGCACTCCATGCAGCCCTTGCAGGTATAGGGGTTGATGGTGAGGGAGAACAGGCCGCCGCTGCCCTTGGAACGCTTCTCCAGGGCGGTGAAGTAGGGCTTGGTGACGGCGAACTGGAAGTCGCCGATGGCCTCCCGCAGCCAGCCCAGTTCCTCCTGCAGGCGGGCCCGGTCCTCATCGCTCTGGCTGCCCTCGGCCAGCAGGCGGTCGATGGCGGCATCCAGTTCGGCGCCCACATCCGCCTCCTCGCCGGCCTCCAGCAGGCCCTGGCGCAGGCGTTTTTCCAGATCCCGCACGGCGCGGCGCAGCAGGCGCGTGGGCCGGCCGCCGGTCTCGATGCGGCGCACGGCGGTGTCGAAGACCTCGCCGATGGAGTTGGCCAGGCCGGGGATGGCGCTGTCCGGGCATACGGTGTAGCAGTCGCCGCAGGCGGTGCACCGGGCCGGATCCCAGGCCGGGTATTCGAAGCGGATCTGGGTCATGTCCCGGTAGATGCCCGTGGAGGCGGGGATCAGGGAGCGGGCGATGAAGGGATCCGCCAGGTTGTCGTTGCCCTGGCCGGAGAGATAGAAGCTGCCGGTCTGTTCCCAGAAGCGGTGGATGTCGGCGCTGGGGGAATGGGACTGGGGCAGGCGCTTGAGCATCACCGGCATCTCGGGGACGCGATGGCTCTGCACGGCGCCGGCCGCCTCCTGGGTGACCACCTTGTCGGTGATCTCGGTGATCTCGTCAAAGCCGCGGCGCACCACCCGCAGGTTGTCCTCCACCACGCGCTCGCCCTTGCTGCCGAACTTCTCCTGCAGCTGCTGGCGGATGGCCTTGAACAGGGTCTCCTCGTCCAGGCCGCGGCGCTCCATCACCGGCGAGGCGGCGAAGAAGGCCCCCTGGAAGGCGATGCCCTGCATGCGGAACTGCAGATCGGCGTTGGAGGCCTCGTCCCGGGCGATGCGGAAGGCGTCCAGATAGAAGACGCGGATCTCATGCTCGATGATGTAGCGCTGCGCCCAGGCCGGGAAGCTGCGCCACACCGCCTCGGCCTCCTCCAGATTGGACTGGATGATGAAGAATCCACCCTGCTTCAGCCCCGCCAGGGGGTTGGAGTGGTCGAATACATTGGGGTCCGGGGACAGCACCACGTCCACGGTCTTGAGCTCACTGCTCACCCGGATGGGTTCGGGGGCGGCGGCCAGGTAATAGGTGGTGGGCTGGCCCTTCTTCTCGGAGCCGTACTTGGGGTTGGCCTTGATATGGAAGTCCAGCAGATCGAACAGGGTCATGGCCAGGTTCTTGCCCGTGGTCATGGCCCCCCAGCCGCCCACGGAGTGCAGACGCACGGCGATGGCCCCCTCGGGCATCAGGCTCGGGTTCTCCGAACCGCGCAGGGCCAGCTCCCGCACCCGCGGGTAGGCCTCCACCACCGACTGCTGGTGCAGTTCCTGCTTGGGACTGGCGGCCTCGTCGCGCACGAAGTCCACGGACAGGTAGAAGAAGGTGCGCTGGGCCCCGTCGGGAAGCATGTTCTCCACGGCGGCGATCAGCCCCTCGGGCTGCAGATCCCGGGAACCCAGGCCGTAGGCGCCGGAGTAGAGGCGCGGGATGTCGCCGTTGCGATCGAAGGCCGGGTAATCGGCATAGGGCATCACCTTGCCCGCCAGGCCGTTCTCGATGGCCTTGCCCACGGCGGCGCGGGTCTCGCGCATCAGCGGCAGGTCCTCCGCCAGGGGCTGGTCGGTGCGCTCCAGCACGGCCACTCCCTTGCGCCCCTTGAGCAGGGCGGCCAGGGCGGCCCCGGGGAAGGGACGGAACATGGTCAGGTTCACCACACCCACCTTGAGGTTGCGGGTGGCGCGCAGGTGATCGGCCACGGCCTCGGAGGTGGCCACCATGCTGCCCTGCCCCAGGATCAGGTATTCGGCATCCTCGGTGCGGTAGCCGGAGACACGGCCATAGCGCCGGCCGGTGAGTTCATAGAACTCCTCCATGCACTGGTCCGTCAGCTCGGCCACGTGGTCGAAGAAATAGGGACGCTGGGCCGCCACCTGCTGCATGTAGGCATCCTGGTTCTGGGAGGAACCGGAGAGCATGGGCTCGTCCACGTCCCAGATGGCGGGGATGCGGCGGCGCTTCTCGCCGAAGATCAGGCGCTGGGCCGGCGTGGGGCAGTCGATGGTGTCATCGGGGCGTCCCAGGTACTCGGCGATGAGCTCCCGCTCGGGCACCTTCAGGGATTCGATGAGGTGGGTGGTGAGGAAGCCGTCCTGGGCGACGATCCCCGGGGTGAGGGACAGCTCCGCCACCTTGTGGGCGATGAGGTTCAGGTCCGCCGCCTCCTGGGCGCTCTTGGCGAACACCTGGAAGAAGCCGGTGTCGTCCACGCAGTGGTAGTCATCATGGGAGGCGTGCACGTTCAGCGCCGCCTTGGTGATGGCGCGGCAGCCGATGTTGAGGATATAGGGCAGGCGCTTGCCCGCGGCCGCGTACAGGGATTCGTGCATGAAGGCCACGCCCTGGGCGGAGGAGAAGTTGATGGCACGCATGCCGGTCATGGACAGGCCGGCGGTGACGGCGGCGGCGGCGTGTTCCGATTCGGGCTCGATGAACACCAGCGAGCGGCCGGAGATGTTCACGTGGCCCTTGGAGACCTCCTCGGCCCACATCTCCCCCATCTGCGTGGAGGGGGTGATGGGATAGGCCCCGGCCGCATCCGATGCCTCGCGTTCGCAGTGGATCACCGCGGTGTTCCCGTCCATGGCGGCGCGGATGCCCTTGTACTGGAAGTCCTGGGACGACTTGCTGCGTTTGAAGATCATGGTCACTCTCCTGCCAGCCCGCGGGCCGTCGTGTTTTCAGTAATCCGGTATGCGTGCCTTCCATGCGGGAATGCCAAGGGGCCGCCCGGGCCTGGAGGCCGGCCGGCGTCGCCCCGCGCGCGCCGCGTCATACGCGGGGCAGGGGCTCCATGCGTGGCAGCGGTTCCTTGCGGGTGACTTTGCGGGCGCCCGAACCCTTGCGGGGCTCCTTCCCTTCCAGCCAGACGATGGCCCCGGTGGGGCAGCGCTGGATGGCCACCGGGGAGGCCAGGGCGTTCTTTTCGTAGTCGATCACGGCCAGGTGATTCTCGATGCGGATCAGCCCCTCGGGGGCGTCCATGGCGCAGCGGCCGCAGCCGGTGCACACCACCTGGCACTGGGCCATGGCCTCGTCCTGGGGATCCTGGTTGCGGCAGGCCACCCAGAGGCGGTGGCTCTCCGGCTGCAGGCTGAACAGGTCCTTGGGGCAGACCTCGACGCAGTCGCCGCAGCCGGTGCACTTGTCCACGTCCACCACCGGCAGGCCGTAGCGGTTCAGATGGATGGCGTCGAAGGAACACACCTGCTCGCAGTCCCCCAGCCCCAGGCAGCCCCAGGTGCAGCCCTTGCCTCCGCCGGACACCAGGGCGGCGGCGCGGCAGGACTTGAGCCCCTGGTAGCGGGCCCGGGTGGCGGCCACGTGGGATCCCCCGGCACAGGCCAGGCGGGCGATCCTGCGCTCCTGACTGCCCACGGACACCCCCAGGAAATCGGCGATCTTCTGGTTCATCTCCGCCGAGTTCACCGTGCACTGCGCCGGCTGGGCGCGCCCGGCCACCAGGGCCTCGGCAAAGGCACGGCACCCCGCCTCACCGCAGGCCCCGCAGTTGGTACGGGGCAGCATGTCTTCCAGCTGATCGATGCGGGGATCCTCGAAGACATACAGCCGCCGGTTGGCAAACGCCAGTACACCGGCCAGGAGCACGCCCAGAGAGGCCATGAACCCGCCCGCCAGCGCGATTTGAAGGGTAGAGGAAGTCACGGTGCCGTTTTGCCCTAACAGAACACTCACTTTTTGTGCAGTGAACAATTGATGACAAAACCTACCCCGCGCTCGTCATGGGGTCAACCCATGGAACCCCCGGAAAAGAAGAAAAAAGCTTATTTCGGTATGATATTGATGAATATCAAGCGGAAACGGACACCCATCGGGTCCCGGCGGGGCACGCCCCACCCCCCGGCAAGGCAGTGCCCCCCCCTCCTGGAGTGAGGCAGGGGTGATATGAAGGGAATATGGGGGACTACAGCCGTTTCAGGCAGTCCAGATAGGCCTGTTCATCCGGTGCCCCTCCCTGGCGCTGGGCCTCCCACAGGGCCGTGCCCAGGCATTCCATCATGGCATGTTCCGCCCCATGGGGCCCCATGCGCAGGGCCAGGGCGCGATGCACCGCGGCGATGCCCGCCGGCCGGTCCATGGCCACCTGGTCCCGCAGGGCCAGGTGCATGCCCATATGCAGGAAGGGATTGTCGACACCTTCCGCGATATGGAACTCCGCCCCGCGGGCGGCGCCCGCATCCTCCAGGAGCCCGTGATATTCCGGGTGCTCCCGCACCAGCTCCGCGATCTGCCGCTCCAGGGGCTCCAGGGGCTCCCCGGCCCGCCATTTGCGCCAGGCCTGGCAATACATGGCCCGCAACTGCTCACGCCCCTGATCGGCAAACATGGCCCACCCCTCGATGCGATGTCGCGCCCCCGGCGCCGGACCGGCCAGTGTATCACCCTTGATCCCGCCTCCCTGCCCCGCCGATCATGGGTTCATGCGGGCCCTGTGGCCCGCCCCGCCGAGGAGACCGCCATGGAACTGCCCCCCCTGGAGATCCGGCTGCCGGACTGGCTCGAGGCCCGCATGGCCCACGACTTCCCGCCCATGCCCGGGACCCGGGAACAGATGACCTTCGCCATCGCCCTGGCCCGGGACAACGTGAACCAGGGCACCGGCGGCCCCTTCGGCGCGGCTGTCTTCGATGCCGACGGCCGGCTGGTGGCCCCGGGGGTGAATCTGGTGCTGCACCTGAACTGCGCCCTGCTGCACGCCGAGATGGTGGCCATGGCCCTGGCCCAGAGGCGCCTGGGCCGCCACGACCTGAGCGACGGTGGCCGGCTGGAGTACACCCTGGTCTCCTCGGCGGAGCCCTGTGCCATGTGCCTCGGGGCCATCCCCTGGTCCGGGGTCAGCCGCTTCGTCTGCGGCGCCCGGGACAGCGACGTGCGCCGCATCGGCTTCGACGAGGGCAGCAAGCCCCGGCCGTGGACCCACGGCCTCACCCGCCGCGGTATCCACGTGGAGCGGGACGTGCTGCGGGGGCCGGCGCGGGAGGTGCTGCAGGCCTACGCCGACTCCGGCGGCGCCATCTACTGATGCCATGCCAGTAATGGCGTGGATCTGCCCCGGATGACAGACCACCCCCGGATCGGGACAATACCCGCCCCCGGTCGGCCCATGGCAGGACCGGCCACCCCTACCCCATCCGACCCCCTGCGGACCGCCCATGAAGAGCCTCGTCAAGCCCCTCCTCCTCCTGGCCCTGCTGGCCCTGGCCGGCTGGATGTTCTACTCCCCCTATCACACGGTGGACCGCATCCGCGAGGCCGCCCAGGCCGAGGACACCGGGACGGTGGCCCGCTACACCGATCTCCCGGCCCTGCGGGCAGACGTGCGCCAGACCCTGAGGGCCACCATGGAGCAGGAATTGTCCGCTGCGGCGGGGGAGCATCCCTTCGCCGCCATGGGCCTGGCCCTGGCGGACGCCCTGCTCAAACCCCTGGTGGATGCCATGATCTCCCCGGAAGCCCTCACCCGCATCTGGCAGGGCTACCTGCCCAGAACCCCGGGGGAAGAGGAGAGCGAGGTGACCATGAAACGGCGGGAGAACACCCGTGTGGACCTGGGCTACGAGGCCTATGACCGCTTCGTGGTGACCATCGCCGACCGCAACGCCCCCGGGGAAAAGGTGCAGCTGGTCTTCACCCGCCGCAACCTCATCTTCTGGAAGCTCACCGGCCTGCGCCTGCCCCTGTAACCGGGGACCGGCCGCCCTCCCGGGGCGGAGGATACCCGGCGCTTCCTCCCTCAAGTTTCCTCGACGCCGATCGATACACCCGATAAACTAATTGCAGTGCGTCATTAATAAATTTTATAGCCTTCGCTTCCCCTGTTCCCCTGTTCCCCTGTTCCATATCCCGGGCTCGCTCGTCCCAGAAGGGTTCGCTGATGTTCGACCGACTCCGAATGACCCCCAAGCTGCTGACCCTGTTCGGCATCCCCATGGGCATCGCCTTTCTGGTGGCGGCCTCCCTGATCGTCAGCCAGACCAGCCACCGGATGGTGGACCTGATGCAGGACAAGGCCCGGAATCAGGCCAGCGCGGGGGCGGAAAAGGTGGGATGGTGGCTGGAGTCACACATGAATGTGGTACGTACCCTGGCCCAAACCCGGGTGATGAGTTCGGGCAATACCGAAAGCATCTCGGGCGTACTCCAGCACTTTGGCCAGCACATGAGCGATGAATACGAGGTCTTGTTCTTCACCGACACAGAAGGGGAGGCCTACTATCACAATGAACATCGCTCCAATCTGGCGGATCGCGCCTATTTCCAGCGCATCGTCCAGGATCAGAGCGTCCGCTCTGTCGTCACCAACCCGGTCTACTCCCGCAGCACGGGCAACCCCATCACCGTCCTGGCCCATGGCGTGGAGAATAGGCGCGGGGACGTGATCGGCTTGGTGGCCGCCACGGTCACCCTGGATACCCTATCGCGCATCGTGGAACGGGCCATCGATGAACCAGGCGCCATCGCCTGGGCCCTGGATTCCAACGGCATGACCATTGCCCATCCGGACCCGGACCGGCGCATGTCAGAGAACGCCCTGGAAGCGGCCAATGAAGGATATGCAGCCCTGGCCCGGCGCATGGTGGCCGGGGAGCAGGGTATGGGGGAATATGTGGATGGCCAGGGGCGCGCCTTTCATTTGACCTATCAGCCGGTCCCCAATACCCCTGGATGGTCCCTGGCCGTCGCCATCCCCACAGACAACCTGCTGGCCGCCGCCCGCGAGATGCAGGCGAGCCTGGTGATGGTGTTCGGGATCACCCTGCTGATCCTGACCGGCATCATCGTGGTGGTCTCACGCATGATCGTGCGGCCGGTGAAAGAGACGCGCCATGCGCTGGACCGCATTGCCGCCGGGGATGGGGACCTGACCCAGCGGCTCGATGAGGATCGCCACGACGAGTTCGGGGATCTGGCCCGCAGCTTCAACATCTTCGCCGACGGCGTACACACCCTGGTGAGACAGGTCTCGGAGGCCGCCAATCAACTCTCCGCGGCGGCGGAGGAACTGGCCGTATCCAGCCGCCACTCCAGCGAGCAGGTGCAACAGCAGCAAGCGGAGACCGAGCAGGTGGCCACGGCCATGACCCAGATGGCCACCACCGTGAACCAGGTCGCCGGCAATGCCAGTCAGGCGGCTGAGGCCGCGAACACCTCCAATCAAGCGGCGCAATCCGGGGCCCAGGTGGTGCAGTTCACCGCCACGGAGGTGGGGGACCTGGCCGATGAGGTGCAAAATGCCGTTACAGTGATCCATCGCCTGCGCGGGGATGCCGAAGGCATTGGCACGGTGCTGGAGGTCATCCGGGACATCGCCGACCAGACCAATCTCCTGGCCCTCAATGCCGCCATCGAAGCCGCAAGGGCAGGGGAAACAGGCCGTGGTTTTGCCGTGGTCGCAGACGAAGTGCGCAGCCTGGCCACCCGTACCCAGACCTCAACCCAGGAGATCCGGGATCTCATCGAGAAACTGCAGACCGCCTCCCACGAGGCCGTCCAGGTCATGGACGCAGGTCACCACAAGGCCACCCAGGGCGTTGCCTCCGCCGAACGGGCCGCCAAGGCCCTGGAGGAGATCACTGATGGCATCCGCACCATCAACGACATGAACACCCAGATCGCCAGCGCAGCCGAAGAGCAGTCCGCCGTGGCCGAGGACGTCAACCGTTCCCTGATGCAGATCAGCAATGGCGTCGAACAGGCCGCCAGCGGCTCCTCGCAGATTGCCTCGGCCAGCGACGAGCTGGCCCGGCTGGCGGCGGAACTGCAGGACCGTGTGGGGCGGTTCAAGGTGTGAATTTGCTAAAGCCACAATCACGGGATTAAAGGGGACGGGCCAGGCCCCTTCACGACGCAGAGACCTCCTCCTGGCCCTGGCCGGCTGGATGTTCTACTCCCCCTATCACACGGTGGACCGCATCCGCGAGGCCGCCCAGGCCGAGGACACCGGGACGGTGGCCCGCTACACCGATCTCCCGGCCCTGCGGGCAGACATGCGCCAGACCCTGAGGGCCACCATGGAGCAGGAATTGTCCGCTGCGGCAGGGGAGCATCCCTTCGCCGCCATGGGCCTGGCCCTGGCGGACGCCCTGCTCAAACCCCTGGTGGATGCCATGATCTCCCCGGAAGCCCTCACCCGCATCTGGCAGGGCTACCTGCCCAGAACCCCGGGGGAAGAGGAGAGCGAGGTGACCATGAAACGGCGGGAGAACACCCGTGTGGACCTGGGCTACGAGGCCTATGACCGCTTCGTGGTGACCATCGCCGACCGCAACGCCCCCGGGGAAAAGGTGCAGCTGGTCTTCACCCGCCGCAACCTCATCTTCTGGAAGCTCACCGGCCTGCGCCTGCCCCTGTGAGCCCCGGCGGGGCCTCATCCGCCAAAGGGCACCCGCATGCTGACCCGGATCTCCCGTCCGGGGCTCAGGGCATAGCCCTTATAGGTGTCGAGAAAGTCGCGGTATTCGCGATCCAGCAGATTGCGCACCGCCAGTTCCAGTTGCACGGGGCGTGCCCCGAAGCCATGAAAGGCCAGGCCGGCGCCGAGATCGGCCAGGGTGTAGGCCTCGGTGGAGGCCGTACCAAAGGGCAGGTCATCGAACTGGGCGAAGGGTTCCCCCGGGGCCGCATCCTTGGCGGCACTGTGGCGCAGCCCCAGGCGTAGCCAGGGGTCCAGCCCCCGGGAGGGGAAACGGTAGGTGACCTCCAGGCGGAGGGTATCCGCAGGCAGCATGGGCAGGTCATGACCGGTGCGCTGGTTGGTCCCCCGCACCCCCTCCAGGCTACCCGCCCATTCCATCCGATCCGTGGCCTGCCAGCGGACCTCCACCTCCACCCCCTCGAGCACGGCATTGTCCTGCTGGTAGGCGAACACGGGCAGCCCCTGACGCTGCGTCCCGGTATCCTGCAGATAGATGTAGTGGCGGATGTCATTGCGGTAGAGGGTGGCGCTGGCCGCCAGGCCCGGGGCGTTCCAGCGCAGGGCGAGATCCAGATTCAGGGCACGCTCCGGCTCCAGATCGGGATTGCCCTGCTGCACGGCGGCCACGCCCCCGTGCACACCATCGGCATAGCGCTCGAACAGCCCCGGAGCCCGGAACCCCCGGCCGGCATTGGCTGCCAGGGCAAGCCGGTCACTGAGGCGGTACACCACCCCCAGTGCGCCGGTGAAGACCCGGTGATCGTGGGCATCCCGCCCGGAGAAATCCACCGGGGCCGCAGTTCGATGGGCGTCCCCGACGACGCGATGCCAGTCGTGGCGCAGGCCAGCCTGCAGGGTCAGGTCGCCCACATCCCGGGTCTCAAAGGCGAACAGGGCCAGATTGCTCACCTCCCCGCCCGGCGCCAGCACCGTGCTCCCCCGGGAATGCTGGACCTGGTCCGTGTACTCCATCCCCAGCGTGCCGCCATCAAAGGGCCCCAGGGGACCATGCAGGGCCTCCATGCGCGCGGTGTAGACATCGGTCTCCAGATGGATCGTACCGTCATAGCCATCGCCCCGCGGACGGCCGGGGCGATTGGCGCGGCGCAGATTGTTCTGCCAGGACAGGGTGGGCCGCAGCTCCCACCCGGCCGCAAGGGGCATATGCCCGCTCAATTGCAGCTCGTCGTTGCGCAGCCAGATGCCGATGCCGTCCCCATTGGGCAGGAGAAAATCGTTCTCCCCGTCCCACTGGGTGTAGCGCAGGCCGTAGGTCCCCAGGTCGGTGCGCAGTTGGGCACCGACCTGGCCATTGAGTTGTTGAAAGCCGGTGTGGGGCAGGGTCCCCGTAAAGCGGGGATCATCGGCGTCCCCGGAGACCGCGGCGGGGGTCGCCCGCGGGGTCTCCAGAAGGCCCGCGCTGCGCCGCATGATCCCGGCCATGAGGCTGAACCGGTCGCTACCGGCCCGGGCCCGCAGCCCCGTATCCCGCTGCCCGTTGTGGTCGTGGTGGGCGATGAGGGCCTCTCCATCCATCGCCATCTCCCCCGGAGGGGCATAGAGAAACGCCGGGGCCTGCACATCGATGGCGCCACCCAGGGCGCCCGAGCCATGGAGCAGGCTGGAGGCCCCCCGCACCACCTCGATGCGCCCGGCCAGGAAGGGGTCGATGCCGGGGGGATGCCGCTGCCCGTATTGTTGATACTCCACCCCGATGCCGTTGGACAGGATACGGATGCGGTCCCCGCTCAATCCCCGGATCACCGGTCGCCCCACCTGGGTACCGGCCGTCACCGAGGACACCCCGGGCAGGGCCTCCAGGGTCTCGCCCAGGGTGAAGCGCCCGCGGCGCTGCAACGCCTCCCCGGTGAGCACGTCCACATCCGCCGCCTGCAGCATGGGCGCCCCCGGCAGCGGCACCCCGGCAGTCACTTCCACGGGAGGCAGTTCGATTTCGGCAGCGCCCCCGGAGGCGCTGGCCTCCGGGGGGACGGTGCCAGCGCCCCCAGCGCACATCCCCACTGCAAGAAGGGGCAACGGTCTCATCCAGTTCATGGCAAGCTCCCGGATTGGCATGGAATACAGTTCATGCAATGTTATAACGTATTTAATTTTCATGCCAATAACATGGAAATACCCGCCGGGTTCCGCTCACCCGGGGCCGGCGGTATGCTGAAGGGACCGACTTCACCCGGTCAGCGAAGCGCGGCTCCGGGAAGTCGGGAACCGGCTCAGCCTTCGGCCCCCTTCACGACGCAGAGACCTCGTGCCGGCCCGGATCTTTCGCCCGCCGTCCCGCCTTCCCCCCCTGGAGGCGGTCCCAGGCAGTGCCGGCAAGGCCCATACCGGCCCCCACCATGGCCATGTAGATCTCATCCACACCGGCGCGGCGCAGCGGGTCCTCCTCATCCTCGTACATGATCTGGGCAATGATGAGCCCGGAGAATCCCCTGCGGCGCAGTCTGCGGGCGGCGATCTGCTTGCCCTCGAAGTCCGGGGTGGCCAGGATCACGGCGCGGATGCCGTCCAGATCCACCCCGTTCCAGAAACAGATATCCTCGGCGTCGGCATAGACCACGTGCCGGCCCTGCTTCTGGTGTTCGGCCACCTTGGCGGTATCGGCATCCACCCCGGCCACCCGGGCGCCGTTACGGATAAGGACGTTGAAGGCGGCCGTGCCGGTGCGCCCCATACCAACAACCAAAAGTTCCGCATCCCCCAGGGAGACCGGCTGTTCGTCGGGGTGCCGGCTGCGACGCTCGAAACGGCGCAGCCGGGATTCAAAACGGTCAAACAGGGTGTGGGAAACCCGGTTCAGGGGGGCGGACAGGACGAAACTGAAGGTCACCGCCAGGGCCAGGGGCACGAGCCAGTCCTGGAGCAAGGCGGCGGCCACGATGAGACCGAACTCGCTGTAGCTGCTCAGGCTCAGGGCCGCCAGGAAGGCGTTGCGCGCCCGCAGACCGAACGCCAGCAGCAGGAAGAAGAACAGGGCTCCCTTGACGGGCAGCAGCAGGGCGAGGCCGAGGCCGAACAGGGCCGCCTGCAGATCCGGCAGACCCGACATGCCGATCTGCAGGAAGAACCCCACGAGAAAGAGCTCCTTGAGGCCCCAGAGGGCGTTGGAGATCTCCTGGGCACGGACATGCCCGGAGAGCATCACCCCCATGGCCAGGGCCCCCACCTCGGGGCTCAGACCAAAGAGATCGAACCCCCATCCCCCCACGACAATAGCCAGTACCACCCCCATGACCACGACCAACTCGTCGTGACCGGCCAGATCCAAAAGCCAGTGGAGCACGGGCCGCAGTAGCGGCAGGGCAAGGAGCAGCAGGGCCCAGGGGGAGGGTTCGTGCCCGCCGGCCACGGCCAGCACCAACAGGGCCAGCAGGTCCTGGATGATGAGGATGCCGATGGCCATGCGGCCGTGAAAGGCCCGCAGTTCCCGTTTCGCCTCCAGCACCTTGGCCGCCAGCACGGTGCTGGAGAAGGCCAGGGCGACGGCCAGGAGCAGGGCCGTCTCCCCACCGGGGATCAGGGCGGGCAGGGCCAGGAAGACCCCCAGGAACACCCCCACCGAGAGCAGGAAATGCAGCAGGGCCCCGCCCAGCACCGCCCGCTCCACGAGGTTG
This sequence comes from Ectothiorhodospira mobilis, assembly GCF_016584115.1. Lineage (GTDB taxonomy): Bacteria > Pseudomonadota > Gammaproteobacteria > Ectothiorhodospirales > Ectothiorhodospiraceae > Ectothiorhodospira > Ectothiorhodospira mobilis. The sequence continues at coordinate 31,390 of NZ_NRSK01000019.1, forward strand.
CGCAGCTTGAGCTTGAGGCCCACGGTGAACAGGAGCAGCAACACCCCCAGGTGGGCCACGTGATCCAGGACCTCCCCCGTCTGATGGGGCAGCCCCAGGGTGGGTCCGAAATAGTTCAGGGCAAAGCCGGCGGCGAGAAAGCCCACCAGCGGTGGCAATCCCACCAGGCGCACCAGCATGCCAAAAAGAAAAGCGAACGACAGGGAAAGGACTTCAATCAAGACACGTTCCTTCTGATATCGGGGTCGACACCAACGATCCGGCCATGGGGAGCGGATGCACCGCTGACACAGTGCAAGGCTCCCGCGATTCCATTACGCCCGTACTGGCGAATACTGCTACCCTTAGTGGGCCTTATTCCGTCCTGAACGGGCCGGTGGCACCCGGCATCCGGTGATGTGGCGCCAGCCCCGGCCCGTGTGAACGAGCATGACATCCACAAGACCAAGGGAGCACACATGAGCACCGACTACCCGACCGTTGAAGTGGCCTCCGGGCTGCCGCGCCATTCCTATGCCCTCCGGGTGCTGCACTGGCTCATCGCCGTCCTGCTGGTATTCGCCCTGATCGGCGGCTTCACCCTGGGCATCCTGGGCCAGGAGCAGCTCACGGCACTGGTGGGGGCCGATCTCGCCGGCACCGCCTTCATGGCCCACAAGACCCTGGGCATCTCCATCCTGCTCCTGATGCTGGTGCGCCTGGTGGTACGGCTCTCCCAGCGCACCCCGGAATACGCCATCTCCCCGACGCGCATGCAGCGCGCCCTGGGCGGCCTGGTGCACTTCCTGTTGTATGTCCTGGTGATTGCCATGCCCATCGTCGGCTGGCTGGGCACGGCCGCGGCGGGGGCCCCGGTGAACTTCTTCACCTGGGAACTGCCCGGCTTCCTCGCCGAGGACCCCGCCCTGGCGGAGAACCTGTTCCTGGCCCACATGGCCCTGGGGGTGGCGATCGCCGTCCTGATCGTCCTCCACACCGCCGCCGGCCTGTACCACTACCGCGTGCGCCAGGACTGGGTGATGAAGCGCATCAGTCTGTTCCGCTAAGTACGGCGGACGCCATCGGGGGGCCCTTGTCCCCCGATCCACGCGCCGCTGGCGGCGCGTGGGGCCTTGCGCCTCAATTGGAACCGTCGGGAAGATCCGCGGGCGGCATTTCCGCCCATTCCATCCCCCCCGCCTCCAGGGCCTGAAGCAGGCGCTGCATGGCACCGGCCACGGCATCCGCCGGTCCCTTCACCCCGAGTTCCACCTCGCGGCACCCGGCCCGGGTGGACGGCAGACTGGAGACCCGGATCTCCGGGAAGGCCTCCATCAGCGATTCCATCACCGGAACCAGTTCCGACTCGGGGGTCCCGTGGACCCGCACGAGGCGCAGGACGCTGGGCATGCGGTGGAACAGATGCGGGTAGTGGGTATCCAGGACCCACTCCACCATGGGCCAGGCCATGTTAGGGAACCCCGGCACACAATGGTGATGACGCCAGCTGAAACCCGGCACGCGGTTGACCGGGTTGGGGATCAGTTCCGCCCCCTGGGGCAGGTGGGCCATGCGGATGCGGTGGGGATAGGCCGCCGCCCCGAAGCGTTCCTCCAGGAGGGCCACGGCCCCGGGGTGAGGGGTCAGGGGCACACCCGCCGCCTGCGCCAGGCACTGCCGGGTACGGTCGTCGGGGGTGGCGCCGATGCCACCAAAGCTGAACACCACCGCCTCCTCCAGGGCCAGGGTCTGGCGCAGGTTGTCCGTCAGCAGGTGGGCGTCGTCCCCCACGAAACGCACGAAGGAGAGCTCCAGGCCGCGCAGGGCCAGGGCCTCGATGAGGAAGGCCATGTGCCTGTCCCGGCGCCTGCCGGACAGGAGTTCATCACCGATGATCAGGGCGCCGATCAATTCTTCGCGCCCATGGCCAGGGCACGGGCGCGGGCCAGCTCACCGGCCTCCCTCAGGGCCTCGGCATCGTAGTTCTCGTCGGCCTCGGGCCACCCCTGCACGTGACGCAGGATGAGTTCCGCCAGGGCATCGGCGTGGTCCTCCCGGGTGTTGAGGGCGGGGATATAGCTGAACCGCTCCCCGCCGGCCTCCAGGAAGGCCTCGCGGCTCTCGTCGGCGATCTCCTCCAGGGTCTCCAGGCAGTCGGCGGAGAAGCCGGGGCAGACCACATCCAGGGACTTCACCCCCCGGGCGGGCAGGCCCTGGATGGTCTCCAGGGTGTAGGGGGTGAGCCACTGCTGCTTGCCAAAACGGGACTGGAAGGTTACCTCCCAGCGGTCCTCCGGCAGATCCAGGTGCTCCGCCACCAGGCGGGCGGTGGTCTGGCAGTAGCAGTGGTAGGGATCCCCCTGATCCAGGTAGCTCCTGGGGATGCCATGGAAGGAAAACAGCAGGTGATCCCCGCGGCCGTGCTCGGCCCAGTGCTCGCGGATGCTGGCGGCCAGGGCCTCGATATAGGCGGGTTCGCTGTGGTAACCGGTGACAAAACGCGTCTCCGGCACCCAGCGCCAGCGGCTCAGCGCATGGGAGACGGCATCGAAGGTGGACCCGGTGGTGGAGGCGGCGTACTGGGGGTAGAGGGGGAGGATCAGCAGGCGCCGCGCACCGGCCCGGCGCAGCTCCTCCAGGCCGGCGGCGATGGAGGGATTGCCGTAGCGCATGGCCACGGCCACCTTCACCGGGCCGTACATGCGCCGGGCGATCCGCTCGGCCACGGCCTGGCCCTGGGCACGGGTGATGCTCAGCAGCGGCGAGCCCTGCTCGCCCCAGATGCGGGCGTACTTGGCCGCGCTCTTGCGCGGGCGGGTATTGAGGATGACGCCGTGCAGCAGCAGCCACCACAGCACCCGGGGGAACTCCACCACCCGCGGATCCCAGAGGAACTCCTTGAGATAGCGCCTGAGGGCCTGGGGTGTGGGCGCGTCGGGTGTGCCCAGGTTGCTGATCAGGATCCCCAGGGTCTGCGGACTCCCATGACGATAATCCGGCTCGCCGATATAGCTCATTGCGTGTTCTTTTTCCGGGTGTGTAGTCCGCCCCGGGGGATCCGCGACATCCCCGCCGGTACGCGTCCCGGACCATGCGGGCGCGGGGGCTTCTGTGTAGAGCTCGACCGCCATATCCAATCTTCCCCATTGGGCGCAAGCGTGACTGTAAACCGATGGGCCTGGATTCACCAGGGTTGACGGGTGCGCGGACCGCATCCCTGCGCCATGGAACGGTCCCGGGAAGAACGCGCCGCAGGGTGCGTTCGGGACGATGCCCGGGGATCTCGCGGCATTCCCCCCGGCCCTGCCCCGCCAGGGCCGCAGGCTACCCGGCCCTGATCCCCGCAGCCGATCGCGCCGCGCCCGTTTACTGCAGCGGACGCCGCCTCAGCGGGCTGGAGCGCGGGAAATGGGCCTGCAGGAACTCCATCTGATCCGCCAGGACACGACGCCCCTGCAGGTAGATGTATTCGGCATGGGTGGGCACAAAGGGCACGGCCAGCAACTGCATGCCCGCCTGTTCCGGGGTGTGGCCCGCCTTGTGGTTGTTGCAGCGCTTGCAGGCGGTGACCACGTTGACCCAGTGATCCGCCCCGCCCTGGCTCAGGGGGGTGACGTGATCCCGGGACAGGTCGTGGGGCCGGAAACGCTCGCCGCAGTAGAGGCAGAGGAAGGCGTCGCGCCGGAACAGGGCCGCGTTGTTCAGGGGGGGGACATAGGCGCCGTGGATGGCCTTGTTGGTGCCATGGGTGGCGAGGATGGAGTTCACCTCCACCACGCTGCGCCGGCCGGTGCGGGCATTGACGCCGCCATGCACGCGATAGAGCACCGAGCCGCAGGCATAGGCCACCTGCCCGGCGTGGTAGAGCCGCACGGCCTGCTGATAGTTGATCCATTCCATCGGCATGCCCGAGGCATCGGTGCGCAGCACCTGCTGTGTGAGCTCGTACACCCCTCGTTCCCCCGAAGGTGATACCGACACCTCTTGACTCTGCCCCAATCCCGGCAAGAAAGCAATTATCAAGCCGCGAGCCGCCCTCGCCGTGGCCTCCCCGTGGCTCTGCATCCCCCCACCACGGGGGGATTTCCCGTCCATGTTCAAAGCCTTTGGAATTTCCGCTACCATGCCCAGCTTTACACGGCCACCACCCCTGCACGGGCAGACGGAGTACAGCCATGCCGATCAAACTTGCCATACCGAAAGAGACCGCCCGCGGCGAGCGGAGGGTCGCCCTGGATCCCTCGGTGGCGGCCCGGTTCGCCCAGACGGGCATCGAGGTACTTCTCCAGAAGGGAGCGGGCAGCGAGGCCCACTTCCCGGACGAGGCCTACACCGAGGCCCGCGTGGTGGACGACGCCAAGACGGCCTTCGGCGAGGCGGACATCGTGGTGAAGGTGGCCCCCCCCACGGTGGAAGAGATCAACCAGATGAAGGACGGGGCCCTGATGGCGGGGTTCTTCCACGCCCACAAGCATCCCGATGTGGTCCAGGCCCTGCAGAAGAAGAAGATCACCGCCTTCGCCATGGAACTGATCCCGCGCATCTCCCGCGCCCAGAGCATGGATGCCCTCTCCTCCCAGGCGGCGGTGGGCGGCTACAAGGCCGCGCTCATGGGGGCCGACCTGTCCTGCCGCTTCTTCCCCATGCTCACCACCGCCGCCGGCACCATCCGCCCCGCCAAGGTGATGGTCATCGGCGCCGGCGTGGCGGGGCTGCAGGCCATCGCCACCGCCCGCCGCCTGGGGGCCCTGGTGGAGGCCTATGACGTGCGCTCCGCCACCCGGGAACAGGTGGAATCCCTGGGGGCCCGCTTCATCGACCTGGGCGTGCAGGCCGAGGGCGAGGGGGGCTATGCCCGCGAGCTCACCGACGAGGAGAAGGCACAGCAGCAGGAGGCCCTGGCCCGGCATGTAGCCCAGGCGGACGTGCTCATCACCACCGCCGCCGTGCCCGGACGCCAGGCGCCGGTGCTCATCCCCCAGAAGATGGTCTCGGGCATGAAGCCCGGGGCGGTGATCATCGACCTGGCGGCGGAGAGCGGCGGCAACTGCGAGCTCACCAAGCCGGGCAAGACGGTCACCCGCGGCGGCGTGACCATCCACGGCCCCGAGAACGTGGCCAGCCAGGTGGCCCTGCACGCCAGCGAGATGTACGCCAAGAATCTGTTCAATTTCCTCACCCCCATGCTGCCCGAGGGCCGGCTGGAGCTGAACTGGGACGATGAGGTCATCGCCCAGAGCTGCCTCACCCACGAAGGGGCCATCCGGCACGAGGCGACCCGCAGCCTGATCGAAGGAGCCAAGTCATGATCGAGGGTTTTGTCGCACTCTACATCTTCATGCTCGCGGCCTTCACCGGCTACGAGGTGATCTCCAAGGTGCCGGTGATCCTGCACACGCCGCTCATGTCCGGCTCCAACTTCGTCCACGGCATCGTCCTGGTGGGCACCATGGTGGCCCTGGGCCATGCCGAGACCGGGATGCAGCAGCTGGTGGGCTTCGTCGCCGTGATCCTGGCGGCGGGCAACGCCGTGGGCGGGTATGTGGTGACCGAACGCATGCTCGAGATGTTCAAGAGCAGCAAGGGGAATCAGTAAATGAGCTTCATCATCAATCTCGCCTACTTCGCGGCGGCGGTGCTGTTCATCGTCGGCCTCAAGCAGATGGCCTCCCCGGTCACCGCCCGGCGCGGCATCGTCTGGGCCGGCTGGGGCATGGTGCTGGCCACCGTGGTCACCTTCCTGCACCCCGAGGTGGTGGGCTTTGTCAATTACCTGCTCATCCTCCTGGGGATCGGCATCGGCGGCGGCGTGGCCTGGTACACGGGCAAGCGGGTGGCCATGACCGACATGCCGCAGATGATCGCCCTGTACAACGGCATGGGGGGCGGCGCCGCCGCCGGCATCGGCATCGTGGCCCTGATGCAGGCCGACACCCTGGCCTGGACCACGCAGTTCATCGCCGTGCTGGGGATCATCATCGGCTCGGTGGCCTTCTCCGGATCGCTGGTGGCCTTCGCCAAGCTCCAGGGCCTGCTGAAGAAATCCATCCGCTTTGACCGCCAGCAGAAGATCAACCTGGGGGTCCTGGGGGGCACGCTGCTGCTGGGCCTGATCATCGCCTTCAGCGGCAGCCAGGTGAACGGCACCCTGCTCCTGCTGTTCGTGCTCCTGGCCCTGGCCTTCGGCGTGCTCATGACCATCCCCATCGGCGGCGCCGACATGCCGGTGATCATCTCCCTGTACAACGCCCTCACCGGCCTGGCCGTGGGCTTCAAGGGGCTGGTACTGGACAACGCCGCGCTGATGATCGCCGGGGTGGTGGTGGGCTCCGCCGGCACCCTGCTCACCCAGCTCATGGCCAAGGCCATGAACCGGCCCCTGTCCAACGTGCTGTTCTCCCAGTTCGGCGAGACCGCCACCGAGGAACAGGGTGAGGTCACCGGCACCCTCAAGCCCATCGAGTCCTCCGACGCCGGCATCATGATGGCTTACGCCAACAAGGTGATCATCGTCCCCGGCTACGGCATGGCGGTGGCCCAGGCGCAGCACAAAATCTGGGAGCTCACCCAGCGCCTGCAGGAACGGGGCGTGGACGTGAAGTTCGCCATCCACCCGGTGGCGGGGCGCATGCCCGGGCACATGAACGTGCTCCTGGCCGAGGCCGGTGTGCCCTACGATCTCATCTACGACCTGGACGAGATCAACACCGAGTTCAAGACGGCGGACGTGGCCGTAGTCATCGGGGCCAACGACGTGGTCAACCCCGTGGCCCGCAGCAACCCGGAAAGCCCCATCTACGGTATGCCCATCCTCAACGTGGACGAGGCGAAGAACGTCATCGTCATCAAACGGGGCAAGGGGGCCGGCTTCTCCGGGGTGGAGAACCATCTCTTTTACGCCGACAACACGCGCATGCTCTACGGCGACGGCCAGAAGGTGGCCGGGGAACTGGTGGCGGCGGTCAAGGAACTGGGCTGACTCCACCCTGCCCCTGCCATTCCGAAGGACGCAGCGCCCGGGTTCATCCCGGGCGCTTTGCGTTGGGCGGCCCCCTTGGCGTGCAGAACCCCAGGAAGGGGGCCACGGCCAAAGCATCCCGCCACACGACTGGATCGGGGTTCCGTGTCGCCCGTGGCGGGTGTGCGCCGCAGGGAAGCGGCGCGCAAGCCTACAGGGAGGTATACACGGCGTCCCGCCACGGGCGACACGGAACCCCCACCCCCGAAGACAGCACTAGATCCGGGAGGGCGCCCGATGGGTCATCCCCTCCAGGTTCTCCCGCGCCAGGCGCTGCCCCAGCTCGATCACCGGCCGCGCACGGTGGAACTCGTGGATCATGCACACATTCTTGGGCACGCTGATCACCAGATCGGGCCGGAACACCGCCAGGTGCTGACGGGTGATGGCCGCCTGCATGGTATCCAGGGAGCGCATGAGCACCTCCGACAGGGCCATGCCCTCCGCCGCCCGGGGGGTGCTCTCCCCACCCAGGGACTCCACATACCCCCGCATCCGCTCCAGCAGACCCAGACGGTCTTCATCCCCCTCCCCTTCCCCTGGGTCGGCCTCCACCCCGTCCTCCGTATCCGGCGCCGGACCGTTCACATCCACCACGATGGTGAGATCCGTGAAGGTGCGCAGCGTCGGCGCCACGGGCACGGGGTTGAGCAGCCCGCCGTCCACCAGGGTGCGCCCCTGGTAGCGGTGGGGTGTGAACACCGCCGGGATGGCGATGGAGGCGCGGATGGCATCGAACAGCGAGCCCTCACTCATCCACACCTCCCGGCCCCGCTCGATATCCACCGCCACGGCGGTGAAATGGATGGGCAGCTGCTCGATATCCCGTTCCCCCACCAAGTCGCGAAGCTTGCGGATCAGTTTGTCGCCCCGGATCAGGCCGCCTCCGGCGAAGCTCCAATCCAGCAGACCGAGCACATCCGACTGGCTCAGGCCCTGCACCCATTCGGCATAGGTCTCCAGCTCCCCAAGGGCATAGATCCCGCCCACCAGCGCCCCCATGGAACTCCCGGAGATGGCGCGCACCTCGTAGCCCCGGACCTCCAGTTCACGGATCACGCCAATGTGGGCCAGCCCCCGGGCACCCCCGGAACCCAGTACCAGGGACACGGTGCGCGCCTGGGCGCGTACGGGGGCCTTATTCCGTTTTTTCATCAAGGACACCTGTAGCCTCCGGAGGAGACACCGTATGAACAAGCCCAGAGCATAACCCGGCACCTGCAAGACCGTCAGCGCACGGGACTTGCCCGTGCCGTGCGCTCCCCTACACTGGGCCCCATCTCCAGCCGAGGACCCCCTCTCCATGCACCGCGCCGTCCGCCTGCTTGTTCTGTCCCTGCTGCTGCCCTTGAGCCCGATGCTGGAGGCCCAGGAAGCGGACCCCTGGAAGGCGCCCGACCGGGCCCGATTGGCGCAGGTGCGCACACAGCTGGCCGCCGCCACCGAGGCCCTGGGCCCGATGCTGCGGGCCATCGACACCGAGGACGCCGAACGCTGGCTGACAGAGAGCCCCGGGGAACGGCTCGCCACCCGGGCGGAGGCGGCGGAAGGACCCGCAAAGCCCCTCTGGACCCAGGCCCTGGAGGTGGAACGGGCATCGATCCAGCGTATTCAGGGTGCGCTGGAACGGGCCGAGGCGGCCCGGGCATTGCCCCGCACCCTGGAAGAGACCTCACACCGGCTCGTACAGGAGCTCCCCCCCCTCCTGGAACCGGTGCCCCCGGAACGGACCATCAGCGCCCTGGAGGAGACCTGGACGCAGCTGTCCCGCCGCCGTGAGCAGGCCACGCTGGAACTGGAGCAGCGCCGGGCCACGCTGGAGGGACTCCGGGAGCAGCTCGAGGCCCAACCCGCCCCCCTGGAGCCGTCCCAAGGGCAGTCGGAGCCCCCTCCGCCGACCCCGGAGAATGCCCCTGCCCTGGAGGAGGCGCAGGCGGCCCTGGAGGCGGTGCAGCAGCGCCAGGCCTCCGCCCGGCTCATCGCCGCGCAGCTGGATGCCCGAAGCCTCCCGCCCCGGGTGCGGGCCCTGGACGCCCTGGTGCGTGCCCTGGCCCTGGAGCAGAACTGGCTCGATGCCCGTATCGCCCAAGTGGAAGGGGAGATCAATGACCGCTCCAGTGAGGAGTTACGCGCCCTGCGGGAGGAACTGGCCTGGCTGCTGGAGCGGGAGCCGGATGCCGGCACCCGTTTCCCGGAGGAGATCCGCACCCTGCGCGAGCGCTTCGACCGCATCGCCCGCACCCAGACACGCATCCGCCAGCTGCAGGAGGAGCGGGCCCGCTATGCCCGCATCGAGGAAGACCTGCGCCAGACCCTGGCCAACGTGCGCGAACGCCTGGAGGTGAGCGGCCTCACCCAGGCCCTGGGGGGGCTCTTTCTGGAAGAGCAGCGGCGCCTGCGGGATCTTGAGGACCTGCATTTCACGGTCACGGCCATCGAACAGGAGATCACGGAATCCCGCCTGCGCAGCATCTCCCTGCGGGAGGCCCTGGCCGCTGCCCAGCCGTCCGCACTGGAACCGGTTCAGGCGCAGCTGAGGGCGCTGCGCCAGCAGGCCCAGGAGAGCCAGTTGCAGGCGGAACAGACCCTAACCGCCCAACTGCAGCAGGCGGATGCGCATCTGCGCGCCGCCGTGCAGCTCCTGGACGAAGTGCAGCAGATCCTGCGGGAGACCCTGTTGTGGTGGCCCAGCCATGTCCCCGTGGGCAAGGACTGGGCCCTGGCCGTACCGGTGGCCGTGGTGGCCCTGTTCGAACCCGACTCCTGGCAGGAACTCGGCCGGGCCCTGGCGGCCGTCACCTGGGGCAGCCCCGTTCCGGCCCTGCTCACCCTCCTGGGGGTGGGCGCCCTGCTGGCCTGGGGTCGTGGCACACCAGCACGCCTGGCGGAACTGGCCCGCCAGACCGAGCACCGCTTCACGGACCACATCCGGCTCACCTTTCAGGCCCTGGGCTGGAGCCTGATCCGGGCCCTGCCCATTCCCGCCCTGCTCATGGCCACTGCCCTGCGCCTGCAGGCCCTGCCGGAAGCGGGCTACGGCGTGGAGATCCTGGGCACCATGCTCTTCAGCGCCGCCGTCTGGTGGCTGGCGGGTCACCTGCTGCTCCTGTTCACCCGCAGCGACGGCGTGGGTACGAGCCATTTCGGCTGGCCGGAACTCCTGTTACGCCGGGTGCGCCGCGACCTGACCTGGTTCCTGCCGGCACAACTCGTACTCATCCTCTTCCTGGCCCTGGCCTTCGGCCATCCCGAAGAGGCGGTGTTCGATGTCTTCGGCCGCCTGTGGCTGCTGGCCGCCGCCGTGCTGGTGGGCCTCCTGGGCTGGCGGCTGCTGGCCCCGCCGCCCAAGGGGGCCCGGCCCCTGCTGGAGGAGCGCAAGCGCCGATTCCTGAGACTGCTCATCGTCGCCGCCACCCTGGCCCTGGTGCTGCTGTGCCTGGGGGGGTATCTGCTCACCGTGGGGGAACTGCTGGACCGGATCATCGACACCGGCGTGGTCCTGGGTGCGGTGTGGCTGGCCCACAGCCTGGCGGTACGCGCCCTGATCCTGAGCGAGACCCGTCTGCTCATCCGCCGCATGCGGGAACAGCGGGCCAAGGCCGCGGGGGAAGGCTCCAGCGGGGCCGAGGGCGGCCTGGACCTGCCGGAGCGCCATCTGAGTCTGGAGGACGTGAACCAGCAGACCCGCACCCTGCTGCACGTGATCACCGGAGGCGGTGTGTTCATCGCCCTGTTCTGGGTCTGGTCGGACATGCTCCCGGCCCTCACCTGGCTGGACGGGGTCACCCTCTGGTCCCGCAGCATCCAGGTGGATGGCACGGAGGTGCTCAGCCGCGTGAGCCTGCAGGACTTCCTGCTGGCGGCCTTCCTGGGCATCCTGTTCAGCCTGGCGGCGCGCAACCTGCCCGGCCTGGTGGAGATCCTGCTGGCACGCAGCACCCGCATGGACGCCGCCGGGCGCTACACCATCACCATGCTGCTGCGCTATCTCATGGCGGTGATCGCGGTGGTGAGCGTATTCTCCCTGCTGGGGCTGCGCTGGAGCGAGCTGCAGTGGATGGTGGCCGCCCTCACCCTGGGCCTGGGCTTTGGCCTGCAGGAGGTGGTGGCCAACTTCGTCTCCGGGCTTATCGTTCTCCTGGAACGGCCCGTGCGCGTGGGGGATACGGTCACCATCGGCGAGTACAGCGGCACCGTGGCCCGCATCCGCACCCGGGCCACCACCATCATCGACTGGGACAATAAGGAGGTGGTGGTCCCCAACAAGAATTTCATCACCGAGCGCCTCATCAACTGGACCCTCTCGGACACCACCACGCGCGTGGTCATTCCCGTCGGGGTCAGTTATGATTCGGATGTGGATAAGGTCCGGGAAAAGCTCCTGGAGGTGGCCGCGCAGAACCCCCATGTCATGGATGATCCGGCCCCGTCCGTGTACTTCCTGCGGTTTGGCAACAGCACCCTCGACTTCGAGTTGCGGGTGTATGTGAACCAGCTCAGGGACCGGCTGGACACCATCAGCGATCTCCACACGGCCATCATCAAATGCTTCCGCCGGGAGGGGATCGAGATCGCCTTCCCGCAGATGGACCTGCACGTGCGCGACCTGGCCCCGGGCCCCGGCACGCACACGGCCCCCGGGGAACTCCCCGGGACACCGGGCACCCCGGACGGGGGATGATCCGCGCTGGGCCCGGACGGGCCCCGTGCCGAACCCCCGGGCACCCCGCAAGTCCAATGGATGACTGCCCAGGGAATCACGATCCTGGCGGTCGATGCCCCCGGCGCGGGCCCGTGGCCCCGCCGGGAAGGCCCCCGCAACGGACCTGCCGTGCACCACATGGGTGCACATGCGCCGGATTGTCGCCAAAACAGTCCTTCACCCCTGGCGCTGAACGCACTTTGGCATTAATCTCCCAAGCCCGCCGGAATGGGGCGCCCTGCCGCGGCCCCGGGGTGGGCGCGCCCGGCCCGCCCGCAGAACACCGGCGCCCCACGCCGGAACGCCGCGGACACCGGCCAGCGACCAGTAATCAGCGAGGTCAACGATGAGTTTTCATGCCTTACCGCCCAAGCAGGGCCTATACGATCCCGCTCACGAACGCGACGCCTGCGGTGTCGGCTTCGTGTGCCACATCAAGAATCAGAAGAGCCACCGGATCGTCGAGCAGGGCCTTCAGATCCTGGAGCGGATCAACCACCGGGGCGCCGTGGGTGCCGACCCCAAGGCGGGGGACGGCGCCGGCATCCTGGTGCAGATCCCCGATGACTTCTTCCGGGCGCAGGTGGACTTCCCGCTGCCCGAGGCGGGCGCCTACGGCGTGGCCATGATCTTCCTCTCCCAGGAGGCGGATCTGCGCGCGCACATGGAGGAGATCATCGAGCGGCATGTGCGCGAAGGTGGCCAGCAGTTGCTGGGCTGGCGCGACGTGCCCGTGGACAACAGCGATCTGGGCGAGAGCGTGATCCCCACCGAACCGGTGGTGCGCCAGCTCTTCATCGGCCGGGGGGACAACTGCCCGGACCAGGACAGCTTCGAGCGCAAGCTGTTTGTCATCCGCAAACGCATCGACAATGCCGTGCGCGACGCCGGCCATGACTTTGGCGCCTGTTACATCGCCTCCCTGTCCTCGCGCATCGTCACCTACAAGGGCATGCTGCTGGCGGGACAGGTGGGTCACTACTACCGGGACCTGCAGGACGAGACCTTCGTCTCCGCCCTGGCCCTGGTGCACCAGCGCTTCTCCACCAACACCTTCCCCACCTGGGACCTGGCGCAGCCGTTTCGCATGATCTGCCACAACGGCGAGATCAACACCCTGCGCGGCAACGTGAACTGGATGGCGGCCCGCCGCCACACCATGCGCTCCCAGATCCTGGGGGACGACCTGGACACCATCTGGCCCCTGATCCCCGAGGGCCAGTCCGACTCCGCCTGCTTCGACAACGCCCTGGAGCTGCTGGTGATGGGCGGCTATTCCCTGGCCCACGCCATGATGGTGCTCATCCCCGAGGCCTGGTCCGGCAACCATCTCATGGACGAGAAGCGGCGCACCTTCTATGAATACCATGCCGCCCTCATGGAGCCCTGGGACGGCCCCGCTGCCATGGCCTTCACCGATGGCCGCCAGATCGGCGCCACCCTGGACCGCAACGGCCTGCGTCCGGCCCGCTACCTGGTCACCGACGACGATCTGGTGATCATGGGCTCGGAGATGGGCGTGCTGGACATCCCCGAGGAGCGCATCGTCAAGAAGTGGCGCCTGCAGCCGGGGCGCATGCTGCTCATCGACCTGGAACAGGGCCGCATCATCAGCGATGACGAGGTCAAGACCCAGCTGGCCGAGGCCCGCCCCTACGGCGAATGGCTGAAGCAGACCCAGATCCGCCTGGAGGACCTGCCCAGCGGCGTGGGCCCCATGGCCCCGGACGATGCCACCCTGCTGGACCACCAGCAGGCCTTCGGCTACACCCAGGAGGACCTGAAGTTCCTGCTCACCCCCATGGTCCTCTCCGGCCAGGAGGCGGTGGGCTCCATGGGCGCGGACAACCCGCCCTCGGTGCTGTCCAACCGGCCCCGGCACCTGTCCACCTACTTCAAGCAGAACTTCGCCCAGGTGACCAACCCCCCCATCGACCCCATCCGTGAGGAACTGGTGATGTCGCTGGTGTGCATGATCGGCCCGCGGCCGAACCTGCTGGGGGGGGACGAGACCGGCCAGCACTGGCGCCTGGAGACGCCCCAGCCGGTGCTCACCAACCAGGACCTGGAGCGCATCCGCCACATCGAATACAACTCCGGCGGGGCCTTCCGCACCCACACCCTGGATGTGTGCTACCCGGCCGCGGAAGGGGCCAAGGGCATGGCCCCGGCCCTGGAGCGGCTGTGCGCCAAGGCCGAGCAGGCGGTGCTGGACGGCTACAACATCCTCATCCTCTCCGACCGGGACACCAACTGCGACCGGGTGGCCATCCCCATGCTGCTGGCCACCTCGGCGGTGCACCATCACCTCATCGACAAGGGCCTGCGCACCAGCTCCGGCCTGGTGGTGGAGACGGGCGCCGCCCTGGAGGTGCACCACTTCGCCACCCTGCAGGGCTACGGTGCCGAGGCCATCAACCCCTACCTGGCCTTCGACACCATCCAGTCGGTGCTGCACCGCCTGCCGGAGAAGCTCACCTTCGAGGAGGCGCAGCGGCGCTACATCAAGGCCGTGGGCAAGGGGCTGCTCAAGGTCATGTCTAAGATGGGCATCTCCACCCTGGCCTCCTACTGCGGCGCCCAGATCTTCGATGCCGTGGGTCTGAACTCCGGCTTCGTGGACCGCTACTTCACCGGCACCGTGAGCCGCGTCGAGGGCATCGGCCTGGACGAGGTGGCCGAGGAGACCGTGCGCTGGCACCACCAGGCCTTCGGCAACGCCGAGATCTACCGCGACCAGCTGGACGTGGGCGGGGACTATGCCTTCCGCCTGCGGGGCGAGGACCATGTCTGGACCCCGGACACCATCGCCAAGCTGCAGCATGCCACCAAGGCCAATGACGCCGGCACCTTCGAGGAGTTCTCGCGCCTGGTGAACGAGCAGACCCAGCGCCTGCTCACCTTCCGCGGCCTCATGGACTTCCACTTCGCCGACCGGGAGATCCCCCTGGAGGAGGTGGAACCGGCCAAGGAGATCGTCAAGCGCTTCGCCACCGGGGCCATGTCCTTCGGCGCCATCTCCCAGGAGGCCCACGCCACCCTGGCCGAGGCCATGAACGCCATCGGCGGCAAGTCCAACACCGGTGAGGGCGGCGAGGAACCGGAACGCTTCCTGCCCCTGGAGGACGGGCGCACCAATCCGCAGCGCTCCGCCATCAAGCAGGTGGCCTCCGGCCGCTTCGGGGTCACCACCGAATACCTGGTGAACAGCGACGAGATCCAGATCAAGATCGCCCAGGGGGCCAAGCCCGGCGAGGGTGGCCAGCTGCCCGGGCACAAGGTGAACGCCCAGATCGCCCGGGTGCGCCATTCCACCCCCGGGGTGGGCCTGATCTCGCCGCCGCCGCACCACGATATCTACTCCATCGAGGACCTGGCGCAGCTGATCCACGACCTGAAAAACGCCAATCCCCAGGCGCGGGTCTCGGTCAAGCTGGTGTCCGAGGTGGGGGTGGGCACGGTGGCCGCCGGGGTCTCCAAGGCCCATGCGGACCACATCACCATCTCCGGCTACGATGGCGGCACCGGGGCCAGCCCGCTGACCTCCATCAAGCACGCCGGCAGCCCCTGGGAGATCGGCCTGGCCGAGACCCAGCAGACCCTGGTGCTCAACCGCCTGCGGGGCCGTGTCTCGCTGCAGGTGGACGGCGGTCTGCGCACGGGCCGGGATGTGGTCATCGGCGCCCTGCTGGGGGCCGACGAGTTCGGTTTCGCCACGGCGCCGCTGATCGTCGAGGGCTGCATCATGATGCGCAAGTGCCACCTGAACACCTGCCCGGTGGGGGTGGCCACCCAGGATCCGGAACTGCGCCGGCGCTTCACCGGCAAGCCCGAATACGTCATCAACTACTTCTTCTTCGTGGCCGAGGAGGTGCGCCGCCTCATGGCCAAGCTGGGCTTCCGCACCATGGACGAGATGATCGGCCGTTCGGACCGCCTGGAGATGCGCCGCGCCATCGACCACTGGAAGGCCAAGGGGCTGGACTTCTCCCGCATCCTGGCCCGGCCCGAGGTGGGAGAGGACGTGGCCATCCACAACTGCGAACTGCAGGACCACGGCCTGGACAAGGCCCTGGATCACCAGCTGATCCAGCAGGCCGGGCCGGCCCTGGAGGAAGGCAAGCCGGTGCACATCGAGACCCAGATCCGCAACTACCACCGCACCGTGGGCACCATGCTCTCGGGCCGGGTGGCCGAGCGCTACGGCCACGCGGGCCTGCCGGACGACACCATCTACATCCGGGCCACCGGCACCGGCGGCCAGTCCTTCGGCGCCTGGCTGGCCAAGGGCATCACCATCGAGATGGAGGGCGAGGCCAACGACTACGTGGGCAAGGGCCTCTCCGGCGGACGCATCATCATCTATCCGCCGGCCCGCTCGGCCATCGACAAGGCGGAGGAGAACATCATCGTCGGCAACACCGTGCTCTACGGGGCCATCACCGGTGAGGTCTTCTTCCGCGGCGTGGCGGGGGAGCGCTTCTGCGTGCGCAACTCCGGCGCCACCGCGGTGGTGGAGGGCGTGGGCGACCACGGCTGTGAATACATGACCGGCGGCATCATGGTCTGCCTCGGCCCCACGGGCCGCAATTTCGCGGCCGGCATGTCCGGTGGCATCGCCTACGTGCTGGATGAGGACGGCCGCTTCGCCGACCGCTGCAACCAGGCCATGGTGGAGCTGGAGCCCATCGCCGCCGAGGACGCGGCCCTGGAGTCCTGGGACCACCAGGGCGGGGATCTGGAGACCCACGGCCAGGTGGACCTGAGCCGGGACATGACCCGTTTCGACGCCCAGCGCCTCAAGGGTCTGATCCAGCGCCACCTGGACTACACCGGATCCACCCGCGCCCGGGAGATCCTGGACGACTGGGAGACCTGGCTGCCGCGTTTCGTGAAGGTGATGCCGGTGGATTACCGCCGCGCCCTGACCGAACTGCAGGGCAAGCAGTGCCGTCCGCCACAGCCCAACAAGCCGCCCAAGGCCCACCTGACCAAGGGGAACACCATCCATGGGTAAGCCAACCGGATTCTTGGAATACGACCGTCGCGACCGGCGCTACCAGCCGGTGGCCGACCGCGTGGTGCACTACCGGGAGTTCGTCATCCCGCTGTCGGCGGAACAGGTGCGCGAACAGGGGGCCCGCTGCATGGACTGCGGCATCCCCTTCTGCCACCAGGGATGCCCGGTGAACAACCTCATCCCCGAATGGAACGACCTGGTCTACCGGGACGACTGGAAACGCGCCATCGAGGTGCTGCATTCCACCAACAACTTCCCGGAGTTCACCGGGCGCATCTGCCCCGCCCCGTGCGAGGAGGCCTGCACCCTGAACCTGGATGACACCCCGGTGACCATCAAGACCATCGAGTGCGCCATCGTGGACCGGGCCTGGGAGGAGGGCTGGATCCGGCCCCAGGTGGCCCAGCGCCGCACCGGCAAGCAGGTGGCCGTGGTGGGCTCCGGCCCCGCCGGGCTGGCCTGCGCCCAGCAGCTGGCCCGGGCCGGCCACAACGTGGATGTCTACGAGAAGGCCGACCGCATCGGCGGCCTGCTGCGCTACGGCATCCCCGACTTCAAGATGGAGAAGCAGCACATCGACCGGCGCATCGCGCAGATGCGCACCGAGGGGGTGCAGTTCCATACCCTGACCCATGTGGGGGTGGACGTGCCCGTCTCCCGGCTGCAGTCGGACTACGACGCCCTGGTGCTGGCCGGCGGCTCGGAACACCCCCGGGACCTGCCCGTGCCCGGACGCGAACTGGACGGCGTGCACTTCGCCATGGACTTCCTGGTGCGCAACAGCAAGCGGGTGCAGGGGGTGCATGTCCCCGACGAGGACTTCATCAGCGCCCAGGACAAGCATGTGCTGGTGATCGGTGGCGGCGACACCGGCTCCGACTGCATCGGCACCTCCATCCGCCATGGCGCCCGCAGCGTCACCCAGGTGGAGATCATGGACCGGCCGCCGGAAAAGCCCAACAAGGGCCTCACCTGGCCCGAATGGCCCCAGCGCATGCGCACCTCCAGCTCCCATGAAGAGGGCTGCGAGCGCATGTGGAACATCGCCACCAAGGCCTTCATCGACGACGGCAACGGCCGGGTGAAGGCCGCCCGGGTGGTCACCGTGCAGTGGGAGAAGGGGGCCGACGGCCGCATGCAGATGCAGGAGGTGCCGGGGACGGAGCGGGAGATCCGCTGCGACCTGGTGCTCCTGGCCATGGGCTTCGTGCACCCGGTGCACGAGGGCATGCTGGCCCAGCTGCAGGAAGGCTCCGGCCTGGAACTGGACCCCCGGGGCAACGTCCAGGGCAGCACCGAGGGGGAGAAGGCCTACCACACCAGTGTGGACGGGGTCTTCGCCGCCGGCGACATGCGCCGCGGCCAGTCCCTGGTGGTGTGGGCCATCCGCGAGGGGCGCCAGTGCGCCCACGCCGTGGACCAGTGGCTCATGGGGCATACGGATCTGCCCCGCTGAGGATCCGGCGGCCCGGCCCCGGTCCCTAACGGGGATACCGGGCCACCCGGAAACCAACGAGAGGCCCCCAGCCGCACCGGCGGCTGGGGGCCTTTTCGTTTGGAGGGTCGGCCACAGGCGGGGGAGAATGGGCCCTGTCCATCCCCATCCCGGAGGTACCCGTCATGCCCCGCACGCAAGGCAGCGTCCACGACTTCGAGGCCGTGGACATCCAGGGCCGCCAGCGCCCCCTCTCGGAGTTCGCCGGCCAGGTCCTGCTCATCGTCAACGTGGCCAGCCAATGCGGCTTCACCCGCCAGTACGCCGGCCTGCAGGACCTGTACCGCCGCTTTCACGACCGGGGCTTCGAGATCCTGGCCTTTCCCTGCAACCAGTTCGGCAACCAGGAACCGGGGGACGCGGCCCAGATCGGCGAGTTCTGCAGCACCCGCTTTGGCGTCAACTTCCCCCTGTTCGCCAAGATCGACGTCAACGGCGACGGGGCCCACCCCCTGTTCCGGCACCTGAAGGCGGCGGCCCCGGGCCTTCTGGGTCTCAGGGCCATCAAATGGAACTTCACCAAGTTCCTGGTGGACCGGGATGGCCGGGTCATCCGGCGCTATGCCCCCAACACCCCGCCCGAGCACCTGGCCGGGGACATCGAACGGCTGCTGCAGACCCCGTCCGGCTGAGACCTTCCCGCGCCCCAAAGGCCCCGCGGGCCGGACTTGGCATCCGGCGCGCCGATGGGTCATAGTGAGCGCCGAAGTCCGGCATGACCTCATAACGAACCGGCGGTCGGCCCCGCCCCGGGCGGGGGGACCCCATGCGGCAGACCACCACCCAAGGGGAGTTCCAGCCATGTCCATGCAACGCCGTGATTTCCTCAAGACCGGCCTGGCCGGCGGGGCCATTCTCGGTGCCCCGGCCATCGTCAAGGCGCAGGAGCGCTTCAACTGGCGCATGACCACCACCTGGCCCGCCGGCCTGCCCTTCTTCCAGACCGGCCCCGGCAGCGCCACGGACTTCGCCCGGCGCGTGGAGGAGATGTCCGACGGGCGCATCCGCATCCGCGTCTATTCCGGCGGCGAACTGGTGCCCCCCTTCGAGGGCTTCGACGCCGCCTCCTCCGGTCGTCAGGTACAGTTGCACCACGGCTGCGCCTACTACTGGGCCGGCAAATCCTTCGCCGCCCAGTACTTCACCTCCGTACCCTTCGGCATGACCTTCCAGGGCCACAACGCCTGGCTCAACGAGGGGGGCGGCTACGAACTCTATCAGGAGGTCTACGAGCCCTTCGATCTGGTGCCCCTGGTGGTGGGCTGCACCGGGGTGCAGCCCATGGGCTGGTTCCGCGAGCCGGTGGAGAGCCTCAAGGACTTCCAGGGCCTGAACATCCGCATGCCCGGTCTGGCCGGGGAGATCTACAACGCCATCGGCGCCAACGCCCGCCTGCTGCCCGGCGGGGAACTCTTCGCCGCCCTGGAGCGCGGGGCCATCGACGCGGCGGAATGGGTGGGCCCCTATTCCGACCGGGAGCTGGGCCTGCACCGGGCCGCCAAGTACTACTACTCCTCCGGCTGGCACGAGGCGGCCACCAGCACCGAGGTGGTGATTAACCGCCGCGCCTGGGAATCCCTGCCCAAGGATCTGCAGGCCATCGTGCGCAACGCCGCCGCGGCCTGCAACATCACCTCCCACATGTGGCTGGAGGCGCACAACGCCGACGCCCTGGACGACCTGGTGAACAATCACGGGGTGCAGTTCGGCCCCGTGCCCGACGACGTCATCCAGGCCCTGCTGGAGGCCACCAACGACATCCTCAGCGACAAGGCGGCGGAGGATCCTCTGGTGCGCCGGGTCCACGAGAGCTACTTCCGCTTCAAGGCGCGCCATGACCGCTGGCAGGCCAACTCGGAGACCATGTTCCAGACCCAGATCCGCGACCTGGGGCAGAAGATCCGTACCTGACCCCACCCCATCCGGCCCCATCAACCCGCCCCGGCAGACCGGGGCGGCCCCCTCCCCCGCTGCCGCACCGGAAGCGCCCCATGGGCGAGGGGAACACCGGGGCCGGGGAACCCCATCCTGATCGCCGATACCCGAGTCTCCCATGCCCAGACCCCTGCTCCGTATCGAACGTGCCCTGGACCGGATCACCCGTCTCGCCGGTGGCCTCTCGGCCACCGCCATGGCGGCCATGATCCTGCTGGTCTTTGGCAACATGGTGGCGCGCTACCTCTTCGGCACCGGCGCGGTATGGCTGCAGGAACTGGAGTGGTACCTGCTCGCCCTCACCGCCATGACCGGGATCAGCTATGCCATGCGCAGCGACGAGCATGTGCGCGTGGATGTCTTCTCCCATCGCCTGAACCGCATCGGACGGCTCTGGCTGGATTTTTTCACCATGGTGGCGGTGGCCCTGCCGGTTTCGGGGCTGATCCTCTACTACACCTGGCCCTTCGTGGCCACCTCCTACCAACTGGGGGAGACCACCCCCAACGCCAACGGCATGCCCTGGCTGTTCCTGCCCAAGGCCATGATCCTTGTGGGATTCGGCTGCATCGTCCTCGAGGCCCTGCGCCAGATCCTGAGCAAGGGCCGCCGCCTGGTGTTCCACCACCGCCGCCGTAGCGGCCATGCCGAGGGAGGCCCGCGCCATGCCGCTTGAGTCCATCGCCCTGATGATGGTGGTCGCCTTCTTCGTCCTGGTGCTCACCGGGATGCCGGTGGCCTTCGCCATCGCCGCCGTGGGCTTTGTCTTCGGCTTCATCGGCTTCGACGGCTGGCTGTTTGAACTCTTGCCGTCACGTATCTTCGGCTCCATCACCAACTACACCCTGCTGGCCATCCCCCTGTTCGTGTTCATGGGGGTGATGCTGGACAAGACCCGGGTGGCCCACCGCATGCTGGAGGTCATCGGCCACGCCAGCGGGGCCCTGCCCGGGGGCATGGCCCTGGCCGTGATCCTGGTGGGGGTGCTCATGGGGGCGGCCACGGGGATCGTGGGCGCCGCCATCGTCACCCTCACCCTCATGGCCCTGCCCACCCTGCTGCGGCGGGGCTACAAGCCCACGGTGGCCTGCGGCACCATCTGCGCCTCGGGCACCCTGGGACAGATCATCCCCCCCAGCCTGGTGCTGCTGGTGCTGGCGGACACCATGAACCTGTCCGTGGGCAGCCTTTTCGCCGCCGCCCTGATCCCCGGCCTGCTGCTGGCGGGGATGTACGTGGTCTACCTGCTGATCCTGGCCTGGTTCAATTCCGCCGATGTCCCCGCCCTGGACGCCAGGGAACGGGCGGCCATGGGCACCGGGCAGCTGATCCGCGACCTGTTCACCTCCGTGCTGCCCCCACTGGGACTGGTGCTGGCGGTGCTGGGGGCCATCATCGGTGGCATCGCCGCCCCCACGGAGGCCGCCTCCGTGGGGGCCGTGGGCGCCGTGGCCCTGGCGGCCCTCATGGGTCGCCTCTCCCGCCCGGTGCTGGTGGACGCCCTGACCACCTCCGTGCGCATCAACGCCATGGTCTTCTTCGTCCTCATCGCCAGTCAGGTGTTCGCCCTGGCCTTCCGCGGCCTGGACGGGGAATTCCTGGTGGAAGCGGTGGTGGACTGGATCCCGGGCGGGGTCTACGGGACCCTGCTGTTCATGATGCTGCTGATCTTCCTGCTGGGCTTCTTTCTGGAATGGATTCAGATCACCTACATCGTGGTGCCCCTGTTCATGCCCTTCTTCGCCGCAAACCCGGAATTCTCCCCGGTGTGGCTGGCCATCCTCGTGGCCATGAACCTGCAGACCTCCTTCCTGACGCCCCCCTTCGGCTGGTCCCTGATCTTCATGAAGGGCGTGGCCCCACCGGGGATCCGCACCGTGGAGATCTACAAGGGGGCGATCCCCTTCGTGCTCATCCAGTTGCTGGCCCTGGGGCTGATCATCACCTTCCCGGGCATCGCCCTCTGGCTCCCGGAGGCCATCGGCTGGTAAGGAAGGATGCGGGGATACGGCGTCCCGGTGTGGGGGGATATGGGGACAGGCCGCTGGGTGGCCCTTCCTGCGCCGGGTGTCGACCGCAGGGATGCGGTCGTCAAGCCTCCAGGGAAGGATATACGGCGTCCCGGCGCAGGAAGGGGCACCCAGCGGCAGGCCATCAGCGGCACCGATCGCCCGCAACCCATCACTTGAAAAAGAAGATCACCGTGGTCACCGCCCCCACCAGGACGATGCCATGGTGCAGGACCCTCGGCGGCAGCCATCGCCCCAGACGCGCCCCCGCCACGCCCCCCAGGATGGCCGCCAGCGCCATGGGCGGGAACTGCGCCCAGGACACCGCCCCACCCACGGCGTAGATCACGACGGCGATCACCGTCAGCACCGCCGACAGCAGGTTTTTCAGACCGTTGGCCGCATTCAGATCCTCCACCCCCAGCAAGCGGAAGGCCGCCAGCATGACGATGCCCATACCGCCGTTGAAATACCCCCCATAGCCGCACACCCCCAGCAC
>NZ_NRSK01000020.1 GCF_016584115.1 Ectothiorhodospira mobilis
CGGCTCAACCTTCGGCCTCGCAAGCGGCTCGGGTACCGGGCCCCGATCGAGGTCCTGGTGGGGTCTTTACAGCGGCAACGCGCCGCATGACGGGGCGTTGCGGTTATTGGTTGAATTCAGGTCCTGAATCACACCGAATCCGCCATGGCGCGGAATCTCTCGCCCTACACCCCGGCCAGCGGGAACGGGTTCGCGAGTGAATGAACGCATCACCCAAGCCCTGCGTGTCGGGCTCGGCGTTGCGGCCCTGATCCACGGGGTGGCCTCTGCCTCCGGTGATACCGGAGCCCGCGTCCTGGTGGAAGGGATGGGGGCGGCGGTGGAGCGGCTTACCTATGAGGGGGTGCTGGTGGTGGGCCGGGACGGGGCCATGGAAACCCTGCACGTGGCCCACACCCATGACGCCGTCCACGGTCCCCGGGAGCACCTCATGGCCCTCACCGGCGTGCCCCGGGAGGTGTTCAGAAGCCGCGATGCCGTCACCTGTCTGGCCCCGCAGGGGGTGGATCCCTGCCTGAAGCCGGGTGACGCCATGCTGGGCCTGCCCGGGGTGCTGCCGTTGCATCAGGAATCCGGAGAGCAGGAGGGATCGTACCGCTTCCTGCTCGACGGCGAGGATCGCGTCGCCGGGCTTGCCTGCCACCGGGTGCGGATCCAGCCCCTGGATCAGCTGCGTTACGGTTACGACCTGTGCATCCACGAAAAGACCGGCCTGCCCCTGCGCGGTGCGCTGCTGGACGGGGAGGGGCGGGTGCTGGAGCAGTTCCTGTTCACCCGCATCGCCTTCCCCGAGAGCTTGCCGGGGGAGCGCTTCGAGCCCTCCGAAGAGGATGGCCGGGCGGTGCAGCGACTCTCCGCGGTCACTCCGCAGACCCCGTCCGGGGAAGGGCATGACTGGCATCTGGAAGCCCTGCCGCCGGGATTCCGGTTGCGGGCGGCGGGGCTGCGGCGCATGGACGTGAGCCCCGAACCGGTACACCATCTGATGCTCAGCGACGGCCTGGCCACCGTCTCGGTCTTTATCGCCCCCGCCGAGGGCCCGGAATCGGAGCAGGTGCGTCTGCTGCGCTCGGGCCCCCTGCATGCGGCCTCCCTCACCCGGGACGGCCGCCAGGTGACGGTGCTGGGGGAGGTGCCGGGAGAGACGGTACAACGCATCGCCCGCGCACTGCGCTTTCCCCTGGAGGAGACCCCATGATCGAGGAAGACGCCCGGGTCATCGCCGTGGACGAGCCCGGTTTCGCCTGGGTGGACACCCAGCGCAGGAGCGCCTGCGGCGGCTGTTCCGCCTCCGGTACCTGCGGCACCGGTGCCCTGGCCCGGTTCTTCGGCGACCGCCGCACCCAGGTGCGGGTCCTGGATCCGGTGGGGGTGCGCCCGGGGGAGCGGGTGGTGGTGGGTATCGAGGAATCCACCCTGGTGCAGGGATCCCTTGCTGTCTATCTCCTGCCCCTGCTGACCCTCCTGGGGGGCGCCCTGCTGGCCAGTGCCCTCTGGCCCCAGGCGGGGGAGGGAGCTGCGGTCGCCGGCGGGGTCCTGGGGCTGGGGGCCGGTCTCGGGCTGCTGGCCCTGTTCACCCGGCGCATCGCCCGTGACCCGCGCTATCAGCCCGTGGTGCTGCGGCGCCTGGAGATCCCCATGCAGGGGCCGGAAGGCATCCTTGCCCCCTGACTCCGCCCCCCTGAATTCAAACGCGAGCATCGAACCATGATCAGAACCCTGATGCGCAGAACCGCCGTCCTCTATCTGCTGGGGGCGGTGGCCCTGGTCGCCGCGCCGCTCCAGGCCCGCGATCTGCCGGACTTCGTCCCCCTGGTGGAGGAGCACAGCCCGGCCGTGGTGAACATCAGCACCTCCCGCAAGGTCTCCGGGCCCGAAGGCTTCGGGCATCCCCCGCTGGAACTGCCGGAAGGCCTGCCCAAGGACAGCCCCTTCGGTGACCTGTTCCGTCATTTCTTCGGTGAGGGCGGCCCCGGGGCCCCCCGGCGTGAATTCGACAGCGAGTCCCTGGGCTCGGGCTTCATCCTCTCCCGGGATGGCTATGTGGTCACCAACCACCATGTGGTCAAGGACGCCGAGGCCATCGAGGTGCGCCTGAGCGACCGGCGCACCTTCGAGGCGGAGGTGGTGGGCTCCGATCCCAAGACGGACATTGCCCTGCTGCGTATCGATGCCCGTGACCTGCCGGTCCTGGAACTGGGGGATTCCCGGGACGTGAAGGTGGGGGAATGGGTGCTGGCCATCGGTTCCCCCTTCGGCTTCGATCACTCCGTCACCGCCGGCATCGTCAGTGCCAAGGGACGCAGCCTGCCCAGCGAAAGCTATGTCCCCTTCATCCAGACCGACGTGGCCATCAACCCCGGCAACTCCGGCGGGCCCCTGTTCAATCTGGACGGCGAGGTGATCGGCATCAACTCCCAGATCTACAGCCGTACCGGCGGCTTCATGGGCCTGTCCTTTGCCATCCCCGCCGAGGTGGCCCGGGACGTGGTGGACCAGATCCGGGAGAAGGGCCACGTCACCCGCGGCTGGCTCGGGGTCCTGATCCAGGAGGTCACCCGTGAACTGGCCGATTCCCTGGGGATGGACCGGCCCACGGGGGCCCTGGTGGCCCGGGTGCTCCCGGACAGCCCGGCCAGGGCCGCCGGACTGCAGGCCGGGGACGTGATCCTGGCCTTCAATGGCCACGAGATCCCCCGCTCCGCCGCCCTGCCGCCGGTGGTGGGTGCGGCCCCGGTGGGCGAGGCGGCCGGGGTGGAGATCCTGCGGGACGGGGAGCCCATGACCCTGGAGGTGACCATCGAGGCACTGCCCGAGGAGGAAAAGGTGGCCCGGGGGGCGAAACAGGAGGCGGAACCCGCCGAGGAGGACCGGAGCCTCGCCGGTGAGTTGCTGGGCATGGAGGTGACCCCGGTCCCCGCCGAGGTGCGCGAGCGCCTGGACCTGCCCGAAGGCGGGGTGCTGGTCTCGGATGTGACCGCGGGACCCGCCGCCCGGGCCGGGATCTTTCCCGGGGACGTGCTGGTGATGATCAACCACACCGCCCTGGAATCCCCCGATCAGCTGGAGGCGATCCTGAAGGATCTGCCCCGGGGCCGGGTGGCCCGTGTGCTGGTACAGCGCGAGCGCGGCCCCATCTGGCTGCCCCTGGAGATCCCCGAGTGAGGGGTATCCCCCCTGTGGTGACGGTGTATCACCGCGAGGGCTGCCACCTGTGCGACCGCCTTCTGGATGAACTGCGCCCCCTGCGGGGGCGCCTGGGGTTCACGCTGCGCGTCGTGGATATCGACGACGACCCCGCCCTGGTGCAACGCTTCGGCCTCAAGATCCCGGTGGTGGCGGTGGAGGATGAAGTGGTGTGCTGCCACCACCTGGATGCCGGGGCCCTGGAGGATGCCCTGGCCTCCTGACGCCCATGGGTGATGAGGGCCGCGGTTCCCGACCTAGTCCAGCGTTGCATGTTCGGCGATCTCGGCGCGCCGCTGAGGGCCGATCCCGTCGATGGCTTCCAGTTCGGCCATCTGACGGATCGGGCGGATCCGGGTGATGGCCTCGGCGCGTTCCGGGCCGATGTGCGGGAGTTCCTGAAGCGCCTCGATGGAGGCGCGGTTGAGATCGATCCGTCCGGGGACAGACCCCCTGGATGCCGACCCGTCCTCCGTGGCGGGCTCGGCCACCTGCATCCGCACCCCCGCGAAGTCACCCAGGACCTCAATCCACCGTGCCTGTCGTGCGGTGCGCCCACCCTGGGCAAGGGTCAGCTCATCGATCTCAAACAGGATCTCCGGCAGCGTCTCGCCCGGCAGCCGCGCCGCTGCCCGTCGGGAGAGCAGGCCCAGAAGGGCCGGTTCGGGATGCGGCCCATCAGTATTCGCCGAACGCCAGCGGACCAGGGTCTTCGCGGCCTCATCCAGGGCACCGCGCGCCCGCGACAGCACAGGGAAGGCCCTTTCTGATTCCAGGCGATCCCGGAGTGCGGGAAGGGCTGTCTGAAATGGCTCGCCGCGCCCCCAAACGCCCACGATCAAGGTCAGGGCAGCGGCCAGCCCCTCGGTGCTGAGCGCGTCCGCCTCGGTACCGATCACCCGCTCCAGGGCATTCACCCGTGCATCGAGTGCGGCGTTACGCCGTCGTCGTCGCCATAAACGCCAGACTTCCGGGATCGTTCCCAGGAGCCGATGGAGCAGCCCGGCGGTGTACAGGATCAACCCCATCGCACCTGCCATGAGGGCGATCAGCAGTTGCACCGTCAGGATCACCGCGGCCACGACCCCGTAGATCGTCTGCAGGTAGACGGCCGTCTTGCCGCGGAACTGCACGCCGAGGATCCTGGCGGAGGACCGATTCGGTTTGAACCAATTGATCGTGCCGATGGGGTTTCGCGTCGAGATCGACAGGCCGGTCTTGGACACGTTGAGCTTCGTCGGTCCACGGCCGTAGTGCCCGCGCAGGATGAAACGCCCATTCTGGGAGCCTACCTGGGTGCCCTTGAGCGGCGTGGTGGAGACCCGGAGGCCGTGGGTGGTGTTGGCGGTGAGATTCACACCGGCCGCCTTGACCTGTGCCCGCAGGGCCAACCCACCGGTGCGGCTGGCCCGCAGATGCCTTCCACGATGCTCAATCCGCCGCTGTCGTCCGTATTCGTCCTTGCTTCCGAGATTCAGAAAGCCCATCCATCCCCTCCTTGCCGGGCATCCCCCCCGTGGCCTGGAAGCCCTTGAGTATCAAAGCCTATTCCAGGCTCTTCCGCCCCCGCAATCACCAGGTCGTTACCCGCGGCCCCTGCTGGATGCGTTGAAGGGTTATCGGATGCTTACGGAGGGAAGCCCCCCCTGTGACGGCTACCGGCTGCCGTTTGCGCCCATCCTCCCCAGCCGCTACAGTGGAGCCGAGAAGACACACAGGGAACGTCGTCCTCCATGGATCTGCCCGCCGCTCCCCCATCCGCCCGCATCCAGCGAGCCGCGCACGACAACCCCGCACCATGGTTTCCCCGTGATACCCACTCAGTAACCCCGCACCATGGTTTCCCCCGTGATACTCACTCAGTGGGTCATCGAAGACACGGTCCTACTTGCCTGCGAATGGAAGGACATGCCCGGACCGCGGGTTCCAGGGCATGTCCTGCCGCCCAAAGGCGAGGTCGCATTGGGCTCCACTGAGTCAGATTGCTTTCCCAAGTCCGTGCCATTCTACGGCGGCAGCTGGCCCACCCTCTATCCATTCAGGCGTTGCGCTTATTCTGTGAATTCAGGCGGCATAACGCAGATGCCGATGGGCTTAACGCGCTTACCCGTTCGGAACCATGGATTCCCAATGCGCCACATGAAACCCAACCTGCCCACCAAGGTCTGCCCGGTCTGCGGGCGGCCGTTCACCTGGCGGCGCAAGTGGGCGCGCGTGTGGGATGAGGTGCGTTATTGTTCCGAGCGTTGTCGTCGCCAGCGCGGTTCGGGCAGGAAGGGCAGGGGATCGGCATGACGGCATTGCGCCTGGTGCTGGGGGATCAGCTCAACGCCTCACATCCCTGGTTTCGCCAGCCGGATCCCGGTTGTGTGGTGGTGATGATGGAGATCCGCAGCGAGACCGACTATGTGGTCCATCATGCACAAAAGGTGCTGGCCCTCTTTGCGGCCATGCGGCGTTTCGCCAAGGCCCTGCGTGCCGCCGGTCACCGTGTGCACTATCTGACCATCGGTGATCCGGATAACCGGCAGGATTTCGCCGCCAATCTCCAGTGGTTGGCCGCGCACTATGGGGCGACCCGATTCGAGCGCATGGAGGCCGATGAGTGGCGTGTGGAAAGGCGGCTGGACGAGGCCGCTGCCCGCCTCCACCTGCCGGCCACGGTGGTGGATTCGGCCCATTTTCTCGCGGGTCGGGAGGACCTGGCCCGGGCGTTCAGCGAACGGGTGCCGCGCCTGGAATATTTCTATCGGGACATGCGCCGCCGCCATGGCCTGTTATTGGACGAGCACTCCAGGCCGGTGGGCGGGCGCTGGAATTTCGATGCCGATAACCGCGCCCGCTGGCCGGGGGAGCCGCCCGCCCCGGACTGGCCCTGGGTGCCCACGGATGTATCGGCACTGTGGGAGGAGATCGTCGCCGCCGGGGTGCGCACCCTGGGGGATCCCGGTGCCGGTGCGCTGGCCTGGCCGTTGACCCGGGCCCAGGCCCGTGCAGGGCTTGAGGCGTTCGTGACCCGGGCCTTGCCGCATTTTGGGCGTTTCCAGGATGCCATGAGCCACCGGGAGCCGCTGCTGTTCCATTCGGCCCTGTCGTTCGCCCTGAACACAAAGATGCTGCATCCGCGGGAGGTCATGGATGCGGCGCTGGGGGCCTTTGCGGCGGGTGCGGTGGATATCGCCGCCTGCGAGGGGTTCGTGCGCCAGATCCTGGGCTGGCGCGAATACGTGCGGGGGGTCTACTGGGGGCGTATGCCCGGGTATGCCGAGACCAATGCCCTGCGGGCCCGCCGGCCCTTGCCCCGCTGGTACTGGACCGGCGAGACCCACATGGCCTGTCTGCGCCATGCCATCGGACAGTCCCTGGGTATGGCGTATGCGCACCACATCCAGCGCCTGATGGTGATCGGCAATTTCGCCCTGCTGGCGGGATGTGATCCCGATGCGGTGGATGCCTGGTATCTGGGGATCTATATCGATGCCTTCGAATGGGTGGAGATGCCCAATACCCGCGGCATGAGCCAGTACGCCGACGGTGGGGTGGTGGCGAGCAAGCCCTATGCGGCCTCGGCCGGCTACATCAAGCGCCAATCCGACTACTGCAAGGGCTGCCGGTACGACCCCGGCCGCCGCCATGGTGGCGATGCCTGCCCGTTCAATGCCCTGTACTGGGATTTCATGCTCCGCCACGAGGCGGAGTTTGCCGCCCACCCGCGTATGGCCATGCCCTACCGGGCCTGGCGGCGCATGGATGAGGGGGAGCGCACGGCCACCCTGGCGCATGCCCATCGCCTGCTGGAGCAATTGGATCGCCTTTGATCCCTTGTGCGGCAAGCACCCGGATGCCGCCGCTCTGCAGGACGCCCCCGTCCCGGGATTCCCCTGCACCCGGGCGGCCGCTGTTCCTGCCCGCGCCGGCCCTGTACAATGCCCGCAACCCACCGCGCACCCCCGCCGCGTGCCGTCCGATACGGGCCGCGGCGGGGGTACGTCATTGCGAGCCGCTTTCATGAGCAGTGATCTGACCGACGTCAAGCAGAAACACATCCGCAATTTCTCGATCATCGCGCATATCGACCACGGCAAGTCCACCCTGGCGGATCGTTTCATCCAGGTGTGCGGCGGCCTCACGGACCGGGAGATGGCGGAGCAGGTCCTGGATTCCATGGACCTGGAGCGGGAGCGGGGTATCACCATCAAGGCCCAGAGCGTATCGCTCCCCTATACCGCGCCGGATGGCCAGGTCTACCAGCTCAACTTCATCGACACCCCGGGGCATGTGGACTTCTCCTACGAGGTCTCCCGCTCCCTCTATGCCTGCGAGGGGGCCCTTCTGGTGGTGGACGCCTCCCAGGGGGTGGAGGCCCAGAGCGTGGCCAACTGCTACACCGCCATCGACCAGGGTCTGGAGGTGGTGCCGGTGCTGAACAAGATCGACCTGCCTGCCGCCGACCCCGACCGGGTGTGCCAGGAGATCGAGGAGATCATCGGCATCGAGGCCCACGACGCCCTGCGGGTGAGCGCCAAGACGGGGGAGGGGGTGCCGGAGCTGCTGGAGGCCCTGGTGCAGCGCATCCCGCCGCCGGAAGGGGACCCCGATGGGCCCCTGAAGGCCCTGATCATCGACTCCTGGTTCGACAACTACCTGGGGGTGGTGGCCCTGGTGCGGGTGAAGCAGGGCTGCCTGCGCCCCAAGCAGAAGATCGTCACCATGGCCACCGGCCGCACCCACCTGGTGGACAAGGTGGGCATCTTCACCCCCAAACCCACGCCCTGCGACGAGCTGTCCACGGGGCAGGTGGGGTTCGTGGTGGCCACCATCAAGGACATCAGCGGGGCCAAGGTGGGGGACACCATCACCAGTGCCGATCATCCCTCCGATGCGCCGATTCCCGGGTTCAAGGAGGTGCAGCCCCGGGTCTTCGCCGGCATCTTCCCGGTGAGCGCCGATGACTTCAACGACCTGCGCGACGCCCTGGACAAGCTGCGGCTCAACGATGCCTCCCTGCAGTATGAGCCGGAGACCTCCCAGGCCCTGGGCTTCGGTTTCCGCTGCGGCTTTCTGGGGATGCTCCACATGGAGATCATCCAGGAACGTCTGGAGCGGGAATACGGCCTGGATCTGATCACCACCGCGCCCACGGTCATCTACGAGGTGGAGACCACCGACGGCGAGGTGCTCTCCATCCACAACCCGTCGCAGCTGCCGCCGGTGAACCAGGTGGCGGAGATCCGCGAACCCATCATCAGCGCCAGTATCCTTGTACCCCAGGAGTACGTGGGGGCGGTGATCGGCCTGTGCACGGAAAAGCGGGGTGTGCAGACCAAGATGCACTATGTGGGTCAGCAGATCGCCCTCGGGTATGACATGCCCATGTCCGAGGTGGTGATGGACTTCTTCGACCGCCTCAAGTCGGTGAGCCGCGGCTACGCCTCCTTCGACTACGAATTCAAGCAGTTCGAGGCCTCGCCCCTGGTGAAGGTGGACATCCTCATCAATGGCGACCGGGTGGACGCCCTGTCCATCATCGTCCACCGGGACCAGTCCCAGACCCGGGGGCGGGATCTGATCGAACGCATGGCGGAACTGATCCCCCGGCAGATGTTCGAGGTGGCCATCCAGGCGGCCATCGGTTCCAAGATCATCGCCCGCTCCACGGTCAAGGCCATGCGCAAGAACGTCACGGCCAAATGCTACGGCGGCGACGCCACGCGCAAGCGCAAGTTGCTGGAGAAACAGAAGGCCGGCAAGAAACGCATGAAGAACATCGGCCGCGTGGAGGTGCCCCAGGAGGCCTTCCTGGCGGTGCTGCAGGTGGATCACAAGAACTGAGCACCGCCCCGGGGCGGTCTGGAGAAGGGGGAAGGCATTGGATCTGGAACTGGCACTGGTCCTGGGCACGGCGGTCACCGGCCTTGTCTGGCTGGCACATGCCCTCTGGCAGCGTCTGCGGGCCCGCTCACAGGGGCCGGATGCAGGGGGGGAGGCCCCGGGTCGGGGAAAGGGGAAGGAGCCCTGGTATGTGGAATACGCCCGCTCCTTCTTCCCGGTGCTGCTGGTGGTGCTGCTGCTGCGCAGCTTCGTGGCCGAACCGTTCCGCATCCCCTCCGGGTCCATGATGCCCACCCTGCTGGTGGGGGACTTCATCCTGGTGAACAAGTTCGCCTACGGCCTGCGCCTGCCCGTGGTGCACACCCGGATCCTGGATACCGGAAGCCCCGCGCGCGGCGATGTGGCCGTGTTCCGCTTCCCCCGCCGGCCCAGCGAGGACTACATCAAGCGCATCGTGGGGCTCCCGGGGGACCGGGTGGCCTTCCGGGACAAGCGCCTGTACATCAATGGCGAGCAGGTGCCCGTGGAGATCCTGGGGCGCTATGAGGGGGATGGGGCCGGGGAGGCGATGACCGGGGCCCGTTTGCTGGAGGAACGCCTCGGGCAGGTGCAGCATCGCATCCTGGAATGGCCCGGGCGTCCCTCGCCCCAGGGGGAGGTGAAAGTCCCCGAGGGGATGTATTTCGTCCTGGGGGACAACCGGGACAATAGCAACGACAGCCGGTTCTGGGGCTTCGTCCCCGAACAGAGCCTGGTGGGCCGGGCCATGCTCATCTGGATGAACTGGGACCCGGTGGCGCACACGGTGCGCCTTGAACGGCTGGGGGATCGGATCCGGTGAGGCAGGGACGGATCGATCCCGGCATCCCCAGGCAACCTTTCTGAAGAGGTGACAGTCATGCACAGACAAAGCGGCGGCGGCATCACGCAATGGTTTCTCCTCATCGCGGCCATCGTCCTGGTGGGGACGGTGGCCTTCCGGCTCATCCCCATCTATGCCGAGAACTGGACGGTGGTGTCCATCGTCGAGGATGTGGTGGACCGGCCCGGGGCCCGGGACAAGAACATCCGCCAGCTGCGCAGCGAGCTGGGCAAGGGATTCCAGGTGAATTCCGTGGACTCGGTGGAACCGGAGGTCATCTCCCTGGAGGAGAAGGAGGGCATCCAGACCCTGCGCCTGCAGTACGAGACACGCACCCACCTGTTGGGCAATCTGGATGCCGTGGTGGTGGTGGACCGCAGTTATCACCTCGCCCAATGAGTACAGGACGGCTGTTTGAACTGCTCCCCGCCCCGGTGCGGGATTCCACGGAGCTGCGCCAGGCCCTGACCCATCGCAGCGCCGCGCCGCGGCACAACGAGCGCCTGGAGTTTCTGGGGGATGGCGTGCTCAACTTCGTCATCGCCGCGCAGCTCTACGAGATGCGGCCCGAGGCCCCGGAGGGGGAACTCAGCCGTCTGCGGGCGGCCCTGGTGAACAAGGACAGTCTGGCGGCCATCGCCCGGGAGATGGACATGGGGGCCGTCCTCAGTCTGGGGGAGGGGGAGCGCAAGAGCGGCGGCCACCGCCGCGACTCCATCCTGGCGGACGCCCTGGAGGCGGTGATCGGCGCCGTCTACCTCCAGGAGGGGTTCGAGGCCACCCGGGCCTTCGTGCTGGCCCTCTACGCCCAACGCCTCCAGGACCTGCCCAGCGCGGAGTCCCTCAAGGATCCCAAGACCCGTCTGCAGGAATGGCTGCAGCGCCGGGGCCTGGAGACCCCGGAATACCGGCTCCTGGAGGTGACGGGCAAGCCCCACGACCAGCACTTTCGCTCCGCCTGCCGCATTCCCGGGCGCGACCTGGAGTGCGTGGGCGAGGGCAGCAGCCGGCGCCGGGCGGAACAGGCCGCCGCCCAGCAGGCCCTGGACACCCTGGCCGCGGCTCCGGAGGAGACATGAACATGCAGGATCCACCCGCCTCTCCCGCCCCGCAGGCGGACACCCGCTGCGGCTATGTGGCCATCGTCGGCCGCCCCAACGTGGGTAAGTCCACCCTGCTGAACCACCTGGTGGGGGAGAAGATCGCCGCCGCCAGCCGCAAGGCCCAGACCACCCGCCACCGCATCCGCGGCCTGATCACCCGCGGCCTGGATCAGCTGGTGCTGGTGGACACCCCCGGCATGGATCCGGACGCCCCGAAGCTCCTGGGTCAGGTGCTCAACCGCACCGCCGAGGCGGTGCTGCACGACGTGGACGCGGTGATCTTCGTGGTGGAGGCGGACCGCTGGCAGGCTGCGGACGAGGCCATGGCCCGGCTCCTGGAGGACTGCGGCCGTCCCCTGGTGCTGGTGGTGAACAAGGTGGACCGGCTCAAGGACAAGGGCCGTCTGCTGCCCTTCATCGACCGGCTGCGCCAGCGCCTGGAGTTTTGCGAGGTGGTCCCCCTGTCCGCCCTCAAGGGGGTGAACGTGGAGCCGCTGGTGGAGGCCCTGATGGCCCGGCTGCCGCCGGGGCCCCATCTGTTCCCGGAGGACGAGATCACCGACCGGCCGCAGCGCTTCCGTGTCGCCGAGGTGATCCGCGAGCAGCTCCTGGAGCGCCTGGGCCAGGAGGTGCCCTATGCCACCTCCGTGGACGTGGAGCGCTGGGAGGAGAAGGGGGATATAGTGCACATCGACGCCGTCATCTGGGTGGAGCGGGAGAACCAGAAGGCCATCGTGGTGGGCAAGGGTGGCCGCATGATCAAGGCCGTGGGCATGGGCGCGCGCCGCGAGCTGGAGGCCCTGCTGCAGCGCCGGGTGATGCTCCGGCTCTGGGCGAAGGTGCGTGAGTCCTGGCAGGCGGACCTGGCGGGTATCCGCCG
The DNA here is from genome assembly GCF_016584115.1 of Ectothiorhodospira mobilis. GTDB lineage: Bacteria > Pseudomonadota > Gammaproteobacteria > Ectothiorhodospirales > Ectothiorhodospiraceae > Ectothiorhodospira > Ectothiorhodospira mobilis. The sequence continues at coordinate 11,864 of NZ_NRSK01000020.1, forward strand.
CATGGGGATCGACGTGGACCCGTGAACCGCATTCAGGGCAGCCCCGGCTATGTACTCCACGCCCGCCCCTACCGCGAGAGCAGCCAGCTGCTGGAACTGCTCACCCCCGGGGAGGGGCGCATCGCGGCGGTGCTGCGGGGAGGGCGGGGCCGCGGTCGGGGCACCGCCCGGCCCTTCGTGCGCCTGGACCTGGCCTGGTCCGGCCGGGGCGAGGTGCAGACCCTGAACCGCTGCGACGAGGCCGCGGTGCTGCACCTGACGGGGGCGCGGGCGGTCTGCGGCCTCTATGTGAACGAGCTGGCGGTGAAGCTGCTGCCCCGGCAGCTGCCCGATCCCGGATTCTATGCCGCCTACGAGGCGGTCCTCACCGGCCTGGCCGATCCCGCAATGCCGCCGGAGCCCGGTCTGCGCCGCTACGAGCTGGCCCTGCTGCGGCTGCTGGGGGAGGGGCTGGACTTCATCGACCCGGCGGCCCTGGAGGCCCAGGTCACCTACGTGGTGCCTCCCCAGGCCCCGCCCCGGCCGGCGGCCCCCGGCGAGGATTCCCCCTATGCCATCGCCGGTGACAGCCTCGCCGCCCTGCTGCAGGACCGCCTGCAGGGACGCGGGCAGCAGCGGGAGGCACAGCGCCTGTTGCGCCGCCTGCTGGAACACCACCTGGAAGGAAAACCCATCGTCTCACGCCAACTCATCGCCCGCGGGCGATCGGATCGAACATCATGAATGCCGCAACGACACCACTGCGACTCGGGGTCAACATCGACCATCTGGCCACCATCCGCCAGGCCCGGGGCACGCCCTATCCCGACCTGCGTGAGGCGGTGCGCCGGGTGGAGGACGCCGGGGCCGACATCATCACCCTCCACCTGCGGGAGGACCGGCGCCATATCCAGGATGCCGATGTCTATGGCCTGCGCCCTGTGCTGCGCACCGGCATGAACCTGGAGATGGCCCCCACCCCGGAGATGCATGCCATCGCCCTGGATGTGCGGCCCGAGGCCTGTTGCCTGGTGCCGGAGCGGCGCGAGGAGCTCACCACCGAGGGGGGGCTGGATGTCCTGGGCAAGGAGGCGCATCTCAAGGCCTTCTGCGCGGAACTGGTGCGGGCGGGGATCCAGGTGTCCCTGTTCGTGGAACCGGAGCATGCCCATCTGGACGCCGCCCGGCGCATCGGGGCGCCGGTGGTGGAGCTGCACACCGGCGCCTACGCCAACGCCGCCGATGCACAGACGCGCCAGGCCCTGCTGGAGAAGATCCGGGACGCCGCCCGCTATGGCCGGGACCAGGGCCTGGTGGTCAACGCCGGTCACGGCCTGGATTACGACAACGTGGGGCCGGTGGCGGCCATCCCGGAGTTGCATGAACTCAACATCGGCCACGCCATCGTGGCCCGGGCCCTGTTCGACGGCCTTGGACCGGCGGTGGCCGGGATGCGCGCGCGCATGGACGCGGCCCGGGCATGCGCCTGATCGGGGTGGGCACGGATATCGTCTCCATCCCCCGGGTGGAGGCGGCCCTGGCGCGGCGGGGGGAGGCCTTCGCCCGCCGCATCCTGCATCCCGAGGAGTGGGCCGCCTTTTGTGCAAGCCCCGCCCCGGCGGCCCTGCTGGCACGACGCTTCGCCGCCAAGGAGGCGGCGGCCAAGGCCCTGGGGGTGGGCCTGGGGGCGGATATGGGGCTGCAGGATGCCCGGGTGTGCAGCGACCCCCGGGGCAAGCCCCTGCTGCGCTTGTCTGGAAGGGGTCAGGAAACGGCCCGGCGCCTGGGGGTGGTGCAGATGGAGCTCAGCCTCTCGGACGAGCGGGAATTCGCCCTGGCCTTCGTGGTCATGAGCGGCTGACCCCGGTATCCCAGGCCTGGAGCAGCCGCTGCACCTGGGTGTGCAGATCCGCCCGCAGCCCCTCCACGTCCTCCTCACCCGCCCGCAGGGCCTGTTCCAGGGCGGCGGCGGACTGCTCCAGAGTCGGTACGGCGCAATAGCGGGCCGCCCCCTTGAGGCGGTGGGCCAGTTCCACCAGTTCCTCGAACGGCAGGTCCGGCCGCTGGAGCTCGCCCCGGGCCGAGCGCAGGTCCTTCAGCAGCAGCCAGCGCAGTTCCTCGGCCAGCTCTGGACATCCCCCTGCGGCCTGTACCGCCTGTTGTGGATCGTGCAGGCCCTCTTCCGTTCCGGTCTTGGGGGCCCATGCCCCGTTGGCCTGGGGTGTGCTGCGGATGGCCGCCCGCAGCTGCGCCTGGGTGATGGGCTTGGACAGGACCTGATCAAAGCCCATGGCCAGCAGGGATTCCCGGAACTCGGGACGGGCATCGGCGGTGAGGGCGATGACGAAGGCCCCCGGATCCTCCTCCCGGATGGCCTGCAGGGCCTGGGGTCCGTTCTGCACCGGCATGTGCACGTCCATGAGTACGGCGTCGCAGGGTTCCTCCCGGTAGCGCGTCACCGCTTCGCGGCCATCCTCCGCCTCGTCCACGATACCACCGGCACGGCGCAGGAAGGTCTTCAGCAGGTGGCGGTTGACCGCATTGTCGTCGGCGATGAGGATGCGCCAGCCGTCGATGCCCGGCGGGTCGTTGGCGGGCGCTTCCGCGACCGTCGGCGGTGTCCCTGCCAGCCGCTGCAGGGTCTGGTGCAGGTGTGCCTCCAGGGTGCGCGACGAGATCATGGGGGGCATGAGCACGGCCCCCTGGCGCCGCAGGGCCGTGGTCAGATCCTCGGGCAGATGGGCGAAGGCGGCGAGGATGAGCCGTGGGATGCGGTGGCCCTGTGTGCGCAGCAGCGTGTCCAGACCCGGGTCCCCGTGCTGCGGCCAGACCAGGGCCAGGGCGCGCTCCGGCCCTTCTTGCAGGGCCTGCAACAAGGCTTCCAGGGAGTCGCAGGGGCGGTGATCGATGCCCAGGGCCCGCAGGCAGGCGCTGCAGGCCTGCAGCGCCTCGGCATCGTCCATCAGGAGATACACCGCATCCACGGCGGGGGGCGACACCGGGCGGGGCGGGGTGTCGTCGGGGGACACCGGCAGGTTGAGGTGGAAGGTGCTGCCCTCGTCCGGCTGGCTCTCCACATGGATTTCCCCCTGCAGTGCCTGCAGCAGCCCGCGGGTGATGCTCAGTCCCAGGCCGGCGCCCGTACCCCTGCGGCTGCCCTCCCGGTTCACCTGATAAAAGGGTTCGAAGATGGATTCCCGCTGGTCCTCGGGGATGCCGGGGCCGAAATCCTGCACCTCCATCTCCAGCAGCAGGGCGGGGGCGAAGGGGCGGATGCCGATGCGCACGATCACCCGCCCATTGCGGGTGAACTTGACCGCATTGCTGAGCAGGTTGGTGAGCACCTGCTTGATGCGCATGGCATCGGAGACCAACCGCTGCGGGATATCCGGGTCCATGTACACGACCACATCCACGGCCTGATGCCCCCCTCCCTGACGGCAGACCCGGGCCACCTCCGCCACCAGTTGTTCCAGATCGAACGGGGCCTTTTCCAGGGGCAGGTTGCCGGATTCAATGCGGGAGATGTCCAGCAGGTCGTTGACCAGCTTGAGGGTGTCCTGGCTGGATTCATCGATGACCGCGACCCAGGTGCGCACCTGTTCATCCAGGTCGCTGCGCTGCCGCAGCAGCTCGATATAGCCACGGATCGCCGTCAGCGGGGTGCGCAGTTCGTGGCTGATGCTGGCCAGGAACTGGGACTTGCGCCGGTTGGCCAGGTCGGCCTCGGCCCGGGCCCGGGTGAGGGCGCGGTTCTTCTCGTCGATCTCCGCCAGCTTCTCCTGCAGGCTGCGGGTGGCCTGGTTCACCCGCTCCGCCATGGAGCGCTGGGAGCGTTCGATGCTCTCGGCCATGGCATTGATCCCCCGCTGCAGCACCCCCAGTTCCCCGCTGACCCGGGCCCGGCTGCGGGCCGACAGGTCGCCGCGGCCGATGTGGCGCACGGTGGCGGCGATCCCCTCCAGGGGCCGGGACAGGCGCAGACTCCAGCGCAGTACCAGCAGCCAGGTGAGCAGTACGATGATCAGGATCAGGGCCAGGCTCTGCAGCACCCAGCGGATCTGATGCACCAGGGTGGGCTGGCTGGTGAGGCTCACGGACACGCTGCCCAGCAGCCTTGGGTCCTCCGCCAGGGCCCCTTCCATGGGGTCGGGCAGGGGCAGGTCGTATTCATCCAGGGCCGTCAGGGTGATGCGCTCCCGGAACGGGCGTACCTCGGCGTCGAACAGGTGGGCCGCCACCCAGGGCAGGAGTGCGTTTTCCCCGTCCGGCTCCTGCATCTCCTGGCGGTGGGTATAGAGTGGCCGGCCCCGCCGGTCGCGGATGATCACCTCCACCACATCGGGCTGGGCCCGGGCCTTGGCGGTGACCGCCTCCAGATACTGGCGGTTGCCGGAGATGACGCCGTATTCGGCGGCCGGGGCGAGGAAGGCCACCAGCATGTGGCCCCGCTCCATCATCTGGGCCTCCAGTTCCCGCACCTTGACCCCCGTCCAGTAGACCGTCAGCGCCATCGCCACCGCCAGGGTGGGCAGGAGGGCCAGGGCCAGGATGCGGTAGCGGATGCGCCCCTGCATCAGGGCCGCTCCACGTGGATACGCAGGGCCCGGGCCACCTGCTCGTTGACGGCGACCACCTGTTCGCGGGTATGGCGGCGGACACCGCCCCAATCCGCCGGGGGCCGGAGGATGAGGCTGGCGGCCTCGGTCCCCAGACGCTGCGGCGGGGCGTGGATGGACAACAGGGCACCGGCGCGCAGCAGGGCTTCGGAATGGCCGATGAGGGGGATCCCCTGGCGGTAGGTGGTCATCATGATGCTGACGATGGTGCGCGGGTTGTAGACCCGGCGGTCGGGGAGGGTGAGGATGGCGTCAGCCTGGCGGGCGGCGCGGGTGAAGGTGTCCACCAGGTCGGCCTCCCCGTGGCTGACCAGGCGCACCACCTCAGCGGGATCGTCCGCCCCCTGTGCGGCGAAGGGGCCCTGGGCGCTTTGCACGATGGCGAAGCGCTCCATGCCGGCCAGGTGGCGCCGGGTGATGGCGATGCGCTGCCCCAGGGGGATGTCCATGTAGACGGCGGCGTAACGCCGGAAATCGGGGACCTGCGCCATGATCCGGTCGTAGGCCTCCCGGGGGATGGTGATGCTCAGGATCCGGGCCCGGGAGACCCGTTTCACGGCGTGTTGCAGGGCGCGGGTGCCGGAGGTCACCACCAGGCAGCAGGGGCAGTCGGTGCTCTGCACCCAGGGGGCGGCGTCGGGACCGCCCAGGGCGGTGTAGACCAGGGGGATCTCCCGGGGCAGACGGCTGCGCAGTCCCTGGAAGACCTCCTGGTGCAGGCGCGTGTCGTCGCTGGCCAAAAAGAGGATGCGCTGGAACGCCCCGCAGGGGGCAAAGCCTTCCTCTGCCCGCGTGGATGGGCTGAAGAGGCAGAGGGCCGCCGTGAAGAACAGGGCGAACCAGGCTTTCCGTGTCTGCGTCATCTCTTTCCGTGTCAGTTTTCCCGGGATGGGTGGAGGGCGGTCCGTGTCCGCCGATCATGCCCCGGAAACCGCTTCCTGCACAGGGGGGGTGTGCGGGGCGCGCGGTCGGGGCCCGCGGGGCTCCGGGGCTGGCAGGGCGGCCGCCGCGGTCATGGTGGGATCAGAACTCCATGGACAGGCTGACATAGCCTTCGGTTCCCCGCCGGTTGGCCGGGGGCAGGGAGGCCGGCGTGCGGGTGTCGTACCCCGAGGCCAGCAGGTCGGTGAGGGACACGGCCAGGTGGGTTTCGGGTCCCAGGCGGCGGCGCAGGTGCAGGTCCAGGAATCCGTCCCCGGCGTCGGTGGGAGGACCGCGGGAATCGTCCACCCAGCGGATGTCGTCATAGTAGTAGTACTCCGCCGAAAGGCGCCACGGGCTGGAGAAACGGTACAGCAGCCCCAGGTTGAATATGTGTCCCGGCACCGAGTCGGCCTGGCGCCGGGCCTCGGGGTCTTGGGGGTCGGCATCCAGGAGGGAGAGCCCGCCGCGCAGCCGCAGGTCCGCAAACGGGCGGTAGTCCAGGTCTGCCTCGATGCCGCGCAGGTCCATGTCGCCGGCGTTGCGGAAGTAGCCATCGGTGCCGATGCGGTAGTAGGCGGCGTCGTAGGGGATCTGGATCAGGTCGCTGAATCGGTCCCGGAAGAGCTTGACGTCGCTGGCCAGACGCCCTTCGAGCCACTGGCCGTGATAGCCCAGTTCGAGGGACTGGATCGCCTCCGGTTCCAGGTCCAGGCCGGACATGGGGGGCGGGGCCAGGCGTTCGTTGAAGCGCTTCTCCACCTGGCTTGGGCTGCGCAGGGCCCGGGTGGCCACCAGGCGCAGGCTGTGGTGTGCATCGGGCATGTAGACCAGGGCCAGCCGGGGCATGAGATCGCTGCCGCTGAGCTCGTTGGATTCGTACATGCCGCCGAGATGGACCAGCCAGCGCCGGTCCGGGGACCATTCCAGGTTGGCGAACAGGCGGTAGACGTGGTCCCGGACCCAGCGGTCATGGCCCAGGTAGGCCTGGCTGCGGGAGGCGTCCAGGCGGGCGCCACCGCCCCAGACCATACGCAGGCCGTCCCGGACCTGGAGGTGGGACTCCACCTCCAGGTCGTGGCGGCGGGAATGGGCGTCCCGTTCCACGGTGCGCCGGGGGTCCAGGCTGTAGCCGTCGTGGAGGTTATTGAAATTGAAAAAATACTGCACCTTGAGCAGGGCATCGGGATCGCGGTTGTCCTGCAGGGTCAGGTGCAGGTGCCCCGAATCCTGTGTGAAGCCCCCCTCGGGGTACTCGGGGGTGGCATCGGAGCCGAAGTCGTTGTCCGCATAGGTGAGTCCCAGTTGTGAGGTGAGGGTCACCCCCGGGGCCAGATCCCAGTCGAAGCGCCCGCGCAGGGCGGTATTGTCCCTGGCGTCATGATTGCCGGTAAACCCCTCGTCCTCCCGGTGATATACCGACAGGCGATAGGCGCTTTGCTGCGTGGTGCCGCCATGGCGCAGGTAGAGGTCCCGGATGCCATTGCTGCCCAGGCGGGTGACCACCTGCTCCCCCCGGGTCTCCGCCGGATGGCGGGTGATGATATTGATGATGGCGAGAAAGGAGTTGGACCCATAGGCAGCGGCGTTGGGGCCGCGGATCACCTCGATGCGTTCGATCTCCTGTGGCGGCAGGGCCAGTTCCAGCCACTGGGCGCCGCCGCTGGTGGGGTTGTAGATGGAGCGGCCATCCACCAGCACCTGCACCTGGCGCATGAACTGCTCCGCCAGGGCGTGGTAGGTGACGATGGGCCGGTTGCCGTTCTCCCGTCCCACGATGATTCCGGGGACCTGACGCAGGATGTCGGTCAGGTTGCGCGCCTCGCTCTGGGCCAGCCATTCCCGGTCGATGACCGTCACCGAGGCCGGCGCCTCCTGCAGGGGCTGCTGCAGCCGCGTGGCGGTGAGGGCCACGGGCAGGTCCATGTAGTAGTCCTGCTCCGTGGGCCAGTCCTCCTGCGCCATGGCAGGGTGGAGGCAGGCACCTGCCAGCAGCAGGCCGGCGAGGGCGGCGGTGCCACGGGGGGGGAAGGGCTGGATCATGCGGGCAAGGGCCATGTCGTTCCCGGTGGGGGAGTTTGAGATGCCGTTCTCATTATGCCATCGGAGCGTTTCCTGTGGGCCGGGTGTGCCGGATCGGTTTCCGGCCTCCTTGCCCAGGTTCGAAACGTGTGTCCCGAGTCTATATACTAGATGGCACATCAAAATGCCGCGCTCTGGTGCAGCCCCGCTCCCGAATCCCCGCCGGCCCCGAGGCAGATGCAGATGGCCTATCCCACCCTGGAAGACTTTGTCGGCAATACCCCGCTGGTGCGTCTTGTCCGCCTGCCCGTGGGGAACGGCAATACCCTCCTCGTGAAGCTGGAGGGGAACAACCCCGCGGGATCGGTGAAGGACCGGGCGGCGGTGCACATGATCCGCCAGGCCGAGGCGCGGGGCGAGATCCGCCCCGGGGACACCCTCATTGAGGCCACCAGCGGCAATACCGGCATCGCCCTGGCCATGGCGGCGGCCATCCGCGGTTATCGCATGGTGCTGATCATGCCCGAGAACATGAGCGCCGAGCGCCGTGCCTCCATGAAGGCCTTCGGTGCCGAGCTGGTGCTGGTGGGCCGGGAGGAGGGCATGGAAGGTGCCCGGGACCGGGCCCTGGCCATGGAACGGGAGGGCCGTGGCCGGGTGCTGGATCAGTTCGCCAACCCGGACAACCCCGGTGCCCATTATGCCACCACGGGCCCGGAGATCTGGCGCGACACCGGAGGTGCCGTGACCCATTTCATCAGCTCCATGGGGACCACCGGCACCATCATGGGGGTGTCCCGCTATCTCAAGGAGCGCAACCCCCAGGTGCGCATCGTCGGTGTGCAGCCCGCGGAGGGGTCCAGCATCCCCGGCATCCGCCGCTGGCCCCAGGCCTACCTGCCGCGCATCTACGAACCCCGGCGCGTGGATACGGTGCTGGAGGTGAGCCAGGCCGAGGCGGAGGAGACCATGCGCGCCCTGGCGGCGCGGGAGGGCATCTTCGCCGGGGTGTCCTCCGGCGGGGCCGTGGCGGTGGCCCTGCGCCTGGCCCGGGAGCTGAACGATGCCGTCATCGTGGCCATCGTCTGCGACCGGGGGGACCGCTACATCTCCACCGGTGTGTTCCCGGCATGAGCCTGGCCCTGAGCGAACCGGTGATGGTCTTCGATATCGAGACCATCCCCGATACCGAGGGCGGCCGGCGCATCCACGGCATGGCGGAGCTGGACGACGCCGGGGTGGCCAAGGCCCTGTCGCAGTTGCGGGTACAGAAGACCGGCAATGACTTCCTGGCCCATCACCTGCACCGGGTGGTGGCCATCTCCGTGGTCCTGGCCACCCGCGATCAACTCAAGGTGTGGTCCCTGGGCACGCCCGAGTCCGGGGAGGCGGAACTGGTGGGGCGTTTCTTCGAGGGCATCGAGCGCTACTGTCCCGTGCTGGTGAGCTGGAATGGCGGTGGCTTCGACCTGCCGGTGCTGCATTACCGCGCCCTGGTCCATGGGGTGTCCGCCCCGCGTTACTGGGATATCGGTGACGAGGACCGGGCCTTTCGCTACAACAACTACCTCTCCCGTTTCCACTGGCGTCATGTGGACCTCATGGATGTCCTGGCGGGATACCAGATGCGGGCCAACGCCCCCCTGGACGAGGTGGCCACCCTGCTGGGCTTTCCCGGCAAGATGGGCATGAGCGGCGCCGGTGTCTGGGACGCCTGGCAGGGCGGGGATATCCAGGGCATCCGCAATTACTGCGAGACGGATGTGCTCAACACCTACCTGGTGTTCCTGCGCTTCGAGCGCCTGCGCGGGCGTCTGAGCCCCGAGGGTCTGGCCCGGGAGGAGGCGCGTCTGGCGCAGCTCCTGGCCCAGGCCGACGGGGGGCACCTGCAGGATTTCCTCGCCGCCTGGCGGGGTGCGCCCGCCGCCGGTTGACCCGGGGCGCCCCGGCGACGCCCCACCGTGTAACCCACAGCAAGCGATCCCATCTCCATGACCGATTCCCCGCAGACCCCGTCCCCCGACGGGGCGATCCGCACCCGTATCGATTCCCTGACCCACGAGGGCCGGGGTGTGGCCCATGTGGAGGGCAAGGCGGTGTTCATCGACGGCGTCCTGCCGGGCGAACAGGTGACCTACCGCCCCCTGCGCCAGCGGCGCCGTTATGACGAGGGCCGGGTGGAGGCCGTGCTGGAGCCTTCCCCCGACCGGGTTAGTCCCCGTTGCCCCCATTTCGGGGTCTGCGGCGGTTGTGTGCTGCAGCATATGGATCCCCGGGCCCAGATCCAGGCCAAGGCCCAGGTGCTCATGGACAACCTGGCCCGCATCGGCGAGGTGACCCCCCGGGCGGTGTTGCCGGCCATCACCGGACCCGCCTGGGGTTATCGGCGCAAGGCACGGCTGGGGGTGAAGCATGTCCCCAAGAAGGGGGGGGTGCTGGTGGGATTCCGGGAGCGGGGCAGTCCGTACCTGGCGGTGCTGGAGGGGTGCCCCGTGCTGCATCCGGCGGTGGGGGAGCGCATCCTGGCGCTGCGTGAACTGCTCACGGGGCTGCGCGCCCGGGACCGCATCCCCCAGATCGAGGTGGGGGTGTCCGATGATGACCGGGTGGCCCTGGTGTTCCGCCATCTGGATCCCCTGGGGGAGGCGGACCGGGAGCGTCTGCAGGCCTTCGGCGAGGAGACGGGCCTGCAGATCTGGCTGCAGCCCAAGGGCCCGGAAAGCATCCATCCCCTGTGGCCCCGGGACCCTGCAGAACTGTGCTTCGCCCATCCGGATGAAGGTCTGGAGATCCCCTTCTCGCCGGTGGATTTTATCCAGGTGAACCGGGACGTGAACCGCAAGATGGTGCCCCAGGCCCTGGAGCTGCTGCAGGTGGAGGCGGATCATCAGGTGCTGGACCTGTTCTGCGGCCTGGGCAACTTCACCCTGCCCCTGGCCCGGCGGGCGGCCCGGGTCACCGGCGTGGAGGGGGAGGCCGCCATGGTGGAACGGGCGCGGGCCAATGCGGTCCGAAATGGTATCGGCAACACCCGTTATTTTGCAGCCGATCTGGCGGCCGATGTGAGCGATGCCCCCTGGCTGCAGGGTCCGGTGGACCGGGTGCTGCTGGATCCGCCGCGTTCCGGTGCGCGGGAGATGCTGGCGTCACTGGCCCGGCTGGGGCCGCGGCGCATGGTCTACGTCTCCTGCAACCCGGCCACCCTGGCCCGGGATGCGGGGGAACTGGTGCACCGTCACGGCTACCATCTGGAGGCCGCCGGGGTGATGGATATGTTCCCCCATACCGCCCATGTGGAGTCCATGGCGGTCTTCACCCGGGAGTAAGGGCTGGGCCAGGGATCACGCGCGCTGCCCAGGGAGGAGCTGTGCGGCGGGGGCTTTTGCAGCGGGTGTCGACCGCAGGGATGCGGTCGTCAAGCCTCCAGGGATGGATTCACGGCGTCCCGCTGCAAAAGCCCCCGCCGCACGGAACAACGGTCCCGTCCCCCAGGACGTGGAACGGAACGAGACCCCGCCGAGCGCCCGGGATCGGCTTTGCCCCCGGCTTCGGCTATACCGAAGTCCCCCTTTACCCCTGGACGGAGGTCCCCGCCATGATCGACACCACCACCCTGGTCCTGGGCAAGGGCCTGCTCACCGCCGGTGTCCTTTTGGGGTTCTGTGCCTGGCAGATCGTGGCCGTGCGCCGCGCCCTGCGGGAACGGCGCCGGCAGTCCTCTTCATCCCACCATGGCCCGGGGCGCCCGGACTGATCCGGGGCCACCCTTCCCGGCGCCCTGGGGCGCCGGGGTCGGCCACGGCCTACGCCATAGCCTGAAAGGCTTGGCGGGAGTAGTTCATAGGTCCCGCAGCAGTTCGTTGATGCCCACCTTGGAACGGGTCTTCTCGTCCACCTTCTTCACGATGACGGCGCAGTAGAGGCTGTACTTGCCGTCCCTGGAGGGGAGATTGCCGGAGACCACCACCGAGCCGGCGGGGATGCGCCCGTAGATGATCTCGTCCCGCTCCCGGTCGTAGATGCGGGTGCTCTGGCCCAGGTAGACCCCCATGGAGATCACCGACCCCTCCTCCACGATCACCCCCTCCACCACCTCGGAGCGGGCGCCGATGAAGCAGTTGTCCTCGATGATGGTGGGGGCGGCCTGCAGGGGTTCCAGCACGCCGCCGATGCCCACGCCGCCGGAGAGGTGCACGTTCTTGCCGATCTGGGCGCAGGAACCCACCGTGGCCCAGGTGTCCACCATGGTGCCGGCGTCCACGTAGGCGCCGATGTTCACATAGGAGGGCATGAGCACCACCCCGGGGGCGATGTAGGAACCCTTGCGGGCGGTGGCCGGGGGCACCACGCGCACACCGCCTTCCCGCAGTTCCCGGGAGTTCACGTCCGCCCACTTGGCCTCCACCTTGTCGTAGTAGTTGGTGAAGCCGCCCTTGATGAACTGGTTGTCATTGAGGCGGAAGGAGAGCAGCACCGCCTTCTTCAGCCACTCGTTGACCACCCACTGGCCGTCCCGCTTCTCCGCCACCCGGGCGGTGCCCCGGTCCAGCATGTCGATGGCCTCGTGGACGGCGTCCCGCAGCACGGGATCGGCATCCCGGGGGGTGATCTCGCTGCGGTGCTCGAAGGCGTCTTCGATCAGGGTCTGAATGTCGCTCATGGTGTGGTTCTCCAGGGAGGGTGAAAGGGATCGGATCAGGCCCCGGCCTGCAGGAAACGCCGTATGCGCTGCGCCGCCTCGACGCAGTCCTCCAGGGGGGCCACCAGGGCCATGCGCACCCGCCCGCGCCCCGGGTTGCCGCCGGGGGTCTCGCGGGAGAGGTAGCTGCCGGGCAACACGGTGACATGCTCGCGGGCGAACAGGTCCCGGGCGAAGGCGGTATCGTCCCCGGGCACGGGGGCCCAGAGGTAGAAACCGGCGGGGGGGCGCTGCAGGTCCAGAACCCCGTCCAGGATCTCCAGCACCGCCCGGAACTTGCGATCGTACAGGGCCTGATTCTCCGCCACATGGGCCTCGTCCCGCCATGCGGCGATGCTGGCAGCCTGGGCGGGGGGCGCCATGGCGCAGCCGTGGTAGGTGCGGTAGCGGTGGAAGGCCTCCACCAGGCGGGCGTCGCCGGCCACAAAGCCCGAGCGCAGACCGGGCAGGTTGGAGCGCTTGGACAGGCTGTGGAAGACCATCACACGCTCAAAACCATCGTACCCGGCCCGGTGGGCCGCCCCCAGCATCCCCGGGGGCGGGGTCCCGTCCCGGGGGTGGATCTCCGAATAGCATTCGTCGGCGGCGATGACAAAGTCGTGCCGGTGGGCCCGCTCCAGCAGACGCACCAGGGCCGCCTCGTCCATCACGGCCCCGCTGGGGTTGCCCGGGTTGCACAGGTACAGCAGCTGACATTGGTCCCAGAGGTCCGGGTCCACCGCGTCCGGATCGGGCAGGAAGCCGTTGTCCGCCGTCAGGTCCATGAAGGCGGGTCGGGCCCCCGCCAGCAGGGCCGCCCCCTCATAGATCTGATAGAAGGGGTTGGGCATGAGCACCCGGGGATCCGGCCGGGTGCGGTCCACCACACACTGGGCCAGGGCAAAGAGGGCCTCGCGGGTGCCGTTCACCGGCAGCACATGGCGCCCTGGGTCCAGGGCCGTCTGCGGCAGCTGAAAGCGCCGCACGGCCCAGGCGGCGATGGCCTCGCGCAGGGCGTCCCCGCCCCGGGTGACGGGATAGCGGGAGAGCCCGTCCAGGGCCCCCTGCAGGGCCTGCACCGCCACCTGGGGGGCCGGGTGACGGGGCTCGCCGATGGACAGGGGGATGTGGGCCCGGTCCTGCGGCGGGGTGATCCCGGCCTTGAGGGCGGCCAGGCGCTGGAAGGGGTAGGGCTGGAGGCGGTCCAGGTCGGGGTTCAGGTTCATGGGGATGCGACCGTGCAAAAGGCCTGAGAGTATACGCCAGCGCCCGGGCCGCCGGGGAAGGGCGCGACCGTTTTCATGAGCCCTCGCCGCCGCCCGCGGGCGGATCCAGGGCCTCCCGCAGGCGCGCGGCGATCTTTGCCTGATCCTCCGGGTCCTGGATGGGGGTGTCGTCCAGGTGGGTGATGTAGAAGATGTCGTCGGCCTGTTCCCCGGCGGTGGCGATCTTGGCGTTATGCACCTTCACCCGGCAGTCGGTGAGGATGATGCCGATGCGCGAGAGCAGCCCCGGGCGGTCCGAGGTGGTGACCGAGAGCACCGTGCGCTGATGGTGGGGGCGGGGGGCGAAGCTCACCTCCGTGGGCACGTCGAAGTGCTTGAGCTGGCGTGGGGTGTTGCGGCGCACCGCGCCGGGACGCCGGTCGGGCTCCTTCAGGCGCTCCTTGAGCAGCCGGCCGATCTCCTGCACGCGGTAGTCCTGGGTGATGGGCTGGCCGCTGTCCTCCAGCACCAGGAAGGTGTCCAGGGTGCGGCCGCTGGCGGTGGTGATGATGCGCGCGTCCACGATGTCCAGTCCCAGCTGGGTAAGGGCGGTGGCGGTGAGGGCGAACAGGTGGGGATGGTCCTCGGTGTAGAGGAAGATCTCCGTGCTGCCCCGGGCCGTCTCCTGGCGTACCTGCACCACGGGCAGGTCCTCGTCATCCGCCTCCAGGATGGCCCGGGTGTGCCAGGCGATCTCGTCCGCCGAATGGCGCAGGAAGTAGTCGCTGTCGAAATCGTTCCAGATGGCAAGCACCGTGGCCTTGTCCACCCCCCGTTCCTTCAGCATCCCCAGGGCCTGGGTCTGCGCCTCCGCCACCATCTCGTCCTGGTCCGGTGGGTTGTCCAGGCCGCGGCGCAGCATGCGCCGGGTGGCGGTGTAGAGGCTCTCCAGCAGGGAGTTCTTCCAGGAGTTCCACAGTTGGGGGTTGGTGCCGCGGATGTCCGCTACCGTGAGCAGATAGAGGTAGTTCAGGCGCATGAGGTTGCCCACCCGGGCGGCGAATTCCATGACCACCTCCGGGTCGGAGGTGTCCCGGCGCTGCGCGGTGAGGGAGAGCAGCAGGTGGGAACGCACCAGCCAGGCCACCAGGTTGGCGTCGAAGGGGGGCAGGCCGTGGTGCAGGCAGAAGGCGCGGGCCTCCTCGGCCCCCAGCTCGGAGTGGTCGCCGCCGCGCCCCTTGGCGATGTCGTGGAACAGCCCCGCCAGGTAGAGCAGCTCCGGTTTGGGGATGCGGCGGAAGATGCGCGAGCACTCGGGCAACTCGTCCGCATGTTCCGGATCGGCCATGCGCCGCAGGTTGCGGATCACCACCAGGGTATGCTCGTCCACGGTGTAGACATGGAACAGGTCGTACTGCATGCGCCCCACGATCAGGCCAAAGGCCGGGATGTAGGCGGCGAGTACGCCGTAGCGGTTCATGCGCCGCAGCTGATGGGTGACCCCCCGGGGCTGGCGCAGGATCTCCATGAACAGGGTGCGGCAGGCCAGGTCGTTGCGGAAACGGTCGTCGATCAGATGGCGGTGGGCGCGGATCTCGCGGATGGTGGAGGCACGGATGCCCTGCAGGTCGGGATGCTGCTGCAGCAGCAGGAAGGCCTCCAGCAGGGCGGGTGGGTACTGGCGGAAGACCCCGGGATGGGTGATCTCCAGAAACCCCCGGCGGGCCTGGAAGCGGCGGTTGATGGGGACCACCTCATCGCCGTCGTCCTCCAGCAGGATGGCTTCGCGAAAGTGCTGCAACAGCATCTCGTTGAGCCGTTCCAGGCCCATGACCGTGCGGAAATAGACCTGCATGAACTGCTCCACCGCCAGGTTGTGGTCCTGGTCGCTGAAACCCAGCAGATGGGCGAGGCGGCGCTGGTGGTCAAACAGCAGCCGGTCCTCCTTGCGGCCCGCCAGCAGGTGCAGGGCGAAACGCACGCGCCACAGGAAATCGCGCCCCTCCATCAGATCGCGGCACTCGTTCCCGGTGAGAAAGCCGTGGTCCACCAGCTCCTCCAGGTCGCCGGAGCCGAAGTGGCGGCGGGTGACCCAGGCGATCATCTGGATGTCCCGCAGTCCGCCGGGGCTCTCCTTGAGGTTGGGTTCCAGGCGGTAGGCGGTCTCCCCGAAGCGCAGATGCCGGGCCTGCTGCTCCTCCAGCTTGGCGGCGAAGAAGGCCCGGCTGTTCCACATGCGCTCCGGTGCGATGTGCGTCCCGAGATCGGCGAACAGGGTATCGGGGCCGGCCAGGGGGCGGTATTCCAGGAGATTGGTGGCCACGGTGATGTCCCGTTCGGCCTCGCGGGTGCAGTCCTCCAGGCTGCGTACGCTGTGGCCCACCTCCAGGCCGATGTCCCAGAGGAAGGTGAGCAGGTCCACCAGGGCCTCCTCGGTGGCGGTGGGCAGGTCACCGCCGCGGTAGAGGATGAGGATGTCGATGTCCGAACCCGGGTGCAGCTCGCCGCGGCCATAGCCGCCCACGGCGGCCAGGCCCAGGTCCGCCTGGCCGCCCAGGCCCAGGGCCGACCAGGCCTGTACCAGCAGGCGGTCCACGACGGCGGCCCGCCCCCGCACCAGATCCTCCACCGGGCATCCGGCCTCGAAGGCGGAGCGCAGGGCCGCATGCACACCTTCCAGGACCTGGACGAAGGCCTGGCGGTCCGGGGCGGGCGTGGCCTGCAGGGCCGCCTCCCGCGCGGGCCAGTCCAGTCGCTGTGCCAGGGCCTGGGGGAGGGGGATCACGCGGGGCATGGCATCAGCCGGGGCGCTCGTCGCGCCGCAGGGTGAGGATCTCGTAGCCGTCCTCGGTCACCACCAGGGTGTGTTCCCACTGGGCCGACAGGCTGTGGTCCTTGGTCACCACGGTCCAGCCGTCCGCCAGCACCTTGGTATGGCGCTTGCCCAAGTTGACCATGGGCTCGATGGTGAAGGTCATCCCCGGGCGCAGTTCCAGACCCTCCCCGGGCTTGCCGAAGTGCAGCACCTGCGGGTCCTCGTGGAACTCGCGGCCGATGCCGTGGCCACAGTATTCGCGTACCACGCTGCAGCGCTGGGCCTCCACATAGGTCTGGATGGCGTGGCCGATGTCCCCCAGGCGCACGCCGGGGGCCACCTGGTGGATGCCGCGCCACAGGGCCTCGTGGGCCACGTCCACCACCCGCTGTGCCTTCACCGAGGGCTTGCCCACGATGAACATGCGGCTGGTGTCGCCGTGGTAACCCTCGTGGATCACGGTGATGTCGATATTGAGGATGTCCCCGTCCTTGAGCCGCCGATCCCCGGGGATGCCGTGGCACACCTGGTGGTTGAGGGAGGTGCAGATGGAGCGGGGGAAGCCGCGGTAGTGGAGGGGGGCGGGGGTGGCCTTCTGCACGTTCACGATGTGCTCGTGGCAGAGGCGGTCCAGTTCATCTGTGGTGACCCCCACGCGCACATGGGGCTCGATCATCTCCAGGACCTCGGCGGCCATGCGGCCGGCCACACGCATCTTCTCGATCTCTTCGGGGGTCTTGATGGTTACGGGCATCGTTGGGGTGGGATCCTTCGGTGAGGCGCCGGCAGGGTGGGTTTACGGGCCCGGCGCGCCGCGCTATGCATTTGTTGTGAAAGACCGTTTATGGTATAAAGCGCCCGCGTTCCATGCAAACTGCAGGACCGGAGCGCCCACGCTCGATCCAAGAAACCACACATGCGCCGACACGTACAGCGGGGTGCCCCCAGCGGGTTGCTGTGCGGGGCGCATGGAGGCCCAACCCTATACAGGAGAATCCTCATGGCCAACGTGACCATGCGTCAGATGCTCGAGGCCGGTGTCCATTTCGGCCACCAGACCCGGTACTGGAACCCGAAGATGGAACCCTACATCTTCGGCCACCGCAACAAGATCCACATCATCAACCTCGAGAAGACGGTCCCCTGCTTCAACGACGCGATGAACTACCTGGGCAAGATGGCCGCCAATGGCGGAACCATCCTGTTCGTGGGCACCAAGCGCTCCGCCCGGGACCAGGTGGTGGAGCACGCCAAACGCTGCAAGATGCCCTATGTGAACCAGCGCTGGCTGGGGGGCATGCTCACCAACTTCAAAACGGTGCGCCAGTCCATCCGGCGCCTCAAGGACCTGGAGACCATGCACGAGGACGGCACCCTCAACCGCCTGGCCAAGAAGGAGGCCATGATGCGGGTGCGGGAGATGGAGAAGCTGGAGCGCAGCCTGGGGGGCATCAAGGACATGCCGGGCCTGCCGGACGTGATGTTCGTGATCGATGTGGGTCATGAGCGCATCGCCATCAGCGAGGCCCGCAAGCTGGGTATCCCGGTGGTGGCCGTGGTGGACAGCAACAATTCCCCGGACGGCGTGGATTACGTCATCCCCGGCAACGACGATGCCATGCGCGCCATCCAGTTGTACCTGACGGCCGCTGCCGATGCCATCAATGAGGGCCGTAATGTGGCCCGCGCCGGCTCGGCCGAGGACTTCGTGGAAGTGGAAGAGGGCGCGGCCCCGGCCCCGGCCGGTGAGGCCGCTGCCCCCGCCGCCCAGTCCTAAGGCGCGCTTCAGCCGAATCGCCCCGTCGCGCCCGGATGCCCCGGCGCGGCGGGGAAACCGAACATTCAGGAGTGATTTTCTAATGCAGATTTCCGCATCCATGGTCAAAGAACTGCGCGAGATCACCGGCGCAGGCATGATGGAATGCAAGAAGGCCCTCACCGCCGCCGGCGGGGATATGGACGCCGCCATCGAGCAGATGCGCAAGTCCGGTGCCGCCAAGGCGGTGAAGAAGGCGGACCGGGTGGCCGCCGAGGGCCGTATCGTGGTCTCCGCCTCCGGGGACGGCCACCGCGCTGCCATCGTTGAGGTGAACTGCGAGACCGATTTCGTGGCCAAGGATGAACACTTCCAGGCCTTCAGCCAGCAGGTGGCAGACCAGGTGCTGGCCCATGAGCCGGCGGATGTGGACGCCCTCATGGCCCTGTCCGGCGAGGAAGGCACCCTGGAGGAGACCCGGGCCGCGCTGGTGGCCAAGATCGGTGAGAATGTCCAGGTGCGCCGTTTCGAACTGGTGGGGGGTGCCGACAGCGTGCTCGGTCACTATCTGCACGGCGCCCGCATCGGCGTGGTGGTGGAGCTGGAAGGGGGCGACGAATCCCTGGCCCGGGATCTGGCCATGCATATCGCCGCCAGCCACCCGGTGTGCGTGGACGAGTCCCAGGTGCCCCAGGAACTGCTGGAGAAGGAAAAGGCCATCTTCCGTTCCCAGGCCGAGGAGAGCGGCAAGCCCGCCGAGATCATCGAGAAGATGATCAGCGGCCGCATCAAGAAGTACCTGAGTGAGATCACCCTGGTGGGGCAGCCCTTTGTCAAGGATCCGGACCAGGCCGTGGGCAAGCTCCTCGAGCAGGCCGGGGCCCGCGTGCGCCGCTTCATCCGCTACGAGGTGGGCGAGGGCATCGAGAAGAAGAGCGAGAATTTCGCCGAAGAGGTGATGGCCCAGGCCAAGGGGTCCTGAGTCTCGGGACCCTCCCGGGGCATCGCCCCCGAGCAAGACACCCCGGGGTCCCTCGGGCCCCGGTCCCGAACCACCAGCCATCCAGGTTACCCCATGACAGACGACAACCGGCCCGCCTTCAAGCGCATCCTGCTGAAGCTGAGTGGTGAGGCCCTCATGGGGGACCAGGACTATGGCATCTGTCCCCAGGTGCTGGGCCGGGTGGCCCGGGAGGTGGCGGAGTTGAGCCGGTTGGGGGTGGAGGTGGCCATCGTCATCGGCGGCGGCAACATCTTCCGCGGCGCGGGCATGGCCCAGGCGGGCATGGACCGGGTGACTGCGGACCATATGGGGATGCTGGCCACGGTGATGAACGGCCTGGCCATGCAGGACGCCCTGGAACGGGTGGGCAAGTTCTGCCGCGTCATGTCCGCCCTGAAGATCAACCAGGTGTGCGAGGACTACATCCGCCGACGCGCCGTGCGCCACCTGGAAAAGGGGCGGATCGTGGTCTTTGCCGCGGGCACCGGCAATCCCTTCTTTACTACTGACACCGCCGCCAGTCTGCGGGCCATCGAGATGAACGCGGACGTCATGATCAAGGCCACGAAGGTGGATGGCGTCTACGATGCCGATCCGGTATCGAATCCCGCAGCGAAACGCTATGAACGGCTCACCTATGACGAGGTCCTGAATCACCGCCTCGGGGTGATGGACGCCACCGCCATCGTCATGTGCCGGGACAACGACATGCCCCTTCGGGTCATCAATATCTACAAGGAAGGGGAACTCCTGCGCCTGGTTATGGGAGAGCGCGTGGGGACCCTGGTCGAGAGAGGTTAGCGCCACATGCTGGATACCATCAAGAAAGACGCCGCCACGCGCATGGGCAAGAGTATCGAGTCCCTGCGCCAGGAGATGGCCAAGATCCGCACCGGCCGTGCCCACACCAGCCTGCTGGACCATATCCATGTGGAGTACTACGGCAGCGAGGTGCCCATCCACCGGGTGGCCAGTGTCAACGTGGAGGATGCCCGCACCCTCACCGTGACCCCCTGGGAGCGGGATATGGTGGGCAAGGTGGAGAAGGCCATCATGAATTCCGATCTGGGTCTCAATCCGGCCACCGCGGGGACCGTTATCCGTGTACCCATGCCCGCCCTCACCGAGGAGCGCCGCAGGGAGCTGGTGAAGGTGGTGCGCCACGAGGCGGAGAATGCCCGCGTGGCCATCCGCAATATCCGCCGCGATGCCAACGGTGAACTCAAGTCCATGCTCAAGGACAAGACCCTTTCGGAGGACGATGAGCGCAAGGGGCAGGACGAGATCCAGAAGCTGACGGACCAGTACGTGGCCGAGGTGGACAAGGTCCTGGCCGAAAAGGAAAAGGAACTGATGGCTGTCTGAACGGCGCGGCGCAGTCCCGGCAGTGACAGAATTCTCCTCCAGCTTCGAAGGCGTACCCCGGCACGTGGCCATCATCATGGATGGCAACGGGCGCTGGGCCCGGGCCCGCATGCGGCCGCGCACCGAAGGACACCGCCAGGGGGTGAAGGCGGCGCGCACGGCCGTGCGCGCCTGTGCCGCCCGCGGCGTGCAGACGCTGACCCTGTTCGCCTTCAGCAGCGAGAACTGGCGGCGTCCGCGTCAGGAGGTGGGCACCCTCATGGACCTGTTCGTGGGCTCCATTGGACGGGAGGTGCCCGAGCTGGTGGAGAAGGGCATCCGCCTGCGCTTCATCGGTGACCGGGGTGCGTTCTCCGAACGTCTGCAGGCACGCATGGCCGAGGCCGAGGCGCGCACCGCGGACAACGATCACATGGATCTGGTGGTGGCGGTGAGCTACGGCGGACGCTGGGACATCACCCAGGCCGCCCGGCGTCTGGCCGAGCAGGTGCGCAGCGGCGCCCTGGAGCCGGAGGCGATCACCCCTGAAGTGATGGATGTGCAGCTGGCCACGGCGGACCTGCCGGACCCCGATCTCTTCATCCGCACGGGGGGGGAGAAGCGCATCAGCAACTTCCTCCTCTGGCAACTGGCCTATACCGAGCTCTACTTCTCCGACATCCTCTGGCCCGATTTCGAAGAGGCCGAACTGGACCGGGCCTTTGCCTTCTTCGCCGGCCGGCAGCGCCGGTTTGGTCATATCCAGGAACAGATCGCGGGGAACGGGGATGCTTAGGCAGCGGGTGATCACCGCCGTGCTCCTGGCCGCCGGGCTGGTGGCCGGGGTGCTCTGGTTGCCGGGGGTGGCCTTCGCCGCCGCCATGCTGGGGGTGATCCTCCTGGGGGCATGGGAATGGGGTCGCCTGTGCGGTCTGGAGGGCCGTGCCCAGCGGGGACTCTATGTCACCGCCCTGGGGGCGGTGGCCCTGGGTTGCGCCCAGTCGGTGTTCGTCCAGGGTCTGATCTGGCCCGTGGCCCTGGCGGTCCTCTGGTGGCCGCTGGTGGTGGCGGGACTGACCGTCTACCATCCCGGGCATCCCCTCCTGCAGGGCCCCCGGCGTCCCCTGCTGTTCGCCCTGGCCGGGGGGCTGACCCTGATCCCCGCCTGGCTCGCCCTGGTCTGGCTCCATCAGGTCCAGCCCCTGCTGGTGCTCTATCTCATCCTGCTCACCGCCAGCGCCGATACCGCCGCCTATTTCACCGGACGGCGCTTCGGCCGCACGCGCCTGGCCCCCGAGATCAGTCCCGGCAAGACCCGGGAGGGTCTGCTGGGGGCCGTCCTGGGGACCCTGCCCCTGGCCCTGCTGGGGATGTGGGCCCTGGAGATCACGCCGGGTCCGGGGGTCTATTTCGTGCTCCTGTGCCTGGTCACGGTGCTGGCCTCCGTGGCCGGGGATCTTTTCGAGAGCGTGCTGAAACGGGAGGCGGGGGCCAAGGACAGCGGTACCCTGCTGCCCGGTCATGGCGGCATCCTGGATCGCATCGACAGCCTCACCGCCGCTGCGCCCATCTTTCTGGCCGGTCTGATCTGGGGCGGATTTGTGGCAAGATAGCGCCTTCACGATGGCCCGCCAGGGAGCCCGGGGCACAGGCACGGCAATCCCAACGACCGCTTGAACACCGGAAGAGGATTCACATGAGCGCTACCCCCATGGGCATCACCGTCCTGGGCGCCACCGGCACCATCGGGGTCAATACCCTGGACGTGGTGGCCCGGCACCCCGGGCGCTACCGGGTTGTGGCCCTCACGGCCCACGCCAACGTGGAACGGCTGGTGGCCCAGTGCCGGGTCCATGCCCCGGAATTTGCCGTGGTGGCCGATCCGGCCCGCGAAGGGGAGCTGGCTGCCGCGCTGCGGGAGGCCGGTCTGCAGACCCGGCCCATGGCCGGCCCTGATGCCCTGGAGGAGGTGGCGCGGCTGCCCCAGACCCACTGCGTCATGGCCGCCATCGTCGGCGGCGCCGGGTTGCTGCCCTCCCTGGCGGCGGCCCGGGCCGGCAAGCGGGTGCTGCTGGCCAACAAGGAGGCCCTGGTGATGTCGGGCCGCCTGTTCATGGACGAGATCCGCAAAAGCGGCGCCGAGCTGCTCCCCATCGACAGCGAGCACAACGCCATCTTCCAGTGCATGCCCCGGGACTTCGGCGACGGTCTGGACCGGGTGGGGGTGGAGCGCATCCTGCTCACCGCCTCCGGCGGCCCCTTCCGCGACTACGCCGCCGAGGATCTGGAGGCGGTGACGCCGGAGCAGGCCTGCGCCCATCCCAACTGGGTGATGGGGCGCAAGATCTCCGTGGATTCCGCCTCCATGATGAACAAGGGGCTGGAGCTGATCGAGGCCTGCTGGCTGTTCGACACCACCCCCGACAAGGTGGAGGTGGTGCTGCACCCCCAGAGCGTCATCCACTCCATGGTGTCCTACAGCGACGGCTCCGTGCTGGCACAGCTGGGCAATCCGGACATGCGCACCCCCATCGCCCACGCCCTGGCCTGGCCCGAGCGCATCCACTCCGGGGTGGACCCCCTGGACATCGTGCGGGTGGGGCGGCTGGACTTCGAGGCCCCGGACATGGGGCGCTTCCCCTGCCTGCGGCTGGCCTATGAGGCCTTCCGTGCCGGCGGCACCGCCACCGCCATCCTCAACGCCGCCAACGAGGTGGCGGTGGAGGCCTTCCTGCAGGCCCGCGTCCGCTTCACCGACATCCCCCGGGTGATCGAGGCGGCCCTGGAGGCGATCCCCCGGGGGGACGCCCTGGAACTGGCGCAGATCCTGGAGGCGGACCGGGCCGCCCGGGAGGCGGCGGGTGAGGCCGTGACCCGCATCGGCGGCGCGGGGCGGGGATGAGTCTGTTGGTGAGCATCGCCGCCTTCGTGGTGGCCATCGGCATCCTCGTCACCGTGCACGAGTTTGGCCACTACTGGGTGGCGCGGCGTTGCGGCGTCAAGGTGCTGCGCTTCTCCGTGGGGTTCGGCCGCCCCCTGTGGCGGCGCGTGGCCGGCCGCGACGATACCGAGTACGTCCTCGGTTCGATCCCCCTGGGGGGGTACGTGAAGATGCTGGACGAACGCGAGGACCCGGTGCCGGAGGGGGAACGCCACCGGGCCTTCAACCGCCAGACCGTGGGCCGTCGCATCGCCATCGTGGCGGCGGGGCCCATGGCCAATTTCCTTTTCGCCATCGCCGCCTTCGCCCTCATGTACAGCCTGGGGGTGAGCGGCGTGAAGCCCGTGGTGGGGGCGGTGGAGCCTGCGACCGTGGCCGCCGCTGCGGATCTGGCCCCCCGGGACGAGCTGCTGGCCGTGGGGGATACCCGGGTGCGCACCTGGGAGCAGGCCGCCGTGGCCCTGCTGGATGAGGGCATGGACGGCGGTTCCCTGGCGCTGCGGGTGCGCACCGGGGATGGCGCCGAGGCGGTGCGGAGGCTGGACCTGGACGGACGCCGGCATCTGCTCTCCGGCGAGGGTTCGGTGCTGGACAAGCTGGGCATCCGCCCCTGGCGCCCCTGGTCCGAGCCGGTGCTGGGGGAGCTGGTGGAGGACGGCGCGGCGGCCCGCGCCGGCCTGCGCCCGGGGGACCGCATCCTGGAGGCGGATGGTCAACCCATCCAGGACTGGAACGACTGGGTGGCCTATGTCCAGTCCCGGCCGGACCGGGACCTGCGCCTGCGCATCCTGCGCGATGGCCGCGAACTCGGCGTGACCCTGCATACCGATGCGGTGATGGAGGAGGGCGGCAGCGTGGGCCGCATCGGCGCCTACCCCCGGGTGGACCAGGCGGCGGCAGAGGCCATGCGGGTGGTGATCCGTCACGATCCCTTCACCGCCGTGTGGCTGGGGCTGGAGCGTACCTGGGAGATGTCCGCCCTGACCCTGCGGGTCATGGCGCGGCTGATCACCGGGGACGCCGCCCTGAGCAACATCGCCGGCCCCGTGAGCATCGCCGAGTACGCCGGGACCAGCGCCCTCATCGGGGTGACCGCCTTTCTCGGTTTTCTCGGCCTGGTGAGCCTGAGCCTGGGCATCATCAACCTCATGCCCATCCCCGTGCTGGATGGTGGCCATCTGTTGTACTACGCGGTGGAACTGGTCAAGGGCAGCCCGGTGTCCGAGACCGTGGAGGCCGTCGGGCAGCGCATCGGCCTGGCGCTGATCGCCATGCTCATGACCCTGGCCCTCTACAACGACTTCATGCGAATCCTGGGTTGAAACTGAATGCTCCCTGAGGTGCAACGACTCATCGCAGGCGCGGGCCTGGTCCTGTCCATTGCGGCCCCCGCCTCCCTGCACGCCGAAGAGGAAGGACGCTTCATCATCGGCGACATCCGGGTGGAGGGGCTCGAGCGCATCACCCCCGGCACGGTCTACAGCTACCTGCCCCTGGAGGTGGGGGATGCCTTCGATCCCGGCCGCAGCCCGCAGGTGATCCAGACCCTGTACGAGACCGGATTCTTCTCCGACGTGCGCCTCTCCAGACGCGACGACACCCTGGTGGTGCGCGTGGAGGAACGGCCGGCCATCAACGAGATCCGCATCAGCGGCAACCGGGACATCAAGACCGAACAACTGGAGGAGGCCCTGCGGCAGGTGGGGCTGGACCGGGGGCGGGTGTTCAACCGTGGCGTGCTGGAGCGCCTGGAGAACGAACTGCTGCAGCAGTACTTCGCCCGGGGCAAGTACAACGTCCAGGTGGACGTGCAGGTGGAACCCCTGGAACGCAACCGGGTGGACGTGATCATTGACATCGCCGAGGGCCAGGTGGCCCGCATCCGGGACATCCGGGTGGTGGGCAATGAGACCTATTCGGACGAGACCATCCTGGACCGTTTCGAATCGGGCAACGCCCCCTGGTACAACCCCTTCAGCCGGCGGGACCAGTATTCCAAGCAACGTCTCTCGGGGGATCTGGAGCGCCTGCGCTCCCTGTACCTGGACTCGGGGTTTCTCAACTTCAACCTGGATTCCACCCAGGTCACCCTCACCCCCGACTTCAAGGATCTCTACGTCACCATCAACGTACAAGAGGGCGAGCAGTACCGCATCCGCGGGGTGAAGCTGGCCGGGGAACTCATCGTGGACGCGGATGAGCTGCGGGAATTGCTGCAGGTGGAGGCCGGGGACATCTTCTCCCGCCGCCGGGTGACCGAATCCGCCGAGGCCCTGACCCGCCGCCTGGGGGATGAGGGCTATGCCTTCGCCAACGTCAATCCCATCCCCGAGGTGGACGAGGACAACGGCGAGGTGGACCTGACCTTCTTCGTGGACCCGGGGCAGCGGGTCTATGTGCGCCGCATCCACTTCCATGGCAACGAGCGCACCCGGGATGAGGTCCTGCGCCGGGAGATGCGCCAGATGGAGGCCGGCTGGTACGACGCCTCGCGGGTGGAACGTTCCCGGGTGCGCCTGCAGCGTCTGCCCTACATCCAGGATGTGAACGTGGAGACCCGGCGCGTGCCGGGATCGGCCAATCAGGTGGATCTGGACGTCACTGTGGAGGAGCGCCTCTCGGGCAACTTCATGATCGGTGCCGGGTACTCCCAGAGCGACGGTGTGCTGCTCAACCTGAGCCTTTCGGAGGACAATTTCCTGGGTTCGGGCAATCGCGTGTCCGTCACCCTGAACAACAGCCAGGTGAACACCGTCTACAGCCTGTCCTACATGAACCCGTACTACACCCTCGACGGCATCAGCCGCGGGTTCAATCTCTATTACCGGGAGACGGACGCCTACGAGGCGGACATCTCCCGCTATTCCTCGGACCGTTTCGGCGCCGACGTCACCTACGGCATACCCCTGACGGAATACGACACCTTCCGCATCACCCCGGGGATCGAGGGGGTGGATGTGATCACCTCCGACTACACCCCGGACGAGATCTTCGACTACCTGGACCGGGAGGGCAACGACTACCAGCTCTACACCCTGGGGGCCAGCCTGAGTCACGACACCCGCAACCGCACGGTCTTCGCCGAAAAGGGTAACCTGCAGCGGCTCGGTCTGGATCTGTCCCTGCCCGGGAGCGATCTGGAGTACTACAAGCTCAGCTACCGCAACCAGCATTATCTGCCCCTGCGCGAGCGCCTGGTCCTGAGACTCTCCGGGGAGGTGGCCTACGGGGATGCCTATGGCGACACCTCGGATCTGCCCTTCTTCGAGAAATACTTCGCCGGGGGCTACCGCTCCGTGCGGGGTTTCGAGGACTACACCCTGGGGGCCCCGGGCACCCGGGACAGCGAGGGGGATCCCTATGGCGGCAATTTCCGCCTCCTGGGGGGCGCCGAACTCATCTTTCCGCCCCCCTTCATGCAGGAGGCGGACAACATGCGCATGAGCGTCTTCCTGGACGCCGGCCAGGTCTATCCCACCTACGAAGACTTCGAGGCCGGTGAGATCCGTTTCTCCACCGGGGTGGGCTGGACCTGGCTCTCGCCGGTGGGCGCGTTGACATTCAGTCTGGCCGAAGCGTTAAATGACAAGCCCGATGATGAGCTGCAGACCTTCCAGTTCAACATCGGCGCTTCGTTCTAGCCACGGCCGCATCCCGATCCAAGACACCGCCCACGGTGGGCAGCATCTGGAGAAAGACATTGAAGAGGCATATCCGTCCACTGGGTTACGCACTGAGGCTTATGATCCTGCTGGCGGTCCCCGCCGTGACCCTGGCCGCCGATGCGGTGGCCTTCGTCAACATCAGCCGGGTGATGGAACAGTCCCCCCAGACGGAGGCCCTGTTCAAGCAGCTGGAACGGGAATTCTCCCCGCGGGAGTCGGAGCTGGTGGCCGAACGGGATGCCCTGCGGGAGATGCAGCAGCGCCTGGAGCGGGATGCGGAGATCATGGGCAGCGATGAGCGTTCCGAGCTGCAGCGGGAATTCCGCAACCGTTCCCGGGAGTTCCAGCATAATCAGGAGATGTTCCAGGAGGATCTCAACTCCCGGCGTAATGAGGAGCTGGCCCGGGTGCAGCGCCTGGTGCAGTCGGTGATCCTGGACATCGCCCAGCGGGACGAACTGGACCTGGTGGTGACCGAACGCACCGTGGTCTATGCCAGCGACGGGGTGGACATCACCGGCCGGGTCCTGGAGGAACTGCGCCGCCGGCACGAATCCTCCGGCGGATAAGGCCCGGGGCGGCATGGGTTTCACCCTGCAGACCCTGGCCGGGCATGTGGGTGGTGTGCTCCACGGCGGGGATCCCCAGGCCCATGTGGAGTCCGTGGCCCCCCTGGAGCGCGCCGGACCCGGACAGGTGGCCTTCGTCTCCCGGGGGCGCTATCGCCAGGCCCTGGAGGGAACACGGGCCGGCCTGGTGATCCTGGGGGCGGAGGATCTGCCCCTGTGCCCTGTCCCCGCCCTGGTGTGCGACGATCCCCACCTGGGTTTCGCCCGTGCCGCGCGCCTGCTGCACCCGCCGCCGGAGCCTGCGCCGGGGATCCATCCCTCCGCCCACGTGGATCCCGGGGCCCGGCTGCATCCCTCCGCCGCCGTGGGTCCCCATTGTGTGGTGGGGGCGGGCTGCGAACTGGGGGAGTGTGTCGTCCTCGGCCCCGGCTGTGTCCTGGAACCGGGCAGCCGCGTGGGGGCGGACTCCCGCCTCGAGGCGCGGGTCACCCTGGGCCGTGGCGTGGTGGTGGGCCGCCGCGCCCTGATCCAGCCGGGGGCCGTCATCGGCGCTGATGGCTTCGGCTTCGCCCGGGACGGCGAGGCCTGGGTGCGCGTGCCCCAGGTGGGCGGGGTGCGCATCGGCGACGATGTGGAGGTGGGGGCCAACACCACCATCGACCGGGGGGCCCTGGAGGACACCGTCATCGAGGACGGCGTCAAGCTGGACAATCAGGTGCAGGTGGCCCACAACGTGCACATCGGCGCCCACACCGCCGTGGCCGGGTGCGTCGGCATCGCCGGCAGCGCCCGTATCGGCCGGGGCTGCGCCATCGGCGGCGGCGCCGGCATCCTCGGCCACCTGGAGATCGCCGACGGGGTCACCGTCACCGCCATGACCCTGGTGACCCGTTCCATTCCCACCCCGGGGGTCTATTCCTCGGGGGTGCCCCATGCCCCCTCCGGCGATTGGAACCGGAGCCTGGCCCACCTGCGCCGCCTGGGGGATCTTGTTCGGCGCATCCGCCGTATCGAGCGGGTCCTGCAGGGGGACGCACGCGATTGAGCGCGGCGCAGGCCCGCCCCGCCCATGGCCGGAAGCCGTGGGCGTTACTGGATCATGCCCCACGGAAGGCGCCAGGGGTTCCCTGGCAAGCCAATTGCAAATCCATCACGAGCCCGATCCGAATCGACCCAGAAAAGAACAGGAACAATCCGTGGACCAGATGACCATTCATGAGGTGCTGCGCTGCCTGCCGCACCGTTTTCCCTTCCTGATGGTGGACCGGGTCACCGAGTACAAACCCGGTGAATACCTGGACGGCATCAAGAACGTCTCCTTCAACGAACCCTACTTCCAGGGGCATTTCCCCATCCGTCCGGTGATGCCCGGGGTGCTCATCCTGGAGGCCCTGGCCCAGGCCACGGGTCTGCTGGCCTTCAAGACCCAGGAACACCGGGGCGAGGGGGGCGACCGGCAGCAGCTCTATCTCTTCGTGGGCATCGACGAGGCCCGTTTCCGCCGTCAGGTGGAGCCCGGGGACCAGCTGCACCTGCACGTGGAGCATGTGCGCACCATGCGGGGCATCTGGCGATTCAACGGCGAGGCCCGGGTGGACGGCGAGGTGGTGGCCTCCGCCAGTCTCATGTGCGCCGGCAAGGACGTGGAATCATGATCGACCCCCGGGCGGTGATCGATCCCGGGGCGCGGATCGGGGAGGATGTGCACATCGGGCCGTTTACGGTCATCGGCCCGGATGTGGAGATCGGCCGCGGCACCCGCATCGGTCCCCATGTGGTCATCCGCGAGGGCACGCGGCTGGGGGAGGACTGCCAGATCTTCCAGTTCGCCTCCCTGGGGGAGGCCCCCCAGGACCTGAGTTATGCCGGTGAACCCACCCGGCTGGAGATCGGCGACCGCAACATCATCCGCGAGTTCGTGACCCTGAGCCGCGGCACCCCCAAGGGGGGCGGCTGCACCCGCGTGGGTTCGGACAACCTCATCATGGCCTATGTCCACATCGCCCACGACTGCCGCGTGGGCAGCCATGGGGTCTTCTCCAACGCCGCCTCCCTGGCGGGCCACTGCCAGGTGGGGGACCGGGTGGTGCTGGGGGGCTTCACCCTGGTGCACCAGTTCTGCCGTATCGGCGATCAGGCCTTCACCAGCATGGGCACGGCCCTGAACCGGGACCTGCCGCCGTACTGCCTGGCCTCCGGCAACTACGCCCGGGCGGTGGGCATCAACAAGGTGGGGCTCCGGCGCCGTGGGGCCTCCCCGGAACTGGTCTCCGCCCTGCACCGCGCCTTCAAGCATCTGGTGCGCGGGCGTGACCGGGAAGGCGGGCTGGCGGCCGTGGCCCCGCTGGCCCAGGCCCACCCGGAGGTGGCGGCCTTCGTGGCGTTCATCCGCGAGAGTCAGGAGAAGCACCGGGGCATCGTGCGCACCGCCCCCCGCCGGGGCGAGGGCTGATCCGGGGGATCAGCGTCCGCCGGCGGCGTCATCCCCGCCACCTTCCCGCTGCCCCAGGCGCACGTCCAGGATGCGGATGCGCCGGATGGCCTGCGTGTCCCGGGCGGCGAAGAGGCGCTCCACCAGCCCCTTCAGATCCTTGAGGCGGATCCGGGTCAGGTCCACGTCCAGCTCCAGGCGCAGTTCCACCTTCATGACCGGCCTCCCGCCGGTGCGGCCTCTTCCGGATCCTCCCGCAGGGGGTCCAGCAGGTCCTGGACCTTCATGGGATCGGCCAGTCCATGGATCTTCAGGCTGCTCTCGTCGTGGCAGATCACCCCCACCTTGCCGTAGCGCAGCACACGGCCCAGCCATCCCCGGGACACCCCGGCCGCCTGGATCTCATTCAGGGGGATGATGCGCCGCCGCCGCCAGAGGGTGCCGGTGACCGTGATCAGGTGGCGGTCGGTCACCGTCACCTCCGTGTTGATGAAGGTGGTCAGGGCCCGGGCCAGCAGGCCGGGCAGCAGCAGCAGGTAGATCATGGCCGCCATGGACAGCCCCCCCAGACCGAAGGGGCCCAGGGCCAGCACCAGGGCCAGGGTGGCCAGCAGGATGGAGGGCAGGAACACCCCCCAGTGGGTCTCGGCATGAAAGCGGATCACCTCGCCGGGCTCCAGCAGTTCCTCGGTGGGATCGTCCCGGCTCAGGGAGAAGGCCAGCAGGGTGAGCACCATGGCCGGGGGCACCAGCAGCGTCCCCGCCGTGAGCAGCGTGGTGCCCACGGTGGTGCCGAAGAAACGCATCCCCCCCAGCAGGTTCACCGCCGCGGCCAGCAGGAAGCCGGCGGCGGCGAAGTACAGGCGCCGCCGCCAGCGGGCGGCCCCTTCCAGGGTGCGGCAGTGACGCCGGGGCCACCAGCGCACCAGCAGGGTCATGAGGGTGACGGGGAAGAGGAGGATGAACAGCACCAGGGAGAGCAGGGCGGATTGCCCCGGCAGGCCCAGGGCCCCCACCAGGGTCAGGATCGTACCCCCTGCCAGGATCAGGGGGGTCCAGCGGCGCGGGCTGCGGTGTTCGCTATCGGTCATGGCTGCGGCCATCATGCTCCGTCGATCGTGGATGAGGCGTTGCCGGACGGCAGCAGACGTCCGTGCTCCATGAGTTCCAGGGCCATGCGGGCCACGTTCTCCGAGGCGCCGCCGCGGCCCAGGCGCACGCGCACCCGGGCCAGTCCCCGGCACACCTGCTGATGATAGTCCGGATCGGTGATCAGGCGCTCCACCTCGGCCCCGATGGCCTCCGGCCGGGCCCGGGACTGGACGAACTCCTGCACCACCCGTTCGCCGGCGACGATGTTGGCCAGGCCGATGTCCCGGATCAGCAGCATGCGCTTGAGCACGGCGTAGGTCAGCGGGGAGACCCGGTAGAGGATGGCCATGGGGGTGCCCATCAGGGCCGCCTCCAGGGTGGCCGTGCCCGAGGCGATGATCAGGGCCCGGCTGGCGGCCAGGACATCGTGGGTGCGTCCCGTCACCTGCAGGATCCCCAGGTCCGGATCCAGGTGGGGGGTCACGTCCCGTTCCACGTTCACCCCCGGGGCCAGGGGCAGGACGAATTGCACCCCGGGATGACGCCGGCGCAGCCAGCGGCAGGTCTGCATCATCACCGGCAGGTGACGGCGCAGTTCCCCCCTGCGGCTGCCGGGCAAAAGGCCCACCACAGGCCCATCCGGATCCAGTCCCAGGTCCCGGCGGATCACCTCCGGCGGGGCCCCGGGGCGCACCGTGTCCACCAGGGGATTGCCCACGTAGCGCACCGGGATACCGTGGCGTTCGTAGAAGTCCGTCTCGAAGGGGAACAGCACCGCCATGGCGTCGATCACCTCGCCGATGCGCCGCACCCGCCGCGCGCGCCAGGCCCAGACCTGGGGGCTGACGTAGAACAGCACCGGGATCCCCAGGGCCTTGGCCGTGCGCGCCAGGCGCAGGTTGAACTCCACATAATCCACCAGCACCAGCAGGTCCGGTGGATCCGACCGCAGCCGGGCCTTGAGGGTGTCCAGGGCGCGGCGGATGTCGCGGTAGTGGGCCAGGACCTCCCACAGGCCCACCACCGCCAGGTCCCGGGCGTCCACGATGCGCTCCATGCCCGCCGCCGCCAGGGCATCGCAGCCCATGCCCGAGTAGCGGTTGCCCGGGCGCAGCCGCTCCAGGGCACGCACCATCTCCGCCCCGTGCTGATCCCCGGAGGCCTCTCCGGCCACCACCATGATGTGCCGGGGCCGGGTGTTCACCGCGGGGCCGCCTCCCGCACCAGGGCGGCGATGCGGTCCGCCGTCTCCAGGGGCAGCTCGGGATGGATGGGCAGGGACAGGCAGCGGGCGGCCACGTCATCGGTCACCGGCAGGTCCACGCCGGTGGTGACGTCGGCAAAGGCCTTCTGCCGGTGCAGGGGGATGGGGTAGTAGATGGCCGAGGCCACCTCCGCCGCCTTCAGGGCGGCCATGATGGCGTCGCGGCGGTCGCTCAGCAGGGTGTACTGGTGGAAGACATGCACCCCCAGGCCGTCCTCGAAGGGGGGCGTGGCGCCGCTGTCCGCAAGGCCCGCATGGTAGCGCTGGGCCACCGCCCGGCGGCGGGCGTTGAAGTCATCCACATGGGGCAGTTTCACCCGCAGGATGGCCGCCTGCAGCTCGTCCAGGCGGCTGTTGTAGCCGATGCGGTCGTGGTGATAGCGCACGTCACTGCCGTGGTTGCGCAGGTTGCGCAGCAGGGCGGCGTGTTCCGCGTCCCGCGCCGTCACCAGGCCGCCGTCGCCGAAGGCCCCCAGGTTCTTGCTGGGGAAGAAGCTGAAGCAGCCGAAATCCCCAAAGGCCCCGGTCTGACGCCCGTCCAGGGTGGCCCCGAAGGACTGGGCGCAGTCCTCGATCAGCATCAGGCCGTGGTTTTGGCACAGCTCCGACAGTCGCGGCAGGTCCGCCGGCTGCCCGAACAGGTGCACCGGCAGCAGGGCCCGGGTGCGGGGGGTGATGGCGGCCTCCACCCGCTCGGGGTCGATGTTGAAGGTCTGCGGGTCGATGTCCACGAACACCGGCGTGGCCCCCACGTAGCGGATGGCCTCGGCGGTGGCGATGAAGGTGAAGGCGCTGGTGATCACCTCATCCCCGGGACCGATGCCGGCGGCCAGAAGGGCCAGGTGCAGGGCATCGGTGCCCGAGGCACAGGTGACGGCATGCTCCACCCCCAGATACGCCGCCAGTTTCGACTCCAGGGCCTGGACATTGGGGCCCAGGATGAAACGGGTATCGGCCAGCACCTCCTGTACGGCGGTGTCGATCTCCGCCTTGAGGTGGGCGTACTGGGCCTTGAGGTCAACCATGGGGATCATGCGCAATCCTTCTTCGTCGTTCGTCTGGAAAATGCTGCCCGCAGGGGCGCAGGGCAAGGGGGTCAGGGCGCGGACTGCCCCAGCACGGGGGCCTCGCCGTGCAGCAGTTCGCTGATGCGGATGGCCGTCTCCAGGGCCCGCTGGCCGTCCTCGCCGCTGACGATCACCGGCGCCTCGCCGCGTACCGCCTCCAGAAAGGCCTGGATCTCCACCTTCAGGGCGTCCCCCTCCTCGAACACGGTGTTCTCGCTGGTGATCTCCGGGATCCCCGGAAAGGCCTCCCGGTCCCCCAGCCGGTGCACCGACAGGCCCCGGTTCTGGAAGTCGATGGATACATAGGCGTTCTTCTGGAAGATCCGCATCTTGCGCTCGCTCTTGAGGCTGACCCGGCTGGAGGTGACGTTGGCCACGCAGCCGTTTTCGAACTCGATACGGGCGTTGGCGATGTCCAGGGCATCGGAGAGCACCCGGGCCCCGCTGGCCGCCAGGGACTTCACCGGCGAACGCACCATGTCCAGGATGATATCGATGTCGTGGATCATCAGATCCAGGACCACGTTCACGTCCGTGGTGCGCGGCTTGAAGGGGGCCAGCCGGTGGGACTCGATGAACAGG
Organism: Ectothiorhodospira mobilis; assembly: GCF_016584115.1. GTDB lineage: Bacteria > Pseudomonadota > Gammaproteobacteria > Ectothiorhodospirales > Ectothiorhodospiraceae > Ectothiorhodospira > Ectothiorhodospira mobilis. The sequence continues at coordinate 45,817 of NZ_NRSK01000020.1, forward strand.
GGCGGGGTGGGGCGGCGGCTCACCTCCATGAGGGCGGCGTTGAAACGCTCCAGATGCCCCACCTGCAGGCACACGTTCTTTTCCCGGGCCAGGCGGTTGAGTTCCGCGGCCTCCTCCACCGTGCGGGTGATGGGTTTCTCCACCAGGACATGCACCCCGTTTGCGATGCACTCCCGGGCCACCTCGAAGTGCAGCGTGGTGGGCACGACGATGCTCACCGCGTCCACCTCCCCGAGCAGTTCGCGGTAGTCGGTGACGGCGCGGCAGCCGCACTCCGACGCCACCCTTGCGGCGGCCTCGGGGTCCGTGTCGGCCACGGCGACCAGTTGGGCATGATCGGCGGCGGCGTACTTCTGGGCATGGAATCGGCCAAGATAGCCGACGCCGATGACGGCGCATCGGATGGGGGTCATGGGCAATACCCGGTGGAAAGCGTGGATGGGGTCGGTGCCGGCGCGGGCCGGACCGTATGTTAAACTTTGGCGCCCATTTTACGGGATCCCCATCGCCAACATAAGGCGGCCACACCGCCGGTCTCTTCCGGGACGATGCCTGTACCCCGCATGGCCTTGGCCGCTTCCAACGCAGAGTGCGGGAAACCCTATCCCTGCCTCCCCACCTCGAATAGGGTCACCGGATAACGGCGGATGGCCTCGTCCATGGTCACCAGGACCAGGGCGTGTTCAATGGCCTGGCAGATCAGCATGCGATCGAAGGGGTCGCGATGTAATGCGGGCAGCTTGACCAGATGGCGGATGCTGGCTTCATCCAGATCAAGGGGAGCGATTCCATGTCGTTGCCTTTGCAAAGGCAGATAGGCTTCCGGGGCCTGTGGCAGTGGGAGTTTGCCCAATTGATGTTTAACGAGACATTCCCAAAGGGAAACGGCGCTCAGGTGGATCTGATTCTCCGGTCGGCGGATGGCGTGCGCGATTTCGGGGGAGAGGCGTGCATCGTCAGTGATGTACCACAGGAAGATGTGGGTATCGATCAACAGGTTCATGACTCGAAATCGCGCAGGACCTCATCAGGCAAGGGGGCATCGAAGTCATCCGGTACCCTGAATTCCCCCTTGCACAGGCCCATGGGTCTGTCCTTGGCGGGAATCGGCCTGCGGGAGCGGATGAACTCGATGAAATCGAGCACCTCTTCCTGCTGTTCCGGCGGCAGGGCGCGAATGCGCTCCAGTACCTGGGCTTCAATACGCATCGGTGTGCACCAAAGAGGCGTGGCCGGACAGCGCCGGGCCGTATGCTAGAATCTCCCGCCCATTTTACGGGATCCCCGTCGTCAACATAAGGCGCCCCCGGGCGTTGCGACGGCCGCCGATCCCATCCATCCACTGCGTTTCCCATGGGAGAGCCCCGTCCGTGGTGTCCGATACAGATCCTGCCCTGGTGCGGCCCGATGTGGCCGGTGTGGACGAGGCGGGCCGGGGCCCGCTGGCCGGACCCGTGGTGGCCGCCGCGGTGATCCTGGATCCGGAGCGCCCCGTGGACGGGGTGGCCGATTCCAAGACCCTCTCACCCGCCCGGCGCGAGGCCCTGGAAGGGGTGATCCGGGAAACGGCCCTGGCCTGGGCCCTGGGCATCTGCAGCCCGGAGGAGATCGACCGGCTGAACATCCTGCAGGCCACCTTCCTGGCCATGCGCCGGGCCGTGGAGGGGCTGGACCGCGCCCCCGCCCTGGCCCTGGTGGACGGCAATCGCTGCCCCGAACTGCCCTGCACGGCCCGTGCCGTGGTGGGCGGGGACCGGCGCGTGGCCGCCATCGGCGCCGCCTCCATCCTCGCCAAGGTGCACCGGGACCGCCTCATGGTGGAACTGGATGCCCGCTACCCCGGTTACGGCCTGGCGGGACACAAGGGCTATCCCACCGCCGCCCATCGCGCGGCCCTGGCGCGTCTCGGCCCCAGTCCCTGCCATCGCCAAAGCTTTGCCCCGGTGCGCGCCGCCGCACCGGGGTGAGCCGGCGGCACGGCGGCTTCCCCGGCATCGGCGGGAGGTCCGGCCGTCCCCTGTGCAACGTCCGTCCGGGAGGATTTGAGTCGGCCCGGAAGACGGGCGACAATCCCCGCCTCCCTGATGGCCCCGCAAGCCGATCCCTGGATCCATGACCCCCCGATTCGTACACCTGCACGTGCATTCCGAGTTCTCCCTGGTGGATGGCCTGGTCCGGGTCAGTCCCCTGGTGGAGGCCTGCCAGGCGGCGGGGATGCCCGCCTGCGCCGTCACCGACCAGGACAACCTGTTCGCCATGGTGAAATTCCACAAGGCCGCCCTGGGGGCCGGCCTGAAGCCCATCACGGGGGTGGATGTGCGGGTGACGGCGCAGCAGCCCACGGACCCGCCCACCCGCCTGGTGCTGCTGTGCCAGGATGACGAGGGCTACCGGAACCTCACCCGGCTGGTGAGCCGCGGCTACCTGGAGGGCCAGGACAGTGGCAGCCCGGTGCTGCAGCGGGACTGGTTCACGCCGGAGATCTGCCGCGGCCTGATCGCCCTCTCCGGCGGGCGCGAGGGGGAGGTGGGCCGTCTCCTGCTCGCCCGCCACGACGAGGCGGCCATGGAATCCTGTGCCCACTGGTCGGCCCTGTTCCCGGACCGCTTCTACCTGGAACTGGTGCGCACCGGCCGGGAAGGGGAGGAGGACTACCTCCATGGCGCCGTGGAGCTGGCGACGCGCATGGGCCTGCCGGTGGTGGCCACCAATGACGTGCGCTTTTTGCGAGCGGAGGACTTCGACGCCCACGAGGCCCGGGTCTGCATCCACGAGGGCCGGGTGCTGGACGACGAGCGCCGCCCGCGGCTCTACAGCCGCCAGCAGTACCTGCGCACGCCCCAGGAGATGCAGGACCTGTTCCAGGACATCCCGGAGGCCCTGGAGAACACGGTGGAGATCGCCCGCCGCTGCAACCTGACCCTGACCCTGGGGGAGAACCACCTGCCGCAGTTCCCCATCCCCGAGGGCATGACCACCGACGATTATTTCCGCAGCCAGTCCCGGGAGGGGCTGGAGGAACGCCTGCGGGTCCTCATCCCCGAGGACACCCCGGCGCGGGAGGAACGGGCCCGCCCCTACCGCGAGCGCCTGGAACGGGAACTGGACGTCATCTGCCAGATGGGATTCCCCGGCTACTTCCTCATCGTGGCCGACTTCATCCGCTGGGCCAAGGACAACGGCGTGCCGGTGGGTCCGGGGCGGGGTTCCGGCGCCGGGTCCCTGGTGGCCTTCGCCCTCAAGATCACCGACCTGGACCCCCTGCGCTACGAGCTCCTGTTCGAGCGCTTCCTCAACCCCGAACGCGTCTCCATGCCCGACTTCGACGTGGACTTCTGCATGGAGAAGCGGGACCGGGTCATCGAGTACGTGGCCGAGCGCTATGGCCGGGAGAAGGTCTCCCAGATCATCACCTACGGCACCATGGCCGCCAAGGCGGTGGTGCGCGACGTGGGCCGTGTCCTGGGGCATCCCTACGGCTTCGTGGACCGCATCGCCAAGCAGATCCCCATGGAGCTGGGGATGACCCTGGACAAGGCCCTGGAACAGGAGGAGGACCTGCGCCAGAGCTACGAGGACGACGAGGAGGTGCGCACCCTCATCGACCTGGCGCGCAAGCTGGAGGGGGTGACCCGCAACGCCGGCAAGCACGCCGGCGGGGTGGTCATCGCCCCCACCCGCCTCACGGACTTCTCGCCCCTGTTCTGCGAGCCCGGCGGCCAGGGGGTGGTGACCCAGTTCGACAAGGACGACGTGGAGGCCATCGGCCTGGTGAAGTTCGACTTCCTGGGCCTGCGCACCCTCACCATCATCGACTGGGCGGTGGCCAACATCGGGGCCGCCACCGGTCAGATCCCGGACATCAACGCCATCCCCCTGGACGACCCGGACACCTTCGCCCTGCTCAAGCGCCAGGAGACCACCGCCGTCTTCCAGCTGGAATCCCGGGGCATGAAGGACCTGATCAAGCGCCTGCAGCCGGATGACTTCGAGGACATCATCGCCCTGGTGGCCCTGTACCGCCCCGGGCCGCTGCAGTCGGGGATGGTGGACGACTACATCAACCGCAAGCACGGCCGGGCCGAGGTGCACTATCCCCATCCCGCCCTGGAGCCCATCCTGCGGCCCACCCACGGCGTCATCCTCTACCAGGAACAGGTGATGCAGATCGCCCAGGTGCTGGCGGGCTACAGCCTGGGGGGCGCCGACCTGCTGCGCCGGGCCATGGGCAAGAAAAAGCCCGAGGAGATGGCCAAGCAGCGGGAGATCTTCCTCAAGGGGGCCCTGGAACAGGGGGTGGAGGAGGCCACGGCCACCTACATCTTCGACCTTATGGAGAAGTTCGCGGGGTATGGATTCAACAAGTCCCACTCCGCGGCCTATGCCCTGCTGTCCTACCAGACCGCCTGGCTCAAGTGCCATTACCCGGCGGCCTTCATGGCGGCGGTGCTCTCAGCGGACATGGACCACACGGACAAGATCGTCCATCTCATCGATGAGTGCCGTTCCATGGACCTGGAGGTGATCCCGCCGGACGTGAACGCCTCCAGCCACGAGTTCACCGTGCGCGACCCGCGCACCATCGTCTACGGCCTCGGGGCCATCAAGGGGGTGGGGGAATCGGCCATCCAGGTGCTGCTGGAGGCGCGCGCGGGGGGCGGGCCCTTCCGGGACCTGGATGACCTGTGCCTGCGGGCCGATTCCCAGAAGATCAACCGTCGCACCCTGGAGGCCCTGATCCGGGCCGGCGCCCTGGATTCCATCGGCCCCAACCGGGCCACCCTCATGCACCGCCTGCCCCAGGCCATGTCCCGGGCGGAGCAGCACCTGCGGGATGAGAGTGTGGGGCAGGGGGACCTGTTCGGCGTGGTGGAGCCGCCCCGGGCCGAGGCCCCGGAGACCGAGACCCTGCCCGAATGGGACGAGGAGAGCCGCCTGCTGGCGGAGAAGGAGACCCTGGGGCTCTATCTCACCGGCCACCCCATCCTGCGCTACGAGCAGGAACTGGCGCAGATGACGAAAAAACGCATCGCCGACCTCCTGGCGGACCTGTCCGGGGACAACGGCCAGGACGGCGGCAACGCCCCGCCGGGGCGGGGCCGCCCCCGGGAGCAGACGGTGGTGGTGGCCGGCCTGATGGTGGCCATCCGCACCCGCAACGGACAGTCCGGGCGCATGGCCTTCCTCACCCTGGACGACCGCAGCGGCCGCGTGGAGGTGGCCCTGTTCGGTGACGACTACCAGCGCTACCGCCATCTCCTGGTGAAGGACCGCCTGCTGGTGGTGGAGGGGGGCGCCGCCATCGACGAGTTCAGCGGCGGCGTGCGCCTGCGCTGCCGCCAGCTCATGGACCTGGATCAGGCCCGGGAGCACTTTGCCCGGCGCCTGGACCTGACCGTGAACGGCAACGCCACGCCGGAGCTGGCACAGCACCTGCGCACCCATCTGGAACCCCACCGCAACGGCAACTGCGCCGTGGTCCTGGACTACTGCAACCCCCAGGCCCGGGCCCGGCTGCGTTTCGGCGAGGGTTGGCAGGTGCGCCCCAGCGAGGAACTCCTCCACGGCCTCAGGGAACTGCTGGGGGAGGACGGGGTGCGGGTGCGCTATCCGTGAGGCACTTTTCTGCGCCGGCGCCCCGTGTACAATGGCCGGTTCCGAGCAACCGAACCGACGGCGACCGATGAACCCGGACTTCCTTGATTTCGAGCAGCCCATCGCCGAGCTGGAGGCGAAGATCGAAGAGCTTCGCCGCGTCAGCGACGACGCCGAGGTGAACATCCAGGACGAGATCAACCGCCTGGAGGCCAAGTGCAAGAGCCTCACCGAGTCCATCTTCTCCAAGCTGTCGGCCTGGCAGGTGGCCCAGCTGGCGCGCCATCCGCGGCGGCCGTACACCCTGGACTACGTGGAGCACATGCTCACGGACTTCGAGGAGCTCCACGGCGACCGGGCCTTTGCCGATGATCCCGCCATCGTCGGCGGGGTGGGGCGCCTGGCCGGCAAGCCGGTGATGGTCATCGGCCATCAGAAGGGGCGGGACACCCGCGAGAAGATCCACCGCAACTTCGGCATGCCCCGCCCCGAGGGCTACCGCAAGGCCCTGCGGCTGATGCAGACGGCGGAGCGCTTCGGCTTACCCATCATCACCTTCATCGACACCCCCGGGGCCTACCCCGGCGTGGGGGCCGAGGAACGGGGCCAGAGCGAGGCCATCGCCCGTAACCTCATGGAGATGTCCCGGCTGCGCACCCCCATCGTCTGCACCGTGGTGGGCGAGGGGGGCTCCGGCGGGGCCCTGGCGGTGGGG
>NZ_NRSK01000021.1 GCF_016584115.1 Ectothiorhodospira mobilis
CCCCCTCGCCGACCTGGAGGCGGCGGGGGCCGAACAGGGCCGTGCCGATGCGCACGATGGTGGCCCCCTCGGCCACCGCCGCCTCCAGGTCGGCGCTCATGCCCATGGACAGGGTGTCCAGGGGATGGCCGCGACGCATCAGATCCTCCTGCAGGGTGCGCAGGCGGGCGAAGGTGCGGCGCTGCTGGTCGAAGTCGTCGCTGGGGGCGGGGATGGCCATGAGCCCCCGCAGGCGCAGTTGCCCGAGACCGGCCACCTGTTCCGCCAGGGCGGGGAGGTCCGCCGGGTCCACCCCGGACTTGCTGTCCTCGCCGCTGATGTTCACCTGCAGGCAGACCTGGAGGGGACCGCGCTGCGCCGGGCGCTGCGCGTCCAGGCGGCGGGCGATGCGCTCCCGGTCCAGGGAGTGGACCCAGTCCGCCACCCCGGCGATGAGCCGGGTCTTGTTGCCCTGCACCGGGCCGATGAAGTGCCATTCGGGTCCGGCATCGGCCAGGGGGGTGGATTTCTCCTCCAGCTCCGAGGCGTAGTTCTCGCCAAAGGCCCGCTGTCCGCAGGCCAGGGCCGCCCGGATGTCCTCGGCGGGACGGGTCTTGCTCACCGCCAGCAACCGCACCTCGCCCGGGTCCCGCCCGTGACGCCGGGCGGCCTCGGCGATGCGGTCCAGAACGGCCTGGATTCGGTCGCACATTGGGTTCATAGCCCTATGCTATAGTCGACGACAGTCGAAGTCACCCGGGACCCCGTCCCGGTGGACGCAACACCCGGGGCCTTTCGAGGGGGACGGATGGACATCACCCAGCTGCTGGCGTTCAGCGTGAAGAACGGTGCCTCGGACCTGCACCTGTCGGCGGGGCTTCCCCCCATGATCCGGGTGGACGGGGACGTGCGCCGCATCAACGTGCCGCCCATGGAGCACAAGCAGGTCCATGGGATGGTCTACGACATCATGAACGACAAGCAGCGCAAGGATTTCGAGGAGTTCCTGGAGACGGACTTCTCCTTCGAGATCCCGGGCCTTGCGCGCTTTCGTGTCAACGCCTTCAACCACAACCGGGGAGCGGGGGCGGTGTTTCGCACCATCCCCAGCAAGATCCTCACCCTGGAGGATCTGGACTGCCCCGGCATCTTCGAGAAGATCGCCGAATATCCCCGGGGCATCGTCCTGGTCACGGGCCCCACGGGCTCGGGCAAGTCCACCACCCTGGCCGCCATGATCGACCACAAGAACAACACCGAGTACGGCCACATCCTCACCGTGGAGGACCCCATCGAGTTCGTGCACGAGTCCAAGAAGTGCCTGGTGAACCAGCGCGAGGTGCACCGCGACACCCTGGGCTTCAACGAGGCCCTGCGCTCGGCCCTGCGTGAGGACCCGGACACCATCCTGGTGGGGGAGATGCGGGATCTGGAGACCATCCGCCTGGCCCTCACCGCCGCCGAGACGGGGCACCTGGTCTTCGGCACCCTGCACACCAGCTCCGCCGCCAAGACCATCGACCGCATCGTGGACGTGTTCCCGGCGGCGGAGAAGGACATGGTCCGCGCCATGCTGTCGGAGTCCCTGCGGGCGGTCATCGCCCAGACCCTGCTCAAGCGCATCGGCGGCGGCCGCTGCGCCGCCCACGAGATCATGCTGGGCACCCCGGCCGTGCGCAACCTGATCCGCGAGAACAAGATCGCGCAGATGTATTCCGCCATCCAGACCAGCCAGGGCGTGGGCATGCAGACCCTGGACCAGGGGCTCAAGGAGATGCTCCAGCGGGGCCTGGTGAGCCGGGAGGAGGCCCGGCGCAAGGCGGCCAATCCGGACGCACTCTAAGGCCGGTCCCGGCATATCGGTTCGGCCCCTTTGGTTCCCCCCTCGAGAGAAAGCCCATGGATCGCGACAAGGCCATACGCTTCATGCACGACCTGCTCAGGACCATGCTGAGCAAGAAGGGGTCGGACCTGTTCATCACCGTGGGGGCGCCCCCCTCCATGAAGGTGGACGGCAGGATGACCCCCCTGACCAACCAGCCCCTGTCCCCGGCCCACACCCAGGTGCTGGTGCGCTCCATCATGAACGACCGCCAGGCGGCGGAGTTCGAGCGCGCCCAGGAGTGCAACTTCGCCATCAGCCTGCCCGGCATCTCCCGTTTCCGCGTCAACGCCTTCACCCAGCGGGGCAGCGCCGGCATGGTGCTGCGGGTGATCACCTCCGAGATCCCCGCCATGGGGGATCTGGGCCTGCCGCCGCAACTGGAGGAGGTGGCCATGACCAGCCGCGGGCTGGTGATCTTCGTGGGGGGCACCGGCTCGGGCAAATCCACCTCCCTGGCGGCCATGGTGGGCCACCGCAACCACAACAGTTACGGCCACATCGTCACCATCGAGGACCCCATCGAGTTCGTCCACAGCCACGGCCACTGCCTGGTGACCCAGCGCGAGGTGGGGGTGGACACGGAGAGCTACGATGTGGCGCTGAAGAATACCCTGCGCCAGGCCCCGGACGTGATCCTCATCGGCGAGATCCGTGACCGGGAGACCATGGACTATGCCATCGCCTTCGCCGAGACGGGGCACCTCTGCCTGAGCACCCTGCACGCCAACAGCACCAACCAGGCCCTGGACCGCATCATCAACTTCTTCCCCGAGGAGCGGCGCCAGCAGCTGCTCATGGACCTGTCCCTGAACCTCAAGGCGGTGGTCTCCCAGCGCCTCATCCCCCGCGCCGACGGCAAGGGTCGTGTCCCGGCGGTGGAGATCATGATCAACACCCCGCTCATGTCGGACCTGATCTTCAAGGGGGAGATCCACCAGATGAAGGAGCTCATGTCCAAGTCCAACGAGGCCGGCATGCAGACCTTCGACCAGGCCCTGTTCAAGCTCTATGAGGCCGGGGAGATCACCTACGAGGATGCCCTGCGCCATGCCGATTCGGTCAACGACCTGCGCCTGCGCATCAAGCTGGACAGCCGCCGCGGGGAGACCCCCGGACTCATGGACGACGCCGCCGAACTGAAGATGGAGGAGACCCCGGAGGAATCCGGGCTCAAGGGATAGGCCCCCATGCTGCTCCTGCCCTATCTCAAGCTGATGGCCCAGAAGAACGCCTCGGACCTGTTCTTCACCACCGGGGCGCCCGCCTGCGTCAAGATCGAGGGGGAGGTGCGCCCCATCAGCCGCCAGGCCCTGCAACCCGGGGGGGCTAAAGAACTGGCCTACGACGTCATGGACGAGCGCCAGGTGGCCGCCTTCGAGCGGGACAAGGAGATGAACCTGGGGCTTTCCGTGGAGGGCCTGGGGCGTTTTCGCATCAATGTCTACGTGCAGCGCGGCGAGGTCTCCATGGTGATCCGCTTCATCAAGAGCGAGATCCCCACCCTGGAGCAGCTGAACCTGCCTGCCGTGCTCAAGGACCTGGCCCTGCACGACAACGGCCTGGTGCTGGTGGTGGGCTCCACCGGCTGCGGCAAGTCCACCACCCTGGCCTCCATGATCGACCACCGCAACGGCTGCCGCACGGGCCACATCCTCACCATCGAGGATCCCATCGAGTACAGCTTCAGCCACAAGAAGTCCATCATCGGGCAGCGGGAGGTGGGCCTGGACACCCTCTCCTACGACAACGCCCTGCGGGAGGCCATGCGCGAGGCCCCGGACATGATCATGATCGGCGAGGTGCGGGATCTGAACACCATGAAGGCCGCCATCGCCTACGCCGACACCGGCCACCTGGCCCTGACCACCCTGCACGCGGTGAATGCCAACCAGGCCCTGGACCGCATCATCAATTTCTTCCCGCCGGAGGCCAAGCAGCAGGTGCTCATGGACCTCTCCCTGAACCTGCGGGGGATCGTCTCCCAGCGCCTGGTGCTGGGCAAGGACGGCAGCCGCGTGCCCGCCGTGGAGGTGCTGGTGAACACCCCCTACATCTCCGAGCTGATCCGCAAGGGGGAGATCGGCCAGATCAAGGCGGTGATGGAGAAGGGGGCCTCCGTGGGCATGCAGACCTTCGATCAGTCCCTGTTCGAGCTCTACAAGTCCGGCCGGGTCAACCTGCCCGAGGCCCTGGCCAAGGCCGACTCCCGCGGCGACCTGGAGTGGCGCATCCACTTCGGCGGCGGCGTGCGCAGCCTCCAGCGCAAGGACGAGGATCTGGAACTGCCCAGCGGCGATTTCTCCGCCGGCCGCGGTTTCAGCGACGGTCGTGAAGGCTTCGATGAGGAACTGCGCCCCCTGGAAGACCCGAAGGACGATCCCCCGCCGGGCGGCTGATGCCGCGGACCCGGCACCCGTGCCGGAACTTGTCTCTCCCATCATGGTCCCTTGCGGCAGTGGCCGTGGCCCGCGCCCCGGGAATGGGTCCCTGCGTTCCCGGGCGCCGGTCCGGCGAAGGTTCACGCAAGCGACCGGAGACCCGACGCATGATGCATCCCATTGCCCCGGTGCGCCGCCTGCTGGCGTGCCTGATCCTTGCCTTTGTGGTACTGCATGCCCCGGCCACGGCGGCCCCGCCGTGGCCCACGGGCGCGCCGCAGAAGGAGCCCACCCTGGCCCCCGTGGTCCAGAAGGCCCTGCCGGCGGTGGTGAACATCTCCACCGTCAAACAGATCGAACAGGCCCGGCACCCCCTCTTCCAGGATCCCTTCTTCCGTCATTTCTTCGAACTGCCCGACCTGCCGCCGCGGCGGCAGAACAGCCTCGGCTCCGGGGTCATCATCGACGCCGAAAAGGGCTACATCCTCACCAACCACCACGTCATCGCCCAGGCCGACGAGGTCTCTGTCACCCTCAAGGATGGCCGGCAGTTCAAGGCCCGCCAGGTGGGCAGTGACCCCGAGACGGACATCGCCGTGCTGCGCATCGATGCCCCGGACCTCACCGAACTCCCCCTGGGGGAGATGGACGGCCTGGAGGTGGGGGACCTGGTGATCGCCATCGGCAATCCCTTCGGTCTCGGCCATACCGTCACCTCGGGCATCGTCAGCGCCCTGGGGCGCACCGGCCTGGGCATCGAGGGCTACGAGGACTTCATCCAGACCGATGCCTCCATCAATCCCGGCAATTCCGGCGGTGCCCTCATCGACTGGCAGGGGCGCCTGGTGGGGCTGAACACCGCCATCGTCGGCCCCAATGGGGGCAACGTGGGCATTGGCTTCGCCATCCCCGTGGACATGGTCAAGGCCCTTTCCCAACAGATCATCGAGCACGGCCAGGTGCGCCGCGGGCGGCTCGGGGTGTACATCCAGGACGTCACCCCCAGGCTGGCCGAGGCCCTGGAACTGGAAGAGGCCCGGGGCGCGCTCATCGCCCGCGTGATGCCCGGCTCACCCGCCGAGAAGGCCGGTCTGAAAGAGGGGGATGTGGTGATCTCCGTGCAGGACCGGGCGGTGGAGGATGCCGCCGACCTGCGCAACCGCATCGGCCTGCTCTCCCCCGGGGCCAGGGTGCGCATGGTCTATCTGCGCGACGGCGAATCCCACCACGTCCGTGTCGCCCTGGGGGACGAGCAGGAGGTGGTGGAAGCGGACAACGGCCGCTGGCAGCACCGGGCCCTGCCCGGCGCCTGGCTCGCCCCCATCCCCGGGGATCATCCCCTGGCGGGCCGCGTGGAGGGCATCCTGGTGGCCGGGGTGGAGCCGGGCAGCCCCGCCGCCGAGGCCGGACTGCGCCGGGGGGATGTCATCGATCAGATCCAGCGCACCCCCGTGGCGGACCGCGATGAGGCCGTCCGCGTCCTGGACGCCGTCCGCGGCGATGTCCTGCTGCGCGTGCTGCGCGGACGCAGCGCCCTGTTCCTGGCGGTGCGGCCGGGGGATTGATGCCGGCCCTCAGATCCCCAGTGCCGATGCGATCTGGTCCAGGGATTCGGGGTTGGCCAGGGCGTCCCGGTTCTCCTGCCGGCCCTGCCCCTGGAGCATGCGGGCCACTGCCAGTTCCACCTTCTTGCCGCTGCGGGTGTAGGGGATCTGGGGCACATCCACGATCTGTGCCGGTACATGCCGTGGGCTCGCCTTGGTGCGGATGCGGGTACGCAGGGTCTGCACCAACTCCGGGGTCAGCGCCTCCCCCGGGGACAGCACCACCAGCAGGACCACCTCCACGTCCCCATCCGGGTGGGGACGGCCCACCACCAGGCTGTCGGCGATCTCCGCCACGGTCTCCACCTGGCGATAGATCTCGGCGGTGCCGATGCGCACCCCGCCGGGGTTGAGGGTGGCATCGGAGCGGCCGTGGATCACGGCGCCGCCGTGGGCGGTGAACTGGATGAAATCCCCATGGGCCCAGACCCCGTCGAAGGTGGAGAAATAGGCCTTGCGGTAGCGGCTCCCATCGGGGTCGTTCCAGAAGCTCACGGGCATGGCGGGAAAGGGCTGTAGGCACACCAGTTCCCCCCGTTCCTGTCCGGCGTCCTGTCCATCCGGGGTGTAGGCACGCACGTCCACCCCCAGCATGGGGCACTGGATCTCCCCCCGGCGCACCGGCAGCAGCGGGCATCCCCCCACAAAGCACCCGCAGATGTCCGTACCCCCGGAGATGGAGCTGAGCATCAGGTCCTGCCCCACCTGCTGGTAGACCCAGTCGAAATCCTCCGGCAACAGGGGGGATCCGGTGGAGAACACGGCCCGCAGGCTGGACAGGTCATGGCCCCGGCCCGGCTCCAGGTCCTGCTTGCGACACTGGCCCAGGTATTTGGCGCTGGTGCCGAAATGGGTCACCCGTTCCTGTTCCAGCAGATCCCAGAGCCGGTCCAGGTCCGGGTATCCCGGGGAACCGTCGAAGAGCACCAGGCAGGCCCCGGTGAGCAGCCCGGAGGCCAGCCAGTTCCACATCATCCAGCCCGTGGTGGTGAAGTACATGAAACGGTCCCCGGGGCCGATGTCGGCATGCAGCAGCAGCTCCTTGCTGTGGTTGAGCAGCATCCCCGCAGCCCCGTGGACGATGCACTTGGGCAGGCCCGTGGTGCCCGAGGAATAGAGGATGTAGACCGGATGATCCGGTGGCAGCTGCTCGAACACCGGGGAGGCACCGGCATGGGCCTTGAGGATCTCGGGCCAGGAGAGGAAGCGATCGTCCCCGGGGGGCTCCGCCCCGGGCAGCAGCGGGATGTGGATGACCCGTTCCAGCCCGGGGAGGCGGTCCGCCAGGATCCGGTTCGCCTCGCTGCGGTCGAAGGCCTTGCCGTTGTAGCGATAGCCGTTGGCGGCCAGCAGCACCTTGGGCTCGATCTGTCCGAAACGGTCCAGGATGGCCTCCACCCCGAAGTCCGGCGAGGCGGAACTCCAGATGGCCCCCAGCCCGGTGGTGGCCAGCATGCCCACCAGGGCCTCGTGGGTATTGCCCACCACGGCGGCCACCCGGTCCCCGGCGGTGACCCCCAGCTCCCGCAGCCCCGCCTGCAGGGCCGCCACCTGCCCGAGCAGGGTGGCCCGGTCCAGGCGCACCGGCTCCCGGGATTCCGTGATCTCCACCACCGCCTGTTCCGTGGTCTCCCCCTGCAGGGCATGGCGCAGCAGGTTTTCGGCGAAGTTGAGGCGGGCGCCGGTGAACCAGCGGGTGCCGGGCATCTCCGGGTGGGTCATCACCGCTTCCCAGGGCCGGCTGGCGATCACCCCGGTGTAGGTCCAGAGGCTGGCCCAGAAGTCCTCCGGATGGGAGATGGACCAGCGGTGCAGGGCCTGGTAATCCCCGAAGCTGCCGTATCCCTGCGCCTCCAGCCAGTCCCGGTAGCGGGCCATGGCGCTTCGGGTGCGTTCCCGTTCTCCGGGCTGCCAGAGGATTGCCGCTTCTGTGGTCATGCCGATCTCCTGGATGCAGTGGGGATGTGTCCCGGGGGAGGGGGTCAGCCGGGCTGGGTGATTGATTTACGCAAGCGTTATATTGTTATTGACGTTTGCGTAAACGTAATCTAGCTTTAACCGGGGCACGACGCAATGGATCGGCAGACGTTCCCATCCAGCCACCACACAACGACGAGAAGATCGGGAGGAGTCATCACATGGGGATCAGACCCAGCCATCTTGCGCTGGCCGGCCTGCTGGCCGCGCCGGCCGCCCAGGCCATCGACTATGAATTCAGCGGCGATCTGGATGTACGGGGCTTCGGCCGCACCCAGGCGGAGGGGGGGTACCAGAACGGTTTCGAACAGCGCATCCGCCTGCGCACCGATATCGCCCTGGACGATGGGGTCAGCCTCCACGCCGGGGTGAACCTGATCAATGACACCTGGCGGGGGGATGCCTCCGGGGACGTGAGTGCCCTGGCCCAGACCCAGCCCTTCACCTGGGGGCGGGATCACCGCACCGTGACCCTGGACTACGGCTACGTGCAGGTCCCTCTGGGGGACTGGACCCTGCGGGCCGGCCGCCAGATCGCCAACTGGAACTTCGGCATGACCGTGGGGGACGATCGCCGCGACCGCATCCTGCTCATGCGTCCCGCCGGGGAGGGGGTCACCTTCCTCATGGGGGGCGACCAGCGTCAGAAGGGCACCCTGGACGACAACAAGGACGACGGTTATCTGGTGTTCGCCGGCTTCGTGGGCAAGACCAGCGGCTGGTCCTGGGGGGCCCTGCTGGGACACTACATGGGGGATGACGAGACCCTGCCCGACGGCACCTATGAGCGCTATCGTTTCTACGCCCCGCGGGACGGAACCCTGGTCTCTCCCTGGGCCAAGGGGCAGCTGGGGGCCGTGGAGGTCACCGCCGGTGGTCACTACCTGGGGGGAGGCGACGCCCTGTTCACCAACGACACCTTCGGCGGTTTCCTGCGGGGGGGGCTGGAGGCCAGCGAAGACCTGAAGCTGGAGGCACAGTACTTCTTCAGCCTGGGGGGCTCCCTCATCGAGACCGGGTTTGACACCTTCTCCAGCCTGATCCACAGCAATCCGCGGCATAACGCCACCGCCACCTACATGCCCGCCCTCAGCCTGAGCGGTCTGGGCAAGGTGTCCCGGGAGTTCCAGGATGACGGTGTTGCCGACCAGGACTTCGATCGCCACCTGGTGGCTACCCGCGGCACCTACCGCCTCAGTGACGACTGGTCGCTGAAGCTGGCCGCCGGCTGGGTGCGCTACGACGGCGTCGCCGGGGATCTGGATCAGGAGGAGGATGTCACCTTCGGGGATCTGCAGATGCACTACCAGGTGACCCCCTCCACCCGGGTCTGGGCCACCTACGGGTACGCCGATACCGCCGATCTGGTGGCGCGGGACAGCCTCAACGCCTTCAGCGTGAACCTGCGCACCCAGTTCTGATGTCCTTCCCCGGGGGACCCCTGGGTCCCCCGGGCCTGTCTCCTCCCTCAGGCTATTTCGTCATGCCCCCTGTCCGCGAACGCGATGCACTGGCCCGGCGCTATGCCGAGCCCCATCTCCTCCAGCGCCTGCGCACGGCCCTGGACGAGGCCGGACTGGATCCGGAACGGCTCAGCTGCGAAGCGGTGGCCGCCATCGATCAGCTGCATGTGGGGGGGCGCCGGGCCAGCCGGCAGCTGGCCGACCGGGCCGACCTGCGGCCCGGGGCCCGGGTGCTGGACCTGGGTTGCGGCACCGGCGGCAGCAGCCGCCTGCTCATGCAGGAATACGGGGCCCGGGTGGTGGGGGTGGATATCACCCCGGACTATCTGGCGGTGGCCCGGTGGCTGAACCGGGCCACCGGTCTGGCAGGGGCATGCGCCCTGATGCGGGCCGATGCCAGCCATCTGCCCTTCGGGGCGGCCTCTTTCGATGGCATCTGGGTGCAGCACACCTTCATGAACGTGCCCGACATGGACCGGGCCCTGGCCGAGGCGGTGCGGGTGCTCCGGCCCGGAGGGTACTTGTGGCTGCACGAGGTGATCCGCGGGGAGGGGGATGGCCCCCTGTCCCTGCCCGTGCCCTGGGCGGATGAGGCCCGGCACAGCCATCTCCTGACCCGGGAGGCCCTGGAGGCCCGTCTGCGGGCCGCGGGCTTGCAGACCCTGGTCTTCGAGGATATCAGCCAGGATGCCCTGGCCTGGCGCAGCAAGCACACCCGCCGGGAGGCGGCCGGCGGCGGCATCCGGTTGTCCCCGGTGCTCATCTTCGGCCCCCGATTCCTGGACATGGGGCGCAATGTCATGGAAAACCTGAAGGCGGATCGTATCCGCATCGTGCAGGCCATCCTCCGGCGCGGCGACGACCGGTCGTTGGCTCCGGCCTGAGCCTGCGGGAACTGCGCAGGATCAGTGCCCTTCGGCCCCGACCGCATGGCCCGGGCCCATGGCCCGGGAGACCTTGGCATTCACGGGGCGCTGCAGCAGGTGGCAGATCCAGTGGGCCGTGTCCACCAGGGCCGGCAGCCGGATCCCCGTCTCGATGCCCATGCCCTGGAGCATGTACACCACATCCTCGGTGGCCACGTTGCCCGCGGCGCCCCGGGCATAGGGGCAGCCCCCCAGGCCGGCAATGGCGGTGTCGATGGTGGCGATGCCCAGTTCCATCACGGCGTAGAGATTGGCCAGGGCCTGGCCGTAGGTGTCGTGGAAATGGGCCGCCAGCTGCGCCATGGGGACCTGTTCCGCCACCGTCTCTACCATGTGCCGGGCCTGGAGCGGCGTGCCGGTGCCGATGGTGTCCCCCAGGGAGATCTCGCCGCAGCCCATCTGGTGCAGGCTGCGGGCCACCCGGGCCACGGCGCGGGGATCGACGGCCCCCTCGTAGGGGCAGCCCAGGGTACAGGAGACGTAGCCCCGCACCGGGATCCCCAGGTCCCGTGCCCGCTCCAGTACCGGCGCAAAGCGGGCCAGGCTCTCGTCGATGCTGCAGTTGATGTTCTTGCGCGAGAAGGTCTCCGAGGCGGCGGCGAACACCGCCACGTCCCGGGCCCCCGCCGCCACGGCGTTCTCCAGACCCTGCAGGTTGGGGGTGAGCACCGGGTGGCGTACCCCGGGGGCCACGGGCAGGCGGGCCATCACCTGGGCATGATCCGCCATCTGGGGGACCCAGCGGGGGGAGACAAAGGCGGTGGCCTCCACCCAGGTCAGCCCGGCCCCCACCAGGCGCCGGATCAGTTCCACCTTGGTGTCGGTGTCGATGTGCCCGGGCTCGTTCTGCAGTCCATCCCGGGGGCCGACTTCCACGATGCGTACGGATCGGGGCAGGGCCATGGCCTGGTCTCCTTATGCCGCTTCTGGGTCTTGTGGGTCGGGGGTCACGGGGTCCGGGCAGTTCCGCCCCCGCACCAGGATGCTGGGCTGCAGCGTCAGCACCGCCTCGCCGTGCTGGTTCATACCGGTCCAGAGCACCTTGATGATGCCCCATCCGCGGCGGGATTCGGAGGGCTTCACCTCCAGGATCTCCATCTCCAGGTGGATCCGGTCCCCGGGGCGTACGGCCTGAAGGAAGCGGACCGACTCCACCCCCATGCCGATCTGTCCCTCCGCCAGCTGCAGCTGGGAGCGGATGTTCATGGCCGTCATCACCGCCACGGTGTGCCAGCCGCTGGCCACCAGTCCGCCAAAGAAGGTCTCCCGGGCCGCCTCCGGGTCCACGTGATAGGGCTGGGGATCGAACTCCCGACCGAAGCGGATGATGGCCTCCTCGGTCATGAGGGTGGGGGGGGTAGTGAAACGCATCCCCGGGGTGAGGTCTTCCAGGTAATAGGGTGGGGGGGTCATTGCGCCTCCTCCGTGTGCAGGGCCAGCAGGGTGGCCCCCTCGGCCACCTGATCTCCTTCCCCGTAATACACCGCTTCCACCTCTCCGGGGGCGAAGGCGTGGATCACGTATTCCATCTTCATGGCCTCCAGGACCATCAGCGGATCCCCTTCCTCCACCCGGTCGCCGGGGGCCACGTGCACCGTCACCACCATGCCCGGCATGGGCGCCACCAGGGTGCCGTCCTTCACCTCGTCGTCCATGCCCGCCGCCAGGGGATCGTGGCGCACCAGGGTATGGGTCTCGGTGTCCAGGACCACCGTCAGCCGGGGGCCATCCTCCAGCACCCAGGCATCCAGGTGGATCCCGTCCAGCTGCAGGTGCAGATGGCCATCGCCCTGGAGTTCACCCCGGGTCCGGTGGGTGCCTCCCTCCCAGGTGAGCCGGTATTCCTCCCCACGACCGTGCACCTCCACCTGCAGTTCCCGGTCCCGGCTCGGGTCCATGAAGTGCAGGGCCCGGTAGCCATCGCCGTTGAGCTGCCAGCCATGGGTGGCGTGCCAGGGGGAGAAGGGGTCCCCGGAACGCTGCGCCTGGTCCCGGCTGTCCTGCTCCACCCGCAGCAACTCGTGCAGGGCCGCTGCCGCCACCGGGGCGGACCCGAGCGTCCCGGGCCGGGGACACAGGGCATCCCGGTGGGCCTCGATGAAGCCGGTGTCGATGCGGGCCCCGCGGAAGTCCGGATGCACCGCCACCCGGGCCAGAAAGTCCACGTTGGTGGTGGTGCCCACCACGATGAAGGCCCGCAGGGCATGGCGCAGGCGGTTGAGGGCCCGCTCCCGGTCCTGGTCCCAGACCACCAGCTTGGCGATCATGGGGTCGTAGTGCACCGAGATCTCATCTCCCTCGCCCACGCCGGTGTCGATGCGCACATGGGGCGAGGCCTCCGGGGTGCGCAGGTGGCGGATCACCCCCGTGGCCGGCAGGAAGTCCCGGTCCGGGTCCTCGGCATAGATGCGTGCCTCGAAGGCATGGCCGGTGAAACCGATGCCCTCCTGGTTCCGGGGCAGGGGTTCGCCACAGGCCACCTGCAGCTGCCAGGCCACCAGATCCAGACCGGTGATCATCTCCGTGACCGGATGTTCCACCTGCAGCCGGGTGTTCATCTCCATGAAGTAGAACGCCCCGCGGCCATCCATGATGAATTCCACGGTGCCGGCCCCCACGTAGCCGATGGCCCGGGCCGCCGCCACGGCGGTCTCCCCCAGCTGCCGGCGCTGGACGGCGTCCAGGCCCGGGGCCGGGGCCTCCTCGATTACCTTCTGGTGACGGCGTTGCACGGAACAGTCCCGCTCGAACAGGTGCACCACATGACCGTGGGTGTCGGCAAAGACCTGCACCTCCACGTGGCGGGGCTGGATCAGGTATTTCTCGATGAGCACCCGATCGTCGCCGAAGGCGGCAGCGGATTCACGCCGGGCCGCCTCCAGCGCCGCGCTGAAGTCCCCGGGATGGTCCACCCGCCGCATGCCCTTGCCGCCGCCCCCGGCGGAGGCCTTGATGAGCACCGGGTAGCCGATCTCCTGCGCCACCCGGGCCAGATGCGCCACCGACTGCTCCTCGCCGTGATCCCCCGGCACCAGCGGCACCCCGGCCCGCTCCATGATGGCCTTGGCCGCGCTCTTGGAACCCATGGTCCGGATGGCTTCGGGCGGGGGACCGATGAAGACGATGCCGGCGTCGGCGCAGGCCTGGGCGAAATCCGCATTCTCCGAGAGAAAGCCGTATCCCGGATGGATGGCCTGGGCCCCGGAGCGCCGGGCCACCTCCAGGATGCGCTCTGCATTCAGGTAGCTCTCCCGGGCCGGGGCCGGTCCGATGGGCCAGGCCTCGTCACAGGCCTGCACGTGCAGGGCCTGGCGGTCCGGTTCCGAATACACCGCGACGGTGCGGATGCCCAGGTGCCGGCAGGTACGACTGATCCGGCAGGCGATTTCCCCCCGGTTGGCGATGAGGATCTTGTCGAACATGCTCCAGTCCCTGTCAGGTGATGCGTGCAAGCAAAAAGGCGGTGGGGGCGCGACGAGGCATCAGTCCGTCGCGGCGGGGCACCACAGGGGGTCCCGCTTCTCCAGGAAGGCCGTCAGCCCTTCCTGTCCCTCCTCCCCCACCCGCAGCCGGGCGATGCGATCGGCGGTGTCCCGGATCAGGGGTTCGTCGATGGGCCGGCCGGCCACGTCCCGCACCAGCGCCTTGGCGGCCTGCATGGCCTGCGGGCCGTTGCGGCGCAGCCCCTGCAGGAGGGTCTCGATGCGGCTGTCCAGGTCCGTCTCGTCCGCGGCCACCTCATGCACCAGGCCGATGCGATGCGCCTCTTGGGCGTCGAAGCGTTCGGCGGTGGTGAAATAGCGCCGTGCCTGGCGACTGCCCATGGCGGCGATGACATAGGGGGCGATGGCGGCCGGGATCAGTCCCAGGCGCACCTCGGAGAGGCAGAAGCGGGCCGCAGGGGCGGCCAGGGCGATGTCGCAGGCCGCCACCAGGCCCACGCCCCCGCCCACGGCGGCCCCGTGGACCCGGGCGATGGTGGGTTTGCTGAAGCGGTAGAGGGTGTCCATGAGCCGGGCCAGCCCCAGGGCGTCCCGGTGGTTCTCCTCCCGGGTGTAGGCGGCCATGCGCTGCATCCAGTGGATGTCCGCCCCGGCGGAAAAGCTCTTGCCGGCCCCGGTGAGCACCAGGGCCCGGACCCGGTGGTCCCGTTCCAGGTCCTCCAGGGTGCGGGTGAGGGTCTCGATGAGGGTGTCGTCGAAGGCGTTGTGGCGTTCCGGACGGTTCAGAAGGACGGTGGCCACCGACTCGCGGATGCGTACGATCAGGTGCTGTTCGCTGGGCATGGGGAGTCCTCGGATCACATGCGAAAGACACCGAAGCGGGTGTCTTCCACGGGGGCATTGAGGCTGGCGGAGAGTCCCAGGGCCAGCACCATGCGGGTCTGGGCCGGGTCGATCACGCCGTCGTCCCAGAGCCGGGCGGTGGCGTAGTAGGGGTGGCCCTGGTGTTCGTACTGCTCCCGGATGGGGGCCTTGAAGGCCTCTTCCTCCACCCCGGACCAGGTCTTGCCCTGGCGTTCCAGGGTGTCCCGCCGCACCTGGGCCATCACCCCGGCCGCCTGCTCCCCGCCCATGACCGAGATGCGGGCGTTGGGCCACATCCACAGGAAACGCGGGGAATAGGCCCGGCCGCACATGCCGTAGTTGCCGGCGCCGAAACTGCCGCCGATGAGCACCGTGAGCTTGGGTACCCGGGCACAGGCCACGGCCGTGACCATCTTGGCCCCGTCCTTGGCGATGCCGCCGGATTCGTACTTGCGCCCCACCATGAAGCCGGTGATGTTCTGCAAAAAGACCAGGGGGATGCCCCGCTGACTGCACAGTTCCACGAAATGGGCCCCCTTGAGGGCCGATTCGGAGAAGAGCACCCCGTTGTTGGCCACGATGCCCACGGGGTAGCCGTGGATGCGGGCAAAGCCGCACACCAGGGTGGTGCCGTAGAGGGCCTTGAACTCGTCCAGTTCCGAGGCGTCGACGATGCGGGCGATGATCTCGCGCACGTCGAAGGGCTTGCGGCTGTCCCGGGGGATGATGCCCCCCAGCTCCTGCGGGTCGTACAGGGGCGGGCGCGGGGGTTGCAGGTCCAGTTCCACCCGCTTGCGGCCGTTGAGATGGCTCACGCAGCGGCGGGCCAGGCCCAGGGCGTGGGCATCATTGAGGGCGTAGTGGTCCGTGACCCCCGACACCCGGGAATGGACATCGGCCCCACCCAGTTCCTCGGCGCTGACCACCTCCCCGGTGGCCGCCTTCACCAGGGGCGGACCGGCCAGGAAGATGGTGCCCTGTTCGCGCACGATGATGCTCTCGTCGGCCATGGCCGGCATGTAGGCCCCGCCCGCTGTGCAGGATCCCATCACCACGGCGATCTGCGGGATGCCCTCGGAGGACATCACCGCCTGGTTATAGAAGATGCGTCCGAAGTGGTCCCGGTCCGGGAAGACCTCGTCCTGGGTGGGCAGATTGGCCCCGCCGGAGTCCACCAGATAGATGCAGGGCAGCCGGTTCTGCCGGGCGATCTCCTGGGCCCGCAGGTGCTTTTTCACGGTCATGGGGTAATAGGTCCCCCCCTTCACCGTGGCATCATTGGCCACCACCATGCATTCCCGCCCGCAGACGCGGCCGATGCCGGCGATCACCCCCGCTGACGGGACCTGATCCTCATAGAGCCCCAGGGCCGCCAGCTGGCCGATCTCCAGAAAGGGGGATCCCGGGTCCAGCAGCACACGGATACGCTCCCGGGGCAGCAGCTTGCCCCGGGACAGATGCCGTTCCCGGGCCTTTTCGCTGCCCCCCTGCCGTACCCGGGCCACCCGCTGGCGCAGATCCGCCACGAGTTCACCCATGGCCGCCCGGTTGGCCTCGAATGCCTCCGAACGCGGATTGATCTTGGTTTTGATGACGCTCATCGGTCTCCCTGCCCCGGTGGATGGCAGATGCTGGAATGGACCCGCTGGGGGTCCGGCGGGGTCAGCGGGTCTCCTTGAACAGTTCGCGCCCGATCAGCATGCGGCGGATCTCGGAGGTGCCGGCACCGATCTCGTAGAGCTTGGCGTCCCGCAGTAGGCGCCCGGTGGGGTACTCGTTGATATACCCGTTGCCCCCCAGGCACTGGATCGCCTCCAGGGCCATCCAGGTGGCCTTCTCTGCGGCGTAGAGGATGGCCCCGGCGGCATCCTTGCGGCTGGTCTGGCCCCGGTCACAGGCCCGACCCACGGCATAGACATAGGCGCGACAGGCGTTGAGGGTGACGTACATGTCCGCCAGCTTGCCCTGCATGAGTTGGAACTCACCGATGGACTGACCGAACTGCTTGCGCTCATGCACGTAGGGCAGGACCACATCCATGCAGGCGGCCATGATGCCCAGGGGGCCGGCGGCCAGCACGGCACGCTCGTAGTCCAGGCCGGACATGAGTACCTTCACCCCTTCGCCCTCGCGGCCCAGGATGTTCTTTGCCGGTACCCGGCACTGTTCGAAGATCAGTTCACAGGTGTTGGAGCCGCGCATGCCCAGCTTGTCCAGCTTCTGCGCCGTGGAGAAACCGGGCATGTCCCGTTCCACGATGAAGGCGGTGATGCCCTTGGGGCCCGCCTCCGGGTCGGTCTTGGCATAGACCACCAGGGTGCTGGCCTCGGGGCCATTGGTGATCCACATCTTGTTGCCGTCGAGGATGTAATGATCCCCCTCGCGGCGGGCCCGCAGGCGCATGCCCACCACGTCGGAGCCGGCGCCGGGCTCGGACATGGCCAGGGCCCCCACCTGTTCCCCGGAGAGGAGCCCCGGCAGGTATTTCTGTTTCTGCTCCTCGGTACCGTTGAGCTTGATCTGGTTGACGCACAGGTTGGAATGGGCGCCGTAGGACAGGCCCACCGAGGCCGAGGCCCGGGAGATCTCCTCCACGGCCACCATGTGGGCGAGATAGCCCATTCCGCTGCCGCCGTAGGCCTCGTCCACGGTGATGCCCAGCAGCCCCATCTCCCCCAGCTTGGGCCACAGGTCCGCCGGGAAGAGATTGTCCTGATCGATCTGCGCCGCCCGGGGGGCGATCTCCGCCGCCGCGAACTCGGCCACGGCATCCCGCAGCATGTTGATCTCGTCGCCCAGGTCAAAGTCCAGAGTGGGGTAGTGGCTCATGACGGAAGTCCTTTGGGTGGTTTGAGCCGAGATTAAATGACGTTGACGTAAACGTCAATTTTTCACTGCAGCCGGATCCAGCGGTGGGCAGGGGATATGGAAAGCGGGATGCCCGGCGGCGCGGGGAGGCCGTGCTTCAGGTGCCGGTGGAGGATCGGGGGGCGGGGAGGTCCTTTTCTTCCGTGGCCTTGCCCTGGCGTTCCTGGGTCTCCAGCAGCTGCCGGCAGTGGCTGTAGGACTGCTCCAGTTCCTCCAGAGTCTCCTCCAGGTCCTGGCGCTGCTGCAGCAGCTGGGCCCGCTTCTCTTCCAGTACGCTCAGGTAGTATTTGAGCTGGCGGGCCTCGCCGTGGGCTTCGTCATAGAGTTCAAAGGCCTCGCGCATCTCCGCCAGGGTGAAGCCCAGGCGCTTGCCGCGCAGGATCAGCTTCAGCCGGGCCCGGTCCCGGCGCCGGTAGAGCCGCTTGGAGCCCACCCGTTGGGGGGAGAGCAGGCCCTCGTCCTCGTAGAAGCGGATGGCCCTGGTGGTGATGCCGAATTCCCGGGCCAGTTCGCCGATGGTGTAGGTGGTGCCACCGGTGTCGTTGTCCCGGAGGACGAAGGGTTGGGGGTGGGTCATGGCCGTCACACGCTCCGTGCTGGTGGATCGGGGGGATCGCAGGGGAATCACTTGCTTTCCCTTAACGTTCACGTCACTTTACGGAACCATATCAGATCCTCTTTTCCTATTGTACGAAAAAGTTGAGCTGCGTGAAGGGGGTTTGATGCACTGCGGCATCCTGAGCGGGGCCGGGAGAAGGGGGCAAAAAAAGGTTGACGTATACGTAAACGGTAACTAAATTGCCCCATAACGTAATAACCAGAACGGCGTCAATCAGATGAACGCCGGCAAGGGGGAGGAGGTTGCATGCAGCAGCACGGCCACAGCTACCTGCACGGCGTGGGGACGGCTCCGCTCATGGGGTGCACCCTGGGGGACCGGCTGCGCGAGCTGGCGGGGCAGCGCCCCGAGGGCCTGGCCCTGGTGGACTGTGCCCATGGCGTGCGCTGGACCTGGCAGGCCCTGGATCACCAGGCCTCGGTCCTGGCGGCGGCCTTTCTGGATCTGGGGCTGGTGCCCGGGGATCGGGTGGCCCTGTGGCTCATGAACCGGGCGGAATGGACCCTGTCCCTGCTGGCTGCCGCCCGGGTGGGCATGATCGCCGTGAACATCAACCCCGGGGCCCGCAGGGGGGAGGTGCAGCGCTTTCTGAATCAGGTGCAGGCCCGGGCCCTGATCATCCAGCCGGCCTTCAAGACCAGCGACTACCTGGCCATGGTGCAGGAACTGCTGTCGGATCGGGATCGGCAGGCGGGGGCCGCGTTGCAGGCCGCCGCGGTGCCGGATCTGCGTCAGGTCATCCAGGCAGGGGAGGAAGAGGTGCCCGGCATGCACCGTTTTGCGGGGCTGCTGGAGAGCGCCTCCCCACAGGCACGGGCACAGGTGGACGCGCTGTCCGCGGCGGTGGATTTCGATGACCCCGTCAACATCCAGTTCAGCAATGCCACCGGCGGCGAGGCCGCCGGCACCACCCTCACCCATCACAATATCCTCAACAACGGGGCCATGGTGGGGCGCACCCTGCACCTGGGGCCGGAGGACCGGGTCTGCATCCCCGTGCCCCTGTTCCACTGCTTTGGCATGGTCATGGGCAATATGGCCTGTCTGGCCCACGGCAGCACCATGGTCTATCCCGGCGAGGCATTCGATCCCGCCCAGACCCTGGAGGCCGTCCAGGCCGAGGGGTGCACCGCCCTCTACGGCGTGCCCGCCATGTTCAAGGCCATGCTGGAGCAGGAGCGTTTCGCGGATTTCGATCTCTCCACCCTGCGCACCGGCATCATGGCCGGGGCCCCCTGCCCGCCGGAGACCATGGATCAGGTGATGACGCGCATGCATATGGACCAGGTGACCATCGCCTATGGCATGACCGAATCCTCCCCGGTGTCGTTCATGAGCGATGTGGACGACCCGGTGGATCGGCGCCTGAATACCGTGGGCACCCTGCGGCCCCACCTGGAGGCCAAGATCATCGACGGGGAGGGCTGCATCCTGCCCCGGGGGGAGGCGGGGGAGCTGTGCGTGCGCGGCTACAGCGTCATGCGCGGCTACTGGAATGATGCCCAGCTCACCCGCCGGGTCATCGATGAGGCGGGATGGCTGCACACCGGCGATCTGGCCTGCCTGGATGAGGACGGCTACTGCCGCATCGTCGGCGGGGTCAAGGACGTCATCATCCGTGGCGGTGAGAACATCTATCCCCGGGAGATCGAGGACTTTCTCACCACCCATCCGCAGATCGCGGAGGCCGTGGTGGTGGGGGTCCCCGACGCGCGCCTCGGTGAGACGGTCTGCGCCTGCGTGCGGGTGACCGCGAGCGACCTCACCCCGGAGGCGGTGCAGGCCTTCTGCCGTGGTGAGATCGCCCACTACAAGATCCCGGCCCATGTCCGTCTCTACGAGCGGTTTCCCCGCAGTACCGGCCGTGCCCTGCGCTTCATGCTCAAGGACGAGAGCCTGGAGGCACTGGGGCTGGGGCAGGATACGGCAGGGCAGGGCTGAACCGTCCCGGGGTTCATCGGGGGCATCCAGGGGCACCGCGCCCCGAGGCATCACAAGGTTTCCGGAAGGAGTGAGGGCATGACGCAGCAACAGGCAGCCGCCGGCCCGGATACGGTGCTGGAATGCGACGGGGTCTGCCGCTGGTTCGGCGGCCTGCAGGCGCTCAAGGGGATCTCCCTGTCGGTGCGGCAGGGGGAGATCCTGGGGCTGGTGGGCCCCAACGGCTCGGGCAAGACCACCCTGGTGAACGCCATCACCGGGTTCTATCCGCCCCAGGAGGGGAGCATCCGCTTCCTGGGGGAGCCCATCCAGGGACTCAAGCCCCATCGCATCGCCCGTCAGGGCATCGCCCGCACCTTCCAGAACGTGGCCCTGTTCAAGGGCCTGAGCGTGCTGGACAACATCCTGCTGGGGCGGCACATCTTCATGCGGCCCAGCAGCCTGGCATCCCTGTTCTACTGGTGGTGGGCGCAGCGGGAGGAGGTGAAACATCGCCTCCGGGTGGAGGAGATCATCGACCTTTTGCAGCTGGAGGGGGTGCGGGACGAGCCCGTGGAGGTGATCCCCCTGGGTCTGCAGAAGCGGGTGGAACTGGCCCGGGCCCTGTGCGCCGAGCCCCGTTTTTTGGTGCTGGACGAGCCCATGGCGGGCATGAACCAGGAGGAGAAGGAGTACATGGTGCGCTTCATCCTGGATGCCCGGGATGCCATGGGGGTCACCATGCTCCTGATCGAGCACCACATGGACGTGGTCACCGCCATCTGCAACCGGGCGGTGGTGCTCAACAACGGGGAGAAGATCGCCGAGGGTCCCACGCGCGAGGCCATCAACGATCCCGCCGTGGTCACGGCCTACATCGGGAAGATGCAAGATGCAGCCTGAACGCCGACAGCAAGACGATCCGCAGCAGAACCTGCACCCCGGCTGGCGGGAGGAGGATCACCTCATCCGTCTGCTGGTGGACAACGCCCGGGATCACGGCGATGAGGTGGCCCTGCGGGAGCGGGACCGGGGCATCTGGAAGGAATACACCTGGCGCGACTACCTGGAACAGGTGATGGATATGGCCGCCGGTCTGGAGGCCTGCGGGGTGGCCCCGGGAGACCGCATCCTGGTGATCGGGGACAACCGGCCCGCCCTGTATCTGGGCATGGTGGCGGCGGTGGCCCTGCGGGCCATCCCGTCCCCCGCCTATCCCGACACCCCCCCCGATGAGATCCGGCGGCAGATGGAGGCCGAGGCCATCCGCTGCGCCCTGGTGGAGGACCAGGAGCAGGTGGACAAGCTCCTGGGGATCCGGGCACAGGGGTACGATGGCCTCAAGACCCTCCTCTTTGATGATCCCCGGGGCCTGGAGGGGCAGGAGCCGGAGGGGGGGATGTCGGTGGCGGATCTGCGTGCCCGTGGGCGCTCCTGCAGGTATCATCGCCCCGGTCTCGATGCGGACCTGCAGTCCCGCGCCCGGGTCCATGACACCGCCGTGCTGCTGCATTCCTCCGGCACCACCGGCGCCCCCAAGGGGGTGCCCATCAAGCACGGTCATATCCTCTCCGGGGTGCGCAATGCCGCCGCCGCCGGCTATTTCCAGGAGGGGGAGGAGCATATGGCCTACCTGCCCATGGCCTGGGTGGGGGACTTCATCTTCTCCATCGGCGCGGCCCTGGCCCTGCGTTTCACCGTCAACATCCCCGAAAAGCAGGAGACGGCCCTCCACGACCTGCGGGAGATCGCCCCCACCCTGTATTTCAGTTCCCCCCGGGCCTGGTCCAACATGCTCACCCGCATCCAGGTGGGCATCAACGAATCCTCACCCCTGAAACGGCGGCTGTATCAACACTTCATGCCCTTTGCCGTGGAACTGGAACGCCGCCGCCTGGAGGGAAGCGCCCCCACTGCCCTGGAACGCCTCTGGCGCCGGGTGGGGGAGGTGATGATCTACGGCCCCGTCAAGGATCACCTGGGATTGGGCCGGGTGCAGCGGGCCTATACCGCCGGCGAGGCCATGGGTGAGGACGTGTTCCTCTTCTTCCGTGCCCTGGGGTTGAACCTGCGCCAGTTCTACGGCCAGACGGAGAACTGCGCCCTATGCGCCGCCCAGGACCCGGATTCCGTCAGCCTGCACACCGCCGGTCGCCCCTTCCCGGGGGTGGAGGTACGGATCCAAGAGGACGGCGAGATCCTGGTGCGTTCGGAGAACGTCTTCGATGGCTATTTCGACAACCCCAAGGCCACCGCCGAGACCCTGCAGGACGGCTGGATGCACACCGGGGATGCGGGCTATCTGGAGGACGATGGCCAGCTGGTGGTCCTGGGCCGGGTATCCGAGGTGGTGTACACCGCCGCCGGCGAGCGGTTCATCCCCACCTACGTGGAGAACCGCCTGAAGTTCAGCCAGTACATCAAGGATGCCTGCATCCTGGGACAGGGGCGGGACCACCTGGCCGCCATGATCGTCATCGATCTGGAGGCCACGGGCCACTGGGCCGAGGAGCAGGGGGTGGCCTACACCTCCTTTTCCGACCTGTCCCAGAAACCGGAGGTGTACGAACTGGTGCGCGGCGAGATCGCCCACGTGAATGCCGTCCTGCCCCAGGGTCTGAAGATCCGCCGCTTCGTCAATCTGCACAAGGAGTTCGATCCGGACGACGGCGAGGTCACCCGCACCCGCAAGCTCCGGCGCAAGGTTATCGACCAGCACTATGCCCCCATCATCGAAGCCCTCTACGACGGCCGTACCGCCCTGGAGTTCGAGGCCCGCATCAGCTACGAGAGCGGCGAATCGGGCACCCTCAAGCGCCATCTGGCGGTGGCGGACATCCCCCTGGCCCATGCAGCGAAGGAGGCCTGAGGCATGGATTTCCAGTTCCTGCTCGAATTGACCGTCAACGGCGCCCTCACCGGCTGGATGTACAGCCTGGTGGCCCTGGGCATCGTGCTCATCTACAAGTCCTCCGGCGTGCCCAATCTGGCCCAGGGGGCGATGGTGATGATCGCCGCCTATCTGGTCTGGGTCTTCTCCAGCATGCTGGCCCTGCCCATCGTCCTGGCCCTGCTGCTGGCCCTGGTGGCCATGTTCTTCCTCGGGCTGCTCACCGAGCGCTTGCTGCTGCGGCGCATGGTGGGCCAGCCCATCATCATGGTGGTCATGCTCACCCTGGGCCTGGAGAGCCTGCTGCGGGGCATCGGCCCGGGCTTTCTCGGGGCCGCACCCAAGAGCCTGGATCTGGGGCTGAACATGATGCCCATCATCGTCGGGGAGGTGTTCATCAACCGGGAGTACCTGGTTGGTGCGGCCATCGGCGGCGTCATGGTGGTCCTCTCCCTACTCTTCTTCCGCACCCGGGTGGGGACCAAGCTGCGGGCGGTCTCGGACGATCACGTCTCCAGCTGGGCCGTGGGCATCTCCGTGGAACGGGCCGTGGGCATCTCCTGGGGCCTGGCGGGCATCGCGGCGGTGGCCGCCGGGGCCATGTGGGGCTCGGTGCAGGGGGTGGACTGGACCCTCACCACCCTGCTGTTCCCCGCCATCGCCGTGGTCATCCTGGGGGGGCTGGACAGCATCTACGGGGTGCTGGTGGCCGGTCTCATCGTGGGGGTTCTGGGCAGCGTCATCCCGGGCTATGTGGATCCTCTGGTGGGGGGCGGTACCCGCGACGTGGTCACCTCCCTGATCATCCTGCTGACCATCATGTTCCGTCCCCACGGCATCTTCGGCCGTGAAGACATCGAGAGGGTCTGAGCGCCATGTTCTACCGACTGTCCGGCATCAAGCACACGCGTTATGTCTCCGCCCGGGCCCTGTGGCCCATCCCGGCCGACCGGCGCATCCTGTACGTCCTCGGCGCCCTGGCCCTGCTGGCCCCTGTGCTGCTGTCCGATCTCTATCTCACCAGCTATATGCTGCCCTGGCTCATCTGGACCGCGGCGGCCCTGTCCCTGACCCTGCTCATGGGGATGGCCGGACAGCTGCACTTCGGCTTCGCCGCCGTGCTCGCCATCGGGGCCTACACCAGCATCCATCTGACCCGCGCCGGTGTCCCCTTCGAGCTGGCCCTGCTGGGGGCGGGGCTGTCCTCCGCCGTCATCGGCAGCGCCTTCGGGGCCGCGGCCCTGCGGGTGAAGGGGCTCTATCTGGTGATGGCCACCCTGTCCATGCAGTATCTGGTGGAGTGGGTCATCGTCAACGTCCCGGCCATCTCCGGGGGGGCCCAGGCCACCCTCAACACCCCCGACGTGCGTTTCCTGTTCGTGCCGCTGCAAAGCGATGCCAGCCTCTACTACATGGCCCTGCTGTGGACCGTGGTGGTGACCCTGCTGCTGCTCAACATCCGGCGCAGCAGCTTCGGCCGCGCCCTGGTGGCGGTACGGGACAAGGACTTCGCCGCCGCGGTGATCGGCGTGAACCCGGTGCGCTTCAAGCTCCTGGCCTTCTTCGTCAGCTCCTTTCTCGGCGGCGTCACCGGCGCCATCCTGGCCTTCTGCTACTACCAGGCGGTGACCCCGGAGCAGTTCGGCTTCAACGTCTCCATCCAGTTGGTGGCCATGGTGCTGGTGGGGGGGCTGGGCAGTGTCATCGGGGCCTATCTGGGTGCGGGGTTCGTACTGCTGCTGCCCATCCTGCTCACCAACCTGCTGGCCGGGGCCGCCCAGATCGACTGGTTGCCCATCTCGTTCAACCTCATTGCCCATATCCCGCTGATGGTGTACGGGGCGCTGATCATCGGGGTGATCCTGTTCGAGCCCCTGGGTCTGGCCAAGATCTACGACAACCTGCGCAAGTATTTCCTGGTGTGGCCTTTCCGCCACACCCAGAGCTGAGGCAGACGCATCCGGGCCGGGAGATGAAAGATCCACAGGGAAGATCCCGGGCAGGGAAGACAGAACCGTGCCGGTCCGGCGCCATCGCCCCCGCGGGGGCTCGACCAACCGTTGGAGGAGTGTTCCGATGAAGCAGTTCACCCAGTATCTGGCCGGCCTCGCCGGCGCCGCGGCCCTGGGCCTGGGAGGGATGGCCCAGGCCCAGGAGAAGGAGCCGATCCACTTTGCCCTGTTGCAGGATTTCACGGCGGTCTACACCTTCGTGAGCACCGAATACAATCAGGGACAGCAGGACTACCTGCGCATGATCAACGAGACCGGGGGCATCGATGGCCACCCCATCGAGCCCATCATCCGCGACACCGCCAATGAGCCCCAGCGGGGGCTGGAGGCCTACAACCGGGCCCGGCGCGAGGGGGCCGTGCTGGTGGACTTCTTCAGCACCCCTGTCTCCCGGGCGGCGGTGAACCGGGTGCTGGAGGACGAGATGGTCATGATCACGGCCCTGCACGGCCGTGGCGATGCCAGTGACGGCGAGACCTTCCCCTATGTCTTCCCCATGATGGCCACCTACTGGTCCCAGGCGGCGGTCCTGGCCCACTACATCGAGGAGCATCAGGGCGGCCTGGAAGGCAAGCGCATCGCCCTGGTGCACATCGATTCGCCCTTTGGCCGCGAACCCCTGCCGGTGCTGGAGACCCTGGCCGAGCGCAAGGGCTTTGAGCTGCGCAACTTCCCCTATCCGAGCCCGGGCACCGAGCAGTCCGCCACCTGGTCCGACGTGCGCCGCTACCGCCCCGATCACGTCATCATCTGGGGTGCCGGCGGCGGTCAGCAGGTCTCCGTGCGGGAGGCCATCCGCAACGGCATCCGCCAGGAGGACATCCTCTCGGTGGTCTGGCTGGCGGAGACCGACGCCCGCAATGTGGGCAGCCGCTACATGAAGGGGGTCAAGCGCTTCGAGGCGGTGGGCACCGGGACCGACCATGATGTCCTCCAGGACATCATCCAGTATGTGATCGAGCCCGGCCTCGGCAGCGGTCCCATGGAGAACGTGGGTTCCAGCTATTACAACATCGGTGTGGCCACCATGGCCGTTTCCGTGCAGGCGGCCCGGCTGGCCCTGGACGAGTTCGGCGCCCCCCTCACCGGCGACAAGCTGCGCCGGGGCTTCGAGATGATCGACGGCTTCGATGCCCGGGGTCTGATGCCCCCCGTCACCCTCACCCATAAGGATCACCAGGGGGGTGGCTACGGTCGTGTGTCCCAGTGGAACGGCGCGGCCTGGGAGCCGGTGACCGATTGGTTCCACGCCTATCAGGACATCGTCTGGGAGGAGATCGAGCAGGACGCCGCGGCGTTCCGGGAAGGGCGCTGAGGCCCCCTGGCCGCCCCCCTGGGGGGCGGCCCCTTCCGATCCCATCGGCAACAGGACCGTGACCATGCACGATACAGCCCATGCCATCCCCCCGGAAACCGCCCGGCCCCTGCTGGAGCTGGGCAATGTGGAGGTGGTGTACGACAAGGTCTTTCTCGCCATCAAGGGGGTGTCCCTGCGCATCGAGCCGGGCCAGATGGTCGCCCTGCTGGGGAGCAACGGGGCGGGCAAGAGCACCACGCTCAAGTCCATCAGCGGCCTGCTGGCCCCGGAACGGGGGCTGGTGACCCGGGGGGAGATCCGCTTCGACGGCATCGACCTGCTGCCCCTGCCGCCCCCGCAGCGGGTGGCCAGCGGCCTGGTGCACGTCCTTGAGGGGCGGCGCATCTTCGGCCACCTCACCCCGGAGGATAATCTCATGGCGGCCTACGCCACCCGCGGCAGCCGCCAGCGCTATCAGGAGCTCAAGGAACAGGTGTTCACCTACTTTCCACGCCTCAAGGAACGGGCCCGCACCAAGGCCGGGTATCTCTCCGGGGGCGAGCAGCAGATGCTCGCCATCGGCCGGGCCATCATGACCGAACCCAAGCTGATCATGCTGGATGAACCCAGCCTGGGGCTGTCGCCGCTGCTGGTGCAGGAGATCTTCGGCATCATCCGCGAGATCAACCGCGACCAGGGCACCAGTGTGCTGTTGGTGGAGCAGAACGCCGCCGCCGCCCTGGGGGTGGTGGACTACGCCTACCTGCTGGAGAACGGCCACGTGGTGATGAGCGGTGAGGCCCGCGTCATGCGGGAGAACCCGGACGTGCAGGAGTTCTACCTGGGGGGTGCGGGCAAGGTGGACTATCTCAACGTCAAACACTACCGGCGCCGCAAGCGCTGGCTGGCCTGATGCCCGATCCCGCCCACAAGGAGCCCGCCATGTCCGCGACCGTCATCATCCCCATGGACCCCTCCGCCGTCTCCCAGGCGGCCCTGCGCCCCGGATTGTCCCTGGCCGGACAGCTCGGGGTGCCGGTGCGCCTGCTCTCGGTGGTGGAACGCGACCAGGATCGGGCGGAGCGGGAGACCGTGCTGCGCGGCCTGCTGGCCTCCCGGGGCCTGAACGACGGTCTCGTGGAGGTGATCAGCCATCCCACGGTGCCCGAGGGCATCCTCAAGACGGTGCGCGCCGCCCCCGAAGATCCCGTGGTCATGGCCACCGAGGCCCGCAGCGTGGTGGGGGAGGCGGTGGTGAGCAGCGTGGCCGGACAGTTGCTGCGCCAGTCCCATCGCCCCCTGCTGCTGGCGGGGCCGGAACTGGCCGACGAATGGAGCGGCCCCATCCGCACGGTACTGGTCTGTCTCGATGGCTCGCCCCTGTCCGAGGCCATGCTGGAGCCGGCGGTGACCTTCGCCCGCTCCATTGGCGCCGACCTGCGCCTGATCCAGGTGCTCAGGCCCCGTTTCGGCCAGGGCGGGGATACCGGGGAATGGGTCTACCTGCGGCGCCTGGCGGATCACCTGCCCGAGCAGTACGGGGTCCAGGCCAACTGGGATGTCCTCCACGGCAAGGATGTGGCCCGGGCCGTGGTGGACTACTCGGCCCTGATCCAGGGGGCGGTGATCGCCATGACCACCCATGGCCGCACGGGCCTGCAGCGGGTGGTCATGGGCAGCTTCGCCCGCGAAGTGGTGCACACCGCCCGTTCCCCGGTGCTGGTGCTGCGCCCCGACGAATCGTTCGAGAAGGAGTAACCCATGAAGGTCCTTGTACCGGTCAAGCGCGTGGTGGACTACAACGTGCGCGTTCGCCCCCGGCCCGATGGCACGGGGGTGGATACCGCCCATGCCAAGATGTCCATGAACCCCTTCGATGAGATCGCCATGGAAGAGGCCATGCGCCTGAAGGAAGGGGGCGTTGTGGATGAGGTGGTGGCCGTGAGCATCGGTTCCGGTGACTGCCAGGACACCCTGCGCTCCGCCCTGGCCTTCGGCGCTGACCGCGCCCTGCTGCTGGAGAGCGATACGACGGACTTCGAGCCGGTGGTCATCAGCCGCATCCTGGCCGCCGTGGTGGCCGAGGAGGCGCCGGATCTGGTGATCATGGGCAAGCAGGCCATCGATGACGACTGCAATCAGACGGCCCAGATGCTGGCGGGCCGCCTGGGATGGGGGCAGGGGACCTTCGCCTGCCGGCTGGAGGTGCAAGACGGCGAGGCCCGGGTCACCCGCGAGGTGGACGGGGGCACCCGCACCGTGGCCCTATCCCTGCCGGCGGTGGTGAGCACCGACCTGCGGCTCAACGAACCGCGCTACCTGAAACTGCCCAACATCATGAAAGCCAAAAAAAAACCACTGGACCGGCGGGCCGTGGCGGAGCTGGGAGTGGACCTGACCGCACGCACCCGTGTGGTGGCTGTTACCGCCCCCCCGGAACGGGGCCCCGGTGTGCGCGTGGCCAGCGTCGAGGAACTGCTGGACCGGCTCAAGAACGAAGCACAGGTGATCTGACATGACCGTCCTGGTGATAGCTGAACACGATCATCACACCCTGGCCGAGGTGACGCGCCGGGCCGTGACCGCCGCCACCGCCCTGGACGGGGACGTCCATGTGCTGGTGCTGGGGCAGGATTGCGCACCGGCGGCGCAGCAGGCCGCGGCCCTTTCGGGGGTGGCGAAGGTCCTGGTCTGTGATGCCCCCCTCTACGCCCATCCCCTGGCGGAATCCATGGCCCGGGCCGTTCTGGCCCGGGCCGGCGAGTATACGGCCCTGGTGGCCGCCGCCTCCTCCCAGGGCAAGGATCTCATGCCCCGGGTGGCGGCGGGACTGGACGTCTCCCAGGTGTCGGACATCACCGCCATTGAGGCCCCCGACACCTTCCAGCGTCCCATCTACGCCGGCAACGTCCTGGCCCGGGTGGTCTGCGAGGAGGCGATCAAGGTGCTTACGGTGCGTCCCACCGCCTTTGCCCCCGCGGCGGACGGCGGCCAGGCCGAGGTGGTGGCCATCCCGGCCGGGGAGGATCCGGGGCTGTCCCGCCACGTGGACGCCACCATGACCCGTTCGGAGCGGCCGGATCTGGGCAGCGCCCGGGTGGTGGTCTCCGGCGGCCGGGGTGTGGGGGATGAAGGTGGCTTCGCCCTGTTGGCGGAGGTGGCCGATGCCCTCCATGCCGCCCTGGGGGCTTCCCGCGCCGCCGTGGATGCCGGTTACATGCCCAATGACTGCCAGGTGGGGCAGACGGGCAAGGTGGTGGCCCCCGAACTCTACATCGCCGCCGGCATCTCCGGGGCCATCCAGCACTGGGCCGGCATGAAGGACAGCCGGGTGATCGTGGCCATCAACCGCGATGAGGAGGCCCCGCTGATGCAGGTGGCCGACTATGCCCTGGTGGCGGATCTGAACCAGGCCCTGCCCGCCCTGCGGGACGGCCTGAAGGCCCTGGCGGAGAAGGGGGCCTGACGGCCCCGGTCTGGACGGAGGAGCAGCCCGTGGAACGAGAAAGCATGCCGTTCGATGTGGTCATCGTGGGGGCCGGCCCCGCCGGCCTCGCGGCCGCGATCCGGCTTCGGCAACGGGCCACGGAGCAGGGGGAAGACCTGTCGGTCTGTGTCCTGGAGAAGGGCTCCGAGGTGGGGGCACACATCCTCTCCGGGGCCATCGTCGAGCCCCGTGCCCTGGATGAACTCCTGCCCGACTGGCGCGAGCAGGGGGCTCCCCTGAATACCCCGGCCCGCAAGGACCGTTTCCTGTGGCTGACCCGGCGACGGGCCATTCCCCTCATGGCCCCGCCGCAGATGCACAACAAGGGTAATTACATCGTCAGCCTGGGCAACCTCTGCCGCTGGCTGGCCCGGCAGGCCGAGGCCCTGGGGGTGGAAATCCTGCCGGGCTTTCCCGCCGCCGAGATCCTCTATGACGATCAGGGGGCGGTGCGCGGCGTGGCCACGGCGGACATGGGGCGCAATCCCGACGGCAGCGAGGGGCTCCGCTTCGAACCGGGGGTGGAACTGCATGCCCGCCAGACCCTGTTCTGCGAGGGCTGCCACGGCTCCCTGGCCAAGCAGCTAATGACCCGTTTCGACCTGCGCCGGGACTGCGACCCCCAGACCTACGGCCTGGGCATCAAGGAACTCTGGGAGGTGGATTCCCCCCTCCACGAACCGGGCCGGGTGGTGCACACCGTGGGCTGGCCCCTGGACAACGGCACCTACGGCGGTTCCTTCCTCTATCACCTGGACGAGCGCCGGGTGGCCGTGGGGCTGATCGTGGGTCTGGACTATGCCAATCCCTACCTGAGCCCCTTCGAG
Source organism: Ectothiorhodospira mobilis (assembly GCF_016584115.1). Lineage (GTDB taxonomy): Bacteria > Pseudomonadota > Gammaproteobacteria > Ectothiorhodospirales > Ectothiorhodospiraceae > Ectothiorhodospira > Ectothiorhodospira mobilis. The sequence continues at coordinate 30,440 of NZ_NRSK01000021.1, forward strand.
GAGATGCAGCGCTTCAAGACCCATCCGGCCATCCGGCCCCTGTTCGAGGGGGGGCGGCGCATCGCCTACGGTGCCCGCGCCCTGGTGGAGGGGGGCTGGCAGAGCCTGCCGCGGCTGAGTTTCCCCGGGGGCTTCATCGCCGGGGACAGCAGCGGCTTTCTCAACGTGCCCAAGATCAAGGGTACCCACAACGCCATGAAGTCGGGCATGACCGCCGCCGAGGCCATCCTGGACCGGCTCCGTGGCGAGGCCCCCGAGGGGACGGATGCGGACGACCTGCGTCAGCGGCTGGAGGCCACCTGGGTGATGCGGGAACTGCGCCGCGCCCGCAACATCCGGCCCGCCTTTCGCCGTGGACTGTGGCCCGGGATCACCCTCTCGGCCATGGACACCTACCTGCTGCGGGGACGGGCCCCCTGGACCCTGCATCACCGGGAGGACCATGCCCAGCTTCGGCCCGCCGCGGTCTCCCGGCCCATCGACTATCCCCGGCCCGACGGGCGCATCACCTTTGACCGCCTCGCCTCGGTGTTCCTCTCCAATACCCACCACGAAGAGGGCCAGCCGGTGCACCTGAAGCTGCGGGATGCCACCAAGCCCACCGCCCTGAACCTGCCGGTGTATGACGGGCCCGAGGCCCGCTATTGCCCCGCGGGGGTCTACGAATACGTGGACAACGGCAACGGTGGGCAGCGCCTGCAGATCAACGCCCAGAACTGCGTCCACTGCAAGACCTGTGACATCAAGGACCCGGGGCAGAACATCGACTGGTGCGTGCCCCAGGGGGGGGATGGCCCCAATTATCCCGACCTTTGAGGCCCGCCCCACGGCTCACCTGCGCGGGATCCCCCCGGCCTGAGCCATGGGGCGGGTGTCCATCCGGGGCCCCGCAACCGGGCTTGAGCCGGGTCCGGCCCGGTGGTTGCCTTCGCCGAAGGCCGGGGGGATCCCCCTGGAGCGGTTTCCTGGGCGGATCAGCCGGAAGCCCGATCCTGGGGCGCGCCGAACACCGCCCGGGCGTCGAACACGGGGCCGTCCACGCATACCCGCCGCATGGCCGGTCCCCGGTCCGTGGCCACCTCCACCACGCAGCCGGCACAGCCCCCCACGCCGCAGGCCATGTACTCCTCCAGGGAGACCTGGCAGGGGAGGTGGTATTCCCGGGCCAGGGCGGCGCTGGCGGCCAGCATGGGGTGGGGGCCGCAGGCGTAGATCTGTACCCGATCCCGCTCCCCGGGGGGCAGGGCCTCCAGCCAGAGACGGGCCAGGTCGGTGACATACCCCCCGTGGCAGCCGGGCAGTCCCGCGCCGCTGGTGAGCCGGGAGGGCACGCCCCAGTCCTCCAGCAGGGGCATGGCGGCGATCACCCCCTCGGGTATCCCCGGCACCAGGATGCGGGAGGGTACGGGGGTGAAGGGGAAGGGCACCTCCGACCCCAGGAGGACGAAGGGTTCGGCCACCGGGTCCCGGCGCAGGGCCTCGGCCAGGAAGATCATGGGGGGCATGCCCACCCCGCCCCCCAGCAGCAGGGCCCGGGGACGGTCGCCGTGGGGTGGGTCGAAGGCGCGGCCGATGGGCCCCAAAAGGCCGATCCGGTCCCCCTCCCGGCGCCGGGCCAGCAGGCGCGTGCCCCGGCCCACGGCCTTGTAGAGCAGTTCCACCCAGCCGGCCCGGGGGTCGGTGCGCAGGATGGAGATGGGCCGGCGCAGGGGCAGCTGGGGGTCGCAGGTCAGGTGCACGAACTGCCCGGGCCGGGCCCGCCCGGCGCACTGGGGAGCCTGCAGGCGCAGGATGTACTGATCCCCCGGATGGGCCGTGTGGGCCAGGACCGGGGCCTCTTCAGAGAAGATGGTGCCGCGATGGGGCTTGTGCATGGTGATGGTTGTCTTTGCAGGCGTTCTGGGATGGGGGCGGCGGGTGCTTGGCCGGTCCGGGGCTATTCCCGGCCGGCGGTTTCGTGGATGACGCGTCCGCCGGAGAGGGTGTGGGTCACACGTCCCTGGAAGCGCCAGTGCAGGAAGGGGCTGTTGTGCCCCGCGCTGTACCAGCGTTCCGCCGCCGGGGCGTAGGGGCGCTGCGGGTCCACCAGGATCAGGTCCGCCCGGGTCCCGGGGGCCAGGGTGCCCAGGGGCATGCCCAGGATGTCCGCGGGGCCCCGGGTGATGCGGCGCACTGCCTCCAGCAGCGGCAGCACCCCTTCCTCCACCAGGCGCAGGGTCAGGGGCAGCAGGGTCTCCAGGGCGGAGAGGCCCGCCTCGGTGGCGGGGAAGGGGGCCAGCTTGGCGTCCGCCTCGTGGGGCTGGTGGTCCGAGCAGATGGCCTGGATGTGCCCCTCGGCCACGGCCCGGCGCAGTCCGTCCCGGTCCGCCCGGGTGCGCAGCGGCGGCAGCACGTGGCACAGGGCGTTGAAGTCCTCCACATCCGCCTCGGTCAGGAACAGCTGATGGGCGCAGACATCGGCGGTCACCGCCAGGCCGTCCGCGGCGGCCCGGGCCACCAGGGCGGCGCCCCGGGCCGTGGACAGGCGGCAGAGGTGGATACGGGCCCCGGTCTGGGCCGCCAGGGCGAGGAGCAGCCCCAGGGCAGCGGTCTCCGCCGCCTCCGGGATGCCCGGCAGACCCAGGCGGGTGGCGACGCGTCCCTCGTGCACGCAGCCGGCACCCGCCAGGGCGTGGTCGATGGGGTGCAGGAATACGGTGAGGTCGTGGCTGGCGGCGTATTCCAGGGCCCGGCGCAGGAGCATGGGGCTCTCCACCGGGTGCAGGGCCTGGCTCATGCCCACGGCCCCGGCCCGCTTCAGGGCGGCCATGTCCGAGAGCTGGCGACCTTCGAGCCCGGCGGTGAGGGCCCCCAGGGGATGCACGCGCACGCCGCAGGCCTGTTTGGCGCGGCGGTGGATGAGCTCGATCTGGGCCGGGGAGTCCACCGGGGGGTGGGTGTCCGGGGGGCAGACCAGGGTGGTGATGCCGCCGCTGGCCGCCGCCCGGGTCTCCGAGGCGATGGTGGCCTTGTTCTCGTCACCGGGCTCACGCAGGCGCGCCGCCAGGTCCACCAGCCCCGGCAGGACCAGATGGCCCCGGGCGTCGATGCGCCGGTCCGGGGTGAATCCCTCGGGGGGCGTGTCCAGGGCCACCACCTCGCCCCCCTGGATGAACAGGTCCGTCACCCGGTCCAGCCCCTGGGCCGGGTCCACCACCCGGCCCTGTTCGATCAATAGCCTCATTGTGCCGCCCCTTGGTTGACGCTGGCCCCGACGATCAGGGACATGACCGCCATGCGCACGGCGATGCCATAGGTCACCTGCTCCAGGATCACCGAGCGGGGACCGTCCGCCACCCTCGAGTCGATCTCCACGCCGCGGTTGGCCGGCCCCGGGTGCATGACGATGGCGTCGGGGGCCGCCAGCGCCAGGCGCTCCTCGTTCAGCCCCCAGAGCTGGAAGAATTCGTGCTCGGAGGGGAGCAGGCCGCTGTCCATGCGCTCGCGCTGCAGGCGCAGCATGATGATCACGTCCACGTCCTTGAGCCCGGTGCGGATGTCGTGGAAGGGGCGCACCCCCAGGTCCTCCACGTGGGCCGGCAGCAGTGTCTTGGGGCCGATCACCCGCACCTCGCCGGTGCCCAGCAGGTTCAGGGCCTGGATCTGCGAGCGGGCCACCCGGGAATGGAGGATGTCGCCGACGATGGCCACCTTCAGGCGGGAGAAGTCCCCCTTGTGGCGGCGGATGGTGAACATGTCCAAAAGCGCCTGGGTGGGGTGGGCGTGGCGGCCGTCACCGGCGTTGAGCACGCTCACATGGGGGGCCACGTGGCGGGCGATGAAGTGGGCGGCGCCGCTGTCGGCATGGCGTACCACGAACATGTCCACGTACATGGCCTGCAGGTTGCGCAGGGTGTCCAGCAGGCTCTCCCCCTTCACCGTGGAGGAGGTGCTGATGTTGATGTTGAGCACGTCGGCGGAGAGGCGCTTGGCCGCCAGTTCGAAGGTGGTGCGGGTGCGGGTGCTGGCCTCGAAGAAGAGGTTCATCACCGTCTTGCCCCGCAGCAGCGGCACCTTCTTCACCGTCTGTGCATTGGTGCCCACGAAGGACTCGGCGGTGTCCAGGATCTCCGTGATCCGTTCGGGGGAGAGCCCCTCGATGGTGAGCAGATGGCGCAGCCGGCCCTCGGGGGTGAACTGCATGGAGGGGGGCAGGGGCCCCGAGGGGCGCTCCGCAGCCGTCGCAGCGGTTTCCGGTGCGGTCATCGGTTGCCCTCCAGTTGCATGATCTCCAGGCGCAGCGGGTCGGGGCCGCGCAGCTTCACCCGTTGCTTCGGGGCCAGCTCCAGGTGTTCCCCCACCACCTGCGCCTGGATGGGCAGTTCCCGCCCCGCCCGCTCCACCAGCACCGCCAGGGTGATGGAGGCGGGGCGGCCGTAATCGAAGATCTCGTTCATGGCGGCGCGGATGGTGCGCCCGGTGAACAGGACATCGTCCACCAGGATGATGGGGCGGTCCTCCACGGTGAAGGGGATGCTGGAGGGCTTCACCTCCGGGTGCACGCCGATGCGGCTGAAGTCATCCCGGTAGAAGGAGATGTCCAGCTGGCCCAGCGGGGTTTCCAGCCCCAGGCGCTGCTGCAGCCTCTGGGCCACCCAGACGCCGCCGGTGTGGATGCCCACCAGGGCGGGTTCCCCCCGCTGCAGGGCGGGCTGTTGGTGCAGCGCCTCGGCCATGCGGTCCAGCAGGGTGTTCACGTGTGCGCTCATGCGGGATCTCCCTTGGTGAGCCATTGTTCCAGCAGCACGGCCGCCGCCAGGGCGTCGATATCCTCCTTGCGGATGCGGCCGCGCCGGCCTTCCTGTCGCGCCGCCCGCAGGTGGGCCTCGGCCTCGGCGGAGGTGAACTGCTCGTCCACCCAGCGCACCGGCAGGCCGTAACGCGCCCGCAGACGGTCGGAGAAGGCCTGGATGCGCCGTGCCAGGGGATGTTCCGTGCCGTCGTCCGTCTGCGGCTGGCCCACCACCAGCAGTTGCGGCCGCCATTCCTCCATGAGGCGGTCCAGAGGCGCCCAGCGGGGTTTGCCGTGGTGGGCGGGCAGGGTCTCCAGGGGGGTGCTGGTGCCGGTGAAGACGTTGCCCACGGCCACGCCGATGCGCCGCTCCCCGTAGTCCAGCCCGAGGACGGTCTCCACCGTTTGACCCGCGGCCATGGCCGTCGCCTCAGGCATGGCCGCTCTGGCCGCTGAGCAGGGACAGGTCCACCCCCAGGCGTCCGGCGGCCGCCTGCCAGCGTCGCTCCGCCGGCTGGTGAAAGAGGATGTCGGTATCCGCGTCGCAGGTGAGCCAGGCGTTGTCGCCGATCTCCTGCTCCAGTTGCCCCGGCCCCCAGCCGGCGTAGCCCAGGGCGATGAGGTAGAGCTCCGGTCCCTCGCCGGCGGCCATGGCCTCCAGGATATCCCGGGAGGTGGTCACCGCAATGGCCTCGCTTACCTGCATGGTGGAGGTCCAGCGCTGCCCGCTGCTGTGGAGGATGAAGCCGCGGTCGGATTGCACCGGGCCGCCGTTGTAAACGGGCACCTGCTCCACCGGCGCCTCGGCGGTGATGCCCATGTGCTCCAGCACTGATCCCAGGGTGAGTTCGGTGGGGTGGTTGATGACGATCCCCATGGCGCCCTCGTCGCTGTGTTCGCAGACGTAGGCCACCGAATGGAAGAAGTTCGGATCCTCCAGGGAGGGCATCGCGATCAGGAACTGATCTGTGAAGTTGGCGTTTTCCATCGGTCCCGGGCATGCATCAGGGTGGTGAGTCCCAGTTTACACGCTTGCTTCATGCCGCCGCATCCGCCGGGGGATCAGCGGGTATGCAGGGCCTGGTCCCCCTTGAAGACCCAGGTGCGCGTGATCATGATCCGGTCGTGCTCCCGGCGCAGTTCCGGCGGGAAGGGGGCGAAGGGGGCGGCCAGTTCCACGATGCGCCGGGCGGCGTCGTCCAGGACCCGTTCCCCGGAACTGGCCGCCAGTTCCATCTCCAGGACCCGGCCCTCCCGGTCCAGCAGCACGCTCAGCACCAGCGAGCCCGTGAGCCGGCGGCGGCGGGCCTCGTCCGGGTAGTTGAGGTTGCCCACCCGCTCCACCTTGCGCACCCAGGCCTCCAGATAGGCGGCCTCCACGGCGGAGCGGGCGCTCAGGGCATCCAGGTAGAGGGTGTCGGCCCGCGGGGCCCGGAGGCTGTCCCGGGCCGTGATCTGGGGGCTGAGGCGGGCCATGCGCAGGCTGCGCTGCACCAGCGTCGAGGTATCGGGGGGCGGCGAAGGTGCTCAGCAGCCCCGAGGCGGCGCTCGGGCAGGTCCCGCGGGGCCTGCCCCCGGCCCGGTTCCGGACCGGTCACCGGGCTGCCGGGGCGGGCGTCCTCGGGGCCCTGGCCGACGGCGGCCTGGTCCACCTGGGCGATGCGCTCGGCGTGCTGCGGCGGGGTCTCGGAGTGCATCTGCACCAGCACCACCTCCACCCCGGCAGTGGAGTCATCGGGGCGTTCCGGCAGCAGGTCAAAGCCCAGGCCAAAGATCAGCAGGCCGTGCACGGCCGCCGCCAGCAGGAGGGTCACACCCAGGCGGTCGCCGGGGCTTGCAGGGTGGGGTGGGGGCGGGGCGCTCACCGGGCAGGCAGAAGCCGTCGATGCATCATGGTCGCCATTGTACCGCTTAGCAGGCCGAAGGCCAGGGCGAAGGAGAGCAACACCGGCAGCAGGGTGAGCAGGGCCGGATGGGGGATGAACAGCCACCAGGCCAGGAGGAACTGGCCCTGCATGTGCGCCAGGGCGGCGAGGACGGAGAGCCCCAAGGGGCTCAGGAAGCGGCCCGCCAGGCGGTGGGCCGCCCCCAGGACCAGCAGGCCGCAGGTGGCGCCGGCGGCGCTGAGCCAGAAGGTGGGGCTGAGGAAGGTGCCGAGGACCAGGCTGCCCGCCAGCACCCGCAGGGCCGTGACCCACAGGGCCGCGCGCCAGCCCAGCCACACCAGCACCAGCACGGTGATCACGTTGGCCATGCCCGGCTTCACCCCGGGCAGGGGGCTGGGCAGGGCGGTCTCCAGGAGGTGCACGGCGATGGCCAGGGCCGAGAGCCAGGCGATGCGGTGATCCTCCCGGGTGGGGGTCAGGGGGGTGGGGTCCATGTCGCCGGGGGCGTCAGTAGTTGATGCTGTCGAAGCGTCCGCTATCCCCCAGCACCTCGATGAGGACGTGGTTGGGCAGGCTCACCGCCATGTCCCCGGCCTGGCGCAGCCAGCCCGCCCGCTGGCAGATGCCGCGGGAGCCGGGGGAGGCGGCGCAGCGGGCGGCGCCGTCGCGGATCTCCACCACAGTGATCCCGGCCGGGCCGGGCACCTCCAGGCGCCGGGGCTCGTCCAGGGGCAGGCGTGCGATCTCGCGTTCGCCGGAGACGATGCGCACCTGGGTGGCGGGGGCGGCGGGGGACCAGAGCAGGACGTAGGCCCCGCCCACCAGGGCCGCCGCCAGCAGGATCACCAGGGCGTCCCCGCGGGTCATGGCCCTCCCACCGCAGCCGGTGTGCCGGGCAGGGGATGGATGCGCTGCCCGGCCGGGGCCTCCCGGAAGGCCACCCGCTCCGCCATGGCCGGGGTCATGTGGGCCACCCCCTTCGCGTCCAGCAGCAGGACCTTGTCCACCCCCAGGCGGGCGGCGATGCGCGGCCAGTGTCCGGGGCCGGCGATGAACAGGGCGGTGCTGGCGGCATCCGCCAGCCCGGCGTCCTCGTGGATCACGGTCACGGAGCGGCTGCCCCGGGCGGGATAGCCGGTGCGCGGGTCCAGGATGTGGTGATAGCGCGTCTCCTTGTGGGTGAAATAGCGTTCATAGTCGCCGGAGGTGAACACCGCCTCGTCCCCCCGGATCTCGATCCCCGCCAGCACCCCCTGGCCGTCCGGGTCGCGGATGCCGATGCGCCAGGGGCGGTCGCCGGGGCGGCCGATGGCCCGCAGGTCGCCGCCGGCGTTGAGGATGGCGTTCTCGATCCCCAGGGCCTGCAGGTGATCCACCGCCCGGTGCACCCCGTAGCCCTTGGCGAAGGCCCCCAGGTCCAGCTGTACCGCCGGGTTCTGCGTGGACAGACGCCCGTCCTCCAGCTGCAGGTCCGCCATGTCCGGGTCCCGGGCCAGCAGGGCCGCCACCGCCTCCGGGGGTGGGGGCGGACCTGCCGCCTGGTCCGACTGGAAGCCCCACAGGGCGAAGAGCCGGCCCATGGCCGGGTTGAACAGCCCCTCGGTGCGTTGCGACAGGGCCCGGGCCTCCAGGATCGGGGCCAGTACCGCGGGGTCCGGCCGGATGGCCTCGCCCCGGGCCAGGGCCTGGTTGACCTCCTGCAGGGGACCGGGTTCCCAGGCGTGCCAGTTTCGGTGCATGCGGGTCAGGTCCGCGCGCACTGCATCGGCCCCGGCCCGGGCCAGGGCCGCGTCCCGGGTGTAGACGTTCAGCTCCACCAGGGTGCCGAAGGCGAAGAAGCGCTCGCGATGGATCTCCGGACGGTCACAGCCCGCCAGCAGAAGCAGGGCGGCCAGCAGCAGCACCGCGGTCCATGGCCGTCCGCGGCGGATCCCCGTCATGCCGGTTCCCCCAGGCGCCGGGCGATGGCGGCCATCAGTTCCCCTCCGATGTCCAGGCCGTAGAGGGTGTCCAGTTCGCGGATGCAGGTGGGGCTGGTGACGTTGATCTCGGTGAGATACCGGCCGATGACGTCCAACCCCACGAACAGGAGACCTTTTTCCTTGAGTCTGGGGCCCACCTGGGTGCAGATCCAGCGGTCATGATCGGTCAGTTCCACCCCCTCGCCCCGGCCGCCGGCGGCCAGGTTGGCCCGGCCCTCCCCGGCGGCGGGGATGCGCGCCAGGGCGTAGGGCACGGGTTCCCCGTCGATGAGCAGGATGCGCTTGTCCCCCTGGGTGAATTCGGGCAGGAAGCGCTGCGCCATGACCGTGCGCCGGCCGCGGTCGGTCACCGTCTCCAGGATGACGCCGGTGTTGCTGTCCCCGGGGGCCAGGCGGAACACCGAGGCTCCGCCCATGCCGTCCAGGGGCTTGACCACCAGGTCCCGTTCCCGGGCCAGGAACGCCCGGATCCGCGCCGGGTCGCGGGTCACCAGGGTCGGCGGGCAGCACTGGGGGAACCAGGCGGTGAACAGCTTCTCGTTGGCGTCCCGCAGGGCGGCGGGGTGGTTCACCACAAGGCAGCCCTCCGCCATGGCCTGTTCCAGCAGATAGGTGCTGTAGACGTATTCCATGTCGAAGGGCGGGTCCTTGCGCATGAGGATCACCTGCAGTTCCGCCAGGGGATGGGTCCCGGGGGGACCCAGGGTGAACCAGTCGTCCGGGTCGTTGCGCACCTCCAGGGGGCGGGAACGGGCCCGGGCCCGGCCGTCCTCCAGGAACAGGTCCCCCTGTTCCATGTAGTGCAGGGACCAGCCCCGGGCCTGGGCGGCCAGGAGCAGGGCCAGGGTGGAGTCCTTGGCGAAGTGGATATCCCGGATCGGGTCCATGACCACGCCGAGGCGGATTCGCGGGCCGTTCATCGGGTCCTCGCGCATGACAGCAGGGGAAATGGGTAGATTGGATCGGACATCACCACAAGATAACCCACTGTCGACGATTTCACACACCGTGGCACCGGCGTTTGCGGGCTGCGGGAGCTTGCAGTAGATTCGAGACTCTGTCCACAGATTCCAGGGCCCTACCGATTCCCGGGCCCGATGGGGGCGCCGTGAGCGAAGACACCCGGGATGCAGACACCACGGATGCCGTTGACGCCGAGGGCCTGGACGGCCTCAAGGTGATGGTCATCGATGACAGCAAGACCATCCGGCGCACCGCCGAGACACTGCTCAAGCGCCATGGCTGCCAGGTGATCACCGCCACCGACGGTTTCGAGGCCCTGGCCAAGATCGCCGAGCACCGGCCGGAGATCATCTTCGTGGACATCATGATGCCCCGCCTGGACGGCTACCAGACCTGCGCCCTGATCAAGCACAACCGCCTGTTCCGCTCCACCCCGGTGATCATGCTCTCCAGCAAGGACAGCATCTTCGACAAGGCCCGGGGGCGCATCGTGGGCTCGGAGCAGTACCTGACCAAACCGTTCACCCGGGACGACCTGCTGGGGGCCATCCGTGCCCACGTGCACCGGGACTGACGCCATCCTCGCCGCGGCCCCGGCCGCGGGATCATGCCTGCCAAGGGGGATCCGCCCATGAGCCGTATCCTGGTGGTTGATGATTCACCCACCGAGGTGCACGTCCTCAAGACCCTGCTGGAGCGGCACGGCCACGAGGTCCTCACCGCCACCAGCGGCGAGGAGGGCCTGGCCCAGGCGCGCTCGGGACGGCCCGACGTGATCCTCATGGACGTGGTCATGCCGGGCCTGAACGGCTTCCAGGCCACGCGCCAGCTGGCCCAGGACGAGGCCACCGCCGCCATACCCGTCATCGTCGTCACCACCAAGGACCAGGAGACGGACCGGGTCTGGGCCCTGCGTCAGGGGGCCCGGGACTACATCGTCAAGCCGGTCTCGGAGCGGGACCTGCTGGCGCGGCTGGACGACGTGCTGGGGCGATGAATGGCGGCGACGCGGGCACACCACCAGGCCGTCAGCGATCCGTTCGCCTATCTGGTCTCGGTGGAGCGCCGGGGCCGGGCCCTGGGGGGGCAGATGCCCCTCCAGGACGAACTGCGTGGTGCCTGGAAGGGCGTGCTGTTCCACCTGCGCGGACAGCCCCTGCTGGCCCCCATGGACCAGGTGGCGGAGATCATCACCCCGCCCCCCTGCACCCGCATCCCCGGGGTCAAGCCCTGGGCCCTGGGCATGGCCAACATGCGCGGCAATCTCCTGCCCCTCATGGACCTGCAGGGGTGGCTGTTCGGCGAGAACCAGGCCTTCGATCCGCGCCGGCGGCGGGTGCTGGTGATGAACCACCGGGGGGTTCACGCCGGGCTCCTGGTGGAGTCGGTGGTGGGCATGAAGCACTTCTGGCGGGAGGAGTGGATGGATCAGCCGCCCCCCGTGGAGCCCCCCCTCCAGCCCCATGTCATCGGGGCCTACCGGCGCGGGGAGGAGTACCTGCCGGTGTTCAGCCTGCACGAACTGGTGGATGACGAGACCTTCATGAACATCTCCGCCTGAGGCATTGCGGCCCCGGGCGGGCCGGCCAAGGCGGGCCGAGTTGACGACGCAGAGGCATCGAGGAGAGACGATGAATCCGCCTTCCAGCGAAGGGGCCGTCCAGCGGGGGCTGGGTCGCGGAACCGGGATCCTCACCGCCCTCCTGGGGGTGTTCATCCTGCTTACGGTCACCACCCTGATCTACTACACCCTGCAGGTGGGGGAAACCCGCCGTCATGCCGCCCTGGTGGGGGAGCAGACCCGGGTGGCCCAGGAACTGGCGCTGCTGGAGGCGGGTGCCTCCCCGCAGCGGATGCGCACCCTGAGGGACCGGTTCGACGCCGCCCTGCAGCGTCTGGACGCCGGGGTCCCGGCGAAGCTGCGCAGGCCCCTGGCCTCGGTGGAGGCCACCTGGCAGGGGATGCGTCCGGCCCTGGACGAGATCGTCGATGCCGGTGCCTGGCTGGAAGAGGCCCGCCGTCTGGCCGTGCCGGCCCAGGAGGACCTGCGGGACCTGGAAGAGGCCGCCTCGGCCACCGCCCGGGCCCTGGCCGACGCCAATGCCGGCTCCACGGCCGTCCACCGCGCCAGCCGGCTGGCCCTCACGGCCCGGGATCTGCGCCGGGACCTGTCCCTGGTGACGGCGGGGGAGGGGATGCCGGAGGCGGCGCGCCGCCTGCGCGGCGGTCTGGAGAACGCCACGGAGGACCTGGATACCCTGCTGCAGGTCGTGCCCCCGGCGCGCCGTGGGGGGGATTCGGCCGCAGGCCAGGGTCTGGAGCGCATTCAGGGGCGCATGCAGGCCCTGACCCCGCCGCTGGAGGGGATCCTGGAACTGGCGCCGCGCCTCACCCCGGTGGGGGCGGCACAGGAACGTCTGGAGGCGGGGGGCGAAGGGCTGCTGGATGCGGTGGATGCCTTGCGCGAGGCCGTGGACGCCCGCGCCGCGGGCCTTAACCTCTGGGTGATCCTGGGTTATGTCCTGGCCGCCCTGGCCGTGGCCACCGTGGGCCTGCTGGCCTATCTCTTCCACCGGGACGCCCAGCGTCGCCTGGCGGTCACCGGGGAGCAGAACCGGCGCAACCAGCGGGCCATCCTGCGCCTGCTGGACGAGATGACCAACCTGGCGGAGGGGGATCTCACGGTCCACGCCACCGTCACCGAGGACATCACCGGGGCCATCGCCGACGCGGTCAACTATGCCATCGACGCCCTCAGGAGCCTGGTGACCACCATCAACCAGACGGCCCTGCAGATCTCCAACGCCGCGGTGAAGACCCAGGCCACGGCACTGCGCCTGGCGGATGCCTCCAACCGCCAGGCCAGCGAGATCACCTCCGCCTCCTCCGCGGTCATCGACATGGCCGATTCCATCGAGCAGGTGTCCCGCTCCGCCGACACCTCCGCCGAGGTGGCGCAGAAATCGGTGCAGATCGCCTCCAAGGGGGCCCTCACCGTGCGCAAGACCATCGACGGCATGGACACCATCCGTGAGCAGATCCAGGAGACCTCCAAGCGCATCAAGCGCCTGGGGGAATCCTCCCAGGAGATCGGTGACATCGTCAGCCTCATCACCGACATCGCCGACCAGACCAACATCCTGGCCCTCAACGCCGCCATCCAGGCCTCCTCCGCCGGCGAGGCCGGGCGCGGTTTCGCCGTGGTGGCCGACGAGGTGCAGCGCCTGGCGGAACGTTCCTCCAATGCCAGCAAGCGCATCGAGGCCCTGGTGAAGACCATCCAGGCGGATACCCGCGAGGCGGTGGCCTCCATGGAACAGTCCACGGCCAATGTGGTCAGCGGTGCCCGCCTGGCCTTCGATGCCGGCGATGCCCTGGCGGAGATCGAGGGGGTCTCCCACCAGCTGGCGGAGCTCATCGACACCATCTCCACGGCGGCCCGCCAGCAGTCGGAAGTGGCCCAGAATATCTCCAGTACCATGAACGTGATCCAGGAGATCACCATGCAGACCTCCGACGGCACCAACGAGACGGCGGTCTCCATCGGCAACCTGGCCAGCCTGGCCTCGGAACTGCGCCGCTCGGTCTCCGGTTTCAAGCTGCCCGAAGGGGCGGATGTGGTGGACCCGGCCCCTGCCGGGGAGGCGGAACGGCCACTGGCCGCTGCGGACGGCAAGGAGGAACGGGATGATGGCACCGGGGCCTGAAGTGACGCGGCCGTCCCGGCGGGCCCATCGCTCCCGTTGGCCGAACCCCTGCCTGCCGGTGGCCGCGGCCGGTCCCGAAGTGCGGGCGCCATGGGGACAGGGTGTGTCATGAGACAAGAGCATCGCGATTACAACGCCCTGCGCTGGCTCCGGCAGGGGCTGGAGGCCCTGCTGGGGGAGGCCCGCATCGCCCTGGAGGCCTATCTGGAGGAAGGCCGCGATCCCGCGCACCTGGAGACCCTGCGCCAGCACCTGGACCAGGCCCGGTGGACCCTGGAGATGGTGGAGCTGCACGGCGCCGTCCTGCTCCTGCAGGAATCCGCCGCCCTGGTGGATGCCCTGCGGGACGGCCAGGTCACGGAAACCGAGGAAGCGGCGGAGGTCCTCATGCGGGCTATCCTGCAACTGCCGGACTACCTGGAGCATGTGCGTACCGGTCACGGGGATTTCCCCATCGTCCTCCTGCCCCTGCTCAACGACCTGCGCACCATGCGCCAGGCGGACCTGCTGAGCGAGAGTGTCCTCTTCCTGCCCGATCTGGAACGGGCCCCGCTGCCCCCGGAGGCCCCTTCCGGTGCGGCGGAGGATGTGCGCACCTGGGCCCGTGCCCATCGCCAGCACTATCAACTCGGCCTGCTGGGGGTGTTGCGGGGGCAGGACCCCGGCAACGCCCTGCGGCGCATGGACCGGGTGATGGACGGACTCTACCGCCGCACCCGGGAACCGCGGCTGCGCCGCCTGTTCTGGATCGCCTCCGCCCTCACCCGGGCCCTGGCCGGGGGCGGTCTGGAGGCGGGGGCCGCCGTGAAGCAGCTCCTGGGCCAGCTGGACCGGCAGATCCGCCGCCTCGTCGACGCCGGGGAGACGGACCTGGCCGGGGGCATCCCCGAGGAACTGGTGCGCAATCTCCTGTACTACGTGGGTCGCGCCCGCGGGGGGGATCCCCGGGTCGATGAGGTGCGCCGGGCCTTTCACCTGGACCGGCTCCTGCCCGCCGGGGAGGACGCGGACACGGCCCGGGAGACACTGGGTGCCCCCGATTCCGCACTCATGGGCAGCGTCAGCAAGGCCCTGCGGGAGGAACTGGCGGAGATCAAGGACCGCCTGGATGTGTTCATGCACACCGGCGGCCGCAACCCGGAGGAACTCTCCCCCCTGGTGGAGCGGCTGCGGGGCATGGCCGACACCCTCTCCATGCTGGGCATGGGCGAGGCCCGGGAGACCGCCCTGAAGGAGGCCGGGCTCCTGGAGGCCATGGCCGGGGGGCAGCAGGCGGCGGATGAGCAGCGGCTCATGCAGGCGGCGGCGGAACTGCTGCATGTGGAATCGGCCCTGGACGCCGCCGTCGCCGGACCGGGCCCGCAAGGGGAAGGGGATACCGGCCTGCCCGCCACCCTGGCTGGTCTGGCGCCGGGGGAATCCCGGGCCGTCCTGAAGGCCCTCTTCCATGCCGCCCTGGAGGACATGCAGCGCATCAAGGGGGCCGTGCTGGAGGCCACCGGCGCCGGCGAGGGGGGCGGCGATCCCGGGGATATCCCCGCACGGGTGGAGGCCATCCGTGGTGGACTCGCCATGCTGGAACTGAGCCGGGGGACGGCCCTCATGGAGGGGATCGGACAGGCCCTGGGGGCGATCCTGCCCCGGGGGGAACGGGCGGATCCCGCGACCCTGGCGGATCTGGCGGAGGCCATCACCGCGGCGGAGTGTTATCTGGAGGCCCTGGATTCCGGCGTCGGGGATGCACAGACCCTGCTGGATATTGGCGCCGGGGCCCTGCAACGCCTGGGCTTCCCCATGCCGGAGGCGGCATCTCCCGATGCGGCCCCGGCCCCGGAAGGATCCACTGCCGAAGAGCCCCCTTTTGCCGGGGAGAGCACACTCCACCCCCCCATGCCGGAGGCCGGGGCCACCGTCGCCGATGCGCAGGCACGGATCCTGGTCACCCCCGAGCGGTTGCCGGAGGAGGGGGAGGGGGCCTGGCCCGCGTCCTTCGACACCACCGGCGATGGCGAGCCCCCGCCCGCAGACGATGGTGCGGCGGCATCGGAGGTTGTCCCGGAGGAGGCGCCGCCCGCCGCACCACAGACCCCCTGGGCCGTACTCGCCGGGGAGGCCGATCCGGATATCCTGGAGGTCTTCCTGGAGGAGGCCGACGAGGAACTGGAACGCATCCGCGAACACCTTCCCTGCTGGCTGGATGATGCGCAAGACGGCGATGCCCTGACCACGGTGCGCCGCGCCTACCACACCCTCAAGGGCAGCGGTCGCCTGGTGGGGGCCGAGCTGCTGGGGGAGTTCGCCTGGGTCAATGAGGATCTGCTCAACCGGGTCCTCGACGGCACCGTGGCCGCCGATGCCCGGGTACAGGCCCTGGCGCGGGAGGCCCTGGAGGCCCTGCCGCACCTGGTGGCGCAGATCCGGGGCGGCGACGCGCCGCCCATGGACATCCCCGCCCTGATGCAGCGGGCCCGGGATCTGGCCCGCGGCGGGGGGGAGTCCCCTGCCGCAGAACCGGCACCGGAGGTGGCCCCGCCTTCATCCCCGCAGGGGGCCACCGGCGAGCCCCCTGCGGGCGGGGCGGCCCGGGGCCGGCTGGATCCGGTGCTGCTGGACATCTATCGCGGTGAGACCCTCCAGCACCTGCAGGTGCTGGAGGCGGCCCTGGCCGTGGCCCGGGAGGACCCCGGGGGGCTTCGGGTCAACCCGGAACTCCAGCGCGCCGTGCACACCCTCAACGGCAGCGCCCGCACTGCGGGTGTCCCGGAGACGGCGCAGGTCTGCAAGGCCTGCGAGGGCTATCTGCAGGCCTGCGCCGAACACCATCCGCCCCGGGCCGATGCCCCGGGAATCGCCGCCCTGGAGGATCTGGCCATCCATGTCCGGGCCGTGCTGGCCGCCCTGGAGGCACCGGGGAGCGAAGTGCCCCAGGCCCCGGAACTGGAGAACCGTTTCCAGGGGTTGCGGGAGGCGGTGGAGTCCGGGACGCAGCAGCAGATCGGGGCCGCACCCCCGGGCCAGGAAGAGGCCGTGTCGGCGGTAGGGGAAGGGTCCGCGCCGGTGCTGGAGGAAGAGGCCACCCCGGGGGCAGAGCAGGGGCCGGGGACGGAGGAGGCCGCCGCGCCGGCAACGCAACCAGGGGAACCGCCGGAGCCGGAGGGGGAGACCGCAGCGGCGGCAGAAGCCGGGGAACCGGCGGAGGCGCCGGATCCGGAACTGCTGGAGATCTTCCTGGAGGAGGCCAGCGATCTGCTGGACGCGATGGACGCCAGCCTGCAGTCCTGGGGGGAGGACCTGGACGACCGGGAGGTGGTCCATGCCTTCCAGCGTCAGCTGCACACCCTCAAGGGGGGGGCGCGCATGGCCGCCCTCACCCCCATCGCCGACCTGAGCCACGCCCTGGAGAGCCTGATGATCGCCCTCTCCGAGGGGCAGAAGCGTCCCCACAAGGAGATGCTCACCCCGGTGCAGGCGGGTCTGGACCGGCTCACCCAGATGGTGGATTGTGCCCGCCGCGGTGCGGCTATCCCTGCCGATCCGGACCTGGTGCGCCATCTGCATGCGATCCGCAGCGGGGACGGCGGGGGTTCCGCGATTCCCGGACCCGTGTCCGCCGCCGTCCCCTCGCCGGAGCCGGAGCGGCCGGATACCCCCCCCGCGCAAGCGGCTCCGGCGGACACCGCCCAGGCCGAAGCGGAGCCGGAGGCGCCATCCACCCCGGGCGTTGCATCGCCCCCGCCCTCACGCACCGTGGAAGAGGTGCAACCGGCGGCGCGCCCCGCGCCCCAGGAGATGGTGCGGGTGCGCTCGGATGTGCTGGACGATCTGGTGAACCACGCCGGCGAGGTGAACATCTACCACGCCCGCATGGAGCAGGAGATCACCGGCTTTGGCTTCAACCTGGGGGAGCTGGAGCAGACCATCGCCCGCCTGCGGGATCAGCTGCGCCGGCTGGAGATGGAGACCGAGGCGCAGATCATCCATCGCCACCAGGATGAGCGCCAGGCCCCCCAGGATGGCCGGGACCGGGAGGAGGAATTCGATCCGCTGGAACTGGACCGCTATTCCAACATCCAGCAGTACTCCCGCGCCCTGGCCGAAAGCGTCAATGACCTGGCCAGCATCCATGAACTGCTCTACAACCAGGTGCGGGATGCCGAGACCCTGCTGCAGCAGCAGAGCCGGGTCTCCACCGAGCTCCAGGAGGGGCTCATGCACACCCGCATGGTGCAGTTCGCCACCATGGTGCCGCGGCTGCGGCGGGTGGTGCGCCAGACCGCCACGGAACTGGACCGGCGGGTGGAACTGGAGATGGAGGGGGAGGAGAGCGAGCTGGACCGCTCGGTGCTGGAGCGCATGCTGCCCCCCCTGGAGCACATGCTGCGCAATGCCATCGCCCATGGCATCGAGCCCCCGCCGCAGCGCCTGGCGGCGGACAAGCCGGAAACCGGCCGAATCCGCATGCGCATCGCCCGCGAGGGGGCGGAGGTGGTGCTGCAGGTGGCCGACGACGGGGCCGGTATCCCCCTGGAACGGGTGCGGGAGAAGGTGGCCCGCCTGGGGCTGGTCCCGGATACCGAGGCCCTCACCGACCACGAACTCATGCAGTACATCCTGGAGTCCGGGTTCTCCACCGCCGACCGGGTGAACCAGATCTCCGGCCGGGGTGTGGGCATGGATGTGGTCAACAGCGAGATCAAGCAGCTGGGGGGCGTCCTCTCCATCGACAGCACCCACGGCCGGGGGACCACCTTCACGGTGCGTCTGCCGTTCACCCTGGCCATCAGCCAGGCCCTGCTGGTGCAGACGGGGGAGGAGCTCTATGCCGTGCCCCTGTCCAGCATCGAGGGGATCGTGCGGGTGCGCGCCGGCGAGCTGGCGCGCATGTATGCCGACGGGGATCCCCATTATGCCTATGCCGGCAACGACTACGAGGTGAAGCACCTGGGGGCCCTGCTGGATGTGGCCCAGCCCCGCCTGGAGGTCCCCGATGCCATGTTCCCCGTTCTGCTGGTGCGTTCCGGGAACGCCCGCATCGCCCTGCAGGTGGATGCCCTCATGGGCAGCCGCGAGGTGGTCATCAAGTCCGTGGGGCCGCAGGTGGCGAAGGTGAAGGGGATCTCCGGGGCCACCATCCTCGGCGATGGCCGGGTGGTGATGATCCTGGATATCCCCGCCCTGGTGCGGGCGGGGGCCGGGGTGCAACTGGCCTACCATGCCGGCGGGGAGGAGGCCGGCGGGGCGGAGGCCGACCGCGCCACGGTCCTGGTGGTGGATGATTCCATCACCATCCGCAAGGTGACCGCCCGCTTGCTGGAGCGCCATCACTTCCATGCCCTGACGGCCAAGGACGGGCTCGATGCCCTGGCCCTGTTGCAGGAAACGGTGCCGGATCTGATCCTGCTGGATATCGAGATGCCGCGCATGGACGGCTTCGAGCTGGCGGCCCATGTGCGTAACGATCTGCGGTTGCAGGCCGTACCCATCATCATGATCACCTCCCGCAGCGGGGAGAAACACCGCCGCCGGGCCGAGGAGATCGGCGTGGACCGCTACATCGGCAAGCCCTATCAGGAGGCGGATCTGCTGGCCCATATCCATGACCTGCTGGAGGGGGCCCGTGACTGAGCAGGTGCGCAGCGTCAACGCCTTCATCATCGCCCTGCAGGAACAGAATCTGCTGTTGCCCCAGTCCGCCGCCGTGGAGGTGGTGACGCAGCAGGTGGTGCGGGAGGTGCCGGGGGCCCCGGACTGGATGCGCGGGGTGTTCGAGTGGCGGCAGGCGCAGGTGCCCATCGTCTCCCTGGACACCCTGCTGGGGGTGCCTGCGGAGCGTCAGACCCGGGTCAACCGTTTTGTGGTGATGCACGGCGTGGAGCGGCATACCGGCCTGGAATACTACGGGCTGCAGGTGCGGGGCATCCCCCATCCGGTGCATCTCACCCCCGGGGATCTGGAGACCGAGCCCCTGCGGGAGGAGGATCCGCCGGAGGTGGCCGTGCGGGTGCGCGCCAGCGGTGTGCTGTGCATCATCCCCGCCTTCGAGCGCATCGAGGGCCGGCTGCGGGAGGTGCTGGAGAGGCTGTGATGTGGGGTAGGTAGGCCCGGGGCGGTCTTCCCGCAAGCCTCCAGGGAGGGATTCACGGCGGCCGCTGGAGGGAAGACCGCCCCGGGACTGATTGCGGTCGTTCCCCCAGCGGCCGCCGTGAGAACCCTCCCCCTAATTCCCCAGGTCCCCCCACAGGGCCTGGATCACGGCCAGGGCGGCCACGCCAGCGGTTTCCGTGCGCAGCACCCGGGGGCCCAGGCGTATGGGCATGAAGCCGGTATGCACCGCCTGGCCGATCTCCGCCGCTTCCAGCCCCCCTTCCGGGCCGATGAGCAGGGTCACTGCCGTGGGCCGTGGGTCCAGTCCCCGCAGGCCGCTGGGGGCCTCGGGGGAGAGGACGATATGCAGGGTATCCCCCGAGGGCGCGGTCTGTCCTTCCAGCCACTGGGTCAGGGGCATCGGCTCTTCCACGGTCGGCAGGTCGTTGCGCCCGCTCTGTTCACAGGCGCTGAGGACCACGCCGCGCCAGTGGGCCGTGCGTTTCTCCAGGCGCCGGGGGTCGTCACTGGTGACGCTGCGCCGGGTGATCACCGGCTGGATCCGCGTCACCCCCAGTTCCGTGGCCTTTTGCAGGCTGTAGTCCATGCGGTCCCCCTTGGCCACCCCCTGCACCAGGGTCACCGGCAGGGCGGGGCGGGTGTCCCTGGGGTGGTAACGTTCCACCCGCACGCGGGAGTCCCGGCGTCCGGCCGCACAGAGGGTGGCCTCGTATTCCCCGCCCCCGCCGTTGAACAGCACCAGGGGGGCACCGGGCCGGAGCCGCAGCACCTGGATCACGTGGCGGTGGGCGCGCTCGTCCAGGGGGATCTCTTCGCCCGGGGTCAGGGGATGGGGCAGGAAGCAGCGGGGGATGCGCATGGGGATTCGGCGACCGGGTGGATGGGGGCGCCAGTTTCGGGCTCCGGGGCACGGGGTGCAAGCCCGGGTCAGCCGCCGTCCCGCTCCCGCCAGCGGTCCATGGCGCGATAGCCCAGGGCTTCCATGAGGTCTTCCCGGGCGATGGCCTCGCGCCCGGCCATGTCCGCCAGGGTGCGGGCCACCCGCAGGATGCGGTGGTAGGAGCGGGCGGAGAGCCGGAAGCGGTCCATGGCGGCCTCCAGCAGGCCCCGCTGTGCCGGTGCCAGGGGGGCCAGCCGTTCCAGCTCCCGGCCCGGAAGGGCGGCGTTGAGGTCTCCCTGGCGTTCCATCTGCAGGGCGCGGCAGCGGGCCACCCGTTCCCGCACCGCCGCGCTGGATTCCGGGGCCGGGGCATCGCCCATGAGGACCTCCCGGGGCAGCCGCGGCATCTCGATGCACAGGTCGATGCGGTCCAGCAGCGGGGCCGAGATCCGCCCCCGGTGGCGCCGGCGCTGTTCCGGTGTGCAGGTGCAGCGGGGCCCGAGATCGCAGTCGTAGCCCTGGGGGCAGGGGTTCATGGCCGCCACCAGCTGGAACCGGGCGGGGAATTCCGCCTGGTGGGCCGCCCGGGAGATGCTGATGCGTCCGGTCTCCAGGGGCTCGCGCAGCACGTCCAGGGCACGGCGGTCGAATTCCGTCAGTTCGTCCAGAAAGAGCACGCCGTTGTGGGCCAGGGAGATCTCCCCGGGACGCGGCCGGGCCCCCCCGCCCACCAGGGCCACCCCGGAGGCGGTGTGGTGCGGGGCGCGGAAGGGACGCATGCGCCAGCGCTCGGGGTCGACCCC
Source organism: Ectothiorhodospira mobilis (assembly GCF_016584115.1). Lineage (GTDB taxonomy): Bacteria > Pseudomonadota > Gammaproteobacteria > Ectothiorhodospirales > Ectothiorhodospiraceae > Ectothiorhodospira > Ectothiorhodospira mobilis. The sequence goes on from NZ_NRSK01000021.1 coordinate 51,537, forward strand.
CTGGCCGCCGATGGCGTGCAGGGCCGCCGTCTCCAGGGCCTCCGTCTCCGCCATGGGGGGCAGCAGCCCCGGCAGGCGGCTGGCCAGCAGGGTCTTGCCGGTGCCGGGGGGGCCGATCATCAGCAGGTGATGTCCGCCACTGGCGGCCGCCTCCAGGGCGCGGCGGCCCTGGGGCTGGCCGCGCACATCCACCAGGTCGGGGGGTTCGGGACCGGGGG
>NZ_NRSK01000022.1 GCF_016584115.1 Ectothiorhodospira mobilis
GCTCGGTGGTGCGCAAGCACCTGGGCTACGCCCACATCCCCGGCCGCTTCGCCAAGGCGGTCAACGCCTTCACCCAGGATGTGCTCTCACCCTACCTTAACTTCCACCGCCCCTGCTTCTTCCCCACCGAAGAGGTCGATGCCAAGGGGCGTCTACGCAAGCGCTACCGCTACGAGGAGATGATGACCCCCTTCGAGAAGCTCAAATCCCTGCCCGGAGCCGACCGCTACCTCAAGCCCGGCATCACCTTCGAACAACTGGATGCAGTCGCCTACGCCATCAGCGACAATGAGGCCGCCCAGCGGCTCAACCAGGCCCGGGCTGATCTGTTTCGTTCCATCAACAACGCCCAAAACCCGGCCGCCTGAACAGCCTCACCCATCACTCCCCTTCAGGCTCATCTCTGGATTGGAAAGGACTGCAGGGGCCAGAGGGCCCGCAGCAGCTCCCCCTGGGTGCGGGCCAGGGCCGGGATGTCCCCCTCCCTGCGCAGGTGCTTGATGTCCGGGTGACGGCGGATGACCCCGGTGGCCGAGCAGGGGGCATCCAGGAGGATGCGGTCGAAGGGGGGCCCCTGATGCCAGGTGTCGGGGCGGGCGGCATCGGCGGTCACCAGCGCCGCCCGGTGACCGCCCCGCTGCAGGTTTTCCGCCACGCGCTCCAGGCGCTTGCCGCTGCTGTCCAGGGCGGTGAGCGCCAGATCCCCCCCGGCGCGATCCAGCAGGTGCAGGGTCTTGCCTCCGGGGGCGGCGCAGGCATCCAGCACCCGTGCCCCGGGGGGGCAGTCCAGCAGCGGGGCCGCCAGCTGGGCGGCGGCATCCTGCACCGAGCACAGCCCCTCGGCGAACCCCGGCAGGGCGGACACCTCCACGGGCCGCTCCAGCACCAGGGCCGTCTCCACCTGCGCATGGGGTGCGGCGGCGAGGCCCGCCTCGGCCAGGCGGTCCCGGTAATCGGCCAGGGGGATGCGGGCCGTGTTCACCCGCAGGGTCATGGGGGGATGGGCGTTCAGGGCCTGACACACCGCCTCGGTCCCATCCCCGTAGGCCGCCGCCAGGCGGCGGTAGAGCCAGTCCGGCAGGGCGTGGCGCAGCGCCGGGTCACGATCCACCTCTTCGGCCCGCGCCCTCCCCTCGCGCTGGGCGCGGCGCAGCACGCCGTTGATCAGGCCCACGGCCCAGCGCTTGCCCAGGCCCCGCCCCAGCCCGGCCGTCTCCTGCACCGCGGCATAGTCGGGGGTGTCCAGATACAGCAGCTCGAACAGCCCCATGGCCAGGGCGCAGGCCACGTCCCGGTCGCGGCGCTTGAGGGGGCGTTCCAGCCAGCAGGCCAGGATGGCCTCCAGGCGGCGGTGCCAGCGCAGGGTGCCGTAGCACAGGGCCTGGGCCAGACCCCGGTCCCGGGGGGACACCCGGGCCAGCAGCGGCGGCAGGGCATCGGACAGGGAGGTGCCGTCCCGGAGGACGCGCAGCAGGGCCTGGAGGGCGGCTTGACGGGGGGAAACGGGGGACGGCATGGGATGAGGACTTCCGGCGGCTGGGGGGGATACAGGCAACTGGGGGGAGGATCAGGTCTCGTCCCCCAGCCGCTCCCCCTGCAGCGAACGGCCGTTGAGGAACTCCCGGGCCGTCAGGGGCCTGCCGCCGGGCAGTTGCAGGCGGGTGACCCGCAGCACGCCGTCGCCGGTGGCCACGTCGATGCCCTCCGGACCCTCGGCCACCACCGTGCCCGGCGGGGCGTCGGCATGGGCCTGTGGGGCCACGGCGGACATCCACAGGCGCAGGGGCTCGCCGCGCCAGCGGGTCTGGGCCACAGGCCAGGGGTTGAAGGCGCGGATGCGCCGGTCCAGGGCCGCCGCCGCCAGTTGCCAGTCCAGCACGGCCTCCGCCTTGTGCAGCTTTTCGGCGTAGGTCACCTGCTGCGGGTCCTGGGGCTCGCCGCGAAGGCGCCCGGCGGCCAGGTCGTCCAGGGCGGACACCAGCAACTCCGCCCCCTGCCGCGCCAGGGTGTCGTGCAGCGTACCGGCGGTGTCCTGGGCGCCGATGGGGCAGCGGGTCCTGCCCAGCATATCCCCGGTATCCAGCCCCTCGGCCATGCGCATGAGGGTGATGCCGGTCTCCCGGTCCCCCGCCAGCAGCGCGCGCTGGATGGGGGCGGCCCCGCGCCAGCGGGGCAGCAGGGAGGCATGCAGGTTGACGCAGCCCAGGCGGGGGATCTCCAGCACCGCCCGGGGCAGGATCAGGCCATAGGCGGCCACCACCATCAGATCCGGGGCCAGGGCCCGCAGCCGTTCCAGGGCGGCTTCGTCCCGCAGGGTGGCGGGTTGTTCCACGGGCAGGTCGTGCTCCAGGGCCTTCTGCTTGACGGGGCCGGGCCGCAGCCGGCGCCCGCGGCCAGCGGGCCGGTCCGGCTGGGTATACACGGCCACCACCTCGTGGCTTGTCTGCAGCAGGGCCTCCAGGGCGGGCACGGCGAAATCGGGGGTGCCCGCGTACACCACCCGCATCAGACCGCCTCCCGCTGCCGGCCGCGGGCGGTGGGGTGCCCACTCCCCTGCCGCTGCTGCTTCTCCAGACGCTTGCGGATGCGGTCGCGCTTGAGGTTGGAGAGGTGATCCACGAACAATCTGCCGTTGAGGTGATCCACCTCGTGCTGGATGCACACCGCCAGCAGGCCGCCGGTCTCCAGCTCGAAGGGCCGGCCGTCCCGGTCCAGGGCACGTACCCGGATGCGCTCGGCGCGGCGCACCGGTTCGTAGAAGCCGGGCACCGACAGGCAGCCCTCGTCCGTCTCCACCAGGCCCTCGTGCTCCAGGATCTCGGGGTTGATGAAGCAGCGGGGATGCAGGCCCTGACCGGAACGCTCCTCGGAGCCCTCCCCGGCCACATCCATGACCACCACCTGTTTGTGCACGTTCACCTGCACCGCCGCCAGGCCGATGCCCTCGGAGGCGTACATGGTCTCGAACATGTCGTCCACGAGCCTGCGGATGGCATCATCCACCACCGGCACCGGCTCGGCCTGGTGGCGCAAGCGTGGATCGGGAAACTGCAGGATATCTAACAATGCCATGGCCGCCTGTCCGCTGGATGAGTAGGTTTATGCCGTGTCAACAACAATCTGCTAAAGTCGTGGTCTCGTGCCGGTGGTGCCCAACACCTCGAGGAAAAGACCGATGTCCGCTCCATTTCCGCCGCGTGCCGGATCCGCCGCGTCCATCGTGACGCTTATTCTAGCGCTCCTGGCCACCGGATGCGCCACCGCACCCCGGGATCCGGCCCCGGAACAGACCCCCGCCACGGCGGAGAGGGCGCCGGAAGCCGCCCCGGCATCCCCGAAGGAAGCCCCCACCCCGGCCCGGGCCCGGGTAAGGGACACCGCCCCCGAACGCTACGTGGTGCGCCCCGGGGATACCCTCTGGGACATCTCCACCACCTTCCTGGAAACCCCCTGGTACTGGCCCGAGATCTGGGTGGACAACCCCCAGATCGAGAACCCCCATCTCATCTACCCCGGGGATGTCATCACCCTGCACTACGTGAACGGCCGGCCGCGCCTCATGGTGGACGGCGGACCCCGGGTGCGGCCCACGGTGAAGCTCTCCCCCCGGGTTCGCGCCGAACCCCTGCCCCCTTCCCTGGACACCCCCGTACAGGCCCTGCAACAGTTCCTGATCCGTCCCCGGGTTGTGACCGAAAAGCAGATGGAAGATTCCCCCTACCTGCTGGCCTCCCGGGATGAGCGCATGATCTTCGGCGCCGGCGACCGCCTCTATGCCCGGGGCCTGGAGGGGGATCCCGTGGGCTCCCGCTACCACGTCTTCCGTCCCGGCGGTGAACTGCGGGACCCGGAAACGGGGGAACGGCTGGGCTTCGAGGCCATCCCCGTGGCGGGGGCCGAACTGGTGCGCGGCGGCGACCCGGCCACGGTGGTGCTCACCCGCAGCGACCGCGAGGCCCTCCAGGGGGACCGTCTGCTGCCCCAGGACGACAGCGCCCAGGACTTCCTCTTCACCCCGCGCCCCCCGCACCCGGACGCCCACGGCCAGGTCATCTCCCTGTTCGATGCCATCAGCCGCATCGCCCGCTTCCAGGTGGCGGTGATCAACCTGGGCGAACGGGACGATGTGGAACAGGGGCAGGTCTTCGCCGTCCACCACTCCGGGCGCACGGTGCGGGACCGGATCGCCGGCGGCGAGCGGGTCACCCTGCCGGACGAGCGGGCGGGCCTGCTCATGGTCTTTCGCACCTTCGACAAGGTGAGCTACGCCCTGGTGGTGGAATCCACCCACCCCATCGCCCAGGGCAACACCGTACGCCATCCCTGAAACGTTCCCCTTGGATACCCGGCAACACCCCCTGGTCCCCTGGCTGCACCTCTGGCACACCCCGGGCCTGGGGCCGGCCACCTTCCTGCGGCTGACCGCGGCCCACGGCGATCCCCGGGCCGTGCTGGAGGCCGGACCCGCCGCCTGGCGGGAGCAGGGCCTGGACGATACCGCCATCGCCTTCCTGGAGGGCCCCACCCCCGAAGGGGTGCTGCGGGACCTGGAATGGGCCGAGGACCCGCAGCACCATATCCTCACCCTGGAGGACCCCGGCTATCCGCCGCGCCTGCGGGCCATCGCCGCGGCCCCGCCGGTGCTCTACGTGGTGGGGGACCCCCGGGTGCTGCACTGGCCCCTGCTGGCCGTGGTGGGCAGCCGCCACCCCACCCCCGGCGGCCGCGACACCGCCCATGCCTTCAGCGCCCACCTGGCCCGCTCCGGCCTGGTGATCGCCAGCGGCCTGGCCGAGGGCATCGACGCCGCCGCCCATGGTGGCGCCCTGGAGGCCGGGGGACTCACCGTGGCGGTGACGGGCACCGGCCCGGACCGGGTCTACCCCGCCGGCCACCGCGACCTGGCGCGGCGCATCGCCGCCGAGGGGGCCCTGGTCACGGAACTGCCCGTGGGCACCCCCGTGCGCCGCGAGCACTTCCCGCGGCGCAACCGCATCCTCTCGGGGCTGGCGGTGGGCACCCTGGTGGTGGAGGCGGCCCATCGCAGCGGGTCCCTCATCACCGCCCGCTACGCCGCGGAACAGGGCCGGGAGGTGTTCGCCATCCCCGGCTCCATCCACAACCCCATGGCCCGGGGCTGCCACCGCCTCATCCGCCAGGGGGCCAAGCTGGTGGAGACCGCCGACGACATCCTGGAGGAACTGGGGCCGCAGATCTTCATCCCAAGGGAGGAGGAAGGCCCCTCCCCGGGGAACGAGGCCGACGCCTCTGTGGTGCCCGGGGAGGCGCCGGATGCGGAGCACGCCGCCCTCCTGGAGGCCATGGGCCACGACCCCGTGGCGGTGGACCAGCTGGTGGAGCGCACTGGATTGACCGCCGGTGCGGTTTCCTCCATGCTGCTTCTCATGGAGTTGCGCGGCCAGGTGGCCTCCCTGTCCGGTGGTCGATACGTCCGCCTGCAGCCGGAACACGAGAGATGAAAGAGAACGTGCTAGACGTACTGATGTATCTGTTCGAGAACTACATCGACGACGATACCGAACTGGAGCCGGACCGGGAGCAGCTGCAGAACCTGCTGCTGGACGCCGGTTTCCCCGTGGCCGAGATCCACAAGGCCTTCGACTGGCTGGAGAACCTGGCCAGCCAGGACCCCTCCCTGAAGGACCTGCGCACCGACTCGGCCCTGCGCGTCTACACCGACCGGGAAATGGGCCGCATGGACGCCCAGAGCCGGGGTTTTTTGCTGTTTCTGGAACAGAACGGCGTGCTCGACCCGTCCACCCGCGAGCTGGTCATCAGCCGCGTCATGGACCTGGACAGCGAGGAGATCGGCCTGGACGAGCTCAAGTGGATCACCCTCATGGTGCTGTTCAACCAGCCCGGCCAGGAAGCCGCCTACACCTGGCTGGAGAACATGATGTTCGATCACCCGCCGGAGTACCTGCACTGAGTCCCCACCACAGCCCACGGGTAGCCGGGCCATGAGCAAGCACCTGGTCATCGTCGAATCGCCGGCCAAGGCCAAGACCATCGAGAAGTACCTGGGCAAGGACTTCGAGGTGATGGCCTCCTACGGCCACGTGCGCGATCTCCTGCCCAAGGAGGGGGCCGTGGACCCGGACCACGGCTTTCGCATGAACTACCAGGTGATCGAGCGCAACGAGAAACACGTGGAGCGCATCGCCCGGGCCCTGAAGAAGGCCGATTCCCTGATCCTGGCCACTGACCCCGACCGCGAGGGCGAGGCCATCTCCTGGCACCTGTACGAACTGCTGCAGGAGCGCGGGCTGCTGGAGGACAAGGAGACCCAGCGGGTGGTCTTCCACGAGATCACCCAGCGGGCCGTGAAGGAGGCCATCGAACACCCCCGGGGGCTGTCCTGGGAGCTGATCAACGCCCAGCAGGCCCGGCGCGCCCTGGACTACCTGGTGGGCTTCAACCTCTCCCCCCTGCTGTGGAAGAAGATCAAGCGCGGCCTCTCCGCGGGCCGGGTGCAGAGCCCCGCCCTGCGCATGATCGTGGAGCGGGAACAGGAGATCGAGCGCTTCGTCAGCCGCGAATACTGGACCCTGGACGCCCTCACGGCCAAGGACGGCGAGGGCTTCAGCGCCCGCCTGCAGGTGCTCGACGGGCGCAAGCTGGAGCAGTTCGACATCGCCTCCGAAGCCGACGCGGAGAAGGCCCGCCAGACCCTGACGCAGGCTGCCGGCGGTCACCTGCGGGTGGCCAAGGTGGAGAAGAAGCAGCGCCGGCGCAATCCGGCCCCCCCCTTCACCACCTCCACGCTGCAGCAGGAGGCCTCGCGCAAGCTGGGCTTCTCCGCCAGCCGCACCATGCGCGTGGCGCAGCAGCTCTACGAGGGGATCGACCTGGGCACGGGCCCCATCGGCCTGATCAGCTACATGCGCACCGACTCCGTCACCCTGGCCAACGAGGCCATCCAGGAGATCCGGGGCCTGATCGCCCAGCGCTACGGCCAGGACAAGGTGCCCGACAGCCCGCGCACCTACAAGACCAAGTCCAAGAACGCCCAGGAGGCCCACGAGGCCATCCGGCCCACCTCGGTGCAGCGGCTGCCCGAGGAACTCAAGGGCCATCTCTCCCAGGACCAGAAGCGGCTGTACGAACTCATCTGGAAGCGCACCGTGGCCTGCCAGATGATCCACGCCACCCTGGACACCGTGGCGGCGGAACTGGAGGCCGGGGGTCCGGAGCATGTCTTTCGCGCCACCGGCTCCTCGGTGCGCGACCCGGGCTTCATGGCCGTCTACCGCGAGGACCAGGACGATGCCAAGGTGGAGAGCGACGAGCGCCTGCTGCCGGAGCTGTCCGAGGGCGAACAGGTGACCCTGAACGACATCCAGGCGGATCAGCATTTCACCGAACCCCCGCCCCGCTACTCCGAGGCCAGCCTGGTGAAGGCCCTGGAGGAACACGGCATCGGCCGCCCCTCCACCTATGCCTCCATCATCAGCACCCTGCTGCAACGGGAATACGCGGAGCTGGTGAACCGCCGCTTCGTGCCCACGGACATCGGCCGCATCGTCAACACCTTCCTCACCCAGCACTTCACCCGGTACGTGGACTACGACTTCACCGCCCGGCTGGAGGACGAACTGGACGAGATCTCCCGCGGCGAGAAGGAGTGGATCCCGGTCATGGAGGGGTTCTGGCGGCGCTTCTCCGAACAGGTGAAGGAGAAGGAGGCCACGGTGACCCGCGAGGAGGCGGTGCAGGCCCGGGAGCTGGGCACCGATCCCAAGTCGGGGCGGCCGGTGACGGTGCGCATGGGGCGCTACGGCCCCTTCGTGCAGATCGGCACCAAGGATGACGAGGAAAAGCCCCGTTTCGCCGGCCTGCGCCCGGGGCAGAAGATGGACGCCATCACCCTGGAGGAGGCCCTGGCCCTGTTCAAGCTGCCGCGGGAACTGGGCGAGACCCCGGAGGGGGAGCCGCTCCTGGTGAACATCGGCCGCTTCGGCCCCTACGTGAAATTCGGCAGCCGCTACGCCTCCCTGGGCAAGGAGGATGATCCCTACACCATCGAGCTGCCCCGGGCCCTGGAGCTGGTGGCCGAACGCAAGCGCCTGGATGCGGAGCGCTTCATCCAGTCCTTCGACGAGGAGGGCATCCGGGTGCTCAAGGGCCGCTACGGCCCCTACATCACCGACGGCAACAAGAACGCCCGGGTGCCCAAGGACCGGGAACCCAAGGACCTGACCCTGGAGGAATGCCGGGAGCTCCTGGCCGCCGCTCCCGAGAAGAAGGGGCGGGGCCGCAAGGGAGCCACCGCGAAGAAATCCGCCCAGTCCGCGGACAAGGATGACGGCAAGACCGCTGACAAGGGGACGGGCAAGACCACCGGGAAGAAGAAGGCCGCCACCGGCAAGTCCTCCACCACCACCACCGCCAAGGCCAAGTCGGGTACCGGTTCCCGGGGCACAACGGCCAAGGGCAAGACCACGGCCAGCGCCAAGGGCAAAGGCAAGGGCGGCAAGACCACGGCCAAAACGGCGGCCAAGTCCGCCTCGGGCCGGAGCGCCGGCGCCTCGCAGTGACGGGCCGTAACACCCGCCGCCGGGCCCTGCGGCCCCGGGCGGCGGCGGCGGTGATCCGATCCGGGGGGGTGGTGGCCTATCCCACCGAAGCCGTCTTTGGTCTGGGCTGCGACCCGCGCAACCGGACGGCGGTGCAGCGCCTGCTGCGCATCAAGGGCCGTGCCGAGGCCAAGGGGCTGATCCTGATCGCCGCCGATCCAGGGCAGCTCACCCCCTTCCTTGCCCCCGTGGACACAGCCCTGCGGGACCGGGCCCTGGCCACCTGGCCGGGTCCGGTCACCTGGCTCTGGCCCGCCGCCCCCCACACCCCGCGCTGGCTCACGGGGGACCACGACACCCTGGCGGTGCGGATCACCGACCATCCCCTGGCGGCCGCCCTGTGCCACCAGGCCGGCATGGCCCTGGTCTCCACCAGCGCCAACCGCAGCGACGCCCCGCCCTGCCGCCATGCCGGGGCCGTGGACGAGACCCTGGGCCGGGGGCTGGATCTGATCCTGGCGGGCGACACCGGCGGACGGGACCGCCCCAGCGAGATCCGCGATCTACTCAGCGGCCGGGTGATGCGTTCGGGGGGATAAGCGGGCCGGGTCTCAGTCCTCCCGGGGCTCCACATCCCCGTACTCGTTGAGCACCGCCTCACTGCGGGCGTCCACTTCATACAGTCGTACCGGATAGCCCCAGAGGCGGGCCAGGTGCGCCAGCACCCTGTGGGCATCCTTCTCCGCCAGCAGGCGGCCATCCTGGGTGCGGTGCTCCAGGATCAGGCGCCGGTCCCCGGCCAGGTCCACATCCACCACCTGGATGTCCGGCTCGTGGCGGGCCAGGTCGTACTGGGCGGACAGGGCGCGGCGCACCTCCCGGTAGCCCGCGTCGTCGTGGATGGCCTCCACCGTCAGATGCGGCTCCCGGGCATCATCCCGCAGGGCAAACAGGCGCAGGTCCCGCATCACCTTCGGCCCCAGAAACTGCAGGATGAAGCTCTCGTCCCGGTATTCCGCCCAGGCGTGCTTCCACACCCCGAGGAAGTCCCCGCAGCCGGCGATGTCCGGGAACCAGCGCCGGTCCTCCCCGGTGGGCTCCAGGGCCATGCGCTTGAGGTCCTGCAGGATGTGGAACCCCAGGGCGTAGGGGTTGATCCCGGAGAACCGGGGATCCTCGAAGCCGGGCTGGAAGACCACGTTGGTGTGGTGATGCAGGAATTCCATAAAGGCCCCGTCGGTGAGCCGGCCGGTCTCGTGCAGCCGCGTCATGATGTGGTAGTGCACGGCGGTGGCGCAGCCCTCGTTCATCACCTTGGTCTGCTTCTGCGGGTAGAAGTACTGGGACACCATGCGCACGATGCGCAGGATCTCCCGCTGCCAGTGTTCCAGTTTCGGCGCCCGCTTCTCCAGAAAGTAGAGCAGGTTCTCCTCCGGCAGGCCCAGGGCCTGGCGCCGGTCCCGGACCTCGGCGGCGGTGTCCTCGCCGTCCCCGTCCCGCTTCTGCGGCAGGGTCCGCCAGAGATCGTTGAAGGTCTGCTCCTCGTGGCGCACGCGGGCGCGGCGGCGGTCCATCTCCTCCTGCAGGTTCAGGGGCTGGCGCCGGGGGTAGCGGTGCACGCCATGGGTCATGAGGGCATGGGCCGCGTCCAGCACCCGTTCCACCTCCCGCTGGCCATAGCGCTCCTCGCAGCGGGCCACGTAGCCCTTGGCGAACTCCAGGTAGTCCAGGATGGACTCGGCATCGGTCCAGGAACGGAACAGCTGGTTGTTCTTGAAGAAGTGGCTGTGGCCGAAGGCGGCATGGGCCATGACCAGGGTCTGCAGGGTCATGGTGTTCTCTTCCATGATGTAGCACAGGCAGGGGTTGGAGTTGATGACGATCTCGTAGGCCAGCCCCGTCATCCCCTTGCGGTAGTACATCTCGTCCCGGGCGAAGTGCTTGCCGAAGGACCAGTGGCGATAGAACACCGGCATGCCCATGGAGGCATAGGCGTCCAGCATCTGCTCGGAACTGATGATCTCCACCTGGCCGGGGTAGGGATCCAGGCCCATCTCCCCCACGGCCACGGCCTCGATGGCGTCGTAGGCCTTCCGGATGAGGGGATAGTCCCAGTCGGCCCCGGTGTAGAGCGGCCGGGCCGGATCGAGCACTTGGGTCATGGGGTCACCTCCTGGGGCGGTGATGGGGCGTGCCCCGTCAGCGTTTGAGCTCCACGGGGGTGAACAGGTCGCGGAACACCGGGAAGATGTCCGCCCGCCTGCGCACCCGGCGCATGGCCATGGGCCGCCCGGCCTTCACCAGGCGCTCGTACACCTGCCACAGGTCGGTGGTCATGTCCCAACCCCGGTCCTCAGCCACCTCGATGTAGGCGAAGTAGCGGCACAGGGGCAGGATGGCCGACTCCATCATCTCCACCACGGTGGGGTTGTCGGCGGGGGTGTTGTCGCCGTCGGAGGCCTGGGCGGCGTAGATGTTCCATTCCCCCGGGTCGTAGCGCTCGCGCACCACCCGCTGCATCTCTTCCAGGGCGGGGGAGACCAGGGTCCCCCCGGTCTCCCGGGAGTAGAAGAAGGTGTCCTCGTCCACCTCCTGGGCGATGTGGGTGTGGCGGATGAAGACGATGTCCACGTGGCGGTAACGCCGCTGCAGGAAGAGATACAGCAGCATGAAGAAGCGCTTGGCCAGGTCTTTCATGTCCTCGGTCATGGAGCCGGAGACGTCCATGAGACAGAACATCACCGCCTGGGTGATGGGCCGGGGCACCGGAGTGAAGCGGTTGTAGCGCAGGTCGATGGGATCGATATAGGGGATGGCCCGGGTGCGCCGGGTGAGGTCCTCGCGCATGCGGATCAGTTCCCGCAGGCGTTCCGGGTCCCGCCCGGAGCGTTCCAGACGGTCGATCTCCTCGTCCAGGGCGCGGGTCTCCTCCCGCCGGGGACGGCGCAGGGCCAGACGGCGGGAGAGGGAGTTGCGCATGGTGCGGGTGAGGTTGAGATTGGAGGGGGAACCGCTCACCGAATAGCCCGCCCGCTGCAGGCCCTGGGTCTCGGTGCGGCTGAGCCGGGTGCGCACCAGATCCGGCAGCTCCAGGTTCTCGAAGAACAGGTCCAGGAACTCGTCCCGGCTCACGGTGAACTGGAAGGCATCCTCCCCCTCCCCGTCGGCACTGGCACCCCGGCCGGAGCAGGGGGGCGGTGGCGGCGGCCGGGGGATGGTGTCCCCGGCCACGTACTCACGGTTGCCCGGCAGGACATGATCGCGCACGCCCCGGCCGCCCCCCTTGTGAAAGCTGGGTTCCTGCAGGCCATCGGCGGGGATGCGGATCTCCTCCCCGCCCTGGCCGATGTCCGCCACCCGACGCCGGGACGAGGCGTCCCGCACCGCGTCCAGGATCTGGCGGCGGGCGCGGCCGATGAAGCGCTGGCGGTTGGCCAGGCTCTTGTCCTTGGGGTTGAGCCGTCGGTCGATGATGTGGACCACGGGGGTCGTTCCTCCCGCAGCACGGGCCGGATCAGCCCGCCTGCTTGACTCGCATGTACCATTCCACCAGCCGACGGACCTGGCGCTCGGTGTAGCCGCGCTCCATCATGCGCTGGACGAAGTCGTTGTGCTTGCGCTCCAGTTCGGAATCGCTCTTGGCGCCGAAGCTGATCACCGGCAGCAGGTCCTCCACCTGACTGAACATGCGCTTCTCGATCACCTCGCGGATCTTCTCGTAGGCCGTCCAGGAGGGCATCTGCCCGCCCTGGGCCGCCTGCGAGCGCAGGGCGAACTTGACCACCTCGTTGCGGAAGTCCTTGGGATTGGCGATACCCGCGGCCTTCTCGATCTTGGTGAGTTCCTGGTTCAGGGCCTGGCGGTCCAGCAGCTGGCCGGTATCCGGATCCTTGAAGTCGTTGTCCTCGATCCAGGCGTCGGCATAGGCCACGTAGCGCTCGAACAGGTTCTGGCCGAAGTCGCTGTAGGACTCCAGATAGGCCTTCTGGATCTCGTTGCCGATGAAGTCCGCGTAGCGCGGTGCCAGTTCCGCCTTGATGAACTCCAGGTAGCGGCGCTCCGTCTCCTCGGGGAACTGCTGCCGGCGGATGGACTGCTCCAGCATGTAGAGCAGGTGCACGGGGTCGGCGGCCACCTCGCGGGTGTCGTAGTTGAAGGTCTCGGAGAGCACCTTGAAGGCGAAGCGGGTGGAGATCCCGTCCATGCCCTCGTCCACCCCGGCCATGTCCCGGTATTCCTGCATGGACTTGGCCTTGGGATCGGTGTCCTTGAGGCTCTCGCCGTTGTAGACCCGCATCTTGGAGTAGAGGTTGGAGTTCTCGTGCTCCCGCAGGCGGGTGAGCACGGAGAACTTGGCCAGCATGTCCAGGGTGGCCGGGGCGCAGGGGGCCTCGGCCAGTTCGCTGGACTGGATGAGCTTCTTGTAGATGTGCTGTTCCTCATCCACCCGCAGGCAGTAGGGCACCTTCACCACGGAGATGCGGTCGATGAAGGCCTCGTTGTTCTTGTTGTTGCGAAAGGTCTGCCACTCCGCCTCGTTGGAGTGGGCCATGATGATCCCCTGGAAGGGGATGGCGCCGATGTTCTCCGTGCCCACGTAATTCCCCTCCTGGGTGGCCGTGAGCAGGGGGTGCAGCATCTTGATGGGCGCCTTGAACATCTCCACGAACTCCAGGATGCCCTGGTTGGCCCGGTTGAGCCCGCCGGAGTAGCTGTAGGCGTCGGTGTCGTGCTGGCTGTAGAGCTCCAGCTTGCGGATGTCCACCTTGCCCACCAGGGAGGAGATGTCCTGGTTGTTCTCGTCCCCCGGCTCGGTCTTGGACACGGCGATCTGCCGCAGCCGCGAGGGATACAGGCGCACCACGGAAAAGCGCGAGAGGTCGCCGCCGAACTCGTCCAGGCGCTTCACCGCCCAGGGGGACATGAGCCCGCTGAGGCGCCGTTTCGGGATGCCGAAGCGCTGCTCCAGATCATCCCCCATGGCCGGATCGAACAGCCCCAGGGGGCTCTCGAACACCGGCGAGATCTCGTCCCCCGCCTTGAGCACGTAGATGGGATGCTTCTCCATCAGGGCCTTGAGCCGCTCCGCCAGGGAGGACTTGCCCCCGCCCACGGGGCCCAGCAGGTAGAGGATCTGCTTGCGCTCCTCCAGGCCCTGGGCCGCATAGCGGAAGAACCCCACGATGCGCTCGATGGTCTCCTCCATCCCGTAGAAGTCCTCAAAGGCGGGATAGAGCTTGATGGTGCGGTTCATGAAGATGCGCCCGAGGCGCTCGTCCCTGGCGGTATCCACCACCCGGGGCTCACCGATGGCGTCCACCAGACGCTCGGCGGCGGTGGCGTAACGCATGGGATCGTCCCGGCATCCCTCCAGGAATTCCCCCAGGGACATCTCGGCTTCCTGCCGCTTCTGATAGCTGCGGGCGTACTGCGCGATCAAGGCTTCGGCCGAATCCATCGTCATCACCCCCCTCGTTGGCGTCCGGTGTGGCCGCCGCCCACCGGGCGGGCGGCCGGATATCGTCGCACCCGATCCACCGGGCTGCCGCGTTGTGCACACGTCCTGGTTCGATGACAGCCTGGGTGGGAGATCGGGTGGGGCCGTCGCGGCGGTGTGCGCCGACGGCATGCCTGTTCATTGGACGTTGCTCCGGGCAGGCAGTTCCTGCCCCGCACCCGTCGGTCCACCGGGGCAGCCCGATCCATCGGGTGGTTCTTCGAGCATAGTACAAGCTGCCGGGCCCGCGTTCGGCGCGGGAGTCCCCCTGTGCTTGCCTGCATCCGGGCGGCCGAGGCCGCGGGGACATGCCAGTGGGACATTCCCTACAAGACCGCCTGATCTGGATCATCCACCTCCGCCCCCGAGGTTGCCGCCTCGCCGGGAAACTCTGATCTTCTGAGGCTCCGGGCCCGGATCGCCTCCAGCGCGATGCCCAGACCGATCACTGGAACGAAAGGACAAAGGAGATCAAGAGAAATGAGAAACTTTTTCTTCTTCGAAAAGATGCTAACGCCAAGCATCATCACGTTCGTCTACTGGCTCCTGCTCGTCTCCACCGTAATCCTCGGCCTGAGCACCATGTTCAGCGGATATCAGGGCTTCACCGCCGGGACATTCTTCATGGGCCTGCTGTACATCGCCGGTGGCATCGTCGGGGCAAGGATCTGGTGTGAACTGCTGATCGTCATCTTCAAGATCAATGAGGCCTTGCAGGATCTGCGTCAGAAAAAGACCTGAAATGCAGGAGGGCACCGGCGATCCCCACGGCCCCACCCGCCCGTGTCGAGCGCGCACAGGTGGGGACGCCGGACCCTGACCGGGTTATCATGGGCCCCTCCCAGGACCGGCTCGAAGTCCTCCACCAAGAGACGACCCATGGAACCCAAAGATCAAGCCCGCAGCGAGGCCTACAAGGGCTTCACCAACCACGACTGCCCCTTCATGCCCTGCCACGAGGGCGTGACCCGGGAATTCAACTGCCTGTTCTGCTACTGCCCCCTTATCGCCTACGAATGCCCCGGCCCCTACCGGGTCTTCGTGGACCGCCACGGCATGCGCCGCAAGGACTGCAGCGCCTGCAACCTGCCCCACAACGGCTACCGTCAGTCCTGGGGGTTCATCCAGAAATGGCTGGAGCGTCCGGTGCTCTGGGATGGGCACGAACAGACCCGCTACGACGCCCGCCTGCCGGAGGAGGCAGAACCTCCCGCCATGGACCCCGATGGACGCGGCGAGCCCCACGATGAGCGAGATGGAGCGGCGAAAGACTGACCCGTGTCCTTGACCCGGCAAGCCCCCGCGCAGCGGCTGTCCAGCGCAGTTGACAGTCTTGAAAGGGCGCGGGTAGCATCCTTTGATTCGGGGACCAGAGGGTAGCCCCGCCAGATCTGTTCGTCGCGATCGTTTCAGGGAGCGGCGTCATCACCGTTTAGCGGGAGCGTGAACATGCGAATCCTTTTCGTACATCCGAACTACCACTCCGGGGGCGCCGAGATCGCCGGCAACTGGTCCCCCGCCTGGGTGGCCTATCTGGCCGGCTACCTCAACACTCATGGCTACACGGAATACGCCTTCGTGGACGCCATGACCGACGACATCTCCGACGAGGACCTGCGCAAGATCTTCGCCGAGCAGCAGCCGGACATCGTCGCCTGCACCGCCATGACCCCCGCCATCTACAAGGCGGAACAGACCCTCAAGATCGCCAAGGAGGCCTGCCCCAAGACCGTCACCCTCCTGGGCGGCATCCACGCCACCTTCATGTTCCAGCAGGTGCTCACCGAGGCCCCGTGGATCGACGCCATCATCCGCGGCGAGGGCGAGGCGGTGACCCTGGACGTGGTGCGCACCGTGGACGAGGGCCGCTGGCCCGAGGCCCGCAAGGACGTGCGCGGCATCGCCTATCTGGAGGAGGACAAGGTGGTGGCCACCCCGGCGGCCCCCACCATCCGCGACGTGGACTCCATCATCCCCGACTGGGGCGTGCTGGACTGGCAGAAGTACATCTACATCCCCACCGGCACCCCCGTGGCCACCCCCAACATGGCCCGCGGCTGCCCCTTCACCTGCAGCTTCTGCTCCCAGTGGAAGTTCTGGCGCGACTACCGGGTGCGCGATCCCAAGAAGGTGGTGGACGAGATCGAGATCCTGGTGAAGGAACACGGCGTGGGCTTCTTCATCCTCGCGGACGAGGAACCCACCATCAACAAGGCCAAGTTCGTGGAGTTCTGCCAGGAACTCATCGACCGCGACCTGGGGGTGCTCTGGGGCATCAACACCCGCGTCACCGACGTCATGCGCGACGAGGACCTGCTGCCCTTCTACCGCAAGGCCGGCCTGGTCCACGTCTCCCTGGGCACCGAGGCGGCCGCCCAGCTGAACCTGGACAAGTTCGTCAAGGAGACCACGGTGGCCCAGAACAAGCGGGCCATCGAACTGCTGCGCAACGCCGGCATCGTCACCGAGGCCCAGTTCATCGTGGGGCTGGACAACGAGACCCCCGAGACCCTGGAAGAAACCTACCAGATGTGCATGGACTGGAACCCGGACATGGCCAACTGGGCCATGTTCACCCCCTGGCCCTTCTCCGACCTCTACACGGAGATGAGCGACCAGGTGGAGATCTTCGACTTCGAGAAGTACAACTTCGTCACCCCCATCATGAAGCCCAAGAACATGACCCGGGGCGAGCTGCTGGACGGGGTCATGAAGAACTACCGCCGCTTCTACATGCGCAAGGCGCTGTTCGGCTACCTGTGGGAACGCAATCCCCAGCGCCGCAGCTACCTGGTGGGCTGTCTCAAGGCCTTCCTCAAGAGCGCCTTCCAGCGTCGCTTCTACGACCTGGGCAAGGCCGGCTACTGGGGTCCGCAGACGCGCAAGACCGTGGACTGGAAGTTCGACTACTCCCGCAAGCTGGTCAAGCCCGAGCCGGAGCTGGAACAACAGGTGGTGGAGTGGAAGAGCGCCCCGGCGCGCAAGCGCGGCGGCAAGCCGGAGGCCCCCAAGGCCTGCGGCGGCGGCGATCAGCAGCTGGAGGACACCCAGGCCGCCCAGGTGAAGATCTGCGGCGGGGGCGACCAGCAGCTGGCCGAGAGCCTGGACGACGCCAAGATCAAGGAAAAGATCAAGGAAGACGTCTGAGCGTTCCTCGGGCGCAGGACATCACCGCAACATCGGGAGGGCGCCACAGGCGCCCTCTTTTGCTTGGATCCACCCCATGATCGACGACCCCACCGCCCCCATCGATTTCCCCGCCGGGCCCCAGCAAGGCCCCCGCCGGGCCCGTGCCCTCATGATCCAGGGCACCAGTTCCGACGTGGGCAAGAGCCTGCTGGTGGCCGGGCTGTGCCGGGCCTTCACCCGCCGGGGCCTTGTGGTGCGCCCCTTCAAGGCGCAGAACATGAGCAACAACGCCGCCGTCACCCCCGACAGCGACCTGCCCCCGGGCCCCGACGGACAGATCCCCCGGGGCGAGATCGGCCGCGCCCAGGCCCTGCAGGCCCGGGCCTGCAGGGTGACCCCCTCCATCCATATGAACCCGGTGCTGCTCAAGCCCCAGACCCTGGCGGGTTCCCAGGTGGTGCTGCGGGGCCGGGTCCTGGGCAACTGCCGCGCCAAGGTCTACCACAAGATGAAGCCCCAGCTCATGCCCGCCGTGCTGGACAGCTTCGCCCGCACCGCCGCCGAGGCGGACCTGGTGCTGGTAGAGGGCGCCGGCAGCGGCGCCGAGGTCTACCTGCGCAAATCCGACATCACCAACATGAAGCTGGCCCAAAGCGCCGACCTGCCGGTGGTGATCCTGGGGGACATCGACCGCGGCGGCGCCCTGGCGGCGGTGGTGGGCACCCACGCCCTGCTGGATGAGAGCGAACGCGCCCGGGTGGTGGGCTACATCATCAACAAATTCCGCGGCGATCTGTCCCTGTTCGAACCCGCCTGCACCCTCATGACCGAACGCACCGGCTGGCCCTGGCTGGGGGTGGTGCGCTGGTTCGAGGGGGCCGCCCGCCTGCCGGCGGAGGACTCCCTGGCCCTGGAGCGACCCGCCGAGGGGGAAGGCCGCGGCCTGAACATCGCCGTGCCCCAGCTCTCCCGGGTGGCCAACTTCGACGATCTCGACCCCCTGGCGGCCGAACCCGGCGTGAGCGTGCGCTGGGTCAAGCCCGGCACCCCCATCCCCCGGGACACCGATGTGGTCATCCTCCCCGGCTCCAAGGCCACCCGCGCCGATCTGGAAGTGCTGCGCCGTGAGGGCTGGGACATCGACATCCTCGCCCACGTGCGCCAGGGCGGCCGCGTGCTGGGCCTGTGCGCCGGCTACCAGATGCTGGGCCGCGTGGTGCGCGATCCCCAGGGCATCGAAGGCCCGCCGGGGGAGACCCCGGGCCTGGGCCTGCTGGACCTGGAGACCGAGATCAGCGGCGAAAAGCACCTGGTGGAACTGGACACCCGCGACCGCAACAGCGGCTGCCCCATCACCGGCTACGAGATGCACATGGGCCGCACCCGGGGTCCGGGCCTGGAGCGTCCCTGGCTGGTGCTGGAGGAGGACGGCCATGCCCGCCCCGAGGGGGCCGTCTCCGCCGACG
This sequence comes from Ectothiorhodospira mobilis, assembly GCF_016584115.1. Taxonomy (GTDB): domain Bacteria; phylum Pseudomonadota; class Gammaproteobacteria; order Ectothiorhodospirales; family Ectothiorhodospiraceae; genus Ectothiorhodospira; species Ectothiorhodospira mobilis. The sequence goes on from NZ_NRSK01000022.1 coordinate 18,630, forward strand.
GCCGCGTCAGCGGCGGCTATGTCCACGGCCTCTTTGGCAGCGACGCCTTCCGCGCCTGGTGGCTCGATCAGGTGGGTGCCCGGGCCTCGGCCCTGGACTACGAGGCCCGGGTGGAGGCCGCCCTGGAGGCCCTGGCGGACCACTGCGAGGAGAATCTGGACCTGGACGCCCTGCTGGCCCTGGCCCGGTAACCCCCGCCATGTCCCCGGTCCCCTTCACCCCGCTTGGCGAGCACTGCCCCCGGCGCGCGCGGGTGCTCATGATCCAGGGCACCAGCGCCGACGTGGGCAAGAGCCTGGTGGTGGCCGGGCTGTGCCGGGCCTTCACCCGCCGGGGCCTGGTGGTGCGCCCCTTCAAGGCCCAGAACATGAGCAACAACGCGGCGGTGACGGTGGACGCCGACGCCCCGCCCGCCCCGGACGGCACCCCCGCCCGGGGGGAGATCGGCCGCGCCCAGGCCCTGCAGGCCCAGGCCTGCGGCGCGCCGCGGTCGGTGCACATGAACCCGGTGCTGCTCAAACCCCAGAGCGACCGGGACAGCCAGGTGGTACTGCGGGGCCGGGTGCTGGGCACCTGGTCCGCCGCCGGCTATCAGGCCATGAAACCGGAGCTGCTGCCCGCCGTGGTGGACAGCCTGCACCGCCTGGCCGTGGAGGCGGACCTGGTGCTGGTGGAGGGGGCCGGCTGCGGGGCGGAACGCTACCTGCGGGCGCGGGACATCACCAACATGGGCCTGGCCGAGGCGGCGGACCTGCCCGTGATCCTGCTGGGGGAGGACGCCCGCGGCGGCATCAGCGCCAGCGTCATCGGCGCGCACCACCTCTGGACCCCCTCCGAACGGGGCCGCGTCGTCGGCTACCTGGTGAACCGCTTCCGGGGCGATCCGGCGGTCTTCGCCCCCGCCCTCGAGGACATGACCGCCGCCACCGGCTGGCCCCACCTGGGTACCCTGGGCTGGTTCGACGGCGCCGCCCGCCTGGCCCAGGAGGACAGCCTGGCCCTGGAAGGGGCCCGCAGCGGGGACGGGCGCGGCCTGCGCATCGCCGTGCCCCGCCTGCCCCGGGTGGCCAACTTCGACGATCTCGACCCCCTGGCGGCGGAACCCCATGTGGAGGTGCGCTGGATCCCCCCCGGGCAGCCCCTGCCCCGGGACAGCGATGTCATCCTGCTGCCCGGCTCCAAGGCCACCCGGGCCGACCTGGAGGCCCTCTACCGCGAGGGCTGGCACCACGACATCCACGCCCACGTGCGCCACGGCGGCCACGTGGTGGGCCTGTGCGCCGGCTACCAGATGCTGGGCCGCGTGGTGCGCGATCCCGACGGGGTCGAGGGCCCGCCGGGGGAGACCCCCGGCCTGGGCCTGCTGGAGATGGAGACCACCCTCACCGGCGACAAGCACCTGCAGGACCTGGACCTGCGGGAGCGGCGCAGCGGCGCCTCCCTGACCGGCTACGAGATGCACATGGGCCGCACCACCGGAGCGGCCCTGGAGCGCCCCTGGCTGCTGCTGGAGACCCCCGGCGGCCCGCGCCCGGAGGGGGCGGAATCCCCGGATGGCCGGGTCATGGGCGGCTATGTCCACGGCCTCTTCGCCGCCGACGGTTTCCGCGCCCACTGGCTGCGGCAACTGGGGGCGCGCCCCTCGGGCCTGGACCATGGACGGCGGGTGGAGGCCACCCTGGATGCCCTCGCCGACCACATGGAGGCGGACCTGGACCTGGACCGCCTCTGGTCCCTGGCACGGCCGCTGGGATAACCCCCAGGGGGGCGCCTCACCGGCCACGGGGCGGATCCGTCCCCCCGCAGGGGGACGGACGCTGCGCAGTCCAAGGGGTAAAAACAGGTTGACCGATGGCTGGACCCTGCCGGCAGGCGGGGACTCCACTGCCGGGGGTAGCCTCAGGGACGGGCGATGGCGAAGAGTGCGGCAAGATCCGGCAGACACCCCATCCATCCCGCCCCGACCAAGTCAGTCCAGGCCCGTGGTCATGCCCCGCCCTGTTTCACGGAGGGCGGCATGATGTCCCCTCGGGGTTGAAGGCGGTCGTAGACCTCGTGCATCAGATGCTCCCCTGCCACCCGGCGGAAGTCATCGTCGTTCATGAGGCGTCCAAAGATCTCCTCATTCCCGTCCATGCGCTCGATGAACAGGCTCTCCAGCATCCGGTTGAACACATAGGCGAAGTTGTCCCGGGTATTGGCCCGGGCCGCTTCACGCAGGGTTTCATTTTCAGCCGCGGTTTCGGCAATCTGATCAAAAAAGAGCTGATCGGCCGGCGTGAACTCCGTTCCAAAGCGCTCGTTCAGCCTGCCGATCAATGAGGACAATTCCACCTTTTCATCCTCCGCCTGACCGGTGCCCACTTCCCTCGGGCCGTACAGGGGCTCGGGTTCCCCCACCCCCAGGTCGATGGCGCCCTCGCTGATCTTCTGCAGTCGGTAATACTTCAGCGAGACCTCGTCCTCCAGCTCGAAGACGGTGTCATCGGCGCGCCGGGGCAGCTTATGCAGCAGGAAGCGGGCATAGCTATAGAGCTTTTCCAGACTGCTGTCCTGGTAGGGGATGATCTGGGCCAGGAAGGCGTAGAGGTTGCGGAAGCTGGCGAGCTGACCCTTGAACTGGTCCTGGCGGTCGTCGTCCAGTGCCCGGTAGCGCTCCACGGCCCGGTCGAGAATGGCGTTGATCTTCCGGTGATCCGCTGCGGTGGGTTCATTGCGGTTCTTGTACCAGATCCCGGCGAAGGCATTGACCTCATCAATAGTGAAGACCTGGTGCTCTTCCAGCCGGTGTTGCAGGTCGTAGAGCTGATGGGGGTCGCTGGGCTCGCCGGCCGGGGTGACTTCGTAATAGGGCTTGAAGGCCTTGAAGATCTCGCCCGGCTCGTTGACGAAATCCAGCACGAAGGTGTCCTCCTTGCCGGGAGCGGTCCGGTTCAGGCGGGAAAGGGTCTGCACCGCCTGGATCCCCGACAGGCGCTTGTCCACATACAGGGTATGCAGCAGCGGCTGGTCGAATCCGGTCTGGTACTTCTCGGCCACCAGCAACACCTGGTAATGCTCCGAGGCAAACCGCTCCGGCAGCTCGGTTTCCCTGATGCCCTCGTTCATGCCCACTTCGGTATAGGAGTGATCCGGGAAATCCGGGTCGGTGACACTGCCGGAGAAGGCCACCAGGGAGCGGATGCCGGTAATCCCGTGGTCCTGGATGTACTTGTCGAAGGCCTGCTTGTAGCGCACCGCGTGCAGGCGCGAGGCGGTCACCACCATGGCCTTGGCCCGGCCGCCGATGCGGTGGCGGGTGTTGTGGCGGAAATGCTCGACGATCACCTCCACCTTCTGGGCGATGTTGTGCGGGTGCAGGGACATGAAGCGCGCCAGCGCCTTGGCCGCCTTGCGCCTGGGCACCTGCGGGTCGTCCTCGATGGACTTGATCAGCCCGTAATAGGTCTTGTAGGTGGTGTAGTTCTCCAGCACATCCATGATGAAGCCTTCCTCGATGGCCTGGCGCATGGAGTACAGGTGAAAGGGCGGCTGACCGTTCTCGCCCGGCTCGTTGAACACCGCCTGGGTCTTGAACTTGGGCGTGGCGGTGAAGGCGAAGAAGCTGATATTGGGCTGACGCGGGCGCTTGAGCATCTCCCTGAACAGCCCCCGACGTGCCTCCTCGGAAAGGTCGTCCTCTTCCACATCCAGAAACTCTTCGGCGATGGCCGATTCGATGCCATCCCGGTTGAGCACCTTACGCAGCTCCATGGCGGTCTCGCCGGACTGGGAGCTGTGGGCCTCGTCCACGATCACCGCGAAGCGCTTGCCCGCCGTATACAGCTCCACCGCCTCCCCCTTCTTCGCCAGGGTGTCCATGGCCTGGCTGATGAACGGGAACTTCTGGATGGTGGAGATGATGATGGGCACCCCGGAGGCCAGCGCCTGGGCGAGCTGCTGGGTGTTTTCGTCGATCTTCTGCACCACCCCCTGCTTGTGCTCGAACTGGTAGATGGTGTTCTGCAACTGCTGGTCCAGTACCCGGCGGTCGGTGATCACCACCACGGTGTCGAACACCTTGTGGTCTTCGCCGTCATGCAGGCTGGCCAGGCGATGGGCGAGCCAGGCGATGGAGTTGGATTTGCCCGATCCCGCCGAATGCTGCACCAGATAGTTATGCCCCGGCCCCTGGGCGCGGGCGGAGTCGATCAGCCGGCGCACCGCGTCCAGCTGGTGATAGCGGGGGAAGATCAGCGCCTCCTTGCGGTGCCGCTTGACGCCCTTTTGGGTGGTGACCTGGCTCTCGCTCACCTCCAGATGCAGGAAGCGGGCGAGGATGTCCATCAGGCTGTCGCGGGTCAGCACCTGCTCCCACAGATAGCTGGTGCGATAACCGCCCTCGTCGGCGGGCGGGTTACCGGCGCCATGGTTGTGGCCGCGGTTGAAGGGCAGGAAGACCGTCTTGCTGCCGTTTAACCGCGTGGTCATGAAGGCCTGGTCCGGGTCCACGGCGAAATGCACCAGGGCCCGCTCCTTGAAGCGGAAGATGGGCTCGGCCGGGTCACGGTCGTTCTTGTACTGGCGGATGGCGTCGTCCGCCGTCTGCCCGGTCATGGGGTTTTTCAGCTCCAGGGTGACCACCGGCAGGCCGTTCACCGACAGCACCACGTCCAGGGATTGCTTCGGATGCCTCTCGCTGAAGTGCAGCTGCCGGGTCACCCGCAGGCGGTTGTGGCCATAGGCCGCGGCGGCCTCCGGGTTCATGCCGGTATTGGGCGCGAACCAGGCCAGCCGGAAGGTCTTGCCGAAGCACTTGAAGCCGTGGCGCAGCACATGCAGGGCGTTCTTGGAGGCCAGCTCCTTGACCAGCGCCCCCAGCAGCACCTCGCCGGCCTGATCCCCATGGAGCTTGGCCAGGGACTGCCAGCGCTGCGGCTGACTGGCCTGGATGAAGGCGGTCACCTCGTCGGGAAAGAGCGCCCGCGCCTGGTCGAAGCCCTGGGGGTCGCCTTTCTCATAGCCGCCGTGCTCGATCAGCGACTGCTCCATGGCCTGTTCGAAGTAGATTTCCTGGTGCATGGTCTCTTCCTATTCCGACCTCGCTGGGCTACGCTGACGCTCAACGGACTGGGAGTGCCCGGTCGGCGTCATGGCCCCGGCGGGTTCGCAGGGGCCTTTCGTTTTCTAGCACACCTGTCAGGCCACCTGGATCTGTCCGGTGACGGCGTTGGTGATCAGGGCGGAGCGGTATTCTTCGAGTTTTTCTATCGTCCTACTTGTAGTCTCTTCCAGAGAATTCAGATCAGCAACCATCTTTTTCACCAGTTCGACTATGGCCTTTTGCTCATCAACAGACGGAAGCGCGATCACAAGTTCTTTCCAGCGATCTGTGCGAAGCGTTTTTGTCCCATGAGCCGAGGTTTCTACCAAGGAGAGCATAACGTCAGCGATAGCCCGAAGCAGGAACACAAAGTATTCTGATGACAGACGAGGCCCAACTTTCAGTGCCTTCATATCCTGATTAAGGACCACTGGAACCCGATTTATAGCAACGGGAAAAGAGTGGGCTAGAATCATTCCTCGCACAACAATCAGCACCGATCCAGGTTCTACCAAGCTCAACCCTGTCTCTGATAGCGCCAGCTCGGTCACATGATCCTGAGAATCAAATAACTCAGGCCGTTTCATGTCTTTCGGACTCACCCAAGGAATGTCTCCATCCCAGTACATCGGATTACTGGTTGAAGGAGTCATGCCCCCAGACATTTTCACCAGATAATTTATCGGAATGCCGGTCTCCCAATGCGCCGGAATCTCCCCCAGCCACTCGATGCCGCTGTCTTTCATGGGGGCATCGGGATCGAGGCCCTTGGTGACGGCGCGGGTGATCAGGGCGGTGCGCTTTTCGGCCAGCAGGTCCAGCAGACGGCGCTTCTTGGCGATCAGGGTGTCGATCTCGGCGGTCTTGCGGTCGAGGAAAGTGGCCACCTTCAACTGATATTCCAACGGAGGAAGCTCTACTACCGCATTCTTCAAGGCATACTGAGACAACCCGAACCGGGTGACCCCTTTTGCAGCCAATTTGAATTGGTCATTCAAAACAGGGGACTGGGCCAACCATGAAAGGAAACGTCCATCCACCTCGTCCGAATCAGGCTCAATAACGGCCAAGTGGTACCCACAGACCACTTCAGGTATCGTCTCGGCGACATAGGCTGGGACAGCGATATCTTCCCAGCTTTCACTGTCCTTGGTCAGCAGCACCTGCCCTTTCTTCAACCCGAAGCGTTCGATTTCGCTTTCGGTCGCCGAGCCCTGCATGAATGGCATGTCCGGCGAGATCTTTTCGTGGTAGTAAACATCCGTGTAATTGCACAGGCGTACAGCGGTCTCATCTTCAACAATATGCTTATCGACATTGCTTGTACGCACATCGGATACGAACTTGATCTTACGTTTCTTCCAGCGACGTGCCTGCTCGTCAGCACCCGCGGGTCCATTCGTGCTGACGGTCATTGCGGTTTCTCCTTCTTGACCCGCTCCTCCAACGCCTCCAACTCCCGCAGCTCCTCGGCATCCGCCTCCCTTGCCTCGTCCCGCCGCCGCTGGGCGTCGAACTGCTCGTAGCGCTCGTGGGCGATCCGCTCCGCCTGCTTGGCGCTGATGGAGCCTGCGCCTTCCAGCACGGGGCGGTCGCTGAATTCCAGCAGCCGGTCCACGTTATTGCGCCAATAGTCCAGGGTCAGGTCCTTGCGCTGCTTGGCGCGCATTTCGGCCTGTTCCAGGAACATCACCACCAGGCGATTGAGGTCGTCGATCTCGTCGGCGGTGAGGTAATTCTTGGCGATGGTGACGTCCTGCTTGCGCACCCGCGCTCCTTGCCAATTGGTCAGGGCCATGTTGGGCTCACCGGGGTCGGCGCGGTTCACCACGATCTCGGCGGCGGTGTGGCCGGTGACGGCATAGAGCAGCTTGTTCTGCACCTCGGCGAAGAAGGTCTGGGCGTCGCGGTCGTCGGGCCGGTAGTCGCTGGAGAGGGCGAACAGCTCGCGCACCTTCTGGTAGAAACGCTTCTCGGAGGCGCGGATGTCGCGGATGCGCGCCAGCAGTTCGTCGAAGTAGTCCCAGCCGCCGGGCTCCTTCAGGCGCTCATCGTCCATGACGAAGCCCTTGACCAGGTACTCCTCCAGATGGCCGGTGGCCCACTGGCGGAATTGGGTGCCGCGCGGCGAGCGCACCCGGTAGCCCACGGCCAGGATCATGGGCAGGCTGTAGACACTGACCCGGCGCCGCACCTGCCGCGCCCCTTCCTGACGAACGATTAAGTTTTCCTTAATGGTTGCCTCGGCGGACAGTTCACCGCTTTCCAGGATGTTCTTGACGTGGGTGTTGATGTTGGGCACTGAGGTCTGGAAGAGCTCGGCCATCTCCGCCTGGGTCAACCAGGCGGTGTCGCCCTCCACGCGGAGATGGATTTGCGCCTTGCCGTCCTCGGTGCGGTAGAGGATGAGCTCACCGGCGCTCATTGGGTCACCTGGTGCAGCATCTCCAGGATCTCCTTCTCCAGTTCCTGGATGTCCCTTTCGATGGCCTCCAGCGGCCGGGGCGGTTCGTAGACGTAGAAATGCCGGTTGATGGGGATCTCGTAGCCGACCCGGGTCTTGGCCTGGTCGATCCAGGCGTCCTCGACGAAGGGCAGCACCTCGCGGGCCAGGTAGTCCTGGCAGTGGTCGTGGACCAGATCCAGCAACTGGCTGTTGTCGGCGTCCTTGTCGTAGCCCATGGGCAGCGGCAGGGGGATATCCGCCGGCAGGGGGACGATCTCGGTGTCACGCAGCTCGGTATCCGGCTCGGGGTTGCCGTCCTGGTCGCGGCAGATGGCCGCCTGCGGGTCGCGCTCGGACAGGGCATGGAGGATGGCCTTCCTGATCGGCGCGGGCAGCTTCTCGCCGGCGTCCTTGAAGGCGGCCTTGAGCAGCGGTTCGAACGCGGCGCGGTCGGTATGGAGCCGGTCGTCCAGCCTCTGGAGGATGCCGATGATGCGCTGCTGGGTGGCCTCGCCGGCCTTCACCTCGGCGTCGTGCTCGGGCTGGTCCTTGCGCTTCTTGCTCTTGGCCAGGTTGAGGAAGGCGGTTTCCTGCCAGAGGCGCTGGATGCGCTCGGCACTGGCCTGGAAGTTGAGGCGCAGGGGGCGCTCCACGGTGAGCTTCAGGTAGCCGAAGTCGCGGTTGTCGAAGACCTTGGAGCAGATGCGCTCGGCCTGCTCTCCATTGAGTCCCACCCGGCAGGTGGCGCCATCCTTGAAGTCGGCATACAGGCGGGTCAGCTCCTCGATGTGGTCCTCGCCCAGTTCGTTGCGCTTGTTGCCCAGGCTCTTTTTCATCTTGCGGTAGTGGCGGGTGCCGTCGATGAGCTGCACCTTGCCCTTGCGATGCGCCGGCTTGCGGTTGCTCACCAGCCAGATGTAGGTGTAGATGCCGGTGTTGTAAAAGAGCTGATCCGGCAGGGCGATGATGGCATCCAGCCAGTCGTTTTCGATGATCCAGCGGCGGATGTTGCTCTCGCTGGGTCCGGGTTCGCCGTTGAACAGGGGCGAGCCGTTGAAGACGATGGCGATCCTGGAGCCCTCCCCACCCTGTTCCGGCGCGGGCTTCATCTTGCGGATCATGTGCAGCAGGAACAGGGTGGCGCCGTCGTTGATGCGCGGCAGCCCGGGACCGAAACGCCCGCTGAAGCCCAGCTCCTGGTGCTCCTTCTTGACGTACGCCTCCTGAGGCTTCCACTCCACGCCAAAGGGTGGATTGGCCAGCATGTAATGGAAGTCCTTTTCGGGGTGGCCGTCCCCCGTTTCCCCATCCCCCAGGGTGTCGCCAAAGGCGATGTTGTCCACCGGCTCGTCCTTGATCAACAGGTCGGAACGGCAGATGGCCCAGGATTCCTCGTTGTACTCCTGGCCGAAGAGTTCCAGATGCGCCTGGGGGTTCTGCTGGGTGATGTACTCCTCGGAGACCGAGAGCATGCCCCCGGTGCCGGCCGTGGGGTCATAGATGGTACGCACGATGCCTGGGGTGTAGATGTCCTCGTCTTCGGTGTACAGCAGGTGCGCCATGAGGCGGATCACCTCCCTTGGGGTGAAGTGGTCCCCCGCCTCCTCATTGGCCTGCTCATTGAACCGCCGCACCAGCTCCTCGAACACATAGCCCATGTCGTGATTGCTGACCCGGTCCGGATGCAGGTCGATACGCGGGTCGGTGAAGGCCTTGACGATGAGATACAGCCGGTTGGCCTTGTCCAGCTTCTCGATCTCCGACTCGAAGTCGAAGGCCTCGAAGATCACCCTTGCGGATTCGGAGAAGCCGTTGATGTAGCTGGTGAGATTGGTGGCGATGTTGTCCGGGTCCGCCAGCAGCTTCTCGAAGGTGTAGGGGCTGATGTTGTAGAGGGGGTGGTTGCGATCCTTGCTGGCCTTGCGCGCCAGCACCTTGTGCAGGGCATCACCTTCCAGGCCGCGGGCCTGTAGCTTCTCGTATTCCTCCAGGACCTGCTCCTTGGTGGGGGCGAGCACGCAATCCAGACGGCGCAGCACCGTCATGGGCAGCATCACCTTGCGGTACTGGGGCGGACGATACGGGCCACGGAGCTTGTTGGCGATGTCGAAGACAAAGTGGATGAGCTGGGTCGTGTTGCTGGCCATGGATGCCTTTTGCATGGATTCACTGCATTGGAATGGGGTCACTCAGGTGGTTGCCCGCGAGGGGTGCCCCTGCGGGCCAGGCTCCGCCACGGCCGGTTGCCCGGCGGTGGCAGACGCCAGGGGGCATCGACCGGTCGGGGCCTCCCTGGCCGGCACCCCCGGGCCGCTTCGCCTCACCCGGCGCGAGAATGCACGCTCAGCGCCGTGACCGTGATCAGGATCAGCCCCATGCCCAGGATCTGCAGGGCGGCCAGGCTTTCCCCCAGGACCACGACGCCGAACAGGGACGCGGTGACCGGCTCCACCATGGCCACTATGGCGGCCACGGCCGGGGCGGTGTGCTTCAGGCCGACGATATAGAAGATGAAGGACAGCCCCGCGCCGAGCACCCCCAGGATCACGAACAGCGGCCAGGTGGGGGCGCCCAGCACCGCCACGGCCTGGCCGGCGTCCCCCGTCCAGATGAGGATGCAGACCAGGGCCGCGAACGCGATCACCAGGATCGACTGGGGACTGCCGTGGGGGGCCGCATACTTGAAGCCGAAGATGAACAGGGCGTAGGACAGGCCCGAGAGCAGCCCGGCGGCGACCCCCAGGGGCGTGACGCCGCCGGCCCCGGTCTCCAGGATGCGCGTGAGCAGCACCACGCCGATCATCACCATGACGATGGCGATCCACTTGAACAGGGTGGGCCTCTCCAGCCGGAGGGCAAAGGACACCAGAAAGACGAACACCGGCGCGCAGTACATCAGCGTCGCCGCCACCGCGACGCTGCCCTCGGCGATGCTGACGAAATAGAAGGCGAAATTGCCGGCCACGCCAAGACCGGCGATGGCCGACCAGAACCATAACCGGGGGTTAGACAGTCCGCTACCCCGGGGGCGCAGGGCCAGCCAGACGAGCACGAACAACAGCCCGATGGCCCCCCGGTAGAACGACACCACCAGCGCATCCCAGCCATCGGCCATGAGGATCCCGCCGATCCCCCCCGAAAGCCCCCAGCACAGGGCGGCCAGGATCACCATGGCGGTACTCACCCCCGCCGCTTTTTCCGTTGTGATCGTTTTCAAATCAGACCTTTATGGGTTCATGCGTTTCATGCCCCGACATGCACCGGGCGTGCGGGGCGTTTGCGCAGGCGAGACTACCGCATTCCGCGGCCGCTTGCAGTGACGGGCCGGGCAGGGGCCGGATGCGGTATGATCCGGCCGTGAACCAGCGTTTTCCCCGCAATGCCCCCCGAACCCTATGATGTCCTGGTCATCGGCGGCGGTCTCGCCGCCCTGTGTGCCGCCCTCGCGGCCCGCGAGGCCGGGGCCTCGGTGCTGCTGGCGGAGCGGGCCCCCAAGGCCCTGCGCGGCGGCAACGCCCGCCATTCCCGCAACCTGCGCATCGCCCACGACGCCCCCTCCCCCCTCTTTCCGGGGAAGTACGCCGTGGAGGAATTCATCCATGATCTGGAGACCGCCCACCAGGGCCATGGCGACCCGGAACTGGTGCGCCTCCTGGCCCGGGGCTCGGCGGAACTGCCCGGGTGGCTCCAGGCCCGGGGGGTGCGCTTCCAGCTGCCGGAGCGCGGCGCCCTGCCCTGGTCACGCAAGACCGCCTTCTTCCTGGGGGGCGGGCGCACCCTCATGAACACCCTGTACGCCGCTGCCGCGGACCGGGGGGTGGAGATCCGTTACGACACCCACGTGACCCATCTGCATCTGGAGGATGCCCGGGTGCATACCGTACCCACCCGGGGACCGGAGGGGGACGCTGTCCTGCGGGCCCGGCGCGTGGTCTGCTGCAGCGGCGGCTACCAGGCGGACCGCCGGGCCCTGGCCGCCGCCGGCTGTCCCGGCGCCCGGCACTACATCAACCGCGGCAGCCCCCATGTCACCGGCGATCTGCTGCTGCAGCTGCTGGACCAGGGGGCCGCCCCGGCCGGGGTGCCCGGCAGCTGCCACCGGGTGGCGGTGCATGCCTGCTCGCCGCCGGAGGACGGCGGCATCGTCACCCGCGTGGACGGCATGCCCTGGGGGCTGGTGGTGGATGTCCACGGCCGGCGCTTTCGCGATGAGGGGGAGGAGATCACCCCGCGGCGCTATTCCGCCTGGGGCCGCTGGGTGTCGGACCTTCCCGGGGCCCGGGCCCACCTGATCCTGGATGACGCCGGACTGCAGCGGGCGCCGCCCTCCCTGTATGCCCCGGTGACGGCAAACACCCTGGAGGACCTGGGCCGCAGGCTCGGGCTCCCGCCCGGGGCCCTGGAGCGGACCGTGCAGCGCTACCACGCCGCCCGGGTGGATGGGGGGGACGATCCCCTGGCCCATCACACCACCGGCCTGACGCCCCCCAAGAGCCGCTGCGCCCTGCCCCTGGAGGGCCCGCCGTTCCATGCCTGGACCCTGGCCCCGGGGGTCACCTTCACCGGCCATGGCCTGGCGGTGGACCCCCGGGGGCGCATCCGCCGCCGCCACGGGCCCCCTTGCGGGACCCTCTACGCCGCCGGGATGATCATGTCCCCGGCGGTGCTGGGCCCCGGCTACGTGGCCGGCGCCGCCCTGACCCTGTGCGCCGTGTCCGGCCGCATCGCCGGCGAGGCGGCCGCCCGGGGATGACCCGGCCTCTGGGCCCTCCCCAAGCCCTCCCAAACCGTCGGAGGCGGAACCGTCCGTCCCGGCCGGTTTTCCAATCCAAGGATCGCCCCCGGTGCCTGCCATGACCCAGCCCAACGCCCCCAACGCAATGGAAACGGAGACGGAAGCCGAGACCCGCCGCACCCTGCACCTGTGCAACATCTGCGGCTTCTGCACCGGCCTGTGCGCGGTCTTTCGCAGCGCCGAGCGGCGCCCGGCCCTGACCCGGGCGGACCTGGACCACCTGGCCCACCTCTGCCACAACTGCCGGGCCTGCTGGTACGCCTGCCAGTACGCCCCGCCCCATGCCTTCGCCATCAACGTCCCCGCCACCCTGGCCCGCCAGCGCGCCGAAAGCTACCGGCGCTACGCCTGGCCCCGGCCCCTGGCGGGGCTGCTGGCCCGCAGCGGCATCGCCACCACGGCGGTGGCCCTGTTCACCACCCTGCTGGTGCCCCTGCTCACCCTGTTGTGGGTGCCCGGCGAGGTGCTGTTCGCCGCCCACCGGGCCGAGGGGGCGTTCTACCGGGTGATCCCCTGGGGGGTGATGAGCGCGGTGGCCACGCTCACCCTGGGCTTCTCCGTCTTGGCGGTGGGGGTGGGCCTGGTCCGCTACTGGCGGGACATCGGCCGCGGCGGCCCGCCGGCCGTCTCCGTCTGGCGGGCCCTGCCGGCGGCGGCCCGGGACCTGTTCACCCTGCGCAACCTGGAGGGTGGGGGCGGCGGCTGCAACGACCGCAGCGAGCGCCCCGGTCACACCCGGCGGCGCCTGCATCACGCCCTGTTCTACGGCTTTTTGCTGTGTCTGGCCGCCACCATCGTGGCCGCCGGCTATCACCACTTCCTGCACTGGCAGGCCCCCTACCCCCTGTTCAGCCTGCCCACCCTGCTGGGCACCGTGGGCGGCCTGTCCATGGTCACGGGGGCCGCGGGGATGATCCGGCTCAAGCGCGGCGCCGATCCGGCCCCCACCGCCGCCGACACCCTGCCCGCGGACTACGCCCTGCTGGGCCTGCTGCTGGCCACCGCCGCCACGGGCCTGCTGCTGCTGGCCCTGCGCCAGACCCCGGCCATGGGGCTGATCCTGGCCCTGCATCTGGGCACGGTGCTGGGGTTCTTCGTGATGATCCCCTACAGCAAGTTCGTCCACGGCGCCTACCGCGCCGCGTCCCTGCTGCGGGCCGCCATGGAACGCCCCACCGACCGGCCCACGGGTCTGAGTCAGGGGCTGTCCTAGGGGAAGCCCCTCAGGAGGCGGCAGTCTGTTCCGTGGCCGCCAGCCGCTGCCGCAACCGCTCCGCCAGTCGCGCCGCCGGCTCCGTGGGGCGACCCGGGGCCCGGTGCAGGGCGATGTCCACCCAGGGCAGGGGAGGCAGCCCCTCCGCCTCCCCGAGGGGGCGGAGCCCCGCAGACATCATGGAAGGGGTCAGCACCGTCACCGCCAGACCGGCCCGGACCGCCGCCAGCAGACCGGCCAGGCCACTGCCCGTGTAGGCCACCCGCCAGGATCGGCCCGACGCCTCCAGGGCCTCCAGGGCCTGTTCCCGGAAGATGCAGGTTCCCCGGCGGGAAAGGGCCAGGGGCAAGGGGTCCCGCCGATGGGCGGCATGATCCGAGGCCCCGGCCCACCACAGCGGCTCCCGGCGCAGGGTCTCGCCACCGGGGCTGCCGGGCTGGCGGGTCACCACCGCCAGGTCCAGTCCCCCGGCGCGCACCTTGCGCACCAGATCCATGCTCAGACCGCACTCCACCGTCAGTTCCACGCCGGGGAAGCGTTCCTCGAATTCCGTCAGCAGGGGCGGGATAAAACCCAGATAGTCGTCGGGGATACCGAGCCGTAACCGTCCCCCCAGACGGGCGGCACGGAGTTCCTGCCAGGCCAGGGCGTGATGGCGCAGCATCTCCCGGGCATGGGCCAGCAACCGCTCCCCCTCCGGCGTCGGCGTCAGGGTGCCACGGTCCAGAAGACGATGGCCGGTGCGCCGCTCCAGCCGCGCCAGATGGGCGCTCACCGTGGACTGGGCCCGATGCAACCGCCGCCCTGCGGCGGTGAACCCGCCACTGTCCACCACCGCCACCAGGGACTGCAATTGTTCCAGGTCGAGGGGATGCCCCTCCACCATCATGTTTTGTGATTCTTCCATCCTGAAAATTCGTTTCCGTCATGTGTTTTGCATCCCTATCTTCACCTCCGAAACGTTTTATTTAAAGGCATGAGGAGGCAGATGGCATGCAGCACAGACCGGAAAACATAAACGGTATCCTGGCGGGTGTTTTCAGTGTGGTCCTCTGGAGCGGCCTGCCCGTGCTGCGGGGGATGACGGACCTGCCCCCCCTGCAGGTGGCCGCCGTCGCCCTGGGCGCGGCGGCCCTGCTGAGCGGGGGGACGACGCGGCTGCGGGCCGCATCCGTCCCCGGATGCCCCGCGGCCGGGGGAACGGGATACTGGATCGCCGGCGTGGGGGGGCTGGCGGGGGCCCTGTACTTCTATTTCCTCGCCCTGGGGCTGGGGGACCCGGCCGTGGTGACCCTGGTCACCTATACCTGGCCCCTGGGCTTTGTCCTGGCCGCCGAGCTCCGGGCCGGTCGCCGGCCGCAGCCGGCCATGCTCACGGGGGCAGGCATCGCCTTCGCCGGCATCACCCCATTGCTGGCCGGGGGGGGCGGCGGACCCACCCCCACGGCCGCCTGGCTCGGGGGGATGGCCAGCGGCGGCGCCTGGATCGCCTTTTCCCTCTATCTGCGGGGTGCGGGACCACTGCCCGCCGGGGCCTGGGCAGGCCTGTTCGGTCGCGCCGCCCTGGTGGTGCTGTGCCTCCACCTGGCCCTGGAAACCACCCTCCGGGGGACTCCGGCAGACTGGCTCGCCGCCGCCGCCATCGGCATCGGACCCTACGGCCTTGCCTTCATGACCTGGGGATACGCCCTGCGCCACGGGCCCGCCGGCCTGCTGGGCACCCTCACCTATGCCGTGCCGGTCCTCTCCGGGGCCGCCCTGGTGGCCCTGGGCTGGAGTCCGGCGGACCCGCGACTGGCCCTGGCCGCGGCGGCGGTGGCGGGCGGGGCCCTGATCGCCTCCGGACGCCTCACGGCAGTCCGGCCGAAACGCCACTGGCCGCGGCGTCGGCTGACGGGATGAGCCGCATCGCCCGATCATGGCCCCCACCCCGGCCACGGGGCTATGATCCGGGGATGGACACCGTGAACCTGCCCCAGCCACCCGACTACGGCGGCCACAGCCTGGCCAACCTCATGGCCTCCCTCTCGGCGGGCCTGGGTGGACCCATGCCGCACCAGGGACCGCTGGCGGTGCTGCCGCCGGAGGCGGTGGGCGGGCACCGCCACGTGGTGCTGGTGCTGGTGGACGGCCTGGGGGATGCCTTCCTCCAGGGCCAGCCCGCCCCCTTTCTCAACGGCCACCGCCTGGCCGGGATCGAGTCGGTCTTCCCCACCACCACCGCCTCCGGCATCACCACGGTGCTCACCGGGGACCCCCCCGCGGTCCACGGCCTCACCGGCTGGCACGTGCATTTCCGCGAACTGGGGGCCGTGCTGGCGGTGCTGCCGGGGGTGCCCCGCTACGGTGGCGTGGGCTATGACCAGGCGCAGGTGGACCTGCAGCGGCTGCTGGGACACCACAGCCTGTTCGACCGCCTGCCGGTGGCCTCGGCCCTGGTGACACCGGAGCACATCGCCCGCACCCCCTTCAACGAGGCCCACCGGGGCCGGGCGCGGTTGTTCCCGTTCAAGGGGCTGGAATCCATGGTGGACCAGGTGGTGGCGGCGGTGCGGGGCGGCGACGCCCCCCGCTTCGTCTACGCCTACTGGCCGGAGCTGGACGCCCGCGGCCACGAACACGGCCCCGATGGCGCCGAGACCCGCCGGCACCTGCAGGCGGTGGACACGGCCCTGGCGACCCTGGCCCGGCGCCTGGCAGGGACCGGCACCCTGTTGCTGGTGACCGCCGACCACGGCATGGTGGCGGCGCACCACCGGGCCGACCTGGCGGACCACCCCGGCATCGCCCGCTGCCTGGCCCTGCCCCTGTGCGGCGAGCCGCGGGTGGCCTTCGCCTACGTGCGCCACGGCTGGCACGAGACCTTCGCCCGGCGGGTGCGGGAGGAACTGGGCCATGCCTGCACCCTGGTGCCCAGCCACCGGCTGCTGGAACGGGGCTGGTTCGGCCCGGGCCGGCACCACCCGGAACTGGAGACGCGCATCGGCGACTTCGCCCTGATCATGCACCCGGGCTGGATCCTTCAGGACCGCATCCTGGGGCGCGAACCCCACCGCATGGCGGGGGTGCACGGCGGCCTGGACCGCCGTGAGGTGGAGATCCCGCTGGTGCGGGCGCTGTGCTGACCGGGACCCGCGGCGGCGGCGTGTTACCATGGTGGGCCACTCAAGCGGAACAGGAACCCGCCATGTCCGACGCCGATGCCCTGTTCGACCGTGCCGCGAGCCAGACCGTGGAGCTGGCCAACCGCCTGAGCGAGTCCGATCCCAAGGCGGATCTGTGGGATATCGCCGACGGCCTCCTGGCCGGTGCGGTGCACTACTGGCTGTACACCCGCCAGCCCTGCGGCGATCCCCGCTGCGAGCAATGCGCCCCCATCAGCACCGCCGAGGAGCGCCTGGCCCTGCTGCTGCAGGATGTGGAGCAGTACGCCCGCGACAGCGACTACTACCACGCCCCCACCGACCTCAACGTGGGCCGCGCCTGAGGCCTCAGCCCGGCAGGCGCAGCACCCAGGCCGCACCGCCCCACTGCGGGGTCCTGTCCAGTTCCATGCGGCAGTGAACTTCTATTCTCCCATGGTGCCAATAGTGATACCGTTCTGACATGGCGTCCGTGCGCAGGATCCTTGATCAGATGCGGCGCGAACCGGCTCATGTGCGGTTCGCGGATCTGATGAAGGTATGCGAGGCGTATTTCGGGAAACCCCGCCAGCACGGCACGAGCCATGCCATTTTCAAGACCCCTTGGGCGGGGGATCCCCGGATCAATATCCAGAATGCCAAAGGGCGTGCCAAACCCTACCAGGTAAGGCAGGTGTTGATCGCCATCGAGAAACTGGAGAGCATGGGCAATGCAGAGTGATCACTATACCTACCGCGTTACCTGGTCCGCCGAGGATGGTGAGTACGTCGGCCTGTGCGCTGAGTTCCCTTCGCTGTCCTGGTTGGCGGACTCCCCGGATGCGGCCTTGCAGGGTGTGCGGCGTTTGGTCGCCGATGCGGTAGCCGATATGGAGGCCGCCGGCGAGGCGGTTCCCGTACCGTTGGCGGAAAGGCACTACAGCGGTGAATTCCGCGTCCGCATCCCCCCTGAACTCCACCGCGATCTGGCGATCCAGGCTGCGGAGCAGCGCATCAGCCTGAACCGGCTGGTGAGTGCCAAGCTCGCGTCCACGCCGAAATGAAACCTGCACCGCGCTTGGGGTATCCAAAGGACGACTACCACGCCCCCACCGACCTCAACGTGGGCCGCGCCTGAGCCCTCAGCCCGGCAGGCGCAGCACCCAGGCCGCACCGCCCCACTGCGGGGTCCTGTCCAGTTGCAGGCGGCCGCCGTAGGCCTGGACCATCTCGCTCACCACCGCCATGCCGATGCCCTGCCCCGGGACCCCCTCGTCCAGGCGGCCACCCCGGGCCAGGATCGCCGGTACCTGCCCCGGATCGATGCCCGGCCCGTCGTCCTCCACCCGTACCTCCAGCCCGCCGTCATGGTCCTCCCGGGCCCGCACCCGGACACGATGGCGACAGAACTTCCAGGCGTTGTCCATGAGGTTGCCCAGCAGTTCCATGAGATCCCCCTCGCTGCCGCGGAAACGGGCCGTCTCCGGTACCTCCAGGGTGCACTCCACGCCGCGCCCGGCATAGACCTTGGCCAGGGAATCCGCCAGGCGGCGCACCACCGGCGCCACCGCCAGGGGGGCCGCCAGGGGGCTGCGGCCCGCGGTGCCGGCCCGCTGCAGCTGGTAGGCGACGATGCGGTCCATGCGCTCCAGCTGTTCCAGGGCCTGCCGGCCCGCCGCGTCCCCGGCCGTGCCCAGGGTCCCCCGCAGCACCGCCAGGGGCGTCTTCAGGCTGTGGGCCAGGTCCGCCAGGCCGTCCCGGTAACGGGCCTGGCGCGCCCGCTCCGCGTGGATGAGGGCGTTGAGGTTGTCCGTCAGGGCCCGCAACTCCAGGGGATAACGGCCGGCAAGGCGGGACTGTTCCCCCTGTTCGATGGCCCGCAGCTCCCGGGCCACCCGCCGCAGGGGCTTCAGACCCAGGTAGAGGGCCAGGGACTGGGCCGCCAGCAGCAGCACCGCCAGGGCCGCCAGCCAGCCCCAGAGGCTGCGGCGGTAGGAACGCAGCTGGGCCTCCAGGGCGGAACGGTCCTCCGCCACGGTGAAGGTGAGGGGGACACCGCCCCCGCCGGTCTCCCAGGTCACCGTCATGCGGGCGATGAAGGGCGCCTCCCCGGCGGCCTCCGGATCCATCCCCAGGGACGAGGGGGAACGCCACAGCACCCGCCCATCCGTCGCCGTGATGCGGGCATGGAGCCCGGAGTCGGGCAGGTTCAGGCGGGCCTCCGGCAGGCGCCCGGGCAGGCGCACATCGCCGTCGGCCTCCACCTCCACCGCCCCCATGAGCAGGTAGAGCTGGCCCTGCAGCCGCTGCGTCACCGCCTGGGTGGCGCTGTCGCGGAAGGCCCGCTCCAGGGCCAGGGCCGTGAGCCCGGCGAACACCGCCACCACCAGGGCGGCGATGAGGCCCACGCGCAGGGTCAGGGAGTTCACTTGCGGCCACCGGGGACCAGGGTGAGGCGGTAGCCGCGGCCGCGCAGGGTCTCGATGGGGGCGAGGCGGCCGTCCGGATCCAGCTTGCGCCGCAGCCGGGCGATGAGCACCTCCAGCACGTTGCTGTCCCGGTCCTCGTCGTGGGGGTAGAGGTAGTCGGCCAGGGACTGGCGGGAGAGCACCTGGCCGGCGTGGCGCGCCAGGTGCTCCAGCAGGCGGTACTCGAAGGTGGTGAGGGCCACGGGCTGGCCCTGCACCGTCACCGTCTGGGCGGCGGTATCCAGCACCAGGGGCCCCAGCACCAGGCGGGCATCCGTGCTGCCGGCGGCGCGCCGGGCCAGCGCCTTGAGGCGGGCCACCAGTTCCTCCATGTGGAAGGGCTTGACCAGGTAGTCGTCCGCCCCCGCCTCCAGGCCCTGCACCTTCTCCTGCCACTGCCCCCGGGCGGTGAGGATGAGCACGGGCAGGTCCCGCCCCGCAGCGCGCACCCGGCGGATCACCTCCAGCCCCGGCAGCCCCGGCAGGCCCAGGTCCACCACCGCCACGTCGGCGGGGTATTCCATGAGCTGGAAGAGGCCGTCACGGCCGTCCCCGCTGGTGTCCACCATCCAGCCCTCGTCCTCCAGGCGCTGGCGCAGCTGGGCCAGCAGGGCGGCCTCGTCCTCGATCACCACCACGCGCATGGCGTCACAGCCACTGGCCCGTGGCGGCCTCCACGCGGATGTCCCGCACCCGCTGGTCCGGCAGCAGCACGCGGATGCGGTGTACCCGCTGCCCCTCCTCCTCCAGGGTCTCCGCCGAGAGCACGCGCCCGCCGGTGCGCGCCTGCACCTGCGCCACCGCCTCGTCCAGGGTCACCGGAGCCGCCTGTGTGGTTTCGGCCTGGGCCAGAGACAGGCCGGCAAGCGCCAGGGCGGGGACCGGAGCGGCCCAGAGGCACAGGCACAGGCACAGCAGCAGACGGGGCCATCCAGGTTGGAACGTGGCGGGATGCATGGGGTTCAAGTGTAGCAGCATGGTCTGGAGGAGGCAGCCGAGCACCCTGGATCTATGGCACCATGGCACCTGCAGATATACGCCCTCGGCATGAACCCGGGCTGAACCGCGCCCCCTGCAGTGGAGGCCCCATGGGCAAGACGGCATGGCTGGTCATCACCGGCATCGGCCTGTTCCTGGTGGGCCAGTTCGCCCTGCTGTACCACACCCGGGGCATGCAGGGGCGGATGCGCCCCCCGCGGACCCCTCCCCATGAACCCCGGAAGGACCGATCCGGCATGAACGAAACCCCCGACAGCAGCGAAGACCTCCGCGACCGACTCCGGCAGGAATCCGGGCCCATCGGCTGGGATGAACTGCAGCGGCACTTCGCCCGTGGCGCCGTGCTGCGGGTGGACGCCAGCCTGGAGCTCCTGGACGCCGCCGAGGCCCTGGTACGGGACGACCGGGACACCGTGGAGACCTACCTGGCGCAGGGACGCCTGGCCAGGGCCACCACGGAGCACGCCCGCGGCTGGGCGGCGCACCAGGCCCGCTTCGAGGCCGTGGTGGTGGCCCCCTGGGTGCTGGTGCGGGAACTCTGAGCCCCTGGTCTTCCCTTCGGCGCGCCCGGTATCATCGCGCTACACTCGGTCAGACATCCGCCGGGCCGAACAGCCGCGCCCGGCCGGCGGTGCACTGCAACACCCCGGCGGCGCGGCATGCGGGGTGACATCATGATGCAGCTCAATCCCAGCTTCGTGTGCTGGTTCATCGAGCATGCCCGGGAGTTCCATGCCCAGGAGGATGTCCTGCTGCCGGAGGAACCCGACGAGGGGGACGAGAACTGGATCGACGAGGCCCTGGCGGAACACGGGGACAACGTCCTCTACCTGGAACTGAAAAACGCCGTGGATGACCTGGATCCCGGCCTGCAGGCCGAACTGGTGGCCCTGATGTGGCTTGGCCGCGGCGACTATGGGGCGGAGGAGTGGAACGCCGCCCTGGAGGAGGCCCGCGCCGGCTGGAACCCGCGCACGGCGGACTACCTTCTGGCCACCCCCATGGCGGCCGACTACCTGGCCGAGGGGCTGGCCATGCTGGGTCACGACTGCGAAGAAGAGACATAGGAGACACCCGCAGCCGATGGATGTGCTCTACACCCTGCGTGTCCAGGCCCGCTACAGCCGCTGGGCCAACGCCCAGTTGCTGGGGTTTTGCGACCCCCTGGAGGATGACGTGCGCAAGCACCGCTGGACGGGGCCGCAGGGCTCCATCCACGGCCTGTTCAACCGCATGCTCCTGCTGGACCGCATCTGGCTCGGGCGCATGCTGGGCAAGCCCTACGGCCACCGCGACAGCGACCAGATCCTGTACAACGACTACGGCCTGCTGCGGGCCGAACGCATGCGCACGGACACGGAGATCATGAACTTCGTGCAGAACCTGGCTGAACCCAACCTGGACCGGCAGGTGACCTTCACCCTGGAATACGAACCCCGGGAGTGCACCCTGCAGCTGGGGGAATGCCTCATGAACCTGCTGCACCGGCAGAGCACCCAGCGCGGCCAGATCATGGCCCTGCTGCAGCAGTCGGACGTGGAACCCCCTGCCCTGAACATCGTCACCATGCCCGGCATGGCCGACTGACCCCCCACACTTTGCGAAGAAGCCCATGAAGCATCCCACCGCCCTGCGCTCCGTCACCTACCACGGTCTGGAGGACGGGCCACGGCTCATCGTCCTGGGCGCCGTGCACGGCAACGAGACCTGCGGCACCCAGGCCATCGGTCGCGTCATGGCGGACCTGGACGCGGGATCCCTGGAGCTGGCCCGGGGCCTGCTCACCTTCGTGCCCGTGGCCAATCCCCTGGCCCACGCCCTGGGACAGCGCTCGGGGGAGCGTAACCTCAACCGCAACTTCCGCATCAGCGCACAGCCCCGGGACTTCGAGGACCGGGTGGCCAACCGCCTCGGCCCTCTGCTGCGGGACCACGACGTCCTCCTGGACCTGCACTCCTTCCATACCGGCGGCGAGCCCTTCGTCATGCTGGGCCCGCAGGACAATGACGGCGAGCTGGAACCCTTTGACGGGGCCCGGGAGGAGGAGGCCCTGGCCCTGCGCCTGGGGGCGCGGCGCTTCGTGGAGGGCTGGCTGGACACCTACGCCCGGGGCGTGGCGCGGCGGATGCGCAACCCCAACGCCTCCCTGCGGGCGCAGATGCTGAGCACCGACCCCGCCTACGGGGTGGGCACCACCGAGTTCATGCGGGCCCATGGCGGACGCGCCCTCACCCTGGAATGCGGCCAGCACGACGACCCCGAGGCCCCCGAGGTGGCCCATCGCGCCCTGCTCAACACCCTGGCCCACCTGCAGATCCTGGACCGACCCGACCCGGAGCCGGTACCCCGGCCCCAGGTGCTGCGGCTGGTGGAGGTGGTGGACCGGGACCACCCGGACGACACCTTCGTGCGGCCCTGGAAGAGCTTCGACCCCGTGGCCGCCGGCGAGGTCATCGGCCGGCGCGCCGGCGGCGAACCCGTCACCGCCCCCCGGGAGGGCTTCATCGTCTTCCCCAATCCCAACGCCCAGCCGGGCAACGAATGGTTCTACCGGGCGGAGTACAGCGACCGCTTCAGCGGCCGCTGAGGGCCCTTCAGGCCGTATCCTTCTTGCCCCGCGCCATGCGGCGGGCGTGCTCCACCACCTTGAGCTGGGCCAGGGCGCGCAGGAGCTCGGCATGGGCGGCGTCGCGGTCGCTGAACAGCACGCTCTCCTCCATGATCTCCCGGGCGCGGCGCTCCGCCTCCCGGGCCGCCTCCTCATCGATCTCCTCACTGCGCAGGGCGGTGTCCGCCAGGACGATGGTGCGATCCGGCTGTACCTCCACCATGCCGCCGGAGACATAGAGGAAGTCCTCCTCCTGCCGTCCCTCGGGCAGGAAGCGGGCCACCCCGGGGAGCACAGGGGTGAGCAGGGGGGAATGCCCCGGCAGGATCCCCAGTTCCCCGTCGACCCCCTTCAGGGTCACGCGGTGCACGGGGCCGCTGAACAGCGCGGCCTCGGCGCTGACGATCTCCAGTTGCAGGCTGGCCTGGCGGGGTGACTGCGCGGCATCGTGGCTCATGCCCGTCCCTCCCCGTCCAGGGCACCCTGGGGCAACGGCACGCCGGCGTCCGCCATGGCCCGCAGGATCAGCCGTGCCACCCGCTCCCAGTCGTCGAGCCGGTCGGTGTTGATCATGAGATCGAACTGGGTGGCGTCGTTGGTGCGCCGGCGCACCAGGTCCCAGAGGAACTGCTGGCGCTGGTGGTTGATGGTCTCCACCTTCTCCCGGGCCTCCGCCTCCTCCAGGCCCTCGGCGGCGGCCACCCGCGGCGCGCAGTAGCGGGGGGAACCGGCGATGCGCACGCGAAAGGCGCCCCGGTCCCGCAGGAAGACATGGGCCCCACGGCCCACGATCACCCCGCCCTCGGCGCTGAGGGCCAGCAGCACATCCACCAGGGCCCGGCGGTAGGCGGTGAGGTGATAGACATCCCCGGAGAGCACGGAATAGATCCAGTGGTTCTTCCACGCCGAGACCTTCTCGTCCAGTTCCGCCAGCAGGGTGCGGTCCTGCTCCGCGTGCTTGGCCACACGGTCGAGGATGGTCTCGTCGAAGGAGGAGACCCCCAGGCGCCGGGCCAGGATGCGCGCCACCTCCTCGCCGCCGGCACCGTAGTCCCGGGAGAGGGTCACCAGGGGTTTGGCGGGGGACCCACCGGCCTGGCGCCCGCGGATCTCGGTACGGATGTAGCGTTGGATGAGGTCATTGACGTCGTGCATGGGCCCCCCTGGCGCCTGGAATGGGTCTGCCATGGTACAACGGGAAAACCCGCCCAACGACCACCCGGAGAGAATCATGCACGAGGAGATGCCCTATTTCCGTCCCGTGGGGGAGATCTGCCAGCGGCAGGTGGTCACCTGCCGCCCCGGCGAAAACCTCGTGGATGTGGTACAAACCATGAAGGCACATAACATCTCCAGCGTCGTGGCCCTGGATGAAGAGGGCCACCCCGCGGGCATCCTCACGGACCGGGATCTGCGCAACAAGGTGATCCCCTCGGGACGCGATCCCGCCGGCTTCCGGGTGGAGGAGGTGATGTCCCGGCCGCTGGTGAGCATCGGCGAAACCGATGTCCTCTACGAGGCCCTGTACCGCATGTCCACCCGGGGGATCCACCGGCTGGTGGTGACGGACGCGGAGGGGAACCTCAAGGGCATCCTCACCGACACGGATATCCTGCGCATGCAGAGCCATTCCCCACACCAACTGGTCCGGGACATCGAGCGCTCCTCCAGCGTGGAGGACCTGCGGGAGATGCACACCCGCATCCAGGACCTGATCCTCCACCTGAGCGGCACCACCACCCCGGTGGTGGAGATGGTGCGGCTCATCGCCCGCCTCAACGACCATATCCTGATCCGCCTGATCCAGCTCCTGGTGAAGCGGGACTTCCGCGATCTGCCCCGGGGCCTGGCCTTCGTGGTCATGGGCAGCGAGGGGCGCATGGAGCAGACCCTGTCCACGGACCAGGACAACGCCATCGTGTACGCCGACGGCCTGGACGAGGACCAGGAGGCCCGCATCCGGGCGTTTTCCGAGGCCCTCATCGACGCCCTGGTGGAGATCGGCGTGCCCCCCTGCCCCGGCGGCATCATGGCGCGCAACGCCGCCTGGCGGCGCAGCCTCTCGGACTGGACCCACGAACTGGACCGCTGGCTCACCACCCCGAGCCCGAAGAACATCCCCAACGCCTCCATGTTCACGGACCTGCGCACCCTCTACGGCGATGCCTCCCTGGAGCGCCGGCTCAAGGCCCACATCTACCGCCGCCTGGACGAGAACAAGCTCTTTGTCATGCGCATGGCCGAGAACATGCAGCGCTTCTCCCCGCCCCTGGGCTGGCGTGGCCGCATCAAGACCGGCAGCGGCGGCGAGGTGGACCTGAAAAAGGCCGGCATCTTCGCCCTCACCGACGGCATCAAGGCCCTGGCCCTGGAGGCCCATGCCCTGGACGGCGACACCCACCAGCGGGTGCAGACCCTGGTGAAGCAGGGGGTGCTGGAGCGGGACCAGGCGGGGGACCTGCTGGAGAGCTTCGATTTTCTCGTGCTCATGCGCCTGCGCGGCCAGGTGCGGGCCATCCAGCGGGGCCGCAGGCCCGGCAACAGCGTGCGCCTCTCCGACCTCAGCCAGATGGAACAGGGCAAGCTGCGCATCGCCCTGGAGGACGTGGCCCGCTTCCAGCGCTTTGTCGCCAGCCATTTCAACCTGGGGCTGCTGCGCTAGCGCGGGGATCGCCACCATGACCCGCGCCCGCCCCGCACCCGGCCCGCCGGTGGCCACCTATTCCATCGTCGCCCGCGATCCCGAAAGCGGCTTCTTGGGGGTGGCGGTGCAGTCGCATCATTTTGCCGTGGGCAGCGTCGCCCCCTTCGCCCGGGCCGGCGTGGGCGCGGGTACCATCCAGTCCTTCGCCCGGCGCATCTACGCCAGCGAGGGGCTGCGCCTCATGGAGGAAGGGGCCAGTGCCGGCGACGCCCTGCGGCGCCTGCTGGCGCGGGACCACCACATGGACTACCGCCAGGCGGCCATGGTGGACACCCAGGGGCGCGTGGTGGCCCATACGGGCCGGGCCTGCATCCCCGAGGCCGGCCACCACCTGGGGGACGAATACGTCTGCCTGGGCAACATGCTCCTGCAGGCGGGCACCTGGGAGGCCATGGGGGAGGCCTTCGAGGCGGCCGGCGGGGATCTGCCCCGGCGCCTGCTGGCGGCCCTGGAGGCGGCCCAGGCCCAGGGCGGCGACCTGCGGGGGCGGCGCTCGGCCGCCATGCGGGTGGTGGCCCCCGCCCCCACCGGCGACCCCGGGGAGGACACCCCCCTGGACCTGCGCGTGGAGGATCACTCCCATCCGGTGAGCGAACTGCGCCGCCTGGTGGACCTGTGGGCCGCCTACGACCACAACACCCGCGGCGGGCATCACCTGCGCCACGGGGACTACGACCGGGCCGTGGCGGAATTCGAACGCGCCGAGGCCCTGGCCCCCGAGGAATCGGAACTGGTCTTCTGGCGTGGCGTGGCCCTGGTGAACGCCGGCCACGCGCAAGAGGCCCGGGTCCTGTTCCGGTGCCTGTTCCGCGAATCGGACCACTGGGCCCTGATGCTGACGCGGGTGGCCCGCAGCGGCTTTTTGCCCGACACCCCCGGGCTGCTGGGCGGGCTCATCCCGAAGGAGCACCGCAACACCCCCGAGGTGCGCTCGGCCATCCAGACGGACGGGGCATGACGCCTCCCGCCGGCGGACGCGGCCGGTGACCCCGGGGGCCGAGATCCTGCCCCTGGCCCTGGGGGTATGCCTCGCCGCGGGCCTGGTGCACGGGGCCTTCGGTCTGGGTTTTCCCCTGGTGGCCACGCCGATGCTGGCCCTGGGGACGGACGTGCGCACCGCCGTGCTGCTCACCCTGGTGCCCAACCTCGGCGTCAATCTCTGGAGCCTGGTGCGCGGCGGGGGCTGGCGGGAGAGCGTTGCCCGCTACTGGCCCGTGGCCGTCTGGATGCTCCTGGGCTCCGCCGCCGGGACCCTGCTCCTGGTGATCATGGACCCGAACCCCTTCCGCCTGCTGCTGGCGGCCACGGTGATGCTCTATCTCTTCTCCCACCGCCTGGAGCGGGTGGACTGGAGCCGGATCCGCCGCCACCCCGCCGGCAGCGGGGCCTGGGCCGGCTTCATCGGCGGGGTGCTGGGGGGGACGGTGAACGTGGGCGGCCCGGTCCTGATGATCTATTTCCTGGAGCTGCGGGTGGCGCCCCTGGTCCTGGTGCAGGCCATCAACCTCTGCTTCCTCCTGGGCAAGGGCACCCAGGCCGCCACCTTCGCCGTCCTGGGACACTTCGGCCTGCCATTGCTCATGGTCTCCCTCCCCCTCCTCATCGTGGCCCTGACGGGCCTGAGGGCCGGCATGTGGATCCGCGAGCGGGTGGATGCATCCACCTACCGGATCTGGCTGCGCGGCCTGCTGTGGCTGCTCTGCGGGCTTCTGGTGGTGCAGTTCCTCCGCGATCTCTGATCCCTCAATCCCCGGCCCCGCCCGCAGCGGACGGTCCTTCACCGGTGGACTGACCTTTCCCCGGGGAACCGGACATGTCCCGCAACTCCTGCAGGCTGGCGCGGAAGCGGGCATCCAGCTGCGCCATGGTGGCCTCCTGGGTGCGCAGCACCTGCTGGGAGGCCTCGCGCAGATGGCCGCTCAGATGGTCGTAGATGCGCCCCACCATGTCCATCTGCCGGGAGGCCCGCTGCGCCGGGTCCTCGTCCGCCGCCCACTGGCCCACCCCCCGGTTCATTTCCTCAAAGACCTCCCGCATCAGATCCGCCTGATGGCGCATCAAGGCCTCCGTCCCCTCCAGCAGGGTGCGGTTGGCATCCACCACCGCCTCCATGTTGCGGCGCTGGGCCTCCACCAGGACCTGCGGGTCCATGGAAGACAGGCCGTACTGCTGCATGAGCCGGCGCACCTGTTCCATGTAGCGGTTGGGATCGAACAGGTACATCAGCTCGGAGACATCGAAGGGATTGCTCTGCTCGGCCATGGTCCTCTCCTCCACGTTGCCGGGCGGTATCCACCGCCCATAAGGGCAAGCGTAGCGCAAAAGGGGACCCGGCGCGGGGCGGGAGACCACACCCTGCGGGCATAACCCTGTGGAGAACCTGTACAGAACCCGTAGACAGCCTGAAGGCCCGGCTTTATCCACAATCCGCACACAGGCTATCCGGTCCTTGCCCAAGGGGAAACACACATCACGGGGATCCGTTAAGCCATTGATTTGAAAAATCCTTTCAGGAGTTATCCAGAACCCTCCCCGGCCCTAATAATTACTATGATCTTTTCAGTACAAAAAACAGTTACAAACCCTTCGTTACACGGAAACGGGCACACCGGAACCGGTCAGATGGGGGAATGCGCCGTTTCAAACCCGATTACGGAGATGGGCCAGGGCCGTGGCCTCATCAGGCACGGTCTGCAGATCCTCACGGAAGACATCGGGGATCTCCCGGGGCCGGCCGCTGGCGGCGTCCACAAAGACCCATTGGGTGCGGGCCCGCACCACCGGTTTCAGGTCATGGGAGCGGACGAAGCAATAGCCCCGGGGGGATTGCCGCCGGCCCAGGGCCTCCACCCACGTGAGCAGCAGCAACGCATCCCCGGCATGGGTGGGCCGCAGGTATTCGATGTGATGGGCGCGCACCACCCAGGTGGCCCCCAGGGAGCGGTACCGCTCCAGGGTCCATCCCCGGGCGGCGGAATGGGCCAGGGCGATCTCCTGCATCCAGCGCAGGTATTCCAGGTTGTTGGTATGCCCGTTGAGGTCGATGGCCTCGACGGGGACCCGGATACGGCGTACATAGACGGGTCCCACGGGACCCTGTTCCTGATCGTCTGGAAAGCAGGCTGGCTGGCGCATGGGGTCTCTGCTGCAGTGGGGATTCGAGAACATCAGACCGGGACGATCCCGGGGGACTCCACGACACCATCGGCCACCGGAATTGCCTTTCCGGCACCGTGTCCGGAGCGGGGCAGCCCCGGGTCATGGGGTCGGTCACAGATATCATGGTTGCATGGGGAGAATGAATGGGGATGGGGTGGGATTTCCGCTATGATCCATCCCGTCATGAAGATACTCAATGCCATGGCTCCGCTGAAACCCGTCCCTTGCTGAAGACCGCTTCAGGATGCAATCCCAATGGAACGATTCATCGAAAAACTGATCTATGCCTCCCGCTGGCTCATGGCTCCGATCTACTTCGGACTGAGCTTCGTGCTGATCGCCCTGGGCATCAAGTTCTTCCAGGAGATCTTTCATATCCTGCCCAACATCCTGACCATGAAGGAGGCGGACCTGATCCTGGTCACCCTGTCCCTGATCGATGTTGCGCTGGTGGGCGGATTGATCGTGATGGTGATGTTCTCCGGCTACGAAAATTTCGTTTCACATCTTGATCTTGAAGCCAATGCCGACAAGCTTTCCTGGCTGGGGAAACTGGATGCAGGTTCGCTGAAGAACAAGGTCGCCGCATCCATCGTGGCCATTTCCTCGATCCATCTTCTCAAGGTCTTTATGAACACGGAGAATATCGAAAACGACAAGATCCAATGGTACCTGCTGCTGCACATCACCTTCGTGGTGTCGGCGTTCGCCATGGGCTATCTGGATAAACTCACCCGGGGAAAATAGTGCCCTGGGAGTACAGCAAGTCCCGGCTGTTCTGGGGCATGTCGGCCGGCCGCATGAAAGGCGTTGTCACCCTTGCGGATATCCTGAAATGTATCCTGCCCCGGGCGGGAGGTCCTGTGGGGGGAAGCCGTCCAGTAGCTGTTACCCTCTAATCTCCCAATGACTTCAGCAGGGGATTGCAGCGGTGTGCAATTTGTCTGCGTTGTGGCCGCTTTCTGCTTATTGGGCTGGTCGGTCGTAACCGGCAAGATGTTGATCCAGCGACCAGATTGTGACACGGCGCTGCGGGTTCTGATCACAGAGCCGCTGCCAGTCGTGGATGATGGAGAGGTCACCCAGGCCGCTCCCTCGGCTGGCGTGGTCCGGGAATTCCGACAGCCATGCCTGCAGGTGTTCGGCCTCCAGGAAATTGATTGGTTTGAAGGGACTCTGGCCTTTCAATGCCATTTCGACCTGCTGCACGAAGCGTTGAGCACAAGCCCGGCGCTCGCGGCCGTCGCCCTGCTTTCCGATATGGTTGCCGGTCTCCAGGATCGTCGCCATGGGTAAAAACATAGATTCTTCCCGGGTGACCCGAGCTTCCAGCTCTTCGACGATATCAATATGAAGGCTGTACATCCCGGGCACCTTGAGGATCTCCACGAATACCGATGTATCAACGAGACAGATGGCGCTCATTCCGAGACTCCGTGTCTTGCTTGAGCTCCTCCAGCCAGGCCAGGGCCGCGGCACGGCGCTGCTCCGGGGAGGTGTCGTCCTTGAGGAAGCGCTCCAGCACCTTGCGGGTCATCAGTTGGCCTAGCGGCCCCTGGGCAACGAGCTCGCTATAGCGTTCCATGTTGCCCAGGCGTACCAGGCGGCTATCCCCATGCTGCGGGTCGCGGTAGCAACACAGCACATCGGCCAGGGCGGCATCAGGCAGGGCATCCAGCAGGGCCGGGTTATGGGAGGTCATCAGTACCCGCAGCTGCCGTTGGCTGGCTACCTCACGAATCTGCCTCACCAGCACATCGGCCCGGCTGGGGTGAACCCCATTGTCTACCTCCTCGATGATCAACAACGCGCCCTCGGGTGCTGACAAGAGCGCAGCGCCCACGGCCAGAACACGCAACGTGCCATCGGAAAGCAACGGGGCATCCACGAAGCGCTGTTGTTCGCCGAAGGTCTCTTCCAAGCTGACCATGACGTCCTGACGAGGCGTTTCGATGAACCGGATATCGGTGATGTCCTGTTCAGGCAATGATCGGATCAATTCGAGTAGGGCCTGCTTACCAGTCGGGTTCTGACAAAGCTGGTAGAGCACCGCGGAGAGGTTGCGGCCGTCCTCCTTAAGGTGCTTGTCTCCGGCGTACTCGTAGTCGCGCATCTGCGCTGGACGCGGGTCGAGGAAGACGATATTCCGCAGCGTCTCGCGCAGTGTACGGGTCACCTCAGGAATCAGATCCTGTGCCTTGGCGTGGGATTGTTGGAAACGGCCGGGCGTCTCCAGCTGATAGAACACCGCTTGGCGATTGGAGCAGGGGATATGCGGCTTGGTGCGCCCGCGGCGAAAGTTGTTATAGGCGACGCTGATCTCGTCGCTGTGCTCGTTGGGTTCGCTGTCCACCCGGTAGAGTGGAACTTTCTGGTCGGGGTGAGTGATCTGTTCGCCCGCCACCACCAGCTGGTCGCTAAGCTGATCGATGGTGATGGAGAAGTCGCCCCAGCCTTCAGGGGCATCGGCCAGGTGCGCCTCCAGGGTAAACGGCTCGCCATCCTCTCGGAACAGATCACGGGCCTGGCCACGCACCACGGTATCGCCCCCCTGGATATCGCGTTCGATATCGTCCAGGCGCCTCCCCTTGGCCAGCCAGTTGAGTAGGCGAATGCCCTCCAGGGCGTTGCTCTTGCCCGAGGCGTTGGGGCCAATCAGGAAGGTCAGCGGTGCCAGGTCCAGCCTGGCCTTTCGATAGCTCTTGAAGTTGGTCAGCTGAATGGAGGTCAGCATGGCATAGCCCTCGGTTACTGGGTAATCACCGGGCCGTCCTGCAGGGCTTCGCGCAGCTCATGGCGAACGTTTTCCAGCCAGGCGTCGATTCCAGAAGGGTATCAGACCGTGAGGGTCTAGGTGTTGGGTCTCGCTTGATTGTATACCGCATGATAAGGCCCCCCTGTTTCATGCGCGGGAGTGGTTGAGTATTGTGGCCGATGATCCAACGCAGGACTGACCTCATGGCGAGTACCATTCAT
>NZ_NRSK01000023.1 GCF_016584115.1 Ectothiorhodospira mobilis
CAACCCCCAACCCCACCTCCGGCTTCATCCTGCTGGTGCCCCGGGATGAGGTGATCGAGATGGACATGACGGTGGAGGACGGCCTCAAGTTCGTCATGTCCCTGGGTGTGGTGTCGCCCCGTTCGTCCCAGACCCGGCGGGCACCGCCGGCCGTCCCCCCGGAAGCGGGACGGGAGTAGGGCGCACCCGCCGGGCGGCGGGGCTTGGGTCCCCTCCCAAAGCCCCTTGCCAGTGCGCAAACAACCCCCTTACCATTGCCGGTTTTCCCCTCCGAAGATGCAATCACCAGGAAAGGCCATGCGCACCCATTACTGCGGTATCGTCGACGAGTCCCTGCTGGACCAGGAAGTGACATTGTGCGGCTGGGTCCACCGGCGCCGCGACCATGGGGGCGTGATCTTCGTGGACCTGCGGGACCGGGAGGGCCTGGTGCAGGTGGTCTTCGACCCGGACCGGGCCGAGGTCTTCGCCCGCGCCGAGCGCATCCGCAGCGAATACGTCCTGCGGGTGCGGGGCCGGGTGCGGCGGCGTCCCGAGGGGACGGTGAACCCCGACCTGCGCACCGGCGCCATCGAGGTGCTGGGCCTGGAACTGGACGTGCTCAACACCGCCGAGACCCCGCCGTTCCAGCTGGATGAAGAGGATGTGGGGGAGGATACCCGCCTGCACTACCGCTACGTGGACCTGCGCCGCCCCCTGATGCAGACCCGGCTGCAGATGCGGGCGCGCATCACCGCCACCCTGCGGCGCTTCCTGGAGGCCAACGGCTTTTTGGATATCGAAACCCCCATGCTCACCAAGGCCACCCCCGAGGGGGCCCGGGACTACCTGGTGCCCAGCCGCACCCATCCCGGCAGCTTCTTCGCCCTGCCGCAGTCGCCGCAGCTGTTCAAGCAGCTGCTGATGATGTCGGGCCTGGACCGCTATTATCAGATCGTGCGCTGCTTCCGCGACGAGGACCTGCGCGCCGACCGCCAGCCGGAATTCACCCAGCTGGACATCGAGACCTCCTTCATGGACGAGGAGGGCATCATGGGGCTCATGGAACAGATGGTGCGTGAGCTCTTCGCTCAGGTGCTGGAGGTGCCCCTGCACGATCCCTTCCCGCGCATGTCCTATGCCGAGGCCATGCACCGCTTCGGCTCCGACAAGCCGGACCTGCGCATCCCCCTGGAGCTGGTGGAGCTCACCGACGTCATGGGCGAGGTGGACTTCAAGGTCTTCTCCGGCCCGGCCAGGGACCCCCATGGCCGGGTGGCCGCCCTGCGGGTGCCCGCCGGCGGGGAACTCACCCGCAAGGAGATCGAGGACTACACCGGCTTTGTCGGCCGTTACGGCGCCAAGGGCCTGGCCTATATCAAGGTCAACGACCTCAACGCCGGCCGGGAAGGCCTGCAGTCCCCCATCCTCAAGTTCCTGCCCGACACCGTGGTGGTGGAGATCCTGGACCGCACCGGGGCCGGGGACGGGGATCTGATCTTCTTCGGCGCCGACAAGGCCCGGGTGGTGAACGAGTCCATGGGCGCCCTGCGGGTGAAGCTGGGCCACGACCGCGGGCTGGTGGAGCGGGGCTGGCGGCCCCTGTGGGTGGTGGACTTCCCCATGTTCGAACTGGACGACAAGGAGGGTCGCTGGGTGGCCCTGCACCATCCCTTCACCGCGCCCCGGGTGGACAATCCCGACGAGCTGGCCGGGGATCCGGGGCACCTGGTCTCCCGCGCCTACGACCTGGTGCTCAACGGCACGGAAGTGGGCGGTGGTTCCGTGCGCATCCACACCATGGCCATGCAGCAGAAGGTGTTCGAGCTTTTGGGCATCGGCGAGACCGAGGCCCGGGAGAAGTTCGGCTTCCTGCTGGACGCCCTGAAGTACGGCTGCCCGCCCCATGGCGGCATCGCCTTCGGCCTGGACCGGCTGGTGATGCTCATGACCGGGGCCCAGTCCATCCGCGACGTCATGGCCTTCCCCAAGACCCAGACCGCCGCCTGCCCGCTGACCCAGGCACCGGCCCCGGTGGAACAGGCCCAACTCAAGGAACTGGGCATCCGCCTGCGTCCCGCCCCCGGCGCGCAGAAGGACTGATCCCTCCCGCCGCCCGCCCCGGTCCGGGGCGGGCGCGGCACCCCGCCTTCCCCCTTGCGGGTATTTACTTATGCCCGAATCAAAAACTTCCCTTTGAGTTGTCCGCCGCCCCCCGGCAGACTGTCCGCAGGACCCTGTGCAGGGGTCCGATCGACGGTCAACGCATTCACATGGAGCGGGTATGGGGACAATGCCGGACTTCGAGGATCACGCCGCCCAGGAGGTGAAGTACTCCACCTGCTACATGTGCGCCTGCCGCTGCGGCATCAAGGTCACGGTGGAGAACAACCGCATCCGCTACATCCAGGGGAACCCGGATCATCCGGTGAACCGGGGCGTGCTCTGCGCCAAGGGCAACGCCGGCATCATGAAGCAGCAGTCCCCGGCGCGCCTGCGCCAGCCGCTGATGCGTAAGTCGGGCACGGAGCGGGGGGCCGGTGAGTTCGAACCCGTCTCCTGGGACGAGGCCCTGGACGTGCTCACCCGGCGCCTGTCCCGCATCCGCGCCAGCGATCCCCGCAAGCTGGCCTTCTTCACCGGCCGCGACCAGATGCAGGCCCTCACCGGGCTCTGGGCCAGCCAGTTCGGCACCATCAACTGGGCCGCCCACGGCGGCTTCTGTTCCGTGAACATGGCGGCGGCGGGGCTCTACACCATGGGCCACGCCTTCTGGGAGTTCGGTGATCCGGACTGGGCCCGCAGCAAGTACTTCATGCTCTGGGGCGTGGCCGAGGATCATGCCTCCAACCCCATCAAGCTGGGCATCGAGCAGCTCAAGCGCCGCGGGGCCAAGTTCGTGGCCGTCAATCCGGTGCGCACCGGCTACCAGGCGGTGGCGGACGAGTGGGTCTCCATCCGCCCCGGCACCGACGGCCTGTTCGCCCTCTCCCTGATCCATGTCCTGCTGCGCAACGACCAGTTCGACCGGGACTACCTGCTGCGCTACAGCAACGCCCCCTGGCTGGTGGTGGACACCCCCGGGCAGAAGGGCCACGGCCTGATCCTGCGGGACGAGGACGGCAGGCCCCTGTGCTGGGACGAGGCCTCCGGGACCGTGGCCGACGCCTCCCGCACCGACATCCGGCCCGCGCTCTTCGGGGACCACACCGCCCCCGACGGCCGCCCGGTGCGCACGGTCATGACCCTGCTGGCGGAGCGCTACCTGGATCCCGAGTACGCCCCGGAACAGGTCAGCGGGCGCTGCGGCGTGCCGGCGGAGCAGATCGAGCGTCTGGCCCTGGAGATGGCCCATGTGGCCTTCCGCGAGACCATCGAGATCCCCTGCCGCTGGACCGATGCCTACGGCCGTGAGCACGACCGCTTCATCGGCCGGCCCGTCTCCATGCACGCCATGCGCGGCATCTCGGCCCATTCCAACGGCTTCCAGACCTGTCGTGCCATCCACCTGCTGCAGATCCTCCTGGGCACGGTGGATGTCCCCGGCGGCCATCTGGCCAAGGCCCCGTATCCCAAGCCCATCCCGCCGGGGATCAAACCCGCCCGGGAGACGGCCCCGGACACCCCGTTGTCGGGGCCGCCCCTGGGCTTCCCCACGGCCCCGGAGGACCTGGTGATCGACGCCGAGGGACGCCCCCTGCGCATCGACAAGGCCTATTCCTGGGATGCCCCCATCTCCCCCCACGGCCTCATGCACATGGTCATCACCAACGCGGTGAAGGGGGACCCGTACCCCATCGACACCCTCATTCTCTTCATGGCCAACATGTCCTGGAACTCCACCATGAACACCCGCGGGGTCATGGACATGCTGCGGGAGAAGGGCGAGGACGGGGAGTACAGGATCCCCTTCATCGTGGTTTCCGATGCCTTCCATTCGGAGATGGTCCACCACGCCGACCTGGTGCTGCCGGACACCACCTACCTGGAGCGTCACGACACCATCTCCCTGCTGGACCGGCCCATCTCCGAGCCCCACGCCCCGGCGGACTCCATCCGCCAGCCCGTGCTGGAGGTGGACCGGGACGTGCGCCCCTGGCAGGAGGTGCTGGTGGAACTGGCCGGGCGCCTGGGTTTTCCCGCCTTCACCCGGGAGGACGGCAGCCGCCGCTATCGTTCTTACCAGGACTTCATCGTCCACTACGAGAAGGAACCGGGCATCGGTTTCCTCGCCGGCTGGCGGGGCAGGGACGGGGACCAGCACCTGCGGGGCGAGCCCAACCCCCGCCAGTGGGAGGCCTATGCGGAAAACGGCTGCTTCTTCGCCCACCACCTGGAGGATCACCAGAAGTACTACCGCTTCTGCAACCGCGACTACCTGGAACTGGCCCGGCACGCCGGCTGGGTGGGCTCCACCGAGCCCATGGTCATGCAGCTCTACAGCGAGCCGCTGCAGCGCTTCCGCCTGGCGGGGGAGGGGCTCTACGACGGCCCGTGCCCCAGCACCCCGGAACACCGGGAACGCCTCACCCGCTACTTCGATCCCCTGCCCATCTGGTATCCGCCCCTGGAGCACGGACGCATCGATGAGGAGGCCTATCCTTTCCACGCCATCACCCAGCGGCCCATGTTCATGTACCACGCCTGGGACTCCCAGAACGCCTGGCTGCGCCAGATCTGTTCCGCCAACGTGCTCTACATGAACCGGGCGCGGGGCGAGGCCATGGGCATCGCCGACGGGGCCTGGGTCTGGGTGGAGTCCCATCTGGGGCGCATCCGGGTGCCGGTGAAGCTCATCGAGGCGGTGGAGCCGGACACCGTCTGGACCTGGAACGCCATCGGCAAGCAGCCGGGGGCCTGGGGCCTGTCCACCGACGCCGACGAGGGGCGCCGGGGGTTTTTGCTCAACCACCTGATCTCGGAACTGCTGCCCCGGCGGGGGGATGCCCTGGACGGCATGACCAATTCCGACCCCATCACCGGCCAGGCCGCCTGGTACGACCTGCGGGTGCGCATCACCCCCGCCGACCCCGGGGAGACCGGCACCTGGCCCGAGTTCGAACCCCTGCGCCCGCTCCCCGGGGCCCAGCCATCCCCCGGGGAGGTGCGCTACCACAGCCACCGGCCGGTGCGCCTGGGGCGCAGCCTGTGGGACGTGCTCACGCGGCGGGACTGAGACCGCACGAGGATGCGACGGATGCAACATCGAGGAGCCGATTCATGCGACTGGGCCTGGTGATCGACCTGGACACCTGCGTGGGCTGCCATGCCTGCGCGGTGGCCTGCAAGCAGTGGAACACCTCCGGCACCTCCGGACCCCTGACGGACGAATCCCCCTACGGGCCCGAACCCGGCGGGGTATGGTTCAACCGCGTGCGCCACTTCGAGGTGGACGACTACCCCCACAACAAGACGGTGAACCTGCCCCTGTCGTGCATGCACTGCGAGAACGCCGAGTGCGTCGACGTCTGCCCCACGGGGGCCTCCTACAAGCGGGCCGAGGACGGCATCGTGCTGGTGGACCACGACAAGTGCATGGGCTGCAACCTGTGCGCCTGGGCCTGCCCCTACGGTGCCCGGGAACTGGACCCGGCGGAAGGGGTGATGAAGAAATGCACCCTGTGCATCGACCGCATCCACGACGCGGCCCTGCCCGAGGCGGAGCGGCAGCCGGCCTGTGTGATCACCTGTCCCGCGCGGGCGCGTTTCTTCGGGGACTTCGACGACCCCGACTCCACGGTGAGCCGCCTGGTGCGGGAACGGGCCGGCCAGAAGCTCCTGCCGGAACTGGGCTACCGCCCCACCAACACCTACCTGCCGCCGCGCACGGCGCCGCCGGTGCCCACGGACGACGTGCGCCGTGCGCAGCCCGTGACCGGCGTGGAGGCCTGGATCCCCGCGCCGAAACCGCGCTGACGGCGCGGCGTCACCGCCCATCCGCAAGCCGAGACCGAAACGCCATGCATCCAGCGCTCTCCGTCATCCTCTTTACCGTCCTCTCCGGCGCCGGCTATGGCCTGTTCAGCCTGGTGGCCGTGCTGCAGCTCACCGGCGGCTATCCGGCGGCGGCCCCGGGGGAGGCCCTGCTCCAGCTGGGCGTGGCCCTGGTGCTGATCACCATCGGGCTCGTCTCCTCCAGCCTGCATCTGCACAACCCCAGGAACGCCTGGCGCGCCTTCCTGCGGGTGCACACCTCCTGGCTCTCCCGGGAGGCCCTGCTGGCGGTGGCCTTCTACCCCTTCGCCCTGATCCACCTCTGGGGCACGGCCACCGGTGCGGGGGGGCTGACCGCCGCCGCGGGCTGGCTGGCGGTGCTGCTGGCCGGGGGCACGGTGTTCTCCACGGGCATGATCTACGCCGGCCTGAAGACCCTGCGCCAGTGGCACACGGCCCTGACCCCGGCCAACTACCTGCTGCTGGGGCTGGCCCTGGGGGCGGTGTTCATGGCGGCGGTGCATGCCTTTTCCGGCGGCAGCGACCCGCTCCCGGTGGCCCTGGCCCTGGGGGCGCTGGTGGTGGCCGGTCTCATGAAGGGGATCTACTACCTGTGGATCCGCCTCGCCGGGGGCCCCACCCTGAACACCGCCACCGGCTTCACCCGCGCGCCGGTGCGGCTCATGGACCCGGGGCACAGCGCCGCCACCTTCCTCACCCGGGAGTTTGGCAACGACCCCGGCCGCGGGCGCGTGGAACGGGTGCGCCTGGGGGTCCTGGGGCTGGGCTTTGTCCTCCCGGTCCTGCTGCTGGCCTGGATGCTCCAGGGGGCGTCCGCCGTCTGGGTGTATGCGGCACTGCTCTCTGCGCTCATGGGGATCGGTCTCGAGCGCTGGCTGTTCTTCGCCGAGGCGCGCCACAGCGTGATGCTCTACCACGGCCTGCAGCGCACCTGATCCGGTCAGCCGCCGGAGTTGGGGGGAGGGGTGCCGCCCCGGCGATGGCGTGGGGCACGCTTGCGCCGGGAGGTCTGATCCGGGCGGGTATCCTTCGGGTCCGGGCTGCCGGAAGTCCCGGCCTTCCCGTCCTTGCCCCCGGCGCCGGATGTTCCCGGGCCGGCATCACCTGTGGCACGCCGGCGTCCCTGGCCGCCGCGGCCCTTGCCCCCTTCCCGGGGGCCGGGTTTCCTGCCGCGGCGCCCGTCCCCGTCCCGGGATCGCGGGGGGCGTTTCGCCGGCGGGGTCAGGTCTTCGGCCAGCACGGAGGCATCCGTCACCTGGGAGGGGATCTTGACCCCGATGTAGGCCTCGATCTCCGGCAGATGGAAGGCGGAGTCCTCGCAGGCGAAACTGATGGCATCCCCCTCGGCCCCGGCGCGGCCGGTGCGGCCGATGCGGTGCACATAGTCCTCGCCGGAGGCGGGCAGGTCGAAGTTGAAGACATGGGAGACATCGGGGATATGCAGCCCGCGGGCGGCCACGTCGGTGGCCACCAGGGCGCGGAAGCCGCCGTCCTCGAACTGCTGCAGCAGACGTTCCCGCTTGCGCTGGGGCACGTCCCCCGAGAGCAGGGCGGCCTCGACGCCGTTGGCCTGCAGCCATGCCGCGATCCGTTCGGCCATGTGCCGGGTGTTGACAAAGACCATGGCGCGCTCCGGCTGCAGCCGGCGCATGAGCCCCAGCAGCAGGGGGATCTTCTGGTCGTTGGCCGGGTAGTACACCACCTGGCGCACCCGTTTCGCGGTGACCTGCTCGTCCTCGGTCTGCACCTTCACCGGGTTGTTCATATGCTCGTAGGCCAGTTCCATCACCCGGTAGGACAACGTGGCGGAGAACAGCATGGACTGACGCCGGTCCGGGGCCGGGGCGCGGCGCAGCAGGAAACGCACATCCTTGATAAAGCCCAGATCGAACATGCGGTCCGCCTCGTCCAGGACCAGGGTCTGTACCCCGCGCAGGTCGAAGACCTTCTGCTTGAAATAGTCGATGATGCGCCCCGGGGTGCCGATGAGGATGTCCACCCCCTCGGACAGCTGCCGGCGCTGGCGGTCGTAGTCGGTGCCGCCGTAGGCCAGGCCCAGGACCAGGCCGGTGTGCCCCCCCAGCACCTGGGCGTCGCGGTGGATCTGCAGGGCCAGTTCCCGGGTGGGGGCCAGGATCAGGGCCCGGATCTGCTGGGGGCGGCGCTCCGCCGGGGCGGGGTGGTGCAGCAGGTGGGTGAAGACGCCGATGAGAAAGGCGGCGGTCTTGCCCGTGCCCGTCTGCGCCTGTCCGGCCACGTCCTGACCCGCCAGGATGGGGGGCAGGGCCAGGGCCTGGATGGGGGTGCAGCGGCTGAAGCCGGCGTCCGCCAGGCCCTGCTGCACGGCCCCGGGGAGGGGGAAGCGTGAGAAACGGGTGTCGGAGAGATGCTGGTCCGTCATGGAGATGGGGCCTTTGCTCGCGGTATCATGGGCGGGCTTGCAACGGGATGCCGAATCGGCTCCAATTAACCCGCGCGTCGCGGTGCACGCGTCATGCCGATCGCGACGACTATTCTAACGGAGGTCAAGCGTAGTGAGTGAAAAGATCAGCCACGTATCGGATGCGAGCTTCGAGGACGATGTCCTGAAGTCGGATCAGCCCGTGCTCGTCGACTACTGGGCCGAGTGGTGCGGTCCCTGCAAGATGATCGCCCCCATCCTGGACGAGATCGCCGAGGAATACGACGGCAAGCTCCGGGTGGCCAAGCTCAATATCGACGAGAATCCCGCCACCCCGCCCAAGTACGGCATCCGCGGCATCCCCACCCTGATGCTCTTCAAGGGGGGCAACGTGGAGGCCACCAAGGTGGGGGCCCTGTCCAAGTCGCAGCTGACGGCCTTCATCGATCAGAACCTCTGATCGCCGCCGCCGGGAGGTCCGGTCCCAGGGGCTGGACGTCCCGGTGACGACATGGTACTGTCACAGAAAAAATATCCTTGCCCGGCCTGCCGTTCTGGCAGGGGCACTTCCTGACCCCAAACCCGTTGCAACCTGTCGTCCCTTGGGTACCCCTCTCCGGGCGGACCCCGCGTCCGGTACAGGTCATCCCTACACTCAACCCCCGCCCCCGAAACCCCTATGAACCTCACCGAACTCAAGCGTAAGTCGGCCGCCGAACTGGTGGAGATCGCCCAGTCCATGGACCTGGAGGGGATGGCGCGATCCCGCAAGCAGGACATCATCTTCTCCATCCTCAAGGCCCACGCCAAGGGGGGCGAGGACATCTTCGGGGACGGGGTGCTGGAGATCCTGCAGGACGGCTTCGGGTTCCTGCGGGGGGCCGACAGTTCCTATCTGGCGGGGCCGGATGATATCTACGTCTCCCCGAGTCAGATCCGCCGCTTCAGCCTGCGCACCGGGGACACCATCTCCGGCAAGATCCGGCCGCCCAAGGAGGGGGAACGCTACTTCGCGCTGCTGAAGGTGGACAAGATCAACTTCGAGGCCCCCGAGGCGGCCAAGAACAAGGTCCTGTTCGAGAACCTCACCCCCCTGCATCCCTCCAGCCGCATGCGCATGGAGCGGGGCAACGGCTCCACCGAGGACATCACCGCCCGGGTGATCGACATCGTCGCCCCCTTCGGCAAGGGTCAGCGCGGCCTCATCGTCTCCCCCCCGAAGGCGGGCAAGACCATGATGCTGCAGAACATTGCCCAGAGCATCACGGCCAACTACCCCGAGTGCTATCTCATCGTGCTGCTCATCGACGAGCGCCCCGAGGAGGTGACGGAGATGGCCCGCATGGTGCAGGGGGAGGTGGTCTCCTCCACCTTCGACGAGCCGGCCACACGTCATGTACAGGTGGCGGAGATGGTCATCGAGAAGGCCAAGCGCCTGGTGGAGCACCGGCGCGACGTGGTCATCCTGCTGGACTCCATCACCCGCCTGGCCCGGGCCTACAACACCGTGGTGCCCTCCTCGGGCAAGGTGCTCACCGGCGGTGTGGATGCCAATGCCCTGCACCGGCCCAAACGCTTCTTCGGCGCCGCCCGCAACATCGAGGAGGGGGGCAGCCTCACCATCCTGGCCACGGCCCTGATCGACACCGGTTCCAAGATGGACGAGGTGATCTACGAGGAGTTCAAGGGCACCGGCAACATGGAGGTCCACCTGGACCGGCGCATCAGCGAGAAGCGGATCTATCCCGCCATCAACATCAACCGCTCCGGCACCCGCCGCGAGGAGATGCTCACCGATCCGGAGGAGCTGCAGAAGCTCTGGATCCTGCGCAAGTTCCTGCATCCCATGGACGAGCTGGAGGCCATGGATTTCCTCCTGGGCCGCCTGTCGTCCACCAAGACGAACAACGAGTTCTTCGACCTGATGAAGCGCAGCTAGGCCCCAGGCCCCGCGCCGGCGCCGCGCCCCCGCCCTCCCGATGGAGGCGGACCGGGGGCGCGGCCTCCCCTTCAGTTCCAGCCTTCCGGCTGCACCCCCCAGATCTTGTCCGCGTACTCCTGGACCGTACGGTCGATGGAGAAATAGCCCATGCGCGCGGTATTGAGCAGGGCCATGCGGCTCCAGGCCTGCGGGTCCTGGTAGAGGGCATCCACCCGGTCCTGGGCCTGGATGTAGCTGGCGTAGTCCGCCAGCACCATGAAGGTGTCCTCGGTGAGCAGATGGTGCACCAGGTCCCGGTAGCGGCCGGGCTCGTCGGGGGAGAAGAAACCGTCGCGGATCATGTCCAGGGCCCGGCGCAGCTCGGGATTGGACTCGTAGTAGTCCCGGGGCCGATAGCCCTCGGCCCGCAGCCGGTCCACCTCGTCGGCGTTGAGGCCGAAGATGAAGATGTTCTCCTCGCCCACCGCCTGGCGGATCTCGATGTTGGCCCCGTCCAGGGTGCCGATGGTGATGGCGCCGTTCAGGGCCAGCTTCATGTTGCCGGTGCCCGAGGCCTCGGTGCCGGCGGTGGAGATCTGCTCCGACAGGTCCGCGGCGGGGATGATCAGGGCCGCGCTGCTCACCTCGTAGTTGGGGAAGAAGACCACCTGCTGGCGCTGGTGCACCACGGGGTCGTTGTTGACCACGTCCGCCACGTCATTGATGAGATGGATGATCTGCTTGGCACGCACGTAGGAGGGGGCGGCCTTGCCGGCGAACAGGCTCACCCGGGGGGCCTGGCCCTCGGCGTGGCCGTCACGGATGCGGTTGTACAGGGTGATGATGTGCAGCACGTTCAGGAGCTGGCGCTTGTACTCGTGGATGCGCTTGATCTGCACGTCCATCAGGGCCCCGGGCTGGATGGTCAGGCCCAGGCGGCTGTGGATCTCCGCCGCCAGGCGCTCCTTGTTGCGCAGCTTCACCTCGCGGAAGTCCCGGAGGAAATCCGCGTCCTCCAGGCAGTCCTCCAGCTGCTTCAGACGCCCCAGGTCCATGACCCAGTCCGGCCCGATCTGCCGGGTGATCCGCTCTGCCAGCCCCGGAT
Organism: Ectothiorhodospira mobilis; assembly: GCF_016584115.1. GTDB lineage: Bacteria > Pseudomonadota > Gammaproteobacteria > Ectothiorhodospirales > Ectothiorhodospiraceae > Ectothiorhodospira > Ectothiorhodospira mobilis. The sequence continues at coordinate 11,362 of NZ_NRSK01000023.1, forward strand.
TGGCCTGGTTCAGCCACAGGCGCGGGGTGATGCCGTTGGTGATGCTGACGAAGCGGTCCGGCCACAGGCGGTGGAAGTCCCGGAACAGGTGCCGCTTGAGCAGTTCGGTGTGCAGGGCGGCGACGCCGTTGACCTTGTGGCTGCCCACCACCGCCAGGTGGGCCATGCGCACCTGGCGGCCGTGGTCCTCGTCGATGATGGAGAGGCGGCGCACGATGGAGTGGTCGCCGGGGAAGTTGTGCCGCACCTCGTTGAGGAAGTGGAAGTTGATGTCGAAGATGATCTGCATGTGCCGCGGCAGCACCCGCTCCATGAGCGCAACCGGCCAGGTCTCCAGGGCCTCGGGCATGAGGGTGTGGTTGGTATAGGCGAACACCCCCCGGGCGATCTCCCAGGCCTGGTCCCAGGGCACCAGGTGCTGGTCCACCAGCAGGCGCATGAGTTCGGCCACGGCGATGGCGGGATGGGTGTCGTTGAGCTGGATGGCCACCTTGTCCGCCAGGTCGGTGATGGGGTAGCCCAGCTTGATGTGCCGCGCCAGGATGTCCTGCAGGGAGGCGCTGACGAAGAAGTATTCCTGCTTGAGGCGCAGCTCCCGGCCCACGGCGGTGGCGTCGTTGGGGTAGAGAACCATGGAGATGGTCTCGGATTCGATCTTCTCCTGCACCGCCCGGATGTAGTCCCCCTCGTTGAAGTAGTCCAGATCGAAGTCGCGGGTGGCCTTGGCGGCCCACAGGCGCAGGTTGTTCACGTTCTTGTTGCCGTAGCCGGGAACGGGCAGGTCGTAGGCCATGGCGATGACCTCCTCGCCGTCCTCCCAGTGATGCCGCACCACCCCATGGTCCCGGTGCTCCACCACATAGCCGTAGAAGTGCACCGGGTAGATCTTCTCCGGCCTTGGGAATTCCCAGGGGTTGCCGTAACGCAGCCAGTTGTCCGGATGTTCCACCTGCTCGCCGTGTTCGATGTGCTGGTGGAACATGCCGAATTCGTAGCGGATGCCGTAGCCGTAGCCCGGCAGGCACTGGGTGGAGAGGGAGTCCAGGATGCAGGCGGCCAGGCGTCCGAGACCGCCGTTGCCCAGGGCGGCATCGGATTCCAGGTCGATGATCTCATGCAGGCTGACCCCCATCTCCTCCAGGGCCTGGCAGCAGGCATCGTAGAACCCCAGGTTCATCAGGTGGTTCACCAGCATGCGGCCGATGAGGTATTCCATGGAGAGGTAGTACACCCGCTTCACCTGTTCCTGGTTGAACAGGCGCTTGGTGTACATGCGCTGCTCGATGATGCGTTCCCGGGCGGCATAGGCCACCGCGTGCAGCCAGTCCCGGGAGGTGGCGTTGCGCGGGTCCTTGCCGATGACGTGGACCAGGGCCTCGCGGATGGAGCGCTTCAGGCTGTCCTTGTCACACGGCAGCGGTTCCAGGTCGTATTCGTGCTCCATGTCCAGCTTCTTCATGGTCTTGAGGGCCTGCTCGGTGGATGGGGGGCCGGGGCTTCAGCCCCCTTCCCGGGCCACGGCGCGGTGGCCGATGTCGCTGCGGTAAAAGACGTCCGGCCAGTGGATGCGCCGGGCCAGGGCATAGGCCCGGTCCCGGGCGTCGGCCACCCGTTCCCCCAGGCCCACGGCACAGAGCACGCGCCCCCCGGCGGTGACCACGCGGCCGTCCTCCAGGGCCGTGCCGGCGTGGAAGACCCGGGCATCGTCCGTGTCCGCCGCCTCCAGACCCTGGATGACGTCCCCCTTGCGGTAGTCGCCGGGATAGCCGCCGGCGGCCAGCACCACCCCCAGGGCCGCCCGCGGGTCCCAGCGGGCCTCCACCCGGTCCAGGCGTCCGTCCACGGCGGCCTGCAGCAGGTCCACCAGGTCGGACTGCAGGCGCATGAGGATGGGCTGGGTCTCCGGGTCGCCCATGCGGCAGTTGAACTCCAGCACCCGCGGCGTCCCCTCGGCGTCGATCATGACCCCGGCGTAGAGGAAGCCGGTGTAGGGATGGCCCTCCCCGGCCATGCCCTGCACCACGGGGCGGATCACCTCGTCCATGATGCGCCGGTGGATGGCGGGGGTCACCACCGGCGCGGGGGAGTAGGCCCCCATGCCGCCGGTGTTGGGGCCCCGGTCGCCATCATCCCGGGCCTTGTGGTCCTGGGAGGTGGCCATGGGCAGGATGTGCTCGCCGTCCACCATGCAGATGAAGCTGGCCTCCTCCCCCTGCAGGAATTCCTCGATCACCACCCGGTGGCCCGCCTCGCCGAAGGCGTTGCCCGCCAGCATGTCCCGCACCGCGGCCTCGGCCTCCTCCAGGGTCCGGGCCAGGATCACCCCCTTGCCCGCGGCCAGGCCGTCGGCCTTGACCACGATGGGGGCCCCCTGCCGGCGCAGATAGGCCAGGGCCTCGTCCAGGTCCGTGAAGCTGGCGTAGGCGGCGGTGGGGATGCGGTGCCGGGCCAGGAAGTCCTTGGAGAAGGCCTTGGAGCCCTCCAGGCGGGCGGCGTCCCGGGTGGGCCCGAAGATGGCCAGCCCCCGGGCCCGGAAGAGGTCCACCACCCCCGCCACCAGGGGGGCCTCCGGCCCCACCACGGTGAGGTCCACCCCCCGCTCTTCGGCGAAGGCCGCCAGGGTCTCCACGTCCGTGGCCGGGATGGCCACGTTCTCGCAACCGGGTTCGGTGCCGGTGCCGGCGTTGCCCGGGGCGACGAACACCTGCTCCACCCGGGGCGAGCGGGCCGCCTTCCAGGCCAGGGCGTGTTCGCGTCCGCCGTTGCCGATGATGAGGATCTTCATGGGGGTCGCCTCAGTGCCGGAAGTGGCGCATGCCGGTGAAGACCATGGCCATGTCGTGCTCGTCGGCGGCGGCGATGACCTCCTCGTCGCGCACGGAACCGCCGGGCTGGATGACGGCGGTGATGCCGGCGTCGGAGGCGGCGTCGATGCCGTCCCGGAAGGGGAAGAAGGCGTCCGAGGCCATCACCGAACCGGCCACCGGCAGGTTCTCGTCGGCCGCCTTGATGCCGGCGATGCGGGCGGAGTAGACCCGGCTCATCTGTCCGGCCCCCACGCCGATGGTCTGCCCGCCGCGGGCGTAGACGATGGCGTTGGACTTGACGAACTTGGCCACGCGCCAGGCGAAGAGCAGGTCCGCCTGCTCCTGGGGGGTGGGCCGGCGCCGGGTGACGCATTTCAGGTCATCCGCGGTGATGCGGCCCAGGTCCCGGTCCTGCACCAGCAGGCCGCCGTTGACCCGCTTGTAGTCCCAGCCCGGCACGGCGTCCCCGTCCCATTCCCCGCATTCCAGCAGGCGCACGTTGGGCTTGTCCGCCAGGGCCCGGGCGGCCTCGGGTTCCACCCGGGGGGCGATGATCACCTCCACGAACTGGCGGGCCAGGATGGCCCGGGCCGTGGCCCCGTCCAGGGGGCGGTTGAAGGCGATGATGCCGCCGAAGGCGGAGGTGGGGTCCGTCTGGAAGGCCTTGTCGTAGGCGGCACCCGGGTCCGGGGCCACCGCCACGCCGCAGGGGTTGGCGTGCTTGACGATGACGCAGGCCGGTTCCACGAACTGCTTGACGCATTCCAGGGCGGCGTCGGTATCGGCGATGTTATTGAAGGACAGGGGCTTGCCCTGGATCGGGCGGGCCGAGGCCACCCCCGCCTCGGCGGGCCGGGCCTCCCGGTAGAAGGCGGCGCCCTGGTGGGGGTTCTCGCCGTAGCGCAGGTCCAGGGCCTTGTCGAACTGCAGCGACAGGGTCTGCGGGAAGGGGCTCGGTTCCTCCCCCTGACGGGCCGTGAGGTAGTTGGCGATGGCGCCGTCGTAGCGGGCGGTGTGGGCATAGGCCTTGGCCGCCAGTTCGAAGCGCAGGGCGGGGTCCGTGGCGCCGTTGCCCGTGCCCATGGTCTCCAGGATGCGGTCATAGTCGGCCGGGTCCACCACCACCGTCACCGCGGCGTGGTTCTTCGCCGCCGCCCGCACCATGGCCGGCCCGCCGATGTCGATGTTCTCGATGGCCTCCTCCAGGGTGCAGCCCGGACGGGCCACCGTGGCCTCGAAGGGATAGAGATTCACCACCACCAGGTCGATGGGGGGGATGTCGTGGTCCTCCATGGCCGCGTCGTCCGTGCCGCGCCGGCCCAGGATGCCGCCGTGGATCTTCGGGTGCAGGGTCTTGACGCGGCCGGCCATCATCTCGGGGAAGCCGGTGTGGGCGGAGACCTCGGTCACCTGCACCCCGGCCTCGCTCAGCATGCGGGCGGTGCCGCCGGTGGAGAGGATCTCGACGCCGCGCCCGGCCAGGGCCCGGGCGAAGGGAAGCAGGCCGGTCTTGTCCGAGACGCTGATCAGGGCGCGGGTGATGGGGCGGGGGTCGGCTTGGGTCATCTTTGCTTGGGGGTCCGGGGCTGGTGAAAAGCTCTGAAGTATAGCGTTTTTCCTGGCCTTGGCGGTAGGAAGGCGGTGCGGGAAGGGGGGCGGATCGGCCAAAAAAAAGCGCGGCTTGAGGGGCCGCGCCAAAACCACCAAAGGAGGATGGAGGAGTATACCGATCCGGGGCTCGACGCCCGGAAACAGTATGGTGCGTACTATCCTATGCTGCACTGCACATGTCAAGCCCGCCGGTGACTTAGCCCGTTTTCCGGGAGACGGGAGGCCGGCCCGGGGCGATGGATGGTGCGCTGCGGCAAACCCCGGCCGGGGATCAGACGCGCAGCCGCTCCACCACCCGCCCGTGGACCAGGTGCTCCTGGAGGATCTCCTCCAGATCGTGTTCGTCGGCGAAGGTGTACCAGACCCCCTCGGGGTAGACCACCGCCACCGGACCCTCACTGCAGCGGTCCAGGCAGCCGGCGCTGTTGACGCGCACGCCGCCCGGGCCCGCCAGCCCCAGGGCCCGGACCCGTTCCTTGGCATAGGCGCGCAGGGCGCTGGCGCCGAAGTCCTCGCAGCAGTTGCCCGTCTCCCGGCGGTTGGTGCAGATGAACAGGTGTCGCTGGTAGTAACTCATGGCCCCGGTCGCGGATGCGGCTTCATCTCCACAGATCGTAGACCAGGTTGACGGCGGTGATGGTGTCGGTGTGCTCGCGGTCAGCGGGGACCTGGGTGTTGTGCTGCACGGTAAAGGACAGGCGCGTGGAGAAGCGGTCGTTGATGCGCAGTCGCAGGGCGCTCACCGCCTCGATCTCCGTGTTGTCCTCGCCGCTCTGCACCAGCAGGTCTTCCGTGAAACGGGTGGTATCGCTCACCTCCAGGGCCAGGGCCGCGGCGCCGCGCAGGATCACCTCTTCCTCGGCGGCCTGGCCCTCGAGTTGGTCCTGGCGCAGGCCGGCGCCCCCCTCCAGGCTCAGCTGCAGCCGTGGGGTGTCCAGCACCTGGCGGCCATAGCCGGCGGAGAGGGCGCGCTGGTAGTCGTAGCCGCTGAAGCGGTCCTTCTCCGCCCGCAGGGCCGCGAACAGGTAGGCCCGCTGCGACAGGCGCCGGTCCGACTGGAAGGCCCCCAGGTAGCGTTCCTCCGTGGTCTCGTCGTCCTCCGAGCCGGTATGGGCCTCCAGCTGCAGGGTGTGGCGCCACTGCTGCGTCTGGTGGCGCAGGCGGGCGCGGGCATTGAGACTCTCCGATTCGGTGTTGCCGGTGTTCAGGGTGGCCCCCAGCTCCGCATCGCCGCTCCAGCCGGTGTAGTCCGACCATTCCTGGGCCGCCAGCGGCGGGGCTGCCAGGAGGAGGCCGGCGAGGCCGAGGCTGATACAATGCAACGGAGCGATCCGTTTCAGGGACATGCGCTTCCCCCAGGGATGTGGATGAGAGGCCAGACCCTAACAGAACCGGGTGCCGGACCCGAACGGGCGGCGCCCCCACGAGGCGATACCGTGCCATGAAGCCCTGCCCCGAAAGCCCAGACCCCCGTGCGGTGCTCCAGGACACCGACCTGTGCGTCAAGTGCGGCCTGTGTCTGCCCCATTGCCCCACCTACCGGGCCACCCGGGACGAGGGGGACTCGCCCCGCGGCCGCATCACCCTCATGCAGGGCCTCATGGCCGGGCAGCTGGAGGATGATGCGGTGGTGCGCCGTCATCTGGACGGCTGCCTGAGCTGCGGCGCGTGCACGGCGGTCTGCCCCTCCCGGGTGCCCTTCGGCCGGCTCATGGACGCGGCCCGGGCGGTGCTGACCCCGCCCCGCAGCCAGGGCCGGGTCAGCGGGCACCTGCTGCGCCACGCCGGCACCCGCCGCGCGGCGGCCGGGGTGCTGCGGGTGGCCCAGCGCACGGGCATGATGCAGGTGGCCGGCGTCCTCGGCTCCTCCCGGCGCCCCGGCCTGGCCCGGGACGCGCGCCTGCTGCCGCGCCTGGGGCCGGCGCCGCCGCGCCGCGGTGGCCACACCAGGCCGGAGACGGCGGCAGGGGAGGGGGCCGGGGCGGCGCGCCGGGTGGCCCTGTTCACCGGCTGCACCGGCGAGACCCTGGATGCCGCCGCCGTGCGCGCCGCCCTGGCGGTACTGGAGCGCCTGGGCTGGCAGGTGACGGTGCCCCGGGAGCAGGTGTGCTGCGGCGCCCTGGATCAGCATGCCGGCCGGCCCGGCGCCGCTGCCGATCTGGCCCGGCGCAACCGCCGCGCCTTTGCCGCCAGCGAGGGCCCCATCCTCAGCCTCAACAGCGGCTGCCGCGCCCACCTGCGGGACTACGCCGCCTGCGACGGGGAGGGCGCGGACATCGCCGCCCGGGTCACGGGCCTGTGCACGCTGCTGCAGGGGGTGGACCTGGGGCCGCTGCGGCTGCGGGACGACCCGTTGCGGGTGGCCATGCACACCCCCTGCACCCTGCGCCATGTCCTGGGCGAGCACGACGCCCTGGAGGCCCTGCTGCGCCGTCTCCCCGGGGTGGAGGTGCTGCCGCTGCCGGAGAACGAACTGTGCTGCGGTTCCGCCGGCACCCACATGCTGGAGAATCCGGCCATGGCCGACCGTCTCCTGGCCCCCAAGCTGGAGGCCGTGGAGGCCCTGGCACCGGACGTGCTGGTGACCGCCAACGTGGGCTGCGCCGTGCACTTCGCCGCCGGCCTCAAGGCGCGCCGCTCGGGGGTGGCGGTGCTGGGCCCGGCGGAACTGCTGGCGCAACGCATGGGGGTACTTGAATCCTCACCCCCGGACCGCTAACATACCCGGCCTTCCGTGATTCAAGTGCACCCTGGAGTTCAGGAATGAAGACCTTTAGCGCCAAGCCCGCTGAAGTCAGCCGCGACTGGTACGTGGTGGACGCCTCCGGCAAGACCCTGGGCCGCCTGGCCACCGAACTGGCCCGCCGGCTGCGCGGCAAGCACAAGCCGGAGTACACCCCCCACGTGGACACCGGCGACTACATCGTGGTGGTCAACGCCTCCCAGGTGCGCCTCAGTGGCAAGAAGGAATCCGACAAGATGTACTACCGGCACACCGGGTACATCGGTCACATGAAATCCGCCAGCGCCCAGCAGATGCGTGAGCGGGCCCCCGAGCGCCTCATCGAGATCGCCGTCAAGGGCATGCTGCCCAAGAACCCGCTGGGCCGGGCCATGTTCAAGAAGCTGAAGGTCTACGCCGGCAGCGAACACCGCCACGCCGCCCAGCAGCCCCAGCCGCTGGATATCTGAACCCCCTTGCGCCGCATCGGGCGGCGCCGGACAGCACAGAGCAGGTCGAGACATGGCAACAACCCAGAACTACGGAACCGGACGCCGCAAGAATGCCTCTGCGCGCGTCTTCCTGCGCCCGGGCAAGGGTGACATCGTCGTCAACAACAAGCCCCTGGACGAGTTCTTCGGTCGCGAGACCTCCCGCATGGTGGTGCGCCAGCCCCTGGAGGTCTCCGAGAACGTGGACCGCTTCGACGTGGTCGCCACGGTGAGCGGTGGCGGCGCCAACGGCCAGGCCGGTGCCATCCGCCTGGGCATCGCCCGCGCCCTGGTGGACTACGACGAGAACCTGCGGGGCAAGATGCGGGAATACGGCTACCTCACCCGCGACGCCCGCGAGGTGGAGCGTAAGAAGATCGGCCTGCGCAAGGCCCGCCGCGCCACCCAGTACAGCAAGCGCTGATCCGGCCGCCCCCCGTGCGTGCACGGGGGGGCGCCGCCCGGCCCCCGGGGCCGGGATGAACGCCACAGGCAGGCACCCCTTGCCCCCGGCGTCCGAATGCGATAAAGTAAGCATTCAAAATCAGAGTGTTATTGGGGGATCGTCTAGCGGTAGGACTGCGGACTCTGACTCCGTCAACCCAGGTTCGAATCCTGGTCCCCCAGCCATCCATAGAAAAAGGCCCCCTCGCGGGGCCTTTTTCTATGGATCATTGAAGACTCACCGGGATTCGAACCTGGAAGGTTCGACGCGCGGCGCCTTTTCTATATGGATGCAGGAAGGGATTGGATTGTTTTATTCACCTGTACCGCCAATTCGGGCAAATCCCTCTCGACGGTCTTCCATACCATATCCAGATCGACCTTGAAGTAGCCGTGTATCAGGGCATTCCGGGTGCCGTAAGCTGCCTTGAGGGGGAAGTCTGGATGCTTTGCATCAAAGTCAGGGAAATGACGTTGGATATAACCTGCCGCCTCTCCAATCACCTCAAGGTTGCGAATGACTGCATCCTGTTTCTCTTCGTTTGCGAGGAATCCGGCATGGTCCATGTCATGGAGATAGCGCTGGATACGCCCAATGGCCTGCTGGATGTGCTCAAGGTAGTCTCTCAGGGCAAGTTCGTCCCGATGACTCATATGGCCTGAGCCTCTTGGAGTACCTGACGTCTCCATCGGTCCGGCAGCGCACCGGGGGTCAGCACATCCACTTCCACCCCGAGGAGTTCAGTCAGCTCCGAGCGAATGGCACCCACATCAAAGAGGGAGGTTTCTTCCGTGGTGTCGATGAGGATGTCCAGGTCGCTTTCATCCGTATCCTGTCCATGGAGGACGGAACCGAAGATGCGTGGATTCCTGGCACGATGCCGCTCCACGATCTGCCGTATGGCATCACGGTGCGGTGGATATGCGGCAGATGGCCTCATGCAGAGAAACCGATTGGTACCCGGATGGCCCATCTTTAGGGCATGAGGTCCCCGCCGTCAATCACGCAGGCGTTTTGAGCCGCGTATTGCGGCACATGCATCGAGCAAAGGGGGCAGCCCCGGATGAAGGATGCCCGGCTGGCCGCTACCGTAGGCAACAGGGAAGGTTCGACGCGCGGCGTGGGTGAGTTGTGGGGCGGGGCGGGGTCTTGTATCGTCTGCTCCATGCTCTCCCTCACCGAGACCCCCGCGCTGATGCCCCCGGACCTGGGCGAGGCCATGGACCTGATCCCGGAGGCCTTTCTCATCTTCGACCGGGATCACCGGGTGGTGGCCGCCAACGGGGCGGCGGCGACGCTGCTGTCGCGGCCCCGGGCCGCCCTTTTGGGGCGGGGTTGTCAGGAGATCCTGCACGGCCGTCCGGGGCCCTGTCCGGGGGCGGGTCGCTGCCCGCTGGAGGCCGGGGCCACCGCCGGCCCCGGTATCCTGGTGGAGCCGGCGGGGGGGGGGCGGCTGCGGCTGCGCATCACCACCTCCCCGGCGGGCTGGATCGGGGCCTTCCTGCAGGCCGAGGGCGGCGCCCGGGAGGGCGGCGATGCCGTCTCCCTGGTGGGGCGCTCCGCGGCCCTGCGCGGCCTCATGGACATGGTGGATCGGGTGGCGGCCACCCAGGCCACCGTGCTCCTGCTGGGGGAGAGCGGCGTGGGCAAGGAACGGGTGGCGGAGTATCTGCACCGCCGCTCCCGACGGGCCGCGGGGCCCCTGGTGGTGGTGGACTGCTCCACCCTGGGGGAGGCCCTCATCGAGGCGGAACTGTTCGGCTACGAGAAGGGGGCCTTCACCGGCGCCGACCGGCGCAAGACCGGTCTGTTCGAGGCCGCCCACGGGGGCACGCTGTTCATCGACGAGGTGGGGGAGATGCCCCTGGCCCTGCAGAGCAAACTGCTGCGCGCCCTGGAGACCGCCCGCATCCGCCGCGTCGGCGGCACCGACTACATCGACGTGGACGTGCGCGTCGTGGCCGCCACCCACCGGGACCTGGCCGCCATGGTGACCGATGGGGCCTTCCGCCAGGACCTGTACTACCGCCTCTCCGCCTTCCCCGTGCGTATCCCCCCCCTGCGGGAGCGCCGCGAGGACATCCTGCCCCTGGCGGAACACTTCCTGCGCCAGGCGGACGGCGGCGCCCGCCATCTCCCCCTGGAGGGGGCCGTGGCCGCGGCCCTGCAGGGCCACGATTACCCCGGCAACGTGCGCGAGCTCAAGAACATCGTCACCCGCGCCGCCATCCTGGCCGGGGATGGCCCCCTGCGCCCGGAACACTTCGCCGTGCCGGGGGCGGACGGGGGCAGGGGGGGCGAGGCCCCCTCCCGCCGCGGACGCCTGGACGCGGGCCGCATCCGCGCCGCCCTGGACGCCTGCGACGGCCACCGCGGCGAGGCGGCCCGGCGCCTGGGGGTGAGCGAACGCACCCTCTACCGCTACCTGCGGCGCCTGGAAGGCGGGGGGTGATCCCCCGCGGGGTGGTTCGTCGCCCAAGCGGTTCATCCGGGGTCTGAAGGAAGACCGGGATGTGAACCCGATCCCCGCTCCCCCAGGCCCGGACGCCCCCCCCCCATGGCGATGCCGTCCCGCGCCCATCATGGCCGGGCCCTGCCGTGTGATTTTTACAACACCCTGGCGTGATGTCATGACGTCGTCATGACAGTGGCACCCATGTTGTCAGGGGTGTGGTCTTTTTGCACGAGCCATTTCAATGACTTGGATTGTGGCACGGCTCCTGCATCCGTTGTATATGGCTGACACATCCGAGCCATCCATAACAACACTCTGCAGAGGATCCACAATCATGAAGAAAACCGTACTCGCTTTCGCCGTGGCCGCTGCCGTGGCCGCCCCCGCCGCCATGGCCGACACCACCCTGTACGGCCGCATGAACCTGTCCCTGGACTTCGTGGACAACGATGAGGACTCCTCCCACCAGCTGGCCTCCAACTCCTCCCGCCTGGGTGTGCGCGGTTCCGAGGACCTGGGTATGGGCCTGAAGGGGGTCTACCAGATCGAGGCCGGTCTCTATAGCGACCGCCAGACCTTCGACAACTCCGACCTGACCGCCCGCAACACCTACCTGGGCCTGGCCGGCGGCTTCGGTGAACTGCGTCTGGGTAAGCACGATAGTGCCTACAAGACCGCCACCCTGCCCCTGAACTTCTTCGCCGACACCCTGGGCGACATGCACCACATCGCCGGTCAGTTCGATGATGCCGCGGGGGTGGATAACTTCTACAACCGCGACGACAACACCATCGTCTACATGAGCCCGAACCTGGACGGCATGCGTTTCATGGCCAACTACACCACGGACAAGGACGACGACACCCCGGACGCCTATGCCAATGACCGGAGTGCCATGTCCCTGGCCGGCACCTTCGAACAGGGCCCCATGTACCTGGGCGTGGCCTACCAGCAGATGAACGAGTACAACGCTGCGCGTGACGCCGATGCCACCGGCTGGAAGGTGGGCGGCACCTACGACCTGGGGGGCTTCACCCTGGCGGCCATGTACGAGAACCTGGACTCCGATCAGGATGCCTTTGGTGATCGGGACATGTTCCACCTGGGTGGCAAGTACGCCATGGGCCAGGCCTACCTGATGGCCTCCTACTCCATGGCCGATGAGAACGACATGGACGAAACTGGGGCCGACATGTACGCCCTGGGCGCCGGCTACAACCTGTCCCAGCGCACCAACATGTACGCCACCTACGCCCAGATGTCCAATGACGATGCCGCCACCTATGCCTTCACCGGTTCCGGCAAGGGTAAGAGTGTGGCAGCCTCTGCGGCTGGCGCCGAGGTCTCCGGCTTCCAGGTGGGTGTGGCCCACAACTTCTAAGAAATCGGCCCCCAGGCCGACGTCCTGGTCCCTTCGCCGCCCCGGCGGCAAGGGGCCCTGTATTGAAGGGCGCGATGCGGAGGGTTCCGCTCGCGCCCTTTTTCTGTTCCGGCGGGGGAAATGCCGCCGATTGCTGCGCTGCGGTGTATGCACCCGGGCCGGTTCCGTGTCGATAACCCCATGAAATGAAAGTGAATTTTTCGTGGCAAACGCGGGGCTTGACTTGTCCGGAGGGGGCGGTGCTGTTACCCTCCCAAGTTCCCTTCGCAATCCTCCCCGCATCTATGACCTCCACGACCCGCATTCGCGAGATCCCCTACAACTACACCTCCTATTCCGACCGGGAGATCGTCATCCGGTTTCTCGGCGAGTCCATGTGGGACGTACTCAACACCCTGCGCGCCCAGCGGCGCACCGGCGTGTCCGCCCGCATGCTCTTCGAGGTGCTGGGGGATATGTGGGTGGTGACGCGCAACCCCTATATCCAGGATGACCTGCTGGCGGATAAGAAGCGCCTGAGCCATCTCATCGGCGCCATGGACCATCGCATCGACCAGATCGTGGCCCGGGCCGACGGCAACGAGAAGGCCCTGGAGCTGGCCGGGGCGGCGCGGCAGGCGGTGCGCCGCTTCGAGGCCTGGTTCCCCGAGCAGCAGGCCCTGCGCGAACGGGTGCGCCGCCGGCTTCTGCGCCACACCGCCCGGGACAACATCGCCTTCGACGGCCTGGCCCGGGTGTCCCATGTCACCGACGCCACCGACTGGCGCGTGGAGCTGCCCTTCGTGGTGATCACCCCCGACACCGAGGAGGAGATGGCCCAGGTGGTGGCCGCCTGCCTGGAACTGGGGCTGACGGTGATCCCCCGGGGCGGCGGCACCGGCTACACCGGCAGCGGCGTGCCCCTGACCCCCGACGCGGCGGTGATCAACACCGAGAAGCTGGACTGGGTGGGCGAGGTGGAATTCCGCGAGCTGCCCGGCCTGGAACAGCCGGTGCCCACCGTGCACACCGGCGCCGGGGCGGTGAACCGGCGCATCTCCGAGGCGGCCCTGCGGGGCGGCCATGTCTTCGCCGTGGATCCCACCTCCCAGGACGCCTCCACCGCGGGCGGCAACATCGCCATGAACGCCGGCGGCAAGAAGGCCGTGCAGTGGGGCACCGCCCTGGACAATCTGGCCTCCTGGCGCATGGTGACCCCCGACGCCCGCTGGATTGAGGTGGAGCGGGTGAACCACAACCTGGGCAAGATCCACGACCAGGAGGAGGTGACCTTCCGCATCACCCGCTACCAGGCGGACGGCCACACCCCCGAGGGGGAGCCGGAGGAGATCACCTTCCCCGGCCGCGCCTGCCGCCGCGAGGGGCTGGGCAAGGACGTGACCGACAAGCGCCTGTTCGATCTCCCCGGGGTACAGAAGGAGGGCTGCGACGGCCTCATCACCTCGGCGGTGTTCGTGGTGCACCGCATGGCCTCTCACCTGCGCACGGTGTGCCTGGAGTTCTACGGCCCGGACCTGCATCAGGCGGTGCCCGCCATCGTGGAGATCAAGAACGATCTGGAGGCGGATCCGAAGGTGCAGCTCACGGGGCTGGAGCATCTGGACGACCGCTACGTGCGCGCCGTGCGCTACACCCCCAAGGGGTCCCGGCGGGAGCGGCCCAAGATGCTGCTCATGGCCGACCTGGCCTCGGACGATGAGCAGGCCGTGGCGGATGCCGCCGCCCGGGTGGTGGGCATGGCCAATGCCCGCAACGGCGACGGTTTCATCGCCGTCAGCCCCGAGGCGCGCCGCCGCTTCTGGGAGGAGCGCTCCCGCACCGCCGCCATCGCCGCCCACACCAACGCCTTCAAGATCAACGAGGACGTGGTCATCCCCCTGGAGCGCCTGGGGGAATACAGCGAGGGCATCGAGCGCATCAATATCCACCAGTCCCTCACCAACAAGCTGCGCATGGCCGAGGAGATCCTCGAATGCCTGGACGCGGACCGCCAGGCCCTGGTGGCCAGGCTGGGCCTGGACAACGACGAGGCGCGCAACTGGTTCGAGAAGCGCCGCCAGGCCGCCGAGGCCCATGTGCTGCAGGTGCGCGACCGCTGGCGCCGCATCCTGGAGCACCTGGAGACGGACGCCACCGAGGTGGATGAACTCCTGGACGACACGGCCCGCCAGGCGCGGCGTCCCGGCGACCGGCTGGTGCATCTCATCCTGCGCCATGACCTGGTGATCTCCTACCGCCGCGAGCTGGAGGCCCCGCTGTTCGAGATCTTCGACGGGCGGGATCTGGACACTGTGCGCCAGCGCATCCAGGCGATCCACGACCGGGTGCTCACCAGCCGCCTGTTCGTGGCCCTGCACATGCACGCCGGGGACGGCAACGTGCACACCAACATCCCGGTGAACTCCAACGACTACGCTATGATGCACGAGGCGGAGCGCATCGTCGGGCAGGTGATGGACCTGGCCCGCAGCCTCGGCGGCGTCATCACCGGCGAGCACGGGGTGGGGCTCACCAAGATGCAGTACCTGGACCCGGAGGTGGTGGAGGCCTTCGCCGACTACAAGCGCCGGGTGGACCCGGACAACCGCTTCAACCGCGGCAAGCTCATGACGGGCTCCGGCCTGGCCATGGCCTACACCCCCTCCCTGCGCCTGGTGGAGGAGGAGGCCCTGATCCTGGAGCAGAGCGAGCTGGGGGCCCTGAACGACGACATCCGCGACTGCCTGCGCTGCGGCAAGTGCAAGCCGGTGTGCAGCACCCACGTGCCCCGGGCCAACCTGCTGTACTCGCCGCGCAACAAGATCCTGGCCACCGGGCTCATCATCGAGGCCTTCCTCTACGAGGAACAGACCCGCCGCGGCCTGTCCTTCCGCCACTTCGATGAGCTCAACGAGGTGGCGGACCACTGCACCGTGTGCCACAAATGCCTGCCGCCGTGCCCGGTGAACATCGACTTCGGCGACGTCACCGCGCGCATGCGCACCATCCTCAAGGAGCAGCGCCAGCGCCGCAGCAGCATGGCCGCCCGGGTCTCCATGACCTACCTGAACATCCAGGATCCGCGGGCGGTGCATGTGATGCACAAGGCCCTGGTGCAGTGGGGCTTCACCGCCCAGCGGGTGGGGCATACCCTGTTCCGGCGCGTGGGTCTCAAGGGGCCGGCCATCCCCCCCGCCACCACCCGCCGGCGGCCGCTGCACGAGCAGGTCATCCACATGATGAACAAGCCCCTGCCGGCGGATGTGCCCGCCCAGACCACCCGCACCATGCTGGGGCTGGACGATCCCAGCCATGTGGCCATCGTGCGGGATCCGGCGCAGATGGAGGACAACGGCGAGGCGGTGTTCTACTTCCCCGGCTGCGGCTCCGAGCGCCTGTTCAGCCAGGTGGCCCTGGCCTCCCTGGCCATGCTCTACCGCACCGGGGCCCAGACGGTCCTGCCGCCGGGCTATCTCTGCTGCGGCTATCCCCAGGAGGCCTCCGGGGAGGCGAAGAAGGCCCGGGAGATCGAGACCGCCAACCGCGTGCTCTTCCACCGCGTGGCCAACACCCTCAACTACCTGGACATCAAGACGGTGATCGTCTCCTGCGGCACCTGCATGGATCAGCTGCTCAAATACGAGTTCGAGCGCATCTTCCCCGGCTGCCGCCTGCTGGACATCCACGAATACCTGCTGGAGAAGGGGGTGACCCTGGAAAACGGCGTGGAAGGGCGGCAGTACCTGTACCACGATCCCTGCCACAGCCCCATGAAGACCCATAACCCGCTGAAGGTGGCCAATGCCCTCATGGGGCAGCCGGTGGTCCACTCCGACCGCTGCTGCGGCGAGGCGGGCACCTTCGCCATGAACCGCCCGGACGTGGCCACCCAGGTGCGCTTCCGCAAGCAGGAGGAGATCACCAAGGGGGTGACCCAGCTCACCGGTGAATCCGTGGCGGACCCGGGGCAGGTGAAGGTCCTCACCGCCTGTCCCGCCTGCCAGCAGGGGCTGGCCCGCTATGGCGAGGAGACCGGCGTGGGCACCGACTACATCGTGGTGGAGATGGCCGAGGCCCTCCTGGGGGCGGACTGGCAGCGCCGGTTCATCGACCAGGCCCGCCGTGAGGGCATCGAGAAGGTGCTGCTCTAGGCCCGCCCCGGGCCGCCGCGCCCGGGTGCGCCGGATGGCGTGGCCCGGAGCGCCGGCCCTAGAGGCGGTGGATCAGCCACAGCAGCAGGGACACCACCGCGCTGACCACCAGGGAGGTGGTGAGGGGGAGGTAGAAGGTGAAGCCGTCCCGCTGGATGAGCAGGTCCCCCGGCAGGCGCCCCAGGCCCAGCCGCGCAAGCCACGGCCAGGCCAGGCCCGCCAGGAGGAGCAGAATGCCCAGGGCGATCAGGATCCGGGCCATGGCGCGCGTCCTCCCGCCGGCCGCGGGCCTACCTCAGGGTGCGCACCCCGTCGGGGCCTGCCAGCAGCAGCACATCCGCCGGGCGGCGGGCGAAGATCCCCACGGTGACCACCCCGGCGATCTGGTTCAGGGTGGTCTCCATCTCCACCGGGTTGGCGATGCGCAGGTTGTGCACGTCCAGGATGAGGTTGCCGTTGTCCGTGGTGAAGCCCTGGCGCAGCTCCGGCTGCCCCCCCAGCTTGAGGATCTCCCGGGCCACGTAGCTGCGGGCCATGGGGATCACCTCCACCGGCAGGGGGAAGGCCCCCAGCACGTCCACCCGCTTGGATTCGTCGGCGATGCAGACGAAGGTCTCGCTGGCGGCGGCCACGATCTTCTCCCGGGTGAGGGCGCCGCCGCCCCCCTTGATCAGGTGCAGGTGTTCCGTGGCCTCGTCGGCCCCGTCCACGTACAGGGGCAGGGTGCCGGTGCTGTTCAGGTCCATCACCTGGATGCCGTGTCCCCGCAGGCGCTGGGCACTGGCCTCGGAGGAGGCCACGGCGCCCTCGATGCGGTTCTTCATGCCGGCGAGCAGGTCGATGAAGTGGTTGGCCGTGGATCCGGTGCCCACGCCCACGATCATGCCGTCTTCCACGTATTCCAGGGCCGCTTGGGCGGCGGCCTTCTTCATGTCGTCCGCGTTGCTCATGGGGTTTCTCCTCTGGTTTGAGGGGCATTCTACGCGCAGCGGCGGGGCGGGGTCATCACCGCTTGCGGCTGGGGAAGGGCGGGCGGTATCTTGATCCCATGACCTATCCCTACCTGCAGAAGATCCTCACCGCCCGCGTCTACGACGTGGCCCGCGAAACCCCCTTAGACCCCATGCCCACCCTCTCGCGCCGCCTGGGCAACCAGGTGCTGCTCAAGCGCGAGGACCTGCAGCCGGTGTTCTCCTTCAAGCTGCGGGGGGCCTACAACAAGATCGTGCAGCTGCCGCCGGAGGTGCGCGCCCGGGGGGTGATCGCCGCCTCCGCCGGCAACCATGCCCAGGGGGTGGCCCTCTCCGCCCGCCGCCTGGGGATCCCGGCGGTGATCGTCATGCCCCGCACCACGCCGTCCATCAAGGTGGACGCGGTGCGCGCCCTGGGGGGGGAGGCCATCCTGCACGGTGATTCCTACGACGAGGCCTACCGGCTCACCCAGGAGCTGGTGGAGGAGAACGGCTACACCTTCATCCATCCCTTCGACGAACCGGAGGTGATCGCCGGGCAGGGGACCGTGGCCATGGAGTTGCTGCGCCAGCATCCGGACCCGCTGGACGCCGTCTTCGTGGGCGTGGGCGGCGGCGGCATTCTCGGCGGCATGGCCGCCTACATCAAGGCCCTGCGTCCGGACATCCGCGTCATCGGCGTGGAGCCGGATGATGCCCCCTGCATGCAGCAGGCCCTGGAGAAGAAGCGCCGCGTGGTGCTGGAGCAGGTGGGCATCTTCGCCGACGGCGCGGCGGTGCGCCAGGCGGGCAAGGAGACCTATCGCCTGGCCCGGGAATACGTGGATGAGATCCTGCTGGTGTCCTCGGACGAGCTCTGCGCCGCCATCAAGGACATCTTCGACGACACCCGGGTGATGGCCGAACCCGCCGGGGCCCTGGGGGTGGCGGGCCTGAAGAAGTACCTGGAGCGGGAGGGGACCCGCGACGGCCGCTATGCCGCCGTGCTCAGCGGGGCCAACATCAACTTCGACCGTCTGCGCCACGTCACCGAGCGGGCGGAGCTGGGGGAGCACCGGGAGGCCCTGTTCGCCGCCACCATCCCCGAGCGCCCCGGCAGTTTCCGTGCCTTCTGCGAGGCCATCGGCAAGCGTTCCGTCACCGAGTTCAACTACCGCTATGCCGACGACCGTCAGGCCCATGTCTTCGTGGGGGTGCAGCTGAGCGGCGGCGAGGCGGAGGGCAAGGCCCTGCTGGCGGACCTGGAGGCCCGGGGCTATGCCATCGTGGACCTGAGCCGCAACGAGATGGCCAAGGCCCACCTGCGCCACATGGTGGGCGGGCACGCCACCCACGTGGGGGACGAGCGGGTCTACCGCTTCGAGTTCCCGGAGCGGCCGGGGGCGCTGATGAACTTCCTCAGCCACATGGGCCAGGACTGGAACATCAGCCTGTTCCACTACCGCAACCATGGCGCCGCCTACGGCCGGGTGCTGGTGGGGCTGCAGGTGCCCCCCGAGGACAAGACCCGCTTCAGGCGCTTCCTGAAGGATCTGGGCTACATCCACTGGGAGGAGACGGACAACCCGGTCTACCGGTTGTTCCTCGGGCCTGAAAACGGGGCCGTGCCGGAGCTCAGTCCCGGGGGTTCTCCAGAGAGAGGATGAAGTCCCATTCCCCGGGGGTGACCGGCAGGATGGAGAGGCGGTTGCCGCGGCGCACCAGGGGCATGGCGGACAACTCCGGGGCCTGTTTCAGTTCGCTTAAGGGGATGATCCGCTCCAGGCGTCGCTGGAAGGCCACATCCACCCGGAACCAGCGGGGGTTTTCGGGGGTGCTGCGGGGGTCGTGATAGCGGTGTCCGGGGGTCCAGGCGGTGTCATCGGGATAGCCCCCGCGCACGATGCGCATGATCCCGGCGATGCCGGGCACCTTGCAGTTGGAGTGATAGAGAAAGGCCAGGTCCCCGGCGTGCATCTCGTCCCGCAGCATGTTGCGGGCCTGGTAGTTGCGCACCCCCTCCCAGGGTTCCTCCCCCACCCGTTCCAGGTCGTCGATGCCGAAGACCCCGGGTTCGGATTTCATCAGCCAGTAGCGCATGGGGATCCTCCCGTGTCGCCCTGATCCCGGCGGGACCAGAGGATCAGTTCCCGTTCCGTGGCCACCGCGTCCAGGGCCACGTCCCAGGGGGCATGGGGCAGGGCCGCCACCTCCTGGAAGCCGTAGGCCAGGCCCAGCAGGCGCGGCCGGTGCCAGCAGCGGTGGCGGTTGAGATGCGAGAAGGTGGTGTCGTAGAAGCCGCCGCCCATGCCCAGGCGGTGGCCGGCCCGGTCAAAGCCCACCAGGGGGGCGATCACCAGGTCCAGGTGCCGCGCCGGCCGCCGGCGGCGTGCCCGCACCGGCGGCTCGGGGATGCCGAAGCGGTTGCGCACCAGCCGGTCCCCCGGCTGCCAGGGCATGAACCACAACAGGCGCGGATGGCGCGGGGCCAGCACCGGCAGGTAGAGCTGCTTGCCGGCGGCCCGGGCCGCCTGCATCAAGGGGCCGGGGTCCACCTCCCCCCGGTCCGGGAGGTAGAAGGCGATATGCCGCGCGGCGGTGAACAGGCGGTGATGGCGCACCCGTGCCGCCACCTGCCAGGCCAGGGCCCGGCGCTCCCCGGGGGAGAGGGCGAGCCGCCGCCGTCTCAGGTCGCGTCGCAGGGCATGGCGCGGTGGCTGCATGGCGGTATCAGCAAGGAAAGGGGAGGGGATTGCGGGGACCTCCCCGAAGGAAAAAGGCCCGAAGAAAAAAGGGCCGGCCTGTTGGGGCCGGCCCTGGGGATAAGGAGGACACGCTCCGCATGTGCCGTGGCAGACCTTCGACCTTGAACCAGCGGTTCAAGTGGGTGCCTACGCGATGGATCCAGGCTTTCCGCACGAGGGCGGACATGCACAACACCATCGCAGTTCGGCTCCCGGGGTAGTTCATTAGGCTCAAGGATAAACCCCGGCCGCACACGTACACCGCAGAGGTGCCCAAACTCGTCAAACTCAAAACCTTTGGCCATCCGGGCCGTTGTCCGCCTCAGCCGGCGTGTTCCCGGCCCTCCTGCCGGGCCAGCGCGGCATCGATGCGTTGCCGCAGCTGCTGCATGCGCTCGTCCGTGCGGGCCTGCCGGCCCTTCATGGCCAGCAGTTCGTGGGTGAGGTTCAGCGCCGCCATGACGGCGATGCGGTCCCCCCCCACCACCTTGCCGGTGTCCCGGATCTCCTTCATGCGCCGGTCCAGCAGGTCGGCGGAGGCCACCAGGGCGCTGCGCTCGTCCTCCGGGCAGGCGATGCGGTAGTCCTTGCCCAGGATCTGCACCGTCACCGGTTCGGTGGCGCGTTCGTTCACGAGGCCTGCTCCATGGAACGCAGGCGGCTGATCATGGACTCCACCTTGATGCGCGCCTGTTCGCCCCGTTCCGACAGCGCCGCCCGTTCGGAGCGCAGCTGTTCGTTCTCCTGCCGCAGCAGGCGGTTCTCCTCCTGCAGGCGGTCGCAGAACTGCACCAGCGCCTCCACCCGGGATTCCAGTTCCCGCAACGTCTGTTCGGCGGGATCGTTGTGGGGCGCCTCCGTCATGGGGCCAATATAGGCCTGTCCGGCGGGGGGCGTCAACGGTCCGGGGCAGGACCCTGCAGGCCCCGGCGGGGCGCATGGGCAGGGGGGATGCGGCGGTGTTAGACTGGCCAGAAACCCTCCCCGCCCCACGCGAGATCCGTGCCATGATGCCTGGTTATGAAGCCGTCGAAGACAGCCTGCGCACCGCCGGTGCCGCCGCCGGCGCCGCCGAGGTCCACGGCACCCTCTGCGGCCTGCTCACCGCCAATCTGGGTTCCGGGGCCGGGGCCTGGCTGCGGGAGATCCTGCCCCCGGACGCCGGGGGGCAGGGGGAGGCGGCGCCGCCGCAGGCCCTTGCGGCCCTGTTCGAGGCCACCCGCACCCAGCTGGCGGATGCCCTCTTGAGCTTCGATCTGCTGCTGCCCCCCGATGACAGCGATCTGGAGCGGCGGGTGGAGGCCCTGGGGCTGTGGTGCCAGGGTTTCCTCTATGGCCTGGCCCTGGCCGGCGTGGGGGAGCCCCGCACCCTGCCCCAGGACTCCGCGGAGATCGTCCGGGATCTGTCCGAGATCGCCCGTACGGGCTTCTCCCTGGACGACCAGGAGGAGGATGAGGCCGCCTTCCAGGAGATCCACGAATACGTGCGTGTGGGTGTGCTGCTGGTGAGTGAGGAGCTCCAGCCCCTGAAGGGCCCCTCCGGGCTGCACTGAGCCCGCTTCGGACCATCGAGCCATGATCCCGAACCCGACCCGACTGCAGGAATTCGCCCACCGCCGCCGCCGCCTCATGGAGGCCATGGGGGAGGGGGCCATCGCCATCATCCCCGGGGCCCCGGAGCGCACCCGCAACCGGGATGTGACCCATCCCTTCCGCCAGGACAGCGATTTCTGGTACCTCACCGGCTTCACCGAGCCCGAGGCGGTGGCCGTGCTGGTGCCGGGGCGGGCCGAAGGGGACTATATCCTCTTCTGCCGCGAGCGCGATCCCGAGAAGGAGACCTGGCACGGCCGCCGCGCGGGCACGGAGGGGGCGGTGCGCGACTTCGGCGCCGGCGAGGCCCATCCCCTGGCGGACCTGGAGCAGCTCCTGCCCGGCCTGCTGGAGGGCCGGGAGCGGGTCTATCTGAGCCTGGGGCACGAGTCGGGCATGGACCGCCGGGTGAGCGCCTGGATCGAGGCCATGGGCCGCCGTGGCCGTGCCGGGGTGCGCCCGCCCCGGGCGCTGGTGTCCCTGGACCCCCTGCTGCACGAGCTGCGCCTGTTCAAGTCGGGGCAGGAGCTGGAGGCCATGCGCCGGGCGGCGGCGGTCACCGTGGAGGCCCATCGGCGCGCCATGGCCGCCTGCCGGCCGGGGATGTGGGAGTACCAGCTGGAGGCGGAACTGCTCTATACCTTCCGCCATGCCGGCATGGAACCGGCCTATGCCTCCATCGTCGGCGGGGGGGCCAACGGCTGCATCCTGCACTATACCGAGAACGAGGACCGGCTGCGGGACGGTGACCTGGTGCTCATCGATGCCGGTTGCGAATACCTGGGATACGCCGGCGATGTGACCCGCACCTTCCCGGTGAACGGGCGCTTTTCCCCGGCCCAGCGGGCGGTGTACGACATCGTCCTGGAGGCCCAGGCGGCGGCCATCGCCCGGGTGGCCCCGGGGCGGCACTGGGAGGAGCCCCACCAGGCGGCGGTGGCGGTGCTCACCCGGGGGCTGGTGGACCTGGGGGTGCTGCAGGGCCCGGTGGAGCGGCTGGTGGAGGAGGGGGCCTATCGGCCCTACTACATGCACCGCACCGGGCACTGGCTGGGTCTGGATGTGCACGATGTGGGGGACTACCGGGTGGACGGTGCCCCGCGGCCCCTGCAGCCGGGGATGGTGATGACCGTCGAGCCGGGGCTCTATTTCCCGCCGGGGGGCGAGGGGGTGCCGGAGGCGCTGGCCGGCATCGGCGTGCGCATCGAGGACGACGTGGCGGTGACCCGGGACGGGCACGAGGTGCTCACGCACGACTGCCCCAAGGCCCCGGAGGCCATCGAGGCCCTCATGGCTGGCGTGCGTTGAGCCCCGCATGCCCCGGCGCCGCCGGGATTGGCCTACACTATCTGGCCGGATCGCCAGGGGACATCGCATCATGAAAGAGTTCTGGGATAACCGTTTCGCCGCCGGCGGATATGTCTACGGCACGGCGCCCAATGCCTATCTCCTGGCCCATCACGCCCTGTACCGGCCCGGACAGCGGGTGTTGTGCGTGGGGGACGGTGAGGGCCGCAACGGGGTCTGGCTGGCCGGCCGGGGGCTGGAGGTGACCTCGGTGGACTTCTCCCGCCAGGCCCTGGACAAGGCCGAGGCCCTGGCACAGCACCGCGGCGTGTCGCTGCACACCGTCTGCGCCGATCTGGCGGGCTGGGACTGGCCCCGGGAGCGCTTCGACCACGTGGTCTCCATCTTCCTGCATCTGCCCCCGGAGCAGCGCCGGCGGGTGCATGCCGCCATGTTCCGGGCCCTGAAGCCCGGGGGATGGCTGCTGCTGGAGGCCTTCCATCCGGAGCAGATCCACTACCACAGCGGGGGTCCCCGGGACGTCGCCATGCTCTATGGCAGCGTCACCCTGCGGGAGGACCTGGTGGATGCCGAGTTCCGGGAGCTGGCGGAGGTGGCGGTGCACCTGGACGAAGGGCCGGGGCATCAGGGCCGTGCCGCGGTGACCCGGGCCCTCATCCGCCGCCCCGAGCCGGCACCGGGGGCCTCCGGCAAGCCATAGCCGTGGGCTATAAAGGATCCCGGATTCATACCCTTCGGAATGCTTTCGCTTTGATGACACCCCAGGTATAGTGGCGGCCACAGAAACGGGTGACCAGTCACCCCGGCAGCGTGGGAGAGACCTCCCCTTGGGGAGGCGCCGAAGGCGCAACTTCCGCCCGGAAACGCTCAGGCAAAAGGACTGCGCTGCCCGCATCGACTCTGGAGAGCGGCCCGAGGGCCCACCGAAGGGGATAGCCGGCGCCACGGGCGTGGTTCAATCTCTCAGGTTTCAGGACAGAGGGGCGGTCGACACCCAGCACGTGTCGGCCGCCCCTTTTTCGTTCAACGGGAGCCTGAAGCCATGACGACGCCCAGACAGACCACCCTGCACGATACCCACGTGGCCGCCGGCGCCCGCATGGTGGACTTTGCCGGCTGGTCCATGCCCATCCACTACGGCTCGCAGCTGGAGGAGCACCACGCCGTGCGCCGCGATGCCGGCATGTTCGACGTCTCCCACATGACGGTGGTGGACGTGGCCGGTCCCGGTGCCCGCGCCTACCTGCGCCGCCTGCTGGCCAACGACGTGGACAAGCTCCGCACCCCGGGCCGCGCCCTCTACAGCTGCATGCTCAACGCCGACGGTGGCGTGCTGGACGACCTCATCGTCTATCGCCGGGAGGAGGGTTATCGCGTGGTGGTCAATGCCGCCACCCGGGACAAGGACCTGGCCTGGATGCAGGAGGTGGCGGCCGCTCATCAGGGCTTGTCCGTGACCGAGCGGGAGGACCTGGACATGATCGCGGTGCAGGGCCCCGGGGCCCGGCAGCGCATTCTGCCCCTGCTGCCCGGGGCCCTGCAGGGCCCGGCGGCGGAGCTGACCCCCTTCCACGCCATGGAATCCGGCGACTGGTTCGTGGCCTGCACCGGCTACACCGGCGAGGATGGCTTTGAGGTGATCCTGCCCGCCGGGGAGACCCGTGCCTTTTGGTCGGCCCTTTCCGGGGCCGGGGTACGCCCCGTGGGCCTGGGGGCCCGGGACACCCTGCGCCTGGAGGCGGGCATGAACCTCTATGGCACCGATATGGACGAGACCACCACCCCCCTGGAATCCGCCCTGGGCTGGACCGTGGCCCTGGAGCCGGCGGACCGGGACTTCATCGGCCGCGCCGCCCTGGAGCGTCAGAAGGCCGAAGGGGTGCCCCGCCGCCTGGTGGGTCTGGTGCTGGAGGGCCGGGGGGTGCTGCGGGGACACATGAAGGTCCTGGCCGGGGAGGCCGGCGAGGGCGAGACCACCAGTGGCAGCTTCTCCCCCACCCTGGGGGCCTCCATCGCCCTGGCCCGCCTCCCGGCCGGGGCCGGCGAGCGCGTCCAGGTGGAGATCCGCGGCAAGGCGGTGCCGGCCCGGGTGGTGCGGCCCCCGTTCGCCCGCAACGGCCAGCCGGTGGTCGACATCCCGGCCTGAAACCGATTCAATCGCCCTTTCCAATCCCCAAAGCATTTTCAGCCTTTTCAGGAGCCATCCCCATGAGCAATGTCCCGAGCGATCTGAAGTACGCCAAATCCCACGAATGGGTGCGCCAGGAGTCCGATGGCAGCCTC
This sequence comes from Ectothiorhodospira mobilis, assembly GCF_016584115.1. Lineage (GTDB taxonomy): Bacteria > Pseudomonadota > Gammaproteobacteria > Ectothiorhodospirales > Ectothiorhodospiraceae > Ectothiorhodospira > Ectothiorhodospira mobilis. The sequence goes on from NZ_NRSK01000023.1 coordinate 36,282, forward strand.
ACCGTGGGCATCTCCGAGCACGCCCAGGAGCTGCTGGGGGATCTGGTCTTCGTGGAGACCCCCGAGGCGGGCACGACCCTGGAGGCCGGCAGCGCCTGTGCCGTGGTGGAATCGGTGAAGGCGGCCTCCGATGTCTACGCCCCGGTGAGCGGCGAGGTGACGGCGGTGAACGAGCAGCTGGGGGACAGCCCCGAGCTGGTGAACAGCGATCCCTACGGCGAGGGCTGGCTCTTTCGCGTGAAGCCCGCCGACAGCGGTGAACTGGCCGGCCTCATGGATGCCGAGGCCTACAAGGCCCACCTGGAGGCGGAGGGCTGATCCCGCCGCTGCCCGTACCGGGCCATGCGTGAGCGTTGCGGGCGGGGGCTCCCCGCCCGCCCCCGGACCCCGGCCTCCCTTCCCGGGGCACGGGACCGGTTCGCCCCTGCTTTTCGTCATCCGGAGAATCCCCAAGACCATGCCCTTTATCCCCCACACCGAATCCGACGTGCGCGAGATGCTCTCGGCCATCGGCGCCGATGCCATCGAGACGCTGTTCGACGAGATCCCCCAGGCCCTGCGGGTGGACGGTCTCAAGGGGCTGCCCCCGGCCCTGAGCGAGATGGAGGTGACCCGGCTCATGGAGACCCGGTCCGCCGGGGACGCCACCGCACTCAATTTCATCGGCGCCGGGGCCTATGAGCACCACGTGCCGGCGGCGGTCTGGCAGATCGCCACCCGCGGCGAGTTCTATAGCGCCTACACCCCCTATCAGGCGGAGGCCAGCCAGGGGACGCTGCAGCTCATCTACGAATACCAGTCCATGATGGCCGGGCTCACCGGCCTGCCGGTATCCAACGCCTCCCTCTACGACGGGGCCTCCGCCCTGGCGGAGGCGGCCCTCATGGCCGTGCGCGCCAACCGCAAGAACAAGAGCCAGCGCATCCTCATGCCGGCCAGTGTGCATCCCGCCTACCGCGCCGTGGTGCGCAGCATCGTCTCCCCCCAGGGGATCGAGCTGGTGGACCTGCCCTTCGATGCCGCCGCCGGCCGCGTGGATCCCGCGGCCCTGGAGGCCGAGGCCCCCGGGGAGGCGGCCGCCCTGGTGATCCCCCAGCCCAACTTCTTCGGCGTGCTGGAGGAGGCGGACGCCCTCACCGACTGGGCCCATGGACAGGGCATGCAGGTGATCGGCGTGGTCAATCCCGTCTCCCTGGCCCTGCTCAAGGCGCCGGGGGAATGGGGCGGGAAGGGGGCCGATATCGTCGTGGGCGAGGGCCAGCCTCTGGGCGCGCCCCTGTCCTCCGGCGGACCCTATTTCGGCTTCATGTGCTGCCGCAAGGAACACGCCCGGCAGATGCCCGGCCGGGTCGTGGGGCGCACCACGGACGCCGACGGCCGTGATGGTTTCGTGCTCACCCTGCAGGCCCGGGAGCAGCACATCCGCCGTTCCAAGGCCACCTCCAACATCTGCACCAACCAGGGGCTGATGGTCACCGCCGCCACCATCCACATGGCCCTGCTGGGTCCGGAGGGGCTGGAGCGGGTGGCCGCCGCCTCCATGGCCCATACCCAGAATCTGGTGGAGCGACTGGCGGCCTGCGGCTGCGAGCCGGTGTTCTCCGGCGAACGCTTCCACGAGGTGGCGGTGCGCGTGGGTGGCGATGCCGAACGCGTGGCCGCGGCCATGGCGGAGGAGGGGGTGCTCGCGGGCTATCCCCTGGGCCGGGACTATCCCGAGCTGAAGGACGCGCTGCTGGTGTGCGTCACCGAGACCAAGACCGGCGCGGACCTGGACCGTTACGTGGCGGCACTGGAAAAGGCGCGGGCGGCTTCCTAAGTTCCCTACAGGGGCGTGCCATCCGGGCCGACCCGAGTCATCCAGCCGCAACCCTCAGGAGGGTCCCATGGCCGAGATCACATTGCAGGGCAATCCCATCCATACCAGCGGTGAACTGCCCCAGGTGGGCACCCGGGCGCCGGACTTCACCCTGGTGGACAAGGACCTGAACGACGTCTCCCTGGGGGATTTCCGGGGCGTGAGGAAGGTGCTGTCCATCGTGCCCAGCCTGGATACCGACGTGTGCGCCGCCTCCGCAAAGCGGTTCAATGCCGATGTCGCCGGCCGGGACGATGTGGTGGTGCTCAATGTCTCCGCCGATCTGCCCTTCGCCCAGGGCCGGTTCTGCCAGGCCGAGGGGGTGGACCGGGTGAAGACCCTGTCCATGATGCGCTCCCGGGACTTCGCCCGGGACTACGGCGTGCTCATCGTGGACGGCCCCCTGGCGGGGATCGCCGCCAGGGCCGTGCTGGTGCTGGACGCGGACGACACCATCCTGCACGCCCAGCTGGTGCCGGAGATCACCCAGGAACCGGACTACGACGCCGTTCTCGCCCACTTGTCATGATCCCCGGGCCCGGTGCGCCACAGGCCGCCGGGCCCCAAACCCGAATCCCGTGAATCAGGAGCAGGCTATGCTGATCTTCGAACTCTCCCGTCCCGGCCGCCGGGCTGCCGCCCAGGCCCCCCTGGAACGGGCCGAGACTCCGGTGCTGCCGGAGCGCTTCCGGCGCACGCGCCGGGCGCCGCTGCCGGAGGTGTCGGAGATGGACGTGGTGCGCCACTATACCCGGCTGTCGCAGAAGAACTTCTCCATCGACACCCAGTTCTATCCCCTGGGCTCCTGCACCATGAAGTACAACCCCAGGGCCAGCAACAGCCTGGCCATGCTGCCGGGGTTCCTGCGCCGCCATCCCCATGCCCCCGAGGCCCAGAGCCAGGGCTTCATGGCCTGCATGCATGAACTGCAGGAGATGCTCCAGGAGGTGACGGGGATGCGCCAGGTCTCCCTCACCCCCATGGCCGGGGCCCAGGGGGAGTTCGCCGGCGTGGCCATGATCCGGGCCTATCACCGCGCCCGGGGCGATACGGCCCGCACCGAGATCCTGGTGCCCGACGCGGCCCACGGCACCAACCCCGCCACCGCCACCATGTGCGGCTATACCGTGCGGGAGATCCCCACCGACGCCTCCGGGGATGTGGACATGGAGGCCCTGAAGGCGGCCGTGGGGCCCGCCACCGCCGGGATCATGCTCACCAACCCCTCCACCGTGGGGGTCTTCGAGCGGCGCATCCGGGAGATCGCCGGACTGGTGCACGAAGCCGGCGGGCTGCTGTACTACGACGGGGCCAATCTCAACGCCATCCTGGGCAAGGTGCGCCCGGGGGACATGGGCTTTGACGTCATCCACATGAACCTGCACAAGACCTTCTCCACCCCCCACGGGGGCGGTGGGCCGGGGGCCGGGGCCGTGGGGGTGAGCGAGCGCCTGCGTCCGTTCCTGCCCGTGCCGTTGGTGGAGCGCCGGGAGGAGGGCTACCGCTGGGTCACGGAGGCGGACCTGCCCCAGACCATCGGCCGCCTGTCGGCCTTTGCCGGCAACGCCGGGGTGCTGCTGCGGGCCTATGTCTACATGCGCCTGCTGGGGCGGGAGGGGATGCCCCGGGTGGCGGACTACTCCACCCTCAACGCCAACTACCTCATGGCCCGCCTGCGGGAGCAGGGCTTCGACGTGGCCTTCCCGGATCGCCGCGCCACCCATGAGTTCATCGTCACCCTGAAGCGCCAGGCGAAGGAGCAGGGGGTGACCGCCATGGATGTGGCCAAGCGCCTGCTGGACTACGGCTTCCACGCCCCCACCACCTACTTCCCGCTGCTGGTGCCCGAGTGCCTGCTGGTGGAGCCCACGGAGACGGAGAGCAAGGAGACCCTGGACGCCTTCGTGGAGGCCATGGCCCGGATCCTGGAGGAGGCCTCCAGCGACACCGAGACGGTGAAGACCGCCCCCCATACCCTGTCCAACCGGCGCTTTGACGAGGTGCGGGCGGCCAAGGCCCTGGATGTGGCCTGGTCCGCCGATGAGGCGGCGGCCGGCTGATGGCCGCCAGCGGCCACCGGGGGCTGACCCGCATCGTCAAGGCCGCCGGGTACTCCTGGAAGGGCCTGTGCAGCACCTTCCGCCACGAGGCGGCCTTCCGCCAGGAGCTTCTGGCCTGTGCCGTGCTCGCCCCCCTGGCCCTGTGGCTGGGGGAGGGGGGCGTGGAACGGGTCCTGCTGCTGGGCAGCCTGATCCTGGTGCTCATCGTGGAACTGCTCAACAGCGGCCTGGAGGCGGCCATCGACCGTTTCGGCGGTGAGCCGCACCCCCTCTCCGCCCGCGCCAAGGACATGGGCTCGGCGGCCGTGCTCCTGGCCCTGGTCCACGCCGCCCTGGTCTGGGGGCTGATCCTCCTCTTCTGACCGTTCGCCCCTCCCGGCGGGCCCTCAGCGCCCGCCGTCGGCGCCATCGCGGCTGAGGCAGTCCACCAGGTGGTCCGCCAGGTCCCGCAGCAGCCGGTAATAGCTCTCCACCCCCGGGGGCAATGCCGCCCCCAGGGGGTCCAGCACCCCGGTGCGGGCATCGGTGCCTTCCACCAGGGTATGCACCAGATCCGGCTCGAACTGGGGTTCCACGAAGACGCACAGGGCCCCGGCCCCGCGGATGCGCTCCCGGATCTCATGGATGCGCCGCGCACCCACGGACCTGGAGGGGTCCAGGGTGATGGAGCCGGCGGGGCTCAGGCCGTAGTGGCGTTCAAAGTACTGGTAGGCGTCGTGGAAGACGATGAAGGGCCGGTCGTCCACGGGGGCGAGGCGTTGCGCAAGCTGCGCATCCAGGGCCTGGAGCTCCGCCAGGATGCGGTCGCGGTTGGCCCGGTAGCGCTGGGCGTTCTGCGGATCCGCCTGCGCCAGCACCCCGGCCACGTGGCGGGTGATGCGGACCGCGTTCTCCGGGGAGAGCCAGACATGGGTGTCCACATCCCGGTCGTGGTCCTCCTCCGGGTGGCCATGGCCGTGGGCATCCCCGTCAGCATGGGGGCGGTGTTCCCACAGCCCGCCCTCGCGCCGCGGGTGGACGATGAGATCGGCGTCCTCCATGAGGGAGACCCGCACCAGGTCTTCCGGCGCCGTGGCCAGGGGGCGTACCAGGAAGGTCTCCATCTCCGGGCCGATCCACACCGCCACGTCGGCCTCGTGCAGGCGGCGCATGTCCGAGGGCCGCAGGCGGTAGGTGTGGGGCGAGGCCCCCGGCGGCACCAGCCGCACCGGCTCCGCCACGCCTTCCATGACACCGTGCACCAGGTTGTGGATCGGGGCGATACTGGTCACCACCCGGGGCGCCGCCCCGGCGCTGCCCCAGGCGATCAATGCGAGCATCAGGATGAGCAGACGGGATGCGCGTTCCATGAAGACCTCCCGGAATCCGTTGGCTGGGAAAAGGATATAATATAACATCCTTGCGGCGTTCCACCGGGTGCCGATGGGGAGTCCGGCCGTGCTGTTTGCAACGAACCAGAAGAGCCAGTCTTCGGACCACCTTTCCTGCCTCATGGAGGCCCGCGGCGTGGGCCTGGTCCTGGGGGGGCGGCGTATCCTCCGGGACGTGGACCTGCGCATCGAACCCGGGCAGATCACCACAATCATCGGTCCCAACGGTGCCGGCAAGACCTCGCTGCTGCGGGTCCTGCTGGGTCTGGTGCCCCCCACGGAGGGGGTGCTGCACCGGCGCCGGGGGCTGCGCATCGGCTACATGCCCCAGCGCATCGTGGTGGACGAGATCCTGCCCATCACGGTGCGCCGTTTCCTCTCCCTGGGGCGGCGCCTCCCCCGGCAGCGGCTGCAGGACGTGCTCCGGGAGGTGGGGGTGGGGCGGCTGCTGGATCAGCCCGTGCAGTCCGTCTCCGGAGGGGAGATGCAGCGCATCCTGCTGGCCCGGGCCCTGCTGCGGGAGCCCCATCTGCTGGTGCTGGACGAGCCGGCCCAGGGGGTGGATGTGTCCGGCCAGGGGGAGGTGTTCCAGCTCATCGCCGCCCTGCGGGACCGCTACGGCTGCGGCGTGCTGATGGTCTCCCACGAACTGCACCTGGTGATGGCGGCGGCGGATTCGGTGGTGTGCCTGAACCGCCATGTCTGTTGCACGGGACATCCCGAGGTGGTGAGCCGGGATCCGGCCTACCGCCGCCTCTTCGGCGACTCCATGCCCCCCGGGGTGGCCTTTTATCCCCATCATCACGATCACCACCACGACCTGCGGGGCAACATCCTCCCCGAATCCGCCCCGGAAGGGGCGCCGGTCCACGGTGAGGACAACGACGACTGACGGAGGTATACCCATGGACGCCTTCATCCTGCGGGCCCTGCTGGGCGGCCTGGCGGTGGCCCTGGTGGCAGGCCCCCTGGGTTCGTTCATGGTCTGGCGGCGCATGGCCTACTTCGGCGACACCCTGGCCCATTCGGCCCTGCTGGGGGTGGCCCTGGGGTTCCTCATGGGCATCAGCGTGAACCTGTCGGTGATCCTGGTGTGCATGGCCCTGGCGGCGGCCCTGGTGGTGCTGCAACGCCAGCGCCGGCTGGCCTCGGACACCCTCCTGGGCATCCTGGCCCACAGCGCCCTGTCCCTGGGGCTGGTGGCCATCGCCTTTCTGGAGACGGTGCGCATCGACCTGATGGCCTATCTTTTCGGGGACATCCTGGCGGTGTCCTGGGTGGACCTGGGGTGGATCCTGGGGGGCGGTGCGGTGGCCCTGCTGGCTCTGGTGGGGATCTGGCGTCCGCTGCTGGCGGCCACGGTGCACGAGGACCTGGCCCGGGTGGAGGGGGTGCCGGTGACGGCGGTGGGCATCGCCTTCATGATGCTCATCGCCCTGGTCATCGCCGTGGCCATGAAGGTGGTGGGGGTACTGCTCATCACCTCCCTGATGATCATCCCCGCCGCCGCGGCCCGGCGGCTGTCCCGCACCCCGGAACAGATGGCGGCCCTGGCCTCACTCCTGGGCTGCCTGGCGGTGACGGCGGGACTCTGGGGCTCCTGGAACTGGGATACCCCGGCGGGGCCCTCCATCGTGGTGGCGGCGGCGGGGATCTTCCTGCTGATGCTGGCCGTGCCGGTGGACTGGATGCGGCGTCGCGGGGATCCGGAACGATCCGAAGCCTGAGTCCGAGGCGTCAGTCCCGTTCCAGGGTGACAAAGCTGTAGGGGTGGGGGTTTTGGGGGTCCGCGGCATGGAACTCGCGGGCCGTCTCCCGCCAGCCGGGGCCGAAGGGGGGCATCCAGGTGTCCCCCGTAAAGGCGTGATGGATCTCCGTCAGGTGGATGCGCCGGCAGCGGGGCAGCAGCTGGGCGAAGAGGTCGGCGCCACCGATGAGGAAGACCTCCGCCGCGGGCGCCGCCGCCGCGAGTCCCGCCTCGGGGGAGGACACCACGGTGCAGCCCCCGGCCTGATATCCCGGGTCGCGGCTGACCACGATGCTGCGCCGGCGGGGCAGGGGACGGCCGATGGATTCAAAGGTGCGCCGCCCCATGAGCAGGGTCCCGTCCAGGGTGAGGCGCTTGAAGTGGGCCAGGTCCGCCGGCAGGTGCCAGGGCAGGCCGCCCACCGCCCCGATGAGGCGGTTGCGGTCCATGGCCACCACCACGGTGAGCAGGGGTTCGGGGGCGTTCATACGGCGATGGGGGCCTTGATGGGGGGATGGCAGCGGTAGTCCTCCAGGCGGATGTCCTCGAAGCGGAAGGCGAACAGGTCGTCCACCTGGGGATTCAGCCACAGCCGCGGCAGGGGGAAGGGTTCCCGGGCGAGTTGCTCCCGGGCCTGTTGCAGATGGTTGCGGTACAGGTGCACGTCGCCGAAGGTGTGCACGAATTCGCCCGCCTCCAGTCCCGTGGCCCGGGCCACCATGTGGGTGAGCAGGGCGTAGGAGGCGATGTTGAAGGGCACTCCCAGGAAGATGTCCGCGCTGCGCTGGTAGAGCTGGCAGGAGAGGCGCCCGTTGGCCACGTAGAACTGGAACAGGCAGTGGCAGGGGGCCAGGGCCATGCGTCCGTCCCGGGCGTTCTCCACCGGGGAGCGGGATTCATCCGGCAGGTCCGCCACGTTCCAGGCGCTCACCACCAGCCGGCGGGAATCGGGGCGGCTGCGGATCTGCTCCACCACCTCCCGCATCTGGTCGATGCTGCGCCCGTCGGGGGCCGGCCAGGAGCGCCACTGGCGGCCGTAGATGGGGCCGAGGTCGCCGTCCTCCGTGGCCCATTCGTCCCAGATGCTCACCCCGTGGGTATGCAGGTAGTCCAGATGGGTCTCCCCCCGCAGGAACCACAAAAGCTCGTGCACCACCGACTTCAGGTGCAGCCGCTTGGTGGTCACGGCCGGGAAGCCGTCCGCCAGGTGGAAGCGGATCTGGCGTCCGAACAGGGAACGGGTGCCGGTGCCGGTGCGGTCGTCCTTCTCCGTGCCGTGGTCCAGGATCTCCTGCAGCAGTTCCAGGTAGGGGCGCACGCTTCACACCTCCGGGGGCCGGTTACGGCGCCCGGCCCAGGCCATGAGGCCGAGACCGGCCAGGATCATGGGCAGGCTCAGGAGCTGGCCCATGGTCAGCCAGCCGAAGGCCAGGTAGCCCAGGTGGGCGTCCGGTTCGCGCACGAATTCGATGATGAAGCGGAACAGCCCGTAGCCGATGAGGAACAGCCCGGAGGCGGCCCCGGTGGGTCGCGGCCGGCGGGTGAAGAACCAGAGCACGGTGAACAGCACCACCCCCTCCAGGAAGGCCTGGTAGAGCTGGCTGGGGTGTCGGGGCAGCAGATCCGCCGCGGGGAAGACCATGGCCCAGGGCAGGTCCGTGGGCTTGCCCCAGAGCTCGCCGTTGATCCAGTTGCCGATACGGCCCAGACCCAGGCCGATGGGCACCAGCGGGGCCACGAAGTCCGTGAGCCGGAAAAAGGCGATGCCCTGGCGGTGGCCATAGAGGCCCGTGGCCAGCAGGACCCCGATCAGTCCGCCGTGGAAGCTCATGCCCCCTTCCCAGATGCGCAGCACCATGAGCGGGTCCCCGGCCAGGGCGTCCCACTGATAGAACAGTACATAGCCCAGGCGCCCCCCCAGGAGGACCCCGAGGACGCCATAGAACAGCAGATCCCCCAGCTGTTCCGCCGTCAGCGGGCTCCAGGGCTGGCGCACGCGCAGCCGCCCCAGGCCCCAGAAGGCGGCGAAGCCCAGCAGGTACATGATCCCGTACCAGTGGATGGCCAGGGGGCCGATCTCGATGGCCACGGGGTCGATGAAGGGATGGCTCGGGTAGGCGGACATGGGAAGGCGGATTCTACGTGATTCTCCCGGACCTCACCAAGCCTTGTCCAACGACACATGAGCCTGAAGGAGGGACGTGATTCCAGCGTGAAGTGAGCCTGAAGGCGGTCGGGGTTTGGGATCATCGGAGGATGATCCTCATGCTCAAGACCCAAGGACT
>NZ_NRSK01000024.1 GCF_016584115.1 Ectothiorhodospira mobilis
GCATGGGGTTGACCATGGAATACAAGGGGTCTTGGGCCGATGCTAACACGGGCGGGGGGGATGGCAAGCCGGGCCGGCCATGGGTCCGCGCCAAGGGCATGGGCTATACTCCGGCTCCGGTTGACGCCAGGCCCGGAGGGGCGACCCATGGACACCAGACGCAGGGGGGAACGACGCCGCTACCGCGGCCGGCCGGTATACCCGTTCCGGGACCGGCACGGGGAATGGGTGACCCAGAACCGGCGCCGGCTGGTGGAACGGCGCGGCAGCGGCGTCCCGGCCCCCGGGGTGTCGGATACCCCCGCACCGCCCCGGCGCCCCGGTGGCGGGGACAGCCTGCTCCTGCATCACCGGGATGCAGTGATCCACGTGTCCGCGGAGCGGCGGGACCCCTTCCTCATGGGTCGGCGCCGCAGCTGCGACCTGGTGATCCCCCAGGGGCACATCTCCCGGGAGCATGCCCTCATCATCCACCGGGACGGGCAGTTCGTGCTGCTGGACCAGAGCCTGAACGGGACCTTCCTGCAGGGCCCCGGCGGCGAGGTGCGGCGGGTGCATGCCGGGGAGGCGGTGCTGCAGGGGTCGGGCTACCTCAGCCTGGGCCGCCCCCTGGGGGAGAACGGCGAGGACCTGGTGTACTTCTATTGCAGGACCGCCCTGTCCTGACGGGACGGATCAGGCCCCCTCCCCGTCCCCCGCCGGCGGGATCTCCTCCAGCAGCAGCGAGCGTCCGGTCATCTCCCCGGGCTGCTCCAGGCCCATGAGCTGCAGCACCGTGGGGGCGATGTCGCTGAGTCCACCGCCGGTGCGCAGGCGCCACTGGGAGCGGTCGATGATGGTACAGGGCACCGGGTAGGTGCTGTGCTGGGTGTGGGGCTCGCCGGTGGCCGGGTCGATGAGCTCCTCGCAGTTGCCGTGGTCGGCGGTGAGCACCACCGAGTAGCCCGTCTCCTCGGCCGCGTCCAGCAGCCGCCCCACCTGGGTGTCCACCGCCTCCACGGCGGCCACCACGGCCTCGTACACGGCGGTGTGGCCCACCATGTCGCCATTGGCGAAGTTCACCAGGATGAAGGCGTACTGGCCGCTGCCCATGGCCTCGATGACCGCATCCGCCACCTGCGGCGCGCTCATCTCCGGCTGCAGGTCGTAGGTGGCCACCTTGGGCGAGGGGATCATGGCGTGGTCCTCACCGGGGAACGGTTCCTCCCGTCCGCCGTTGAAGAAGAAGGTGACGTGGGCGTACTTCTCCGTCTCCGCGCAGTGAAACTGCCCCAGGCCCCGGTCGCTGAGCAGCCGCGCCAGGGTCATCTGCGGGCGCTCCGGGGGGAAGGCCACGGGCAGACCGAAACGCTCGTCGTAGAGGGTCAGGCAGGTGACGGTTACGGGCTCGAACCCGCCCCGGTCGAAGGCATCGAAATCCCCCTGGCTCAGGGCGGCGGTGAGCTGCCGCGGCCGGTCGTTGCGGAAGTTGAAGAACAGCACCGCATCGCCGGAGCGGATGAGGCCGTGGCGGTCCACCACCCGCGGGCGGATGAACTCGTCGGTCTCCCCCGCCTGATAGGCCGCCTCGATGGCGGCGCCGGCGCTGCCGGCCTTCTCCCCCCGGCCGTGCACCAGGGCATCGAAGGCCAGCTGTGTGCGCTCCCAGCGCCGGTCCCGGTCCATGGCGTAATAGCGGCCGCTGACGGTGGCGATGCCGCCGCCCGCCGCTTTGAGCAGGGACTCCAGTTCCGGCAGGTAGCGGGGGGCGGACTTGGGCGCAGTGTCGCGGCCGTCGGTGATCATGTGCACCACCGGCCTGACCCCCTTCCGGCCGCACAGGCGCACCAGGGCGTGCAGATGCCGGGTATGGCTGTGCACCCCGCCGTCGGAGACCAGGCCCACCAGGTGCAGCGGACGCCCCGCCTCCCGGGCCGCGTCCAGGGCGGCCTTCAGGGCGGCGTTGTCTTCCAGGCCGCCGTCGGCGATGGCGTCATCGATGCGCACCAGGTCCTGGCGGATGACGCTGCCGCAGCCCAGGGTGAGGTGGCCCACCTCGGAGTTGCCCATCTGTCCGTCCGGCAGGCCCACCGCCCGCCCGGAGGCCTCGACCAGGGTATGGGCATGATGGGAGAGGCAGGCATCCAGGCGCGGCGTGGCGGCGTCGTGGTAGGCGTTGTTCAGCTTGCCCGGGTTGACGCCCACGCCATCCATGATGATCAGCAGCGTGGGGCGGCGGGGGGGATTCATGGACGACTGCGTCATTCAGGTGTCCTGTCTCTGGGTGTTGCGGCGTTCCTCGGCCTCGGCCCGGTCCAGCTCCTCATCCAGTTCGGACCCGGAAAGGGGGCGATCGGTTTCATCCCCGCCGCCCGCTTCCCTTTCCCGCTGCCGCACCAGCATGCGGGCCAGGAGGATGCCGATCTCGAACAGCAGCCACATGGGCAGGGCCAGCAGGGTCTGGGAGATGATGTCGGGGGGCGTGAGGATCATCCCCACCACGAACACCCCCACGATGACATAGGGGCGCTTGGCCCCCAGCTGCTTCGGGGTGGTGATCCCCATGGCCACCAGCAGGATGGTGGCGATGGGCACCTCGAAGGCGATGCCAAAGGCCAGAAACAGCAGGATGACGAAGTCGAGATAACGGGAGATGTCCGTCATCACCGACACCCCCGCCGGGGCCGACGAGGTGAAGAAGGCAAAGATCAGGGGGAAGACCACGTAGTAGGCGAAGGCCATGCCCAGATAGAACAGCAGCGTGCTGGAGATCAGCAGCGGCATGGCCAGGCGTTTCTCGTGGCGGTACAGCCCCGGGGCGATGAAGGCCCAGGCCTGGTAGAGCAGGAAGGGCACCGCGATGACGATGGCCAGCATGAGCACCAGCTTGAAGGGGATGAGGAACGGCGCCGCCACCTCGATGGCGATCATGCTGGTGCCTTCCGGCAGGTGCACCATCAGGGGGCCGGCCAGGAAGGTGTAGATGTCGTTGGCGAAGGGGAACAGGGCCAGGAAGATCACGAGGACGGCCAGCACCCCCTTGAGCAGGCGGGTGCGCAGTTCCACCAGGTGGGACAGCAGGCTGCCGCCGCCGTCGCCGGTGCCTTCCTTTTCCGGGGTATCGCTGGATTCAGTCATCTCGGGCCTTCGCTGGCGTTTCGCCGGGAGGCGTGTGCCCCCCGCTGCGCGCACCGGCCTCACGGGCCGCGGATTCCGCCTTGTCCTGCGCCTGGTGGACCTCCCGGCGCAGGTCCTGTTCCGTGTCCTCCATCATGGTCTTGAGGCGGTGGATCTCCTTTTCCTGGTCCTCCAGCATGCGCCGGAGTTCGTCGGCCTTGATCTCCTGCTCGATGTCCGAGCGCACGCTGGTGACGAACTGCTTGATCTTGCCCACCCAGCGGCCCACCTCACGGGCAAGGCGGGGCAGGCGCTCCGGGCCCACCACCAGGAGCGCCACCAGGCCCACCACGACCAGTTCCCAGAATCCGAAATCGAACATGCCGTTGCGTCCGCCGCGGGGATGGAGGAGGAGGCCCGCCGGGGATCAGTCCCGGCGCGGCGCATCCCCGGTGGCCTGTTCCCGGGTCGCTTCCTCCCGGGTCACCTCGGCGTCGAAGACGCGTCCGCCCTGGTCCTCCAGGGGCCGGGTGGCCTCCTGCGTGGCGGAGTCGCCCTTGTCCTCGCCCTCGGCCTCGCCTTCCTTCATGGACTGCTTGAAGTTCTTGATGGCGCTGCCCAGGTCGCCGCCCATGTTGCGCAGCTTCTTGGTGCCGAACAGCAGGACCACGATGACCAGGATGATGAGCAGTTGCCAGATGCTGATGCCGCCGATACCCATGTCTTGCCTCCTGAGGATGTCTTGGGGTGCCGCGTGGGGGTCGCGCGTTCCGGGAACCCGACCCGGGGTTATACCAGATAACGGGGGGCGGGCGTGAGCGGGGAGCGGATCAGCCCCCGCGGCGGGCCTTTTCCTCCAGGCCCGAGAGGCCGAAGCGCCGCTCCAGCTCCGCCAGGACCCGTTCCGGGCCCAGGCCCTGATGGGCCAGCAGCACCAGGGTATGGAACCACAGGTCGGCCAGCTCGTGGATGAGCGGATCCGGCTCGCCGTTCTTGGCGGCGATCAGGGTCTCCGCCGCCTCCTCCCCCACCTTCTTGAGGATGACGTCCAGGCCGCGGTCATAGAGGCTGGCCACGTAGGAACTCCCGGGGTCGGCGCCCTTGCGCTCCTCCAGGACCCGGGCCAGCTGTGCAAGCACGCGGTCACTCATGGCCCGCCCCCTGGGTGTAGATGGCCTCGGGATCGCGCAGCACGGGGTCGGCCTCCACCCAGGCGCCCGCCTGCAGGCGGCGGTAGAAGCAGCTGTGGCGGCCGGTATGGCAGGCGATGCCGCCCTTTTGCTCCACCTCCAGCAGCAGCACGTCGCCGTCGCAGTCCAGGCGCAGGTCGTGCACCACCTGCACGTGCCCCGAGGATTCCCCCTTGTGCCAGAGGCGGCCCCGGGAGCGGGACCAGTACACCGCCTCCCCCAGCTCCAGGGTGCGGCGCAGGGCGTCGCGGTTCATCCAGGCCATCATCAGCACGCGGCCGCTGCCCCGTTCCTGGGCAATGGCGGGCACCAGGCCCTGGTCGTTGAATCGGATCTCGTCGAGGGGGTCTTGGGTCATCTTCGCTCGCGCGGGCGGGCCGTGGGGATGGGCTGCATTCTATCGGCCGGGCGCGCGTCGCCACAAGGCGGGGTCAGAGGCGCACCTCCACCCCCTGACGGGCCATGAAGCGCTTGGCCTCGCCGATGCTGTGCTCGCCGAAGTGGAAGATGCTGGCGGCCAGGACGGCGTCGGCGTGGCCCGCGGTGACCCCGTCCACCAGGTGCTGCAGACCGCCCACGCCCCCGGAGGCGATCACCGGCACGCCCACGGCGTCGGCCACGGTGCGGGTGAGTTCCAGATCGAAGCCCGCGCGGGTGCCGTCCCGGTCCATGCTGGTGAGCAGGATCTCGCCGGCGCCGAGTTCCACCATGTGCCGGGCCCAGTCCACGGCGTCCAGGCCCGTGGGTTTGCGCCCGCCGTGGGTGAAGATCTCCCAGCGGGCCGGTTCCCCGGGGGCGGAGACGCGCTTGGCGTCGATGGCCACGACGATGCACTGGGAACCCACCCGCTCGGCGGCCTCGCGCACGAACTCCGGGTTGAACACGGCGGCGGTGTTGATGGAGACCTTGTCCGCGCCGGCGTTGAGCAGGCGGCGGATGTCCTCCATGCGGCGGATGCCCCCGCCCACGGTGAGGGGGATGAACACCTGGTCGGCCACCTGTTCCACCACGTGGACGATGGTGTCGCGCTCGTCGGCGCTGGCGGTGATGTCCAGGAAGGTGATCTCGTCGGCGCCCTCGGCGTCGTAGCGCCGGGCCACCTCCACCGGGTCGCCGGCGTCGCGGATGTCCACGAAGTTGGTGCCCTTGACCACCCGGCCGCGGTCCACGTCCAGGCAGGGGATGATGCGCTTGGCCAGCATGTCAGTCCGCGTTTCCGTCGGCCAGGGCCTGGGCCGCGGCCAGGTCGATGCTGCCCTCGTAGAGGGCGCGGCCGACGATGGCCCCGGCGATGCCCTCCCCGGCCACGGCGCACAGGCGGCGGATGTCCTCCATGCTGGTGACCCCGCCGGAGGCGAACACGGGCACGTTCACCGCCCGCGCCAGGTTCACCGTGGAATCCACGTTCACCCCCTGCATCATGCCGTCCCGGGAGATGTCGGTGAAGATGATGCCGGCGACCCCGTCCTGCTCGAAGTGGCGCGCCAGGTCGGTGACCTCGTGGTGGGAGAGCTTGGACCAGCCGTCGATGGCCACCTTGCCGTCGCGGGCGTCCAGGCCGACGATGATGTGACCGGGGAATTCCAGGCACAGGTCGTTGACGAAATGGGGGGCGGTCACCGCCTTGGTGCCGATGATCACCCACTGCACGCCGGCATCCAGATAGACCTGCACGGTGTCGTCGTCGCGGATGCCCCCGCCCACCTGCACCGCCAGGTCCGGGAAGTGCTCCACGATGCGGCCGATGATGCCGGCGTTGCGCGGCCGCCCGGAGACGGCCCCGTCCAGGTCCACCAGGTGCAGGCGGCGGGCCCCGGCCTCCACCCAGCGGGCCGCCACCTCCAGCGGGTCGTCGGAGAAGACGGTGGAGTCGTCCATGCGCCCCTGGCGCAGGCGCACGCATTTGCCTTCTTTGAGGTCGATGGCCGGAATCACCAGCATGATCAATTCCCCTGACTGAGCATCAGATGGCGCCGTCCCACTGCATGAAGTTGGCCAGCAGGGCCAGCCCCGGGGCGGCGCTCTTCTCCGGATGGCATTGGATGGCGAAGACCTGGCCCGCGGCCAGGGCCGAGGCGAAGGGACGGCCGTAGTCGGTGGTGCCCGTAACCACACCCTCGTCGTCGGGCACCACGTAGTAGCTGTGCACGAAATAGAAGCGGCTGTCCTGGGGGATGCCCGCCCAGAGGGGATGATCCCGGGTCTGATGCACCTGGTTCCAGCCCATGTGGGGGATCTTCAGGCGCGCCCCGCGGGCATCGGTCATGGTGTCGTCGAAGCGGCGCACATGGCCAGGGATCAGCCCCAGGCAGGGGGTGCCGCCGTTCTCGTCGCTGTCGTCCATGAGCACCTGCAGCCCCATGCAGATGCCCAGGAAGGGCCGGGTGGCGGCCGCCTCCTGCAAGACCGGCCCGAGGCCGCGTGCCCCCAGGGCCGCCATGCAGTCCCGCGCCGCCCCCTGGCCGGGAAAGACCACCCGGTCCGCCGCGAGGATGTCCGCCGCGCGGTCGGTGAGCTGCACGCGCACCCCGGGCGGTGCGGCATGCTCCAGGGCACGGACCACCGAGTGCAGGTTGCCCATGCCGTAATCGACCACTGCCACGTGCTTCATCGGGGACGGCCTTCGGGGATCATGCCAGCGGCGTCAGAGGGTGCCCTTGGTGGAGGGGGTGATGCCACCCATGCGCGGGTCCGGCTCGGCGGCCATGCGCAGGGCGCGGCCGAAGGCCTTGAACAGGGTCTCGGCCACATGGTGCGCGTTGCGCCCGCGCAGGCTGTCGAGATGCAGGGTGACGCGGGCGTGGTTGACAAAGCCCCGGAAGAACTCCTCGAACAGCTCCACCTCGAAGTCGCCGATACGGTCCCTGGGGAAGTCCACGTGGTACTCCAGGCCGGGGCGGCCGGAGAAGTCCACCACCGCGCGGGAGAGGGCCTCGTCCAGGGGCACATAGGCGTGGCCGTAGCGGCGGATGCCCTGCTTGTCCCCCAGGGCGGCTCCCAGGGCCTGGCCCAGGCTGATGCCGATGTCCTCCACGGTGTGGTGGGCGTCGATATGCAGGTCCCCCTCGGCGGAGACGGAGAGATCCATGCAGCCATGGCGCGCCACCTGGTCCAGCATGTGGTCCAGGAAGGGCACGCCGGTGGCGAGCCGCGCGCTGCCCGTGCCGTCCAGGTCCAGCTGGACCCGGATCCGGGTCTCCAGGGTATCTCTGCTGATCTGGGCGCTGCGGGGGGTCATCGCTGAGGCCATGTGCGGTCCATCGGGAAAGTTTATCACAACGCCGGGCGGGCGGTGGGGAACAAAATCACGGTCTTCTTGTCTCCCCTCGCCGGCTTCGGGTAAGGTGCCGAAACGGTGTGATTCGTCCATCGGCGCTGAGTGCGCGGCCGGCCCCGCAGAACGGGACGGCCCCGCCGGGGCAGGCAGATCCGGTTCGGCAAGGGACCGGGATCCGCTCACCGCCCCGCGGCAGCCCGCTCAACGCCCAAGGAGTGGTTGAAAACGCATGTCCGCCCCGAAGATCCTGGATCTTGGCAGTCTCAAGCATGCCTGCAAGAGCTGCAGCCTGCATGACCTGTGCCTGCCCCTGGGGGTCGGCGACGAGGAGCTCCAGATGCTGGAGCGCATCATCAGCCGCCGCAAGCCGCTGCAGCGCCGGGACCACCTCTATCGACCGGGCGAACCCCTCCATGCCATCTATGCCGTGCGCTCCGGCACGGTGAAGACCTACACCCTCACCGACGACGGCCAGGAGCAGATCACGGGCTTCCACCTGCCCGGGGAACTGCTGGGGCTGGACGCCATCAGCGACGGCGTGCACCCCTGCGCCGCCCGGGCCCTGGAGACCACCAGCATCTGCGAGATCCCCTTCGACCGCCTGGAGGAGCTCTCGGTACGCATCCCCGGGCTGCAGCATCAGCTGTTTCGCATCATGAGCCGGGAGATCCAGACCGACGAGCATTTCATGATGCTCCTGGGCAAGAAGTCCTCCGAGGCCCGCCTGGCGGCCTTCCTCATGAGCATCTCCACGCGCCTGGGAATGCGCGGTTTCTCGCGCACGGAGTTCAATCTCACCATGTCCCGCAACGACATCGCCAACTACCTGGGCCTGGCGGTGGAGACGGTCAGCCGCCTGTTCACCCGCTTCCAGAGCCTGGGACTGACCCAGGTACAGCGCAAGTTCATCACCATCCACGACCTGGAAGGGCTGCAGGCGGTGGCCGGGGCCCACCCCGTGGAGGAACCCCAGAGCAACCGGGGATGCCCCGGACCCTAGGCGACGTACTTCCGGGGGGTCACGACCCCGGCGGCGGCACCCGCAGCCAGAAGGTCACCGGGCCGTCGTTGCACAGACTCACCTCCATATGGGCACCGAAGCGCCCCGCCGCCACCCGCGGCCACGCCTCCCGGGCCCGGGCCAACAGCGCCTCGAACAGGCGCCGCCCCTCCTCGGGCGCTGCCGCCGGGGTGAAGCTGGGGCGGTTGCCCTTACGGGTGTCGGCGGCCAGGGTGAACTGGGGCACCAGCAGCAGCCCCCCGCCGGTATCCCGCAGGGAACGGTTCATACGCCCGTCCCCGTCCTCGAAGACGCGGTAATCCAGCAGCCGCTGCAACAGGCGCTCCCCCTGGGGCGGACCGTCCCCCCGCTCCACCCCCACCAGCACCACAAGCCCGGGGCCGATCCCCCCGACCACGTCCCCGTCCACCTCCACCCGGCCGTGGCGGACCCGCTGCAGCAGACCGATCATGAAAGGCGCTCCGCCATCTCCCGGGCGGCCGCCACCAGGCCCGCAGTGATGGCGGGTTCCCCGGCCGAGTGACCGGCATCAGGGACGATGTGCAGTCGCGAATCCGGCCAGGCCGCGTGCAGCGCCAGGGCCTGGTCCACCGGACAGATGAGGTCATAGCGTCCGTGCACGATGATCCCCGGGATCCCCGCCAGGCGGTGGGCCCGGCGCAGGAGCTGGTCCGGTTCCAGGAAGGCGCGGTGGGCGAAATAGTGGCTCTCCAGCCGGGCCAGGCTCAGGGAGAGGAAGGGATCGCGGAAATGGGAGACCACCCCGGGATCGGGCACCAGGGTGGCGGCGCGCCCCTCCCATTCCGACCAGGCCCGGGCCGCGGCCATGCGTCCCAGCTCATCCTCCCCGGTGAGCCGGCGGTAGTAGGCCGCCACCGGATCGCCCCGCTCCTCCGGGGGCAGGGGGGCGAGGAAATCCTCCCAGTGATCCGGCAGGAGACGGTTGGCCCCCTCCCGGTAGAACCAGGCGATATCCCGGTCGCGACAGAGGAAGACCCCCCGCAGGATCAGGCCCAGCACCCGCTGGGGATGGGCCTGGGCGTAGGCCAGGGCCAGGGTGGACCCCCACGACCCCCCGAACAGCACCCAGCGCCGGATACCCAGTTCCTCACGGATGCGCTCCATGTCCGCCACCAGGTCCCAGGTGGTGTTGTCCTCCAGGCTGGCATGGGGCGTGGAACGCCCGCAGCCGCGCTGGTCAAAGAGCACCACACGGTAGACCTGGGGATCGAAGAAGCGCCGGTGCCAGGCATCGCAGCCGGCACCGGGACCGCCGTGCAGGAACACCACCGGCAGACCGCCCGGATGACCGCACTCCTCCACATAGAGGCGGTGCACGGCATCCACATCCAGGTGCTGGCTGCGGTAGGGACGGATGCCGGGAAACAGGGGATCGGAGGACATGCTCACCTTCGGTGACCGGCGCTGGCCGGTATTTTCAGGGGCGTGGCCCCGACCGCTTCATGATACAGGATCGTGACTCAGGATCCTGCGCACAGATCCCAAAACCGGGTCCGGGAAGGGGCAAAGACGGCATGTAGGAAAATCCCTACAGAAAAAACCGCCGGCAACCCCGAAAAGGGGCCCAACAGGCGGTATGCCGCCCCGCGGGCCTGTGGAATCATATTCCCCGTGGTGCACGAGGCACCCGCCAGGGATCCTGGATCTCCGGTACGAGGGACGCGTCCCGGCCAGGCGTGGAATGACTCCACCCGGATTCAAGGACGGGAACTTCAATCACCTGTCAGGATGACCTCACCCCCCGCCAGGGATGGCGGGGGGTTTTTTTTATCCGCCGCTTGTCCGCGACCGGACCGCTGGGTATCTTCCCGGCCCATGTCCGCCGAACACGCCCCCCAGCCCCCCCGATCCCTCCTCCGCGCCGCGGGCCGGGCCATCGGGGATTTCCATATGATCCGCGACGGGGACCGCCTGCTCCTGGGCCTCTCCGGCGGCAAGGACTCCCTCACCCTGCTGCACCTGCTGCGTTATTTCCAGCGCTGCGCCCCCGTACGCTTCGAACTGGGGGCCGTCACCGTGGATCCGCAGACGGGCCTGGGGGACAAGCGCGCCCTGATCCCCTATCTGGAGGCCCTGGAAATCCCCTACCACTACGCGAGTGAGCCCATCCTGGAGCGGGCCCGTCGGCACATGGACAACCACGCCTACTGCGCCTTCTGCTCGCGCATGCGCCGCGGCCTGATCTACACCACCGCCCGGGAACACGGCTACAACGTGGTGGCCCTGGGCCAGCACCTGGACGACCTGGCGGAGAGCTTTCTCATGAGCGCGTTCCAGGGGGGGCGGCTCAAGACCATGAAGGCCCACTACCGCATCCAGGAGGGGGATCTGCGGGTGATCCGGCCCCTGGTGTACGCCCGCGAGCGCCAGATCGCGGACTTCGCCCGGGGGGCCGGGCTCCCGGTACAGGCGGAGCACTGCCCGGCCCGGGGCCGGGACACGGCGCCCATGCGCCCGCGCATGAAGGCCCTGCTGGCGGCGGAGGAACGCCACAACCCCCGCCTGTTCAAGACCCTGGTGCGCACCCTCATGCCCCTGATGTCGACAGGCCTGGAGGAGGTGGAGCGTCCCCCGGCGCAAGGGGGGGAGACCTCATGACCCAGGCCCTGGTGCAGGCGACCTTCGCCCTCCTGGCCCGGCTGCCACTGCCCCTGAACCACGCCCTGGGGGCCTGCCTCGGCTGGTGCACGTGGGCCCTGCCCACACGCATGCGCCGCATCTCCCTGGCCAACCTGGAGCGCTGCTATCCCCAGGCCACCCCCCGCTGGCGGCGGCGGGTGGCGCGGCGCAGCCTCATGGAGACGGGCAAGGCCCTGACGGAGGCGCCCTGGCTGTGGCGGGCCGGGCCGAAGCGGATCCGGCGCCTGTTGCAGCAGGGCGAGGGGGAGGACCACCTGACGGCGGCCCTGGCCCAGGGCCGGGGGGCCTTCTTCGTCTCCCCGCACCTGGGCAGCTGGGAGTTCGCCGGACTGCACGCCACCGGCTTCGGCCCCATGACCAGCCTCTACCGCCCACCGCGGCTGCAGGCCCTGGACGTCCCCCTGCGCGCGGCGCGCCAGGCCACGGGGGCCCATCTGGTACCCACCGACCGCAGCGGCATCCGGCGCATCCGCCAGGCCCTGGCGCAGGGGGGCATCGTCGGGCTCCTGCCGGACCAGACCCCCAAGGGGGGCGGCGGGGTGTTCGCCCCCTTCTTCGGCCGGCCCGCCCTCACCATGACCCTGCTGCCCCGGCTGGCGGGTCCGCGGCGCATCCCGGTGGTGTTCGCCTTCGCCGAGCGCCTGCCCCGGGGGCGGGGCTACCGCTACCACTGCATCCCCGCCCCACAGGCCCTCTACGATCCCGATCCGGAGATCGCCGCGGCGGCGCTGAACCGGGCGGTGGAGACCCTCGTTCGCCGCTGCCCGGAGCAATACGTCTGGAGCTACCGGCGCTTCGCGGCGCGGCCGCCTCAGCCGCCGGCCTGAACCTCCAGGGTGGAGATGCGCAGCCGGTCGCGGCCCGCGTCCTTGCTGGTATACAGGGCGGCATCGGCCCGGGCCAGCAGCGACTCCAGCACCTCATCCGGGGTCATCTGCTGTGCCGGCGTCTCCATCGACAGGGCGCAGAGGCCGATGCTCGTGGTCACGGCCAGGGGTTCGCCCTTGATGGACCAGCGCAGGTCCGCCACCACCTGGCGCACGCGCTTGCCCAGCTTCATCGCCCCCTCCAGGTCCGTGGCCGGCAGCAGCAGGACGAATTCCTCGCCGCCGAGACGGGCGAGGACATCCCCCTCCCGGATGAGGGAGCGTACGCGGTGGGACACATCCCGCAACACCCGGTCCCCCACGGAATGGCCGAAACGGTCGTTCACCTGCTTGAAGTAGTCCAGGTCCAGCACCGCCACCGCCAGCGGCTCCGCGGAACGCAGGGCGCGGGCGACCAGGATGCGGGCCTCGGCGAAAAAATAGCGGCGGTTGTGCAGCCCCGTGAGTTCATCCATCACCGACAGGCTCTGGAACCGCTGTTGCAGGGCACGGGATTCCCCCAGGGCCGCCTCCAGCTCCCGGGTGCGCTGACGCACCTGATCCTCCAGCTCGTTCATGTAGCGCCACTGGCTCAGCAACTGGCCGAGGAAATGGGCATAGAGGGTGAGCAGGCGCTCCTCATCGGGGCCGAAGGCATGGGCCTCGGCATGGGAGACGTTGAGCACCCCCAGGACCTGGCCGGATACCGGGATGGGCACGCAGATCAGGCTCCCCGCCCGGGAGGCCTCTTCCGCCCCGGGCAGGGCCAGGAAGGCCGGATCGTTGGCACAGTCGCTGGAATACTGCACCTCCCCCGTCTGCAGGGCCCGACCCAGGATCCCCTCGTCCAGATCGAAGGCATGGCCGCCCTCGCCGTCCCGCCCCGGCCCCACCAGTTCCGCCCAGCTCAGACCCGCCGCGTTCACCAGCCGGCTCCCCTCCCGCAGGAACACCGAACAGCGGCACATATCCCGGTTCTCCAGAAGGCCCTGCAGGGCCTTGGAGAGCATGCGCCGCCGGTCGGTCATGGCGGGATTCACCTCCGAGAGCTGGTGCAGGGCCGAAAGGAAGTCCAGCAATTGCACCAGGCGCCGGTTGGTCTCCCGGTAGGCCTCGGCGAAGGGTTTCAGATCCATGGCGGACCTCAGGGGCTCTGGGTGAGGGTCTGACAGACGGAGACGATGGCCTCGCGCTGGGTCCGGCAGGACTCCACTGCGCGCCAGAGGGGCTCAGCGTCCAGCTCCAGGGCCAGCAGGACGGCGGCGGGCGGCGACGCCGGGGTCTCGTCGTAGAGGGACTCGGCCAGCATGTCGCACAGGCCGATGAGGTGCACCATGGCGGCGTGATCCCCGTGGTAGGCGGGATCGGCATAGCCGCCCATGACCACGGGCACGTCCGCCGGCAGATGCCAGCGCCGGGCGAGGATGCCGCCGGCGTCCTGGTGATCCAGCCCCAACTCCCGGCGGGTGCACCGGGCCAGCCCGGCGGCATCGGCCTGGCCGGCCCGCTGCAGCACACGCCCCATGGCCTCCGGTTCCAGGTCGCAGAGCACGATCAGCCCCAGCTGGCGCAGCAGCGCCGCCAGATAGGCCTGATCGGGGGAGACGGTCTCGGCGCGGACATGGCGCGCCAGTTCCCGCGCCAGGCGGGCCCCGGCCATGGAGACGAACCAGTAGCGGTCCAGGTCCAGGCCGCGGCAGCGGGCCGGGGAGAAGTGATCATTGATCAGCAGCCCCAGGGCGAGGCCGCGGACCATATTCAGGCCCAGGCGGGAAATGGCCCCCTGCACCGAGTGCACCTCACGGCGCCCGCCGAAATAGGCGCTGTTGGCCACGCCGATCACCCGCGCCGTGAGCGCCGGTTCGGTGCTGATCATCCCTGCCAGCCGCTCCAGGGGACCGTCACCAGAGGCCAGTTCCTGCAACAGGGACTGGGCCACCTGGGGCAGCGGAGGGAGATCCTGCAGCCGCCGGATACGGCCCGCCTTTGCATCGAGGTCCTGGGACATGGGTCTTTTCGGTCACGCTGAAAGTGGGTCGCGTTCCCTGCGAAGGCCGCACCCACGCCGGGGACGTCCCGTACCTGCACCCGGGTGCGGAGTCGCCACTATACCGCAAACCCGGGCGATCACGCGGGGATGCGTCACGCTCCGCCGTCCCGGGCCCTGGGTCACGGGGCGCGGGGCCACACCCCGGCGGCATACCCGGCGCGGAGCCGGTTCTTGTCGATGTGTTTTACACTGTGCCATCCGCCATGGGAATCCCCCGACGGAGATGGGTGTTATATTGATCTGACGCAAAACATGCGCCCCGCACCGGCCACGCCTCTAACATCCCGGAATATGTTTATGGCAGTATCCCTGCCCGGATCCCCAAATCGCTGAACCAGAGGACCCCGCATCCCATGAAGCGCATGCACCTTTTCGCCGCCACCATCACCCTGGCCGCCGCAACGCTGGGGATGACCACCGCGGTCCAGGCCCAGGTCTCCCGCGGTGCCCTGATGGCCACCACCTGCTTTGCCTGCCACGGCACCGACGGGCGCAGCCCCGGCACCATGCCCAGCATCTACGGCTATCCGCCGGAGATCATGATGCACCAGCTCAAGGCCTTCCGGGACGGCACCCGGCCGGCCACGGTCATGGACCGGCACGCCACCGGCTACACGGACGAAGAGATCCGCCTGATGGCCGAATACCTGAGCACCCTTTGACAAGACCAAGAACCCCTGCAGAGGCCCGGATCCCATGGATTTCAAGATGAACCGCAGAGATTTCATTCGCGCCGTGGGCGCCGGCGGTGCCGCCGCCGCCCTGTCCGCCTGCGGCACTGCGCCGCAGGGCCCGCGCCGGCGCACCGACGTGGTGGTGATCGGGGGCGGCCCCGGCGGCGCCACGGCGGCCAAGTACCTGCGCCGCTTCGACCCCGGCCTGCAGGTCACCCTGGTGGAACCCGCCGCCACGTACTACACCTGCTTTGCCTCCAACTGGGTGCTGGGGGGCATGATCGGCATGGACGACATCGCCCAGACCTACGGTGCCCTGCAGGACCAGCACGGCGTGCGCGTGGTGCAGGAGCGGGTCGTGGCCATCGAGGCCGATGCCAGGCGGGTGCGCCTGGCCGGCGGGGAATCCCTGCCCTACACGAAGCTGGTGGTGGCCCCCGGCATGGAGTTCCGCTACGACACCGTGGAGGGCTATGGTCCCGGGGTGGAGGGGGACATCCCCCATGCCTGGAAGGCGGGGGAACAGACGCGCATCCTGCGGGATCAGCTCCGGGCCATGGAGGATGGGGGCGTGTTCGTCATCGTGCCCCCGGGCAACCCCTACCGCTGCCCGCCGGGGCCCTACGAACGGGCCAGCCTGGTGGCCCACTACTTCAAGGCCGAAAAGCCCCGCTCCAAGGTGCTCATCCTGGACCGCAAGGAGGGATTCTCCAAGCAGGGGCTGTTCATGGACGGCTGGCGCAAGTACTACGGCGACATGATCGAATGGGTGCCGGCCTCCGGCGGCGGCCTGGTGGACCACATCGACGCGAGGACCCGGGAGGTCTTCACCGAAAGCGGCTTCACCCGCCACCGCGCCGACGTGCTCAACGTCATCCCCAGCCAGAAGGCGGGCCGCATCGCCCAGGAGGCCGGCCTGACGGACGACAGCGGCTGGTGCCCCGTGGACCAGCTCACCTTCCGCTCCCGGGTGGACGGGGATATCTACGTCATCGGCGATTCCAGCATCGCCGGGGCCATGCCCAAGTCCGGCCATTCGGCCAACACCCAGGGCAAGACGGCCGCCGCGGCCATCGTGCGCGAGATGAGCGGTGAGGACATGCTGGCCCTGTCCACGGTGAACACCTGCTACAGCCTGGTGGCCCCCGACTACGGCATCAGCGTGGCGGCGGTGTACCGCTACCAGGACGGTGAGATCGCCAAGGTCCCCGGCTCCGGCGGCCTGAGCGCCGCGGATGCCCCGGATTACGTGCGCCGCCTGGAGGCCCGCTACGCCCAGGGCTGGTACGACAGCATCACCGACGACTCCTGGGGCTGATACCGGGAACGCCGGGCCCCGGCCCGGCACCGCCCTCGCAGCCGGGCCTTTTCCCTCCGATGTGCGCCCAGCCCGGCATCCGTCCCTGTGCCGGGCACAACACCTCACGCATCCAGATCCGGAATCAGGCGGCTCTCCAGGCGGGCGATGGTGTCCTTGAGCTGGAGCTTGCGCTTTTTCAGCCGGGTGAGCCGCAGCTGATCCACGAAGGGGCCCTCCATGAGCCGGAGGATGGCCTCGTCCAGGGCCCGGTGTTCCGCCTGGAGTTCGGCCAGACGGGTCTGCAGCGTGGGTGTTCCCCTGTGATGGTGCAATTCCCCTCCCTCGCCCCGACGGGGCCGTTGCTGGATGCGCGGCGACGATCCTCTGCCGCGCATCATCCCAGATCGGGCCCGTCCCCACCACGGGGCCGGTCCCCCGCCGGGTCCACCCCCCGCCAGGACGCCACCAACCGCTCCGCCTCCTGGGGGGCCAGGGCCGGGGAGAAGAGATAGCCCTGCCCCAGATCACACCCCAGTTCCAGCAGCCGCGCGGCCTGGGCCCGGGTCTCCACACCCTCCGCCACGGTGGACTTGTCCAGGGCGCGGATGATGGAGACCAGGGCCCGCAGCATGGCCTCGTGGCGCGGATCGTCCCCGTCCAGGTGACGCACGAAGGAGCGGTCGATCTTCACCACATCAAAGGGCAGATCCCGCAACTGGCTCAGGGAGGAATACCCCGTGCCGAAGTCATCGATGCACAGGGCGATGCCCCGCGCCTTCAGGGCCTCCATGAACGCCCGTGCCCGCTCGGTGTTCTCCATGATGGCGCTCTCGGTGAACTCCACCTTGATACAGGCACCGGGGATGCCGTGCGCCTCCAGGGCCCCGGTCACCACGTCCATGAGACCGGGGTCGCCGAGCTGGTGGCCGGAGACATTGATGTTCACCGGCAGGATGCGGTCCTGCCCGCCATGGTGGTACCAGCGGGCCGCCCAGGCCACGGCGGACTGGATGACCCAGCGCCCCAGGGGGAGGATGAGCCCGTTCTGCTCCGCCAGGGGGATGAAGTCTGCCGGCGAGACCGGCTTCTCCCCCACCCGCGGCCAGCGGGCCAGGGCCTCGAACCCCGCCAGGCGGCCGCTTTGCAGGCAGACGATGGGCTGGTAGTGGAGCTGGAAGGCCTCCTGATCCAGGGCGCGGCGCATGGAGGTCTCCAGGGTGAGCCGCTGCACCGCCGAGGTGTGCATGGAGAGGTCGAACACGGCGCTGCCGCCCCGGGAGCGCCGCTTGGCCTGGTACATGGCGGTGTCGGCATTGCGCAGCAGCTCCTCCGCGGAGGAGTCCCCGCCCGATTCCGTGGCGATGCCCACGCTGAAGCGGACGAAGACATCCTGCTCCCGGGTGCGGATGGGCCGGGCGAAGGCCTCCTGCACCCGCCGCACCACGGCCTCGGCCTCGGCCGTGTCCACGATCCCCTCCAGGAGGATACAGAACTCGTCCCCGCCCAGGCGGGCCACCGTGTCCCCCGGCCGCAGCACCCCCTCCAGGCGCCGCGCCGCCTGCACCAGCACCCGGTCCCCCTGGGGATGCCCCAGGCTGTCGTTGATGGTCTTGAAGTCATCCAGATCAAGGAAAAGCACGGCAAAGCGGTAGCCGGCGCGGCGCGTGCGGAAGATGGCCTGGCGCAACCGGTCCAGGAACAGGGTGCGGTTGGGCAGACCGGTGAGGGCGTCGTGCAGGGCATCGTGCCGGAGCTGCTCCTGGATGCGCCGCTGCTCGGTGATATCGGTCATGGAGCCGGCGATGCGGTAGGCCAGGCCATCGTCACGGCGCACCGCCAGGCCCCGCACCCGCATCCAGCGGTGGCCGTTGCCCTCCAGACACATGCGATAGTCATGCTCCAGCCAGGGCTGCTGGCCCTCCAGATGCCGTTCCAGGGCACGCTGCAGGGCGGCCCGGTCGTCGGGGTGCACCCGCGTGAACCAGGCGGCGGGATCATCCACCGGGGCATCCGGCGCCAGCCCCAGCATCTCCTTCCAGCGGGGTGAGTAGTAGACCTGGTTGGTCTCCAGGTTCCAGTCCCAGAGCCCATCGTTGGCCCCCGCGGCCGCCAGGGCATAGCGTTCCCGCTCCACGGATAATTCCTGCATCCGGGCGGCAAGGGAGCGGTTCTGGCGCTGCACGTCCGCCTCCAGCCGCTGCAGGCGGTCCGCCAGCACCAGGGTGGTTCGCTCCAGCAGGGACAGTTCATCCGCCGGCCCCTGGGGGACCACGTCGGGCAGGCGGCTGCGCACCTCCTGGAAGCGGCGCTCCGCCAGCAGCGGCAGCAGCCGGGCCACACGGCGCAGCCGCGACAGGGGGGCATGACTCACGGCCATCACCAGCAGGGCGAAGACACCCAGCCCCCCCAGTCCGATGAGGATGTTCTGCAGCCGGGCCGCCGCGATACGCTGCCGGGCGCCGGTGACATCGGCGACGGAGACCACCGTGAGCGGCCCGCGGCCCAGGGTTTCCCCGGGCAGGGGCAACGGCATGAGCTCGAACCGCCCCGCCGCCGTCTGCACGGGCAGGCGCTCCCCCAAGGCCGCCGCCAGGGCGCCGCCGGCGGCCGAAAGCAGCGGCAGGGTGTGCTCGCCGTGGGTGATGGCCACCACGTCCCCCCCCTCATGCCGCGGCCTCAGGTCCGGGGGGGCGTCGTGGTCCGGATCGCTGGAGAGCACGGCCACCTCCATGCGCGAGATACCGCGGTAGGTGAGCACCAGGTTGGCCAGGGAACGGCCCACCAGCATGGCCCCGATGGTCTCGCCGTCGGCCAGGATGGGGGCCACGGCATGGATCAGACAGTTCCGGCGGCAGTGGATGAAGACCTCGGGGCGCTCGTTCTCCAGCACCCGCGTCACCGCCGCACGGATCTCCTCGCAGTCCTGACAGGGGGGGGCGATGAGGTGATCCTGATGCAGCACCCGGCCCTCCCGGTCGAAGAAGGCGGCCAGGGCCAGGTCCGCATCCACCTGCAGGGAGGTCCACAGGGGGGAGAAGCGCTCGCCGATGACCCCCGGGGAGCCGCTGCGCACGGCGTCACGGATCCCGGACAGGGCGGGCAGCAGCTGCGCCAGGTTGATCAGTTCCGTGCGGGACTGCTCCACCAGGCCCTCCAGCTGGTGCCGGGCCCGGATCTGTTCCGCCACCCGCTGCTCGTGATACTGGCGCTCCAGGCTGTAGTGGTTGAACAGGGCAAAGGTGACCAGCAGGAGCAGGATCAGGCCCCCGAACACCCCCAGTAGCTTCCACTTGAGACTGATGAATCGACGTCCCTGCATGGGTTTCTCAGAACATGTAGGAGACCTGAAGGGCGAACAGGTCCCATCGCGCCCGCCCCCCCTTGTCGTCGAAAGCGGGATTGTCCAGGGCGGGGGTGAGGGCCGTACCATGGATATGATGCCACTCCGCCCGCAGCAGCCAGGCGGGATCCGGCTGCCAGCCCGCGCCCAGGGTCCACTGGTGCTGGAAGAAGCGGTGCGGCGCCCGGTCCACGTTCGGCAGGGTGTCGAACAGGGCGGACTGGCGGCGGCCGTTGCGGTCGTCCAGATCGTCCCAATGGCGGTCATAGCGCAGGAACACGGACCAGTCCCGCCGGGGCCGCCACGTGCCCTGGATATAGAAACCCGCCTCGGTCACCTCACGCGCGTCCACGATGCCGTAGTCCCGGGTGCGCAGTTCCCGCCTCACCCCCTCGGCGGTGAGGCTGTAGCGCTCCCGGTTCCACTCGGCGCTGAGCACCAGGGCGTCCACATCGGTGCGCCCCGCCGCAAGGGAATCCTCCACACCGGGCCGGTAGCGGGTGCGCACCCGGGAATAGGTGGCGGCCAGACGCAACCGGCCGCCGGCGTCCTCGTAAAGCAGGCGGATGTTCTGGCCCTCGTCCAGTTCCAGATCCCCCCGGGCCCGGGGCAGGCGCAGGAAGGCCGCCTTGGTCTCATCCTGCAGATCCGCCGGCACCGCCACCCCCAGGTCCAGCTGCAGGCTGCCGTGATTCCTCAGCCACTGCCAGTAGGCGTTGATCCCGTCCACGCCGGTGTAGAAGTCGCGGATCCCCAGCCCCTCCACATAGATGGACTGGGGCAGCAGGATCCCGGGCCGGGTGGCGGCCACGTCCCGCGTCTCGTTGAAAAATCCGATGGGGATCTTGCTGCGACCGATGCGCACCCCGGCCAGGGTGGCCCCGTCCAGGTAGCGCAGGTCGGCGAAGCCATAATCCAGACGGGGATCGCCATCGTACATCTCCCCCGCCCGCCGGCTCACCACCTGGGCCGCCAGGCTGAGGGCGGGGCTGACGCTGTAGCGGGCGTTGATTCCCAGTTCCGTCAGATCCCAGCTGCCCCGGGTGCTCTCGCCGTAGTAGTTGTTGTGGCTGGACTGGAGATACCCCTGGCTGACAAAACCATGCACCGCCAGGGGGCCCTCCCCGGCCCCCAGGGGCGCGGCAGACAGGAGCAGGATACAGCCGAGGAGACCCCTGGCCCGTGTCTTCATCACTCCGTCTCCTCCACCTTGAGCACCCGGATCCCCGGCCTTTCCGGAGGCGCCGACACATATCCGATGGCACCGGCGGTCTCCGCCACGCGGCGCAGCATCTCCGCCTCCGTACCCAGCACCATGGGGGCCGCGCCCGTGCCGGAGAAGACGGCGCGGTTCCAGGCATGCTGCAGTTGATAGGGGAAGACCCCCAGCACCTCCTTACTGAAGCGCTCGTGCACCGGGGAACGGGGATCCAGCACGAACACCGTGAGGCGCTGCCCCCTGAGGCTCTGCAGGCGCATGGAAAACACAGCCCGCAGCACGGCCGGGGACACGGAATCTACCCCCAGGGATGCGTGGGCGATGACCACCTGGGCAGGGCAGGCGCACGTCCAGGGCAGGAGTACGGCCACCGCCAGCCCCGCCAGCGCACCCCGGACCCCGCGCCGGAAGGGCCCATCCCCGTGTCGCCGCTTCATTTCCCTGTTCGCCGCATGCACCGAGCCCGGATACCCTGAAATGGCCATGATCTCAGGCCACCTTAGTGGAAGGGCCCCGACGCGTCCACCGGAGGCGGGCGAGCGGCGGGATCCAAGGGTGCAAACGGCCGTGCCCCCGGACCCGGGGATCCGGTATCCTCTGGGGATGCGGGCCGCGTATCCCCGAACCGGCGGCGGCCCCGCACCGGTGAAGAGATCCGAGGTACCCTCCCCATGGCAGCACCCTGCGAGACCCCCGCAGACCCCCAGGCCCATGCACCCGCCTCCCCGGCCCCCGGAGCGCTGGCCTGCGCCGAGCGCCTCTGCCGTGAGCGCGGGGTCCGGCTCACCCCCCTGCGGCGCCGGGTGCTGGAACAGATCTGGCGCACCCACGGCGTGGTCAAGGCCTATGACCTGATCCAGCGGCTGAGCTCGGCGGAACGCCCCGTCAAACCCCCCACGGTCTACCGCACACTGGACTTCCTGCTGGCCCAGGGACTGATCCACCGCATCGAGAGCCTCAACGGCTACGTGGGCTGTGTGCGTCCGGGACAGGCCCACGACACCCTGCTGGTGGTCTGCCGGCGCTGCGGCGCGGTGATGGAACTGGAGGACAGCGGCATGGCCCGCACCCTGCGCCACGAGGCGGCACGCCACGGCTTCCGCCTGGACCGGCAGGTGGTGGAAGGCAGCGGCCTGTGCGCCCGCTGCCAGGCCGACTGACAGGAGCACGGCGGCCCGCCGCGGGGGGGATCCGGCAACTCAGCCGCTCGGGGTGGATCCCCGCAGGCGGGTGTCGACCGCAGGGATGCGGTCGTCAAGCGTACAGGGATGTATTCATCCGCGTCCCGCCGCGGGGGATCGGGCGACTCAGCCGGCCGGGGTGGATCCCCGGAGGCGGGTGTCGACCGCAGGGATGCGGTCGTCAAGCGTACAGGGATGTATTCACCGCGTCCCGCCGCAGGGGATCCACCCCGGCCGGCCCCGACCAAGGCCCCAAACAGGGAGCGCAGCGGCCTACCAGTAGTTCTCCGTGGTGATGTGCCCCGGCTCCCGGCGGCGGTTGCGGGTCATGCCCCGGGCCTTGAGCACGGCGCTGGTGTCCGCCACCATCTGCGGGTTGCCGCAGAGCATCACCTGGGCGGCGTCGGGGGTCAGGGGCAGGTCCACGTGCCGCTCCAGCAGGCCGTTCTCGATGGCCGCCGGGATGCGACCCGGCAGGGCACCGGGGGCCTCCTCCCGGCTGACGAAGGGCACGAACTGAAACTGCTCCCCCCGCTCCCGGAAACCCAGAATGGTGTCCCCGTAGGTGAGCTCCTCCTGCCGGCGCACGGCATGCACCAGCACGATGCGCTTGAAACGCCGCCACGGGGCCTCGGTCTTGAGGATGGACAGATAGGGCCCCAGGGCGGTGCCCGTGGCGAACAGCCAGAGCACATCGGCGTCGGGCACCTCCTCCAGGGTGAAGAACCCGTTGGACCTGGGGGCCAGATCCACCGCATCCCCGGGCCCCAGGGTCATCAGGTGATTGGTGAGCGGCCCCTCGGGAACGGTGATGAAATAAAAATCCAGCGGACGCTCCTCCGGGGCATTGACATAGGAATAGGGGCGCGCCACCCGCTCCCCGTCCAGGACCGCCGACAGGCGGTTGAACTGCCCCGCCCGGAACGGCTCCACGGGCGCCTCCACCCGCAGGGAATAGAGCCGCGGCGTCCAGCGCTTGAGTTCCACCACCTCGCCGGTGAGCCATTGCGTCATGATCGTGTCTTCCCCATGGAACGATTTAGAATAGATGGATCTACATTGCCCACCCAGGGAACGCATTGCAACGGGACGAACTCCAGGGGATTGTCCTGAACCATCCATCACACCCATGCCCACACCCTGCATCGACAGCCACTGCCATTTCGACGTACCGGCCTTCGACGCCGACCGGGAGGCCTGCTGGCAACGTGCCCGCCAGGCCGGGGTGACGGCCCTGGTGCTGCCCGCCATCGAACGCCGCACCTGGGAACGGGTACGCGCCGTATCCGGCCGCTGGCCCGGGGTATATCCGGCCTACGGCCTGCACCCGGTCTACCTGGAACGGCACCGGGAGGAGGATCTGCAGGACCTGGCCCGGTGGCTGCGGGCCGGGGATGCGGTGGCGGTGGGGGAATGCGGCCTGGACGGCTTCGTCCAGGGGCTGGACATGGATGCCCAATGGGCCCTGTTCACCGCCCAGCTGGACCTGGCCCGGGAGACCGGCCTGCCGGTGATCCTGCACGCCCGCCGCGCCGTGGACCGGGTCACCAAGGCCCTGCGGGCGCGGCCGGGGCTTCAAGGCGTGGTGCACAGCTTCTCCGGCAGCCGCCAGCAGGCGGACCGGCTCCTGGAGAGGGGCTTCCTGCTGGGACTGGGGGGACCGGTCACCCATCCCCGGGCGCAGCGCCTGCGCCGCCTGGCGGCGGAACTGCCCCTGGAGGGGCTCCTGGTGGAGACGGACGCCCCGGACCAGCCCGGGGCGGCCCACCGGGGCGAGCGCAACGAACCCGCCTGGCTGCCGGAGATCATCCGCGAGATCGCCCGCCTGCGGGGCGAGCCGCCGGAGCATGTCGCCGCCGTCACCGCGGACAACGCCCGCCGCCTGTTCCGTCTGCCCGAAACCCCGGCGGCCTGAGCCCGCCACCGCCCACCCGCAAGCACCTCCCCGCCATGCCCGAACCCCATTCCCCCGTTGCCCCCATCCACGAACGCACCGAGCAACTGATCGGCACGGACGGGATGGCGCGCCTGGCGGCCCGCCATGTCTTCATCGCCGGCCTGGGAGGCGTGGGATCGACCGCCGCCGAGGCCATGGCCCGGGCCGGGGTGGGCCGCATCACCCTGCTGGATCACGACCGGGTGGGTCCCTCCAACATCAACCGCCAGCTGGTGGCCCTGCACTCCACCCTGGGCCAGCCCAAGGCCCGGGTCATGGCCGAGCGCATCCGGGACATCAACCCCGGCATCCGGATCACGGCGCGGGAGGACTTCCTGCACCCGGAGAACGTGGAGGACCTGCTGCCGCCGGACGCGGACTTCGTCCTGGACTGCATCGACTCCATCGTCTGCAAGGCGGCCCTGGTGCACACCTGCCAGCGGCGGGATCTGCCGGTGGCCTCCAGCATGGGGGCCGGCGGGCGCCTGGACCCCGGGGCCGTGCGCATCGGCCCCCTGGCCGAGACGCAGCGCTGTCCCCTGGCCCGGGAGATGCGCAAGCGCCTGCGCCGCCTGGGGGGGCATCTGGACTACCCGGTGGTCTATTCCCTGGAGGTGCCGGTCAAGGGCACGGCGCACCAGCCCATCGACGGCCAGGCGGGGGGGCGGCCCCGGGCGGTGAACGGCAGCATCGCCCATCTGCCGGCCCTGTTCGGCCTCATGCTGGCCGGCCACGTCCTGCAACGGCTGCTGGACGCCGGGACGACGCCGGCTGCGATCCCCCTGGCCGACTGAGCCCGCCCGCCGGGGCGGCACCAGGTCTACCCAACCGCGGCTCAGTCACGGTCGCGGAGGCTGAGTACGGACAGCCAGAAGCCATCGAGCGTGCCGAGGACGAGGGCGCCATGATGGCCCCAGGACGAACCGGGAGACGACACCGGAGCCGACCCGCTCCACCGGCCTGCACCTGGAGCCCGGCGATGGCCTGAAGTCTGGCCGCCAGGGTGCCCGGTCTCCTGCTCCCGGGCGTCCCCGAAGAGAGTGCCCCTGCTCGAAGGATTGCTCTGCGCGCGCTCCCCCCACTAAACTGACACAAAACCTGTCATGTCAGGGGGAGTCATGGAAACCATCAGTTATACGGATGCCCGGAATCACCTGAAGGAGCTCATCGACCGGGTCGGTACGGACCACACCCCCGTGCGGATCGAGCGCCGTGGGGGTAGCGCAGCCGTCCTCATGGCCGAGGAGGACTACACCGGACTGCAGGAAACCCTGTACCTGCTAGGCAACCCCGCCAACGCTGAGCGTCTGCGCCAGGCCCGGGCGCGCGGGGAGGAGGAAGCGGTGTCGCTGGGGGACGCAAGGGACAGGCTCTCGCGGTGAGGCAGATCCTTCTGGATCCGGCTGCCCTGGAAGACCTCCAGTGGTGGCTCCGGCATGATCACCGCACCGCCCGCAAGATTCTGGATTTGATCGAGGAAGCGGCTCGTGACCCTTTCGAGGGACGGGGCAAGCCCGAAGCCCTCAAATTCGAACTTTCGGGCTGCTGGTCCCGGAGGATCAACCTCGAGCACCGGCTGGTTTATGAGGTGAACGAGACCTCCATCCGCGTGCTCGCCTGCCGTTTTCATTACCGCTAGCTGCTGGATTGGCGGGAGTCAGTCATTCAGCGGCCGTGTCCCGCGCCAGGGCCCCAGGGACGGTGGCCGGGGACGGATCCGGGGTGAGGCCGCACAGGGCATCGGTGCGGGCCTCGATCCAGGCGGCCACCTCGGCCATGATGTCCCCGGGCTCGCGCCCTTCGCTGGGGATGGGCGGGCCGATCTCCACGTCCACGGTGCCCGGATACTTGATGAAGCTGCCCTTGGGCCAGTACAGGCCGGCGTTGTGGGCCACCGGGATCACCGGATGGCCGCTGCGGGCCGCCAGCACCGCCCCGCCCAGCTTGTAGCGCACGCGCTCACCGGGCCGGGTGCGGGTCCCCTCCGGAAAGACCACCACCCAGAGCCCCCGTCCCAGGCGCTCCAGCCCCTGGGTCACCATCTGCGCCATGGCACGGCGGCCGGCGCGGCGGTCCACCGCGATGGGGTCCATCAGGGCCATGCCCCAGCCGAAGAAGGGGATGCGCATCAGCTCCCGCTTGAGCACCCACACCTGGGGCGGGATGAAGCGCTGCAGCACCAGGGTCTCCCAGGCGGACTGGTGCTTGCACATGAGCACCGCCGCCTGTGCCGTCAGGTGCTCCCGGCCGGTGACACGATAGCGCAGACGGCAGGTGCGCTGCAGCCACCAGGCATTGAAGCGGCTCCACTGGGACATCACCCGGAAGCGCCCCGGCCAGTCCAGGGGCAGGAGCAGGGGGGAGGCCAGGGCGAAGACCACGGTGGAACCGGCCAGACCGAGCCAGAACAGGGCGGAGCGCAGGATGAGCCGGGGCCGGCCCGGGTGGGAGGTCATGGCCTCAGTCCCCACGTCCCGCCTCCTCTGCCAGCAGGTGCTCCACCACCGCCGCCAGGTCCGGGAAGACCCGGGTCTGCGCGGGCAGCGCCCCCCGGGCCAGGGTGCGCTCGCCATTGCCGGTGCGCACCAGGATGGGGCGGCAACCGGCGGCCCGGGCCGCCTCCAGGTCCCGCGCCGAATCCCCCACCACCGGAACCCCCTCCAGGGCAACGCCCAGGTCCCGGGCGATGCGGTGCAACAGCCCCGGCCGGGGCTTGCGGCAGTCGCAGCCGTCCTCGGGGCCGTGGGGGCAGTGGTGGATGCAATCGATACGCCCGCCAGCGGCCTCCACGGCCCGGTACATGCGTTCGTGGATGGCCTCCAGGGTGGCGGCGTCGAACAGCCCCCGGGCCAGACCGGACTGGTTGGTGGCCACCGCCACGCGCCAGCCCGCCCGGCTCAGGCGGGCGATAGCCTCCAGGCTGCCGGGCAGAGGGATCCACTCCTGGGGCGACTTGATGTAGTCCGGGGAATCCCGGTTGATGACGCCATCCCGGTCCAGGATGACGAGCCGCACACCTGCACCCGTCACGGCAGCCGCGAGAGATCGGCCACCCGCAGGAACAGGGCCGCCAGCTGGTTCAGCAGGGCGATGCGGTTGTCCCGCAGGGCCGGGTCCTCGGCCATCACCATCACCTGGTCGAAGAAGGCGTCCACCGGCTCGCGCAGGGCCGCCAGGGCGGTGAGGCCGCCGGTGTAATCGCCGCCATCCAGCTGCGCCGTCACCTCGCCCCGCAGGGCCTCCAGGCGGGCGTGCAGGGCCTGTTCCGCCGGCTCCTCCAGCAGGGCGGGATCCACCGCCCCGGGCAGCGCCCCCTCCACCTTGCGCAGGATGTTGTGGATGCGCTTGTGGGCCGCCGCCAGGGCCTCGGCCTGGGGCAGGCTGCGGAAGTGCTCCACGGCGCGCACGCGCCGGTCGAAGTCCAGGGGCCGTGTGGGGTGCACCGCGCGCACCGCCTCGAACACCTCGGGTCGGATGCCCCGGTCCTGGTAGTAGGCCCGCAGCCGCTCCAGCATGTACTCCAGCACCCCGGGCACGGCCGCCGGCGCCGCGACCGCCGGGTCATGCTGCGCGGCGGCCCGCTGCAGCAGGTCCTCCAGGTCCAGGGGCAGACCGGCCTCCACCAGGATGCGCAGCACCCCCAGGGCGGCGCGGCGCAGGCCGAAGGGATCCTTGGTGCCGCTGGGCTTGAGGCCGATGGCGAAGATCCCCGTGAGGGTGTCCAGGCGGTCCGCCAGGGCCAGCACCTGTCCCACCGGATCCGAAGGCAGGGCATCGCCGGCGTGACGCGGCAGGTACTGCTCCTCCAGGGCCCGGGCCACGGCCCCGGGCTCGCCGTCGTGCAGGGCGTAATACCGGCCCATGGTCCCCTGCAGCTCGGTGAACTCGTACACCATCAGGGTCTGCAGGTCGCACTTGCTCAGGCGGGCGGCGCGGCGCACCGGATCCACCGGGGCGCCCAGGGCCCCGGCCAGGTGTTCCGCCAGGGCCGTCACCCGCCGGGTCTTGTCATACAGCGTGCCCAGTTTCTGCTGGAAGACCACCTGGCGCAGCCCCTCCAGGTGGCTCTCCAGGGGGCGCTTGCGGTCCTGGTTCCAGAAGAACTCGGCATCGGCGAAGCGGGGGCGGATGACCCGCTCGTTGCCCTCGCGCACCCGCTCCGGCTCGCGGGAATCCACGTTGCTGATGGTGATGAAATGGGGCATGAGCCGGCCCCCATCATCCACCACCGGGAAGTACTTCTGGTTGTCCTGCATGGTGGAGATCAGGACCTCCTGGGGCACCTCCAGGAAGCGGGCGTCGAAGTGGCCCAGCACCGCCACCGGCCATTCCACCAGGGCGGTGACCTCGTCCAGCAGTTCGGGGGCCACCACGGCCCGCCCCCCCGCCTCGGCGGCGGCCCGTTCCACCTGGGCGCGGATGCGCTCGCGCCGGGCCTCGAAGTCCGCCAGCACGTGACCGCGCTGCTCCAGCACCGGCAGATAGTCCGCGGGGGCGGCCAGGGGCAGGGGATCGGGGTGATGGAAGCGGTGCCCGCGGGTCTCGCCCCCGGCCTGCACCCCCAGGATGGTGGCCGGGATCACCCGGTCCCCCAGCAGCAGCACCACCCAGTGCACCGGGCGCACGAACTCGGCCTCCCCCTCCCCCCAGCGCATGCGCTTGGGGATGGGCAGCCCCGCCAGGGCGGTCTCCACCAGATCGGGGATCAGGTCCTGGGCGGCGCGGCCGGGCTCCACATGGCGGTGCACCAGCCAGGCCCCCTTGTCCGTCTCCATGCGCTCCAGATCGGCCACGGCCACACCGCAGGAACGGGCGAAGCCCTCGGCGGCGCGGGTGGGCCGGCCCTCGGCGTCGAAGGCGGCCTGCACCGCCGGGCCGCGGCGTTCCACGGACCGGTCCGCCTGGCGCAGGGGCACCCCCTGCAGCAACACCGCCAGCCGCCGGGGCGCCGCCAGGCCCCGCACCCCGGCGGGGGTCAGGCCGGCCTCCTCCAGACCCCGCTGCATGCCCTCGGCGAAGGCGTCCCGCAGGGTCGGCAGGGCCTTGGGCGGCAGTTCCTCGGTGCCGATCTCGATCAGCAGATCGCTTCGCTCGCTCATCGTGCCTCCCCGGCCGGGGCCGTCTGCAGCATGGGGAATCCCAGGGCCTCGCGGGCCTCGTAGTAGGTGCGGGCCACGGCCCGGGCCAGCTCCCGCACCCGCAGGATGTAACGCTGCCGCTCGGTCACGGAGATGGCCCGGCGGGCGTCCAGCAGGTTGAAGGTGTGGGAGGCCTTGAGCATCTGCTCGTAGGCCGGCAGGGGCAGGCCCTGTTCGATGAGATGCCGGCTCTGGGCCTCGCAGGTCTCGAACCAGTGAAAGAGCCGGTCCACGTCGGCGTGTTCGAAGTTGTAGGTGGACTGCTCCACCTCGTTCTGGTGATAGACATCGCCGTAGGTCACCGCGCCCCGGGGCCCCCGGGTCCACACCAGGTCGTAGACGCTCTCCACCCCCTGGAGATACATGGCGATGCGCTCCAGGCCGTAGGTGATCTCGCCGCTCACGGGGCGGCAGTCCAGTCCGCCCACCTGCTGGAAGTAGGTGAACTGGGTCACCTCCATGCCGTTGAGCCACACCTCCCAGCCCAGGCCCCAGGCCCCCAGGGTGGGGGATTCCCAGTTGTCCTCCACGAAGCGGATGTCGTGCACCAGGGGGTCGATGCCCACGGCCCGCAGGGAGCCCAGGTACAGGTCCTGGAAGTCCGGCGGCGAGGGCTTGAGCAGCACCTGGAACTGGTAATAGTGCTGCAGGCGGTTGGGGTTCTCGCCGTAGCGCCCGTCGGTGGGGCGGCGGGAGGGCTGCACGTAGGCGGTGCGCCAGGGCTCGGGGCCCACGGCCCGCAGGAAGGTGGCCCAGTGGAAGGTGCCCGCCCCCATCTCCATGTCGTAGGGCTGGAGCAGCACGCACCCCTGGCGCGCCCAGTAGTCCTGCAGGGCCAGGATCAGGCCCTGGAAGGTGGAGACATCGTACGATGGCGTGGGCGATGACATGGACGGATCCGGCATAGGCGTTGTGGACAAAAGGCGCTTCGCGCGCAAAGCCTTGCAGTATAACGGCGGGCGCGCGTCCGCGGCCAGCACCACCCGCCAGGGCCGGCGGGCGCCCCTTGCGCCGATTGCGCGGGATCACCCCCCGCGGGGCCCGGACGCGGTACCATGGCGGTTTTTGGCCCATCACCCCCGCCCGCCCCATGCCCACCGGCCTGCCCAGCGAGACCCGCTACCGCGCCATGCGCCGCGTCACCGTCACCGGCGCCGTCACCAACGTCTGCCTGGCGGCGGCCCAGGTGGTGGGCGGCCTGCTGACCCATTCCCAGGCCCTGGTGGCGGACGGCATGCACACCCTCTCGGACCTGGTGAGCGACCTCATGGTCCTGTTCGCCGCACGCAAGGCCAACCAGGCCGCCGATGCCCGCCACCCCTACGGCCACGGCCGCATCGAGACCCTGGCCACCGTGGTGGTGGGGCTGATCCTGGCGGGGGTGGCCATGGGCATCGTCCTGGATGCCGGACGGCGCCTGCTGTCCGATGGCGGCCTGCTCTCCCCCTCCCCCCTGGCCATGGCCCTGGCGGCGCTGGCGGTGGTGGCCAAGGAGGGGCTGTATCACTACACCATGCACGTGGCCCGGCGGGTGCGCTCCAACCTGCTCAAGGCCAACGCCTGGCACCACCGCTCCGACGTGGTCTCCTCCCTGGTGGTGCTGGCGGGGGTGGGCGCCACCCTCCTGGGGGCACCCTCCATGGACGCCGTGGCCGCCATCCTGGTGGCCCTGCTCATCGGCCGCATGGGGGTACAACTGATCTGGAACAGCGCCCAGGAGCTCATCGACACCGGCGTGGAACCCGAGGAGCAGCGGCGCATGCTGCGGGCGGTGGGGGCCCTGCGGGATATCCGCGGGGTGCACGCCCTGCGCACCCGGCGCATGGGGGGCATCCTGCTGGCGGACGTGCACGTGCAGGTGCCGCCGCGCATCAGCGTCTCCGAGGGCCACCGCCTGAGTGAATCGGTCTGCCGCGCCCTGCGCGAGGTGCACGGGGAGCTGGGGGACATCCTGGTGCACATCGACCCGGAGGACGACCAGCAGGGTCCCCCCAGCAGCCACCTCCCCGGCCGCGCCCAGATCCTGGACCGTCTGCAACGGGCCTGGGCCGGCGTGCCCGGGGCCCGGCACGTGGAGGACGTGGTGCTGCACTACCTGGACGGGCGCATCCACCTGGAACTGCGCCTGCCCCTGGCCGCCGTCGGGGATGCGGCCGGGGCCAGGGCCCTGGCCCGCCAGCTCATCGCCGCCAGCCGGGAGGTGGAGGACATCGGCCAGGTGCAGGTATTCTTCCGCTGCGGGGACCTGTCGCCCCAGGATGGGGCATGACCGCAGCAGACGCACCATACTGGTGCAACCTGTCCTGCCCTTATGCCCCATCATCGCCCGAAACCGGGGAATCCCCGGGATTCGCCGGTAATGGCATGGCGCATGCATAGAGCAACGCGAACGTCTTTCATGCGCCCCGCACGGGCGCGGCAGACGCAGGCACTTTACCCAAGCCCCTGGAGGAGCACGCATGTCAGCTTCCGAAGTACTCAAGACCATCAAAGAGAACGGCGTCAAGTTCGTCGACTACCGTTTCGTGGACAGCCGGGGCAAGGAGCAGCACGTCTCCGTGCCGGCCCACACCGTGGACGAGGACGAACTGGAAGGGGGCAAGATGTTCGACGGCTCCTCCATCGCGGGATGGAAGGGCATCAACGAATCGGACATGATCCTCATGCCCGACCCCGAGAGTGCCGTCCTGGACCCCTTCTTCGACGAGCCCACCCTGATCATCCGCTGCGACGTGGTGGAACCGGCCACCATGCAGGGCTATGACCGCTGCCCCCGCTCCCTGGCCAAGCGCGCCGAGGCCTACCTGGCCAGCACCGGCATCGCCGACGGCTGCATGTTCGGGCCGGAGAACGAGTTCTTCGTCTTCGACGACATCAAGTGGGGCAACTCCATCCAGGGCAGCTTCTTCCAGATCGACTCCGACGAGGCCTGCTGGAACTCCGAGAAGGTGTTCGAGGACGGCAACATCGGCCACCGCCCCACGGTCAAGGGCGGCTACTTCCCGGTGCCGCCGGTGGACAGCCTGCAGGACCTGCGCTCGGCCATGTGCCTGGCCCTGGAGGAGATGGGCCTCACCACCGAGGTGCACCACCACGAGGTGGCCACCGCCGGGCAGTGCGAGATCGGCGTCGGCCCCGCCGCCCTCACCCGCAAGGCGGACGAGGTGCTGGTCCTCAAGTACGTCATCCAGAACGTGGCCCACAACTACGGCAAGACCGCCACCTTCATGCCCAAGCCCCTGGTGGGGGACAACGGCAGCGGCATGCACGTGCACATGTCCCTGTCCAAGGACGGCCAGAACCTGTTCGCCGGCGACAAGTACGGCGGCCTGTCCGAGACCGCCCTGTACTACATCGGCGGCATCATCAAGCACGCCCGCGCCCTGAACGCCTTCACCAACCCGGCCACCAACAGCTACAAGCGCCTGGTGCCCGGCTTCGAGGCCCCGGTGATGCTGGCCTACTCCGCCCGCAA
The DNA here is from genome assembly GCF_016584115.1 of Ectothiorhodospira mobilis. Classification (GTDB taxonomy): domain Bacteria; phylum Pseudomonadota; class Gammaproteobacteria; order Ectothiorhodospirales; family Ectothiorhodospiraceae; genus Ectothiorhodospira; species Ectothiorhodospira mobilis. The sequence goes on from NZ_NRSK01000024.1 coordinate 32,425, forward strand.
CCGTTCCGCCTCCATCCGCATCCCCTGGGTGTCCAGCCCCAAGGCCCGGCGCATCGAGGTGCGCTTCCCCGACTCCGCCGCCAACCCCTACCTGGCCTTCGCGGCCATGCTCATGGCGGGCCTGGACGGCATCCAGAACAAGATCCACCCGGGTGAGGCCATGGACAAGAACCTCTATGACCTGCCCCCGGAGGAGGAGAAGCAGATCCCGCAGGTGTGCGCCTCCCTGGACCAGGCCCTGGAGGCCCTGGACAAGGACCGCGACTTCCTCAAGGCCGGCGGTGTCTTCACCGATGACGTGATCGACGCCTACATCGACCTGAAGATGGAGGACGTCACCCGCCTGCGCATGACCACCCACCCGGTGGAGTTCGATCTGTACTACAGCCTCTGAGCCGGACCCCCGGCAGGCAGAGACAAACCCCCGGTCATCCGGGGGTTTTTTGTATCCGCCCCCCGGCCCTTGCATGCCGCCGCCGGCGGCCCTATCGTCATGCGATGCCTCGCGCCGGAGATGCCCCCATGCGCCGCCCCACCGCCCTGCCGATGCTGCTGCTGGCCCTGGCCCTGCCGATGCTGCTGCTGGCCCTGGCCCTGCCGGCCCAGGCCGAGATCTACCGCTGGACCGACGCCGGGGGCCGCACGGTCTACGGCGACACCCCGCCGGAAGGCGTGGAGGCGACCCGAGTCCGCGTGGACGCCCCCGCCGCCACCACCCCCGGCCTCCCCGAGGCCGAGGCCCGCCGCATCCTGCAGCGCCCCCTGGACCGGGAGGAAGAGGCCCCGGAACAGGGCTACACCCGCGTGCAGATCACCCAGCCCCCCGACGACGGCGTGGTGCGCACCAACACCGGCGAGGTGCAGGTGGCCGTGACCACCGAACCGGCCCTGCAGCAGGCGCAGGATCACCGCATCCGCCTGCTGCTGGATGGCCAGGCCATGGGCAGTGGTGCCGGCAACCGCTTCGCCCTCACCCAGGTGACCCCCGGCACCCACACCCTGCGGGCCGAGGTGATCGACGCCTCCGGTGCGGTGCTGCTGCGCTCCGGGGAGAGCCGCTTCCATCTCCTGCGCACCACCGTGCAGCAGCAGACCCGTCCCCGGGACGGCTGACCCCCCCGCGGCCCGCAAGGGGCACGACGCAACGCACCGGCCCGTACCCGCGCTGCCCCAAAATGGTGCATGATGACCCGGCCCCCGTCGGCGCCCAGGCCGGCCCGGGGCCGCGGGGTGCCCCCGGCAGCCCTGGTTTGTTTCTTGCATCAGGATACCCATGACGCCGGATCCCCACCTGCACCGCCATCTCATGGACCACCTCACCACCGCCGTGCTCACGGTGGACGAGGGGCTGCGCCTGGAATTCATGAACCCGGCGGCCGAGATGCTCATGGAGATCAGCCTCAACCGCATCCGGGGCCTGCCCATCCGGGAGCTGCTGCGGGAGGACGAACCCCTGGTGGACAGCCTGCGCCAATCCCTGGAGACCGGCCATCCCTTCACCGAGCGGGAGCGGGTCCTGGCCCTGCACTACGACCGGGAGATCACCGTGGACCTCACCGTCTCCCCCATCTCGGACCCGGGCCTGCCGCGGCGCCTGCTCATCGAGCTCATCCAGGTGGACCGCCAGCTGCGCATCACCCGGGAGGAGCAGCTCATCAACCAGCAATCCGCCACCCGCGCCCTGCTGCGGGGCCTGGCCCACGAGATCAAAAACCCCCTGGGGGGCCTGCGCGGCGCCGCCCAGCTGCTGGAACTGGAACTGCCGGAGGCCGAACTGCGGGAATACACCCGCATCATCATCGGCGAGGCGGACCGCCTGCAGAACCTGGTGAACCGCATGCTGGGCCCCAACAACCTGCCCCGGCGGCAGCGCATCAACATCCACAAGGCCCTGGAACACGTGCGCGGCCTGGTGGCGGCGGAGGCCCCGGCCGGGGTGCGCATGGACACCGACTACGACCCCAGCATCCCGGAGGTGAACGCGGACCAGGACATGCTCATCCAGTCCATCCTCAACCTGGTGCGCAACGCCGTGCAGGCGGTGGGGGAACAGGGCCACGTGCGCCTGCGCACCCGGGTGCTGCGCCAGTACACCATCGGCCAGGTACGCCACAAGCTGGTGGCCCTGGTGCAGGTGATCGACGACGGCCCCGGCATCAGCGAGGAGATCCGCGAGCGCATCTTCTTCCCCATGGTGTCCCACCGGGACGGGGGCACCGGCCTTGGGCTGTCCATCGCCCAATCCCTGATCAACCAGCATGGCGGCCTCATCGAGTGCACCTCGCGCCCCGGCCGTACGGTGTTCTCCATGCTGCTGCCCGTGGAGCTGAAGGATGACTGAACACGAGCACATCTGGGTGATCGACGACGACCGCTCCATCCGCTGGGTGCTGGAGCGGGCGCTGAACCGGGCGGGCCTGCGCGTCACCTGCTTCGCCGCCGCCGGCGAGGCCCTGGCGGCCCTGGAGCGGGAGACCCCCGACGCCCTGCTCACCGACATCCGCATGCCCGGCATGGACGGGCTGGAACTGCTCAGCCGCCTGCAGCGGGATCACCCGCAGCTGCCGGTGATCATCATGACCGCCCATTCCGACCTGGAGAGCGCCGTCTCCGCCTACCAGGGGGGGGCCTTCGAATACCTGCCCAAGCCCTTCGACGTGGACGACGCCATCTCCCTGGTGCGGCGCGCCTGCCAGCTGCGGCGGGAACGGGGCCGGGAGGCCCCCGGAGAGGACGACCGCACGCCGGAGATCATCGGCGAGGCCCCGGCCATGCAGGAGGTCTTCCGCGCCATCGGCCGGCTGTCCCGCTCCCACATCACCGTGCTCATCAACGGCGAGTCCGGCACCGGCAAGGAACTGGTGGCCCACGCCCTGCACCGCCACAGCCCCCGGGCACAGAAGCCCTTCATTGCCCTGAACACCGCCGCCATCCCCCGGGATCTGCTGGAATCGGAGCTCTTCGGCCACGAGAAGGGGGCCTTCACCGGGGCCCAGAACACCCGCCGGGGCCGCTTCGAACAGGCCGACGGCGGCACCCTGTTCCTGGACGAGATCGGCGACATGCCGGCGGAACTGCAGACCCGGCTGCTGCGGGTCCTGGCGGATGGCGAGTTCTACCGCGTGGGGGGGCATCTGCCGGTGAAGGTGGACGTGCGCATCATCGCCGCCACCCACCAGGACCTGGAGGCCCGGGTACGGGAAGGGCTCTTTCGCGAGGACCTCTTCCACCGCCTCAATGTCATCCGCATCCACGTGCCCGCGCTGCGGGAGCGGCGGGAGGACATCCCGCTGCTGCTGGATTACTTCCTGGGCGCGGCGGCGCGGGAGCTGGGGGTGGAACGCAAGGTGCCCCAGGCGGCGGTGCGCGAGCACCTGGCGGGACTGGACTGGCCGGGCAACGTGCGCCAGCTGGAGAACCTGTGCCGCTGGCTCACGGTCATGGCCTCGGGACGGGAGATCCACCCGGACGACCTGCCCCCGGAGATGCAGGGGCACGCCACCCCGGCGCAAGGGGCGACGGCGGACTGGGAGGCGGGACTGGCCCGCTGGGCGGAACGGGAACTGTCCCGGGGCGGACCGCCCCTGCTGGAGCGGGCCCTGCCGGCCTTCGAGCGGGTGATGATCCGCACCGCCCTGGAGCGCACCGGCGGGCGGCGTCAGGACGCGGCCAGGTTGCTGGGCTGGGGGCGCAACACCCTGACCCGGAAGATCAACGAACTGCACATGGACGAGGCCGGCGAGGGCAGCGCCGGGGAGGAAGGATGAGCAAGCCGGCCGCGGGGGATTACTGCGAGGCGGCCTGGCGCACGCGGATGATCACATCCACCCCCTCCACCTGCGCCCCCTCGGGCAGATCCGGCAGGGGACCGATGTCCACCTGCCCCAGGTCCACATCCCGCAGCTGCCCGGAATCCATATCGAACAGGTGGTGATGGGGGGAGGTATTGGAGTCGTAGAAGAGCTTGGAGGGGTCCACCACGATCTCCCGCACCAGCCCCTTGCGGGCGAACAGGCCCAGGGTGTTGTACACCGTAGCCTTGGAGACCCGGGACTCGCGGGCATTCACCCGGACCAGGACCTGCTCCGCCGAGAGGTGCTGGGGGCGCTCGAAGAGCACCCGGGCGATCTCCACCCGCTGCTGCGTGGGGGTGATGCCGTGCTGGCGCAACCGCCGGATGACGGTTTCGCGCTCCGGCTTGCCGGACTGTACGCTGTGATCGGTCATGCCGGGAATTATAATCCAACCCTGGACAAAGTCCAGTTCCCGTCTGGGCGGGGAACGGACAAGAAAAAACCCCCGCTGAGGGGGGGTTTGGGGGAATCTGGAGCGGGTGATGGGAATCGAACCCACGTCATCAGCTTGGGAAGCTGAGGTTCTACCATTGAACTACACCCGCATTGGCGCCATATTCTACGGCCTTCCGCCCGCGTTCTCAACGGGGTCCCGGGGGGACCCGCGGGCGGGGCCCCGCCCGTTCCCATGGGCGATGACACGGGCGATGATTTACCATAGTATTTTAATCCCCTTTATGGCAGAAAAGACCCCCATGATGGAACTGACCGTCAACGGCGAGACCCACCGGGTCCCCGAAGAGACCACGGCCCAGATGCTCCTGGAACGGCTGGAACTCGCCGGCCGCCGGCTGGCCATGGAGGTCAATGGCGAACTGGTGCCCCGCAGCACCTTCCCCGAGCACCGCTTCGCCCCCGGAGACCGCGTCGAGATCGTGCAGGCGATCGGCGGCGGTTGATCCTCCACCCCGACTACGACGAAAGGCCCATGTCAAGCACAGCCGCAGCACAGCACACCCCCGCCGACGACCGCCTGGTGGTGGCGGGGACCGCCTACGACTCCCGCCTCCTGGTGGGCACGGGCAAGTACAGGGACCACGACGAGACCCGCCGCGCCATCGAGGCCAGCGGGGCGCAGATCGTCACCGTGGCCATCCGCCGCACCAACATCGGCCAGAACCCGGATGAGCCCAACCTGCTGGACGTCCTGCCCCCGGAGCGGTTCACCATCCTGCCCAACACCGCCGGCTGCTACACCGCCGAGGACGCGGTGCGCACCTGCCGCCTGGCCCGGGAACTGCTGGACGGGCACAAGCTGGTGAAACTGGAGGTGCTGGGGGACGAGAAGACCCTCTACCCCGACATGATGCAGACCCTGAAGGCCGCGGAGACCCTGGTGGCCGACGGCTTCGACGTCATGGTCTACACCAGCGACGACCCCATCCTGGCCCGGCGCCTGGAGGAGATAGGCTGCGCCGCCGTCATGCCCCTGGCCGCCCCCATCGGCTCGGGCCTGGGCATCCAGAACCGCTACAACGTGCTGGAGATCGTGGACAACGCCCGGGTTCCGGTGATCGTGGACGCCGGCGTGGGCACCGCCTCCGACGCCGCCATCGCCATGGAAATGGGCTGCGACGGGGTGCTCATGAACACCGCCATCGCCGCCGCCAAGGACCCGGTGCTCATGGCCTCGGCCATGAAAAAGGCCATCGAGGCCGGACGCGAGGCCTATCGGGCCGGGCGCATGCCCCGCAAGCGCTACGCCTCCGCCTCCTCCCCCCTGGACGGCACCTTCTTCTGAAGACGCCCCATCCCCACCCCCCGGCGCCGCGCCGGGGGCCGCATCCGGCCACGCATCCCCCCGCTCCATGACCCGAGCCGAAGACACCCCCGCCCATCACCGGCCCATCCGCAGCTTCGTGCGCCGCGAGGGCCGCCTCACCCCGGGTCAGCAGCGCGCCCTGGAACGCCACTGGCCCCGCTGGGGGGTGGAACCCGGCCACGGCCCTCTGGACCTGGAGACCCTGTTCGGCCGCCGCGCCCCGGTGACCCTGGAGATCGGCTTCGGCAACGGGGAATCCCTGGCGCAGATGGCGGCGGCGGACCCGGAGCGGGACTTCCTCGGCGTGGAGGTGCACCGCCCCGGTGTGGGGCATCTGCTGCAGCGGCTGGAGGACCTGGGGCTGGACAATGTTCGCGTGGCCAGCCACGACGCCGTGGAACTGGTGCGGGAGCAGATCCCGGAAGCGGGCCTGGACTGCGTGCAGGTCTTCTTCCCCGACCCCTGGCCGAAGAAACGCCATCACAAGCGCCGCCTCATCCAGCCGGCCTTCGTGCAGCAACTGCGCCGCGGCCTGCGCCCCGGGGGACGCCTGCACCTGGCCACCGACTGGGAGGACTACGCCCGGCACATGCTGGAGGTGATGACCGCCGCCGAGGGCTTCGTCAACACGGCCCCGGAGGACGGGTTCGCGCCCCGGGGGGAGCGGCCCCTGACCAAGTTCGAGCAGCGGGGGCAGGGGCTGGGACACGGGGTGTGGGACCTGGTCTTTCAGCGCACGCCAACGGATCCGCACCCGTCCCGCTGACGGGGCGGGCTTCCCCCTTACTTCACCACCAGCACCGGGCAGGGGGCGTGGGTCACCACGCGTTCGGCGACGCTACCCATGAGCAGCCGCTCCAGCCCCCCGTGGCCGTGGCTGCCCACCACCACCAGATCGGCGCCGCAGCGCTGCGCCGCCTCCACGATCACCGTCTCGGGCCGGCCCTGCTCCACCATCCCCTCCAGGGCCACGCCGCTGTCCTTCAGTTCCGGCTTGAGCAGGTCCAGCACCCGCTGCACCGCCTCGCCGGCGGCGGCCCGCTCCGCGTCCGGATCCTCGGGACGCGTCACCGACAGCACCGTCAAAGGCACCCCGCCGACCCGGGCCAGTTCGGCCGCCATGGCGCAGGCGGCGTCCGCGGCCCGGGAGCCGTCGGTGGCCACCAGGATATGCCGCCGCGGATCCCGCACCTCCGGCGGCACCGCCAGCACGCTGCAGGGGGCATGACCCACGATGCGGGCGGTGGAATCCCCCATCACCAGCCGGGCCAGGGGGCCGCGGCGGTGGCGGCCCACCACCACGCAGTCCACCCGGGACTCATCCGCCTCCTGCACCACGGCCACATAGGGGTCCACACCGTGGCGCACCCGCGTGTCGCAGGGGATGCCCCGCCCCCGGGCCTGGTTTGCCAGGGCCTCCAGATCCTCCCGGGCGGCGGCCGTCTCCGCCTCCACCCGTTCCGGGGCCATGGACTCGTACTCCGGGTTGGTGAGCACCACCCGCATGAGCAGTAACCCGGCGCCATGGGCCGCGGCCAGATCCAGGGCCAGGGCCCCGGCCCCGGCGCTGGATTCGCCGCCCCCGGTGGCCAGGAGGATGCGCTGCAGGCGCCCCACCGGCGAGAGTCTGGATGCCATGACACCACCTCCGGGCTGGATCGATGCCCACAGCATAGCCAGACGGCGCGGCCATCACCAGGGGTCGCCCTTTCCACAAATCGCAAAAACCGGTAGACTTATATATTATTGATTCATACATATATAACAATTTGCGAGATCAGGGCCGCCCACCCCCGGGGTGGTCCCGCCGGGCCTCGCCGCGTCTGCCACAGCGGAATCCAAGATGAAATACTGGCTCTACCGTCTGCTGCCCTTCCTCAGCTGGTTCCCCATGTCGGCCCAAGGCGTCCGGGCCGATCTCCTGGCCGGCATCAGCGTGGCCATGATCCTCGTCCCCCAGGGCATGGCCTACGCCACCCTGGCGGGGCTGCCGGTGGTCTACGGCCTCTACGCCTCCGCCATCCCGGCCATCGTCGGCTCCCTCTGGGGCTCCTCCCGCTTCCTGCACACCGGCCCGGTGGCCATGATCTCCCTGCTCTCGGCCGCCTCCCTGGCCCCCTTCGCCGTGGCGGGTTCGGAACAATTCATCCAGCTCTCCATCCTGCTGGCCCTGCTGGTGGGGATCCTGCGCCTGCTGCTGGGGCTGTTCCGCCTGGGGGTGCTCATGAACTTCGTCTCCCAGCCGGTGATCGTGGGCTTCACCAATGCCGCCGCCCTCATCATCGGGCTGTCCCTGCTCAACACCTTCTTCAACGTCCCCAAACCGGACACCGGCACCTTCCTCACGGACTTCGTCGGCGTGCTGGCCCAGCTGCCCCAGGCCCACTGGCCCACGGTGGCCTTCGGCGCCGGCACCCTGGCCTTCCTCATCCTGCAAGGCCGCCTGCTGCCCCGCCTGCCCGGGGTCCTGCTGGTGGTGGTGGTGGGCACCCTGCTGAGCGCCGCCACCGGCTTTGAGCAGAAGCAGACCGTGGATCTGGACCAGGTGCAGGCCCCCCAGGCCCGTGCCCTCTTTGGCGAACTCTCCCGGGTACGGGCGGACCTGGAGCGCACCTCCGGGGCCCTGGGCCAGGCCCGCGCCCGGCTGCGGCAACAGGAGCGGACCGGGGAGGTGCCGCCGGAACTGGCGGTGCGGGTGGCGGGGCTGGAGGCGGAGGAGCGGCGCCTCAAGGACCGGCGCAGCCGCCTGCGCATCGCCGCCCACGACCGGGCCCTCACCCGCGTCCCCCTGGACGGCGGCGGCGTGGCCTTTCACCTTCGCGAGCCCGGGGATGCGGGGGCGCCCTGGCGCCTGGCCGGATTCCATGAGGGGCGGCCGGTGCTCTCCGCGGGCGGTGAGGTGGTGGGCACCATCCCCCGGGGCCTGCCCAGCTTCCAGTTGCCCGTGCTGCAATGGGACGTGATCCCCGCCCTGCTGCCCGCCGCCGCGGTCATGGCCCTCATCGGCTTCATGGAGGCCACCTCCATCTCCCGCGCCCTGGCGGCCCGCAACCGGGAGAAGCTCAACCCCAACCAGGAGCTCATCGGCCAGGGCCTGGCCAACATCGTGGGCAGCTTCTTCCAGTCCTTCTCCGTGAGCGGCTCCTTCTCCCGCTCGGCGGTGGCCGCCCGCGCCGGGGCCCGCAGCGGCCTGTTCGCCGTGGTGAGCGCCGCCGGGGTGATCCTCACCATGCTCTTTCTCACCCCCTACCTGTATCACCTGCCCCAGGCGGTGCTGGCGGCCATCGTCATGTCCGCCGTCTTCGGCCTGCTGGACTTCCGCACCCTGGGGCGCTACTGGAAGGTGAGCCGCGCCGATGGCCTGGCGGGCTTTCTCACCTTCGCCGTCACCCTGTACATGGCCCCCAACCTGGCCGCCGGGGTGATCGTGGGCACCGCCCTGGCCAGTCTTGTCTTCCTCATCGGCACGGTGCGGCCGCGGTATGAGATCCGCCCCCTGCGGGCGGACGGCTCCCCGGCCGGATCCATCACCAATGGTGACAACGAACCGGCCCACGCCGACTTCGTCACCCTGCGCTTCGACGCCTCCCTGGTGTTCATGAACGCGGCCCACTTCGAGGAGGCGGTGATGGACGCCATCGCGCGGCACCCGGAGGCCCGCGCCCTGCTGGTCATGGGCCACAGCCTCAACCGCATCGACGCCTCCGGCATCGACCGCATCCGCGGTCTCATCACGGACCTGAAGGCGGCGGAGTGCACCCTGATGTTCAGCGGCCTGAAGAAACCGGTGGAGGCGGCCATGGAACGGGCGGGACTCCTGGACGAGATCGGCCGCGAGAATGTCTTCCCCAGCTTCCACGAGGCCCTGGCCCGGCTCCAGCCCGGGGAGGCCGCAGCCCCCGCCACAGCCCCCCCGGCCCGCTCCGGGGAAGACTGATCCCCCGGGCTATGGCCGGGTCCTGCTTGCCCCGCGCCCGGGCGATGGTGTACCAATAGCCCCGCAACGCCTCCCCGGCCGACCCCGGCAGACGCCTGCCTCCGGCCGCCGACCGATCCCCCCGGGGACGGCCGCTGCCGGCGGGACCCCCGCGGGCGTCCGTCTGGTGTTCTAAGAATATTCCGTTCAGACTAGGGCCCCAGGATCCGCGAACAACAAGATCAGTCCCCCGGCCCGGCCCGGGGGACCCAAGACAACAGCGCACAGCATTCAACCATCGGGAAAAGAGGAGTATGTAGATGTCGAGGAAACATCCGATCCTGGCCGTCACCGGCTCGTCCGGCGCCGGAACCTCCACCGTCAAGAACGCCTTCGAGCACATCTTCCGCCGCGAGAAGATCAATCCGGTGATCATCGAGGGCGACAGCTTCCACCGCTACAACCGGGTGGAGATGAAGCAGGCCATGAAGGAGGCCGCCGCCCAGGGCAACAACCACTTCAGCCATTTCGGGCCCGAGTCCAACCTGTTCGACAAGCTGGAGGAGACCTTCCGGGTCTACGGCGAGACCGGGCGCGGCAAGAAGCGCTACTACATCCACAGCCAGGAGGAGGCGGAGCAGCACAACGCCCGCCTGGGCACCAGCCTCAAGGCCGGGGAGTTCACCCCCTGGGAGGACATGCCCGAGAACACCGACCTGCTGTTCTACGAGGGCCTACACGGCCTGGTGACCGACAAGGACGCGAACGTGGACGTGGCCCAGCACGTGGACCTGGGGATCGGCGTGGTGCCCATCGTCAACCTGGAATGGATCCAGAAGATCTTCCGGGACAGCGCCGAGCGCGGCTACACCGCCGAGGCCATCGTGGACACCATGCTGCGGCGCATGCCCGACTACGTGCACTACATCACGCCCCAGTTCTCCAAGACCGACATCAACTTCCAGCGCGTGCCCACGGTGGACACCTCCAACCCCTTCATCGCCCGGGACATCCCCACCCCGGACGAGAGCCTGGTGGTGATCCGCTTCCGCAACCCGAAGAGGTTCGGCGTGGACTTCCCCTACCTGCTGAACATGATCCACGACTCCTTCATGTCGCGCCGCAACACCATCGTCGTGCCCGGCGGCAAGATGGGCCTGGCCATGGAGATCATCCTGGCCCCCATCATCGCCGACATGCTCAAGCAGCGCGGCTGACCCCACCGGCGGGGACGGGGGGATAGGTCCCCGCCCCGCCCTGTCCCCTTCGCCCCGCGCGCGGGGCGAAGGGCTTGTCC
>NZ_NRSK01000025.1 GCF_016584115.1 Ectothiorhodospira mobilis
CCATCCGCTATCTGAACCCTGCCCCCCTGCTCCGGCGGCTGCGGGCCTGCACCGGGGCAGCCCCCGAACCCGGGCATCCCCCCCACCTCAGCAGCGACCAGGCAAGCCGGGTCATCCAGGCCTGGACCAACACCGCCCGGCGCCGCTTCAGCCGCAGCCCGGGCCAGGGCGAGATGGAAGCGGCCATCGGCATGGACGCGATCCACCGCGCCCTGCGCGGGGGAAGTGAAGGCGACGGGCGTCCTGGACACGGACACGGGGATGACCCGGAGGAAGGCCCCGCCCGCTCCCGGGAGGAGGCCCTGGAGGCCCTCTTCACCCTGGCCGAGCTGTCTCCTCCCCCCCAGGAACAGGAGGAGGGCATCAGCGTCAGCTACCTGAAGGATCTGCCCGGCGAGGGCAGTGCCGGCCTGTGGGACCAGGTGGCCCGGCGCCGACCGATCCGGGACGCGGAACCCGAACCACCGGAGCCGGAGCCGGAACCGGCCCCCTCCCCCGCCGGTGAGGGGATCACCCGCTGGCGGATCATGGACGCCAGCGCCGGGGGATTCCGCCTGCGCTGGAGCGGTGACGGCCTCACCCGGGCCCAGGTGGGCGAACTGTTGATCCTGCGGGACCGGCGCGATCCCCAAAACACCTGGCGTCTGGGCATGATCCGCCGGATGATCCAGGGCGAGGACGGAGCGCTGGAGTTGGGGGTGAAGATGCTGGCCCCCCGGGCCCTGCCGGTGGAGGTCAGCCCCGTTCCGCGCCACAACGGGGCCGGCCGCCCTGAACCCGCGCTGCTGCTTCCGGCCATCCAGGTGCTGGGCCAGCCCGCCACCCTGGTGTGCCGCACGGGCCTGTTCCAGCTGGGGGAGCGCATCCGGGTGCATCTGGAAGGGGGGATCCGGGAGGTGCTCCTGCCCTACGCAGAGCGCCAGACCACCCGCTTCACCCAGTTCCGTTACCGCACCCCTCCCCCCCGCGACAACCCGCAGGAACCCACGGCGGGACGCCCCTCCCCCACAGACGAGGAGCGCTGGCCGGATCTGCTCTGATCCCCACGGTCCCCGGCCGCCCCCGCCGCGGCCCCGCGGGGGCGGGGCGATGTTCACCCCTCCGGCCTTGTCTGTATAATCACCGGACGCCCCCGCGCAACGGCCCCGCCCCGCGCAGCCCGGACCCGAAGGCATGGACCACATCATCCGCCTCTTGATCATCGACCCGGACCTGAACGACGCCGAGAAGATGGTCAGCGCGCTCAAGTCCGCGGGGCTGGCCGTGCGGCCGCAGCGGGTAACGGACGCCCAGGACCTGGAGGACAAGCTCAGGGACCACGCCCCGGATGTCATCCTCTGCACCCTGGGGCAGGCCCAGCTCCCCCTGGAAACCGTGGTGGAGAGCAACCGCCGCATGGGCCGCCACGCCCCCGTCATCGCCCTCACCGAGGCCACCGACAGCGATGTGGTGGAATGCCTGGAGGCCGGCGCCCACGACCTGGTGCACAAGGACCGCTTCGACCACCTGCGCCATGTGGTGGCCCGGGCTGCCGCCCATCAGCAGCAATGGCGCCAGCTCAAGGCCTGTGAAGCCTCCCTGCGGGAGACGGAACGCCGCTGCAAGACCCTGCTGGACAGCTCCCGGGATGCCATCGCCTACGTGCACGAGGGCATGCACACCTACGCCAACAGCGCCTATCTGGAACTCTTCGGCTATACGGACGAGGAGGAACTGGAAGGGATGCCCCTCATGGACATGGTCTCCCGGGAGGACCAGCCGGCCCTGAAGGAATTCCTGCGTGGCCACGAAGGCGGGGTCCCCCCCGATCCGGCCGACGGGGAAGCGGAGGCACAGGCCCTGGAGTTGCAGCTCACCCGCGCCGACGGCACCCCCTTCGCCGCCCGCATGGAGTTCAGTCCGGCCACCATCGACGGCGAGCCCTGCACCCAGATCCTCATCCGCAACCGCAGCAATACCCGGGAACTGGAGCGCCAGCTCAACTACCTGGCCCAGCGGGATCTGGTCACCGGCCTCTACAACCGCCAATACTTCATCGAGCAGCTGCAGCGCACCCTGGGCCGGGCCAACCAGGGCAAGGGGAACGCCAGTCTCATGGAGCTGCGCATCGACCGTTTCGCCGATATCCGCGAGGCCGTGGGCGTGGCCGGCGGAGACCTGGTGCTGGCGGATATCGGCAAGGTGCTGGAGGATACCTGCGGCGAGGGGGATATCGTCGCCCGCTTTGACGGCGAGGCCTTCGCCATCCTCTCCCTGCGCTGGGAACAGGCGGACATGGAGGCCTTCGCCCACACCCTGCTGGGGCAGATCGCCCACCACATCTGCGATGTGGAGGGGCGCTCCATCACCTGCACCGCCTCCATGGGGGTGGCCCGCGTCGACGAGAATGCCCCGGACGTGAACGAACTCCTCTCCCGGGCACAGAAGGCCTGCGAACAGGCGGGCCGCCAGGGCGGCAACCGCATGCAGGTGTACCGGCCCAAGGAAGGGGAGATGACCCAGAAGCAGCTGGACGAGACCTGGAACGAGCGCATCACCGCGGCCATCCGGGACAACCGCCTGCATCTGCTGTTCCAGCCCATCGTCGGCCTCCACGGCGAGGGCGGCGAGCGCTACGAGGTGTTCATGCGGCTGCTGGACGAGCACGGGGAGGCCGTCAGCCCGGCCCAGTTCCTGCCCAGCGCCGAGCGCACCGGCATCGCCACGGACCTGGACCGCTGGGTCATCGAACACGCCATTGAACGCCTGGCGGTGCAGCGCAAGGCCGGACACGAGACGGTCTTCTTCATCAAGATCACCGCCGGCTCCCTGCACGACCCCCAGATCCTGCCCTGGATCATGGAACGCCTGAAGGAAAAACGCATCCCCGCCCAGTGCGTCGTCTTCGAGATGAAGGAATCCACCGTGGTGGCCTACCTGCGCCAGGCCAAGGAGTTCGTGAAGACCCTGCGCAGCGTCCATTGCGGCTTTGCCCTGGAGGACTTCGGCAACGGCCTCAATCCCTTCCAGGTGCTCAACCACGTGCCCGCGGATTACCTGAAGGTGGACGCCTCCTTCACCCGCAACCTGGCCAGCAGCCAGGAGAACCAGGAGACCCTGGGGCGCATCACCGACACCGCCCACACCCAGAACCGGCTGGTCATCGCCCAGCAGGTGGAGGACGCCGCCAGCCTCTCCATCCTCTGGGGGCTGGGCATCAACTACATCCAGGGCAACTTCCTCCAACCCCCCTCCGAATCCCTGGACTACGACTTCTCCACCACCGGTTAACGGCTCCCAAATGCAAACGGGGGCCCCGAAGGGCCCCCGCATGCATCATCACCGCTCGTGTCGGGCTCAGCCCGCGGCCTTCAGGGCCATGATCCGCTCCTCCAGCGGGGGATGGGTCATGAACAGGCGCTTGAGGCCCTGGGCCATACCCCCGCCGCGGATACCGAAGGCCCGCATCTGGTCCGGCATCTGGGCGGGCATCCCCTGGGCCGCCCGCAGGCGCTCCAGGGCGTGGATCATCTTCTCGCGGCCCGCCAGTTCGGCACCGCCGGCGTCGGCGCGGAACTCCCGCCGGCGCGAGAACCACATGACGATGATGGAGGCCAGGATGGCCAGCACGATCTCCGCCACGATGGTGGTGATCCAGAAGGCCGGGCCATGGCCCTCCTCGTTCTTGAACACCACCCGGTCCACCACATGACCGATCACCCGCGCCAGGAAGATGACAAAGGTGTTCACCACCCCCTGGATCAGGGCCAGGGTCACCATGTCCCCGTTGGCCACGTGGCTCACCTCGTGCCCCAGCACGGCCTCCACCTCGTCCCGGCCCATGTTCTGCAGCAGGCCGGTGCTCACCGCCACCAGGGCGTTGTTGCGGCTCATGCCGGTGGCAAAGGCGTTGGGCTCCGGGGAGTTGAAGATGCCCACCTCAGGCATGCCGATGCCCGCCTGACGGGCCTGGCGGCGCACGGTCTCCACCAGCCACAGCTCATCGGGACTGCGGGGCTGTTCGATCACCTGCACCCCCATGCTCATCTTGGCCATCCACTTGGAGATGGCCAGGGAGATGAACGAGCCGCCGAAACCGAAGACCGCGGCGAAGATCAGCAGGCTGGTGTAGTCCAGACCGGTGCCGGTCTCGTCCAGGATGCGCTCCACCCCCAAAAGCCGCAGGGTGATGCTCAGCACCACGATGATGGCCAGGTTGGTGGCCAGGAAAAGGGCGATGCGTTTCATGGGCTCTCCGTGATTGCGTCATGACCTAAAGGGACCGGCGTATTAGATGGGGGCCGGGGGTGAAAATTCAAGCCTGAGTGGAGCTGGCAGACCGATCGGTATTGCGGGCAGGACACGCACCCGCCGCCGCATGCCCTACCCGCACGGCCGCCGGCCACCATCCCCCCCTGTGCGCTCCCGGGTTCTCCCGGAGCCTCAGCCCGCCTGCAGGCGATCCACCTTCTGGTAGCCCCGGGGCAACCTCTGGCCGCGCCGGCCCCGCTCCCCCAGATAGTCGCCCCATTCCTCCGGCTTCATGGTCTTGGTCTTCTTCCCGGCCACCACGGTCAGGGGGGTGCCGGCGCCCACCAGCGCCAGGGCCGCCAGGGTCTCCTCCCCCGACTTCAGCCGGTCCGTGGGGATATGGAGGATCTTGTTGCCCTTGCCCCGGGCCATCTGCGGCAGTTCCGACAGCGGGAGGATCAGCAGATGGCCGGCGCTGCTGGCCGCCGCCAGGTACTGCCCTTGCAGATCGTGGATGCGCAGGGGGTGCAGCACCTGCGCCCCGGCGGGCACGGTGAGCACCGCCTTGCCGGTACGGTTGCGGGTCATCAGGTCCTCCAGGCGGACGATGAAACCGTGACCGTGGTCCGTGGCCAGGACATAGCGGTCCTCCCCGGCCCCCATCATGACGCCGATGAAGCGCGCCCCGTCCGGCGGCGACAGCCGCCCGGACAGGGGCTCCCCCTGGCCCCGGGCGGAGGGCAGGCTGTGGGCCGGGAGGGTATAGCTGCGCCCGGTGCTGTCCAGAAAGACCGCCGGCTGGTTGCTGCGCCCGGGGGCGGCGGACTGATAGGCGTCCCCCGACTTGTAGTTGAGCCCCGGGGCGTCCACCTCGTGGCCCTTGGCGGCCCGCACCCAGCCCATGCGGGAGAGGACCACCGTCAGCGGCTCCGAGGGCACCAGGGCGGACTCGTCCAGGGCCTGGGCCGCGGCCCGGGCCACGATGGGGGAACGGCGCGCATCGCCGAAGCGCCCGGCATCGGCACGGATCTCCTCCCCCACCAGGGCGCGCAGCCTCTCCTCCGATCCCAGGGTGGCCTGCAGGTGATCCCGCTCCTGCTGGAGTTCGTCCTGCTCCCCCCGGATCTTCATCTCCTCCAGGCGCGCCAGGTGGCGCAGCTTCAGCTCCAGGATGGCCTCCGCCTGGGCCTCGGTGAGCCCGAAGCGGCGCATCAGTTCCGGTCCGGGCTCGTCGTATTCCCGGATGATGCGGATCACCTCGTCGATGTTCAGATAGGCGACCAGCAGCCCCTCCAGGATATGCAGGCGCTTCTCCACCTTGTCCAGACGCCATTGCAGGCGCCGGCGCACCGTCTCGATGCGAAAACGCAGCCATTCCGAGAGCAGTTCCGGCAGGGCCTTGACCTGGGGTCGCCCGTCCAGGCCGATGACGTTCAGATTGACGCGGTAGCTGCGTTCCAGGTCGGTGGTGGCGAACAGGTGCGCCATGAGGGATTCCCGGTCCACGCGGCTGTTGCGCGGGGTGATCACCAGACGGGTGGGATGCTCGTGGTCCGACTCGTCCCGCAGGTCCTCCACCATGGGCAGCTTCTTCGCCTGGATCTGCGCCGCGATCTGCTCCAGCACCTTGGCCCCGGAGACCTGGAACGGCAGGGCGGTGATGATGAGATCGCCGTTTTCGTGTTCAAACCGGGCGCGCATGCGCAGGCTGCCCTGGCCGCTGCGATACAGGGCCAGCAGTTCCTCCCGGGGGGTGATGATCTCCGCCTCCGTGGGGAAATCGGGTCCGGGCATGTGGGCGCACAGGGCGTCGGCATCCGCATCCGGGTGCTCCAGCAGGTGCACGCAGGCGGCGGCCACCTCCTTGAGGTTATGGGGCGGGATGTCGGTGGCCATGCCCACGGCGATGCCCGAGCCACCGTTGAGGAGCACGTTGGGCAGACGGGCCGGCAGGACCCTGGGTTCCTCCAGGGTGCCGTCGAAGTTGGGGATCCAGTCCACGGTGCCCTGCCCCAGTTCCGACAGCAGCAGCTGGGCGTAGGGGGACAGGCGCGCCTCGGTGTAGCGCATGGCGGCGAAGGACTTGGGATCATCCGCCGAACCCCAGTTGCCCTGCCCGTCCACGAAGGGATAGCGGGAGGAGAAGGGCTGGGCCAGGAGCACCATGGCCTCGTAGCAGGCGGCATCCCCGTGGGGATGATACTTGCCCAGCACGTCCCCCACGGTGCGGGCGGACTTCTTGTGCTTGGACAGGGCCGACAGGCCCAGCTCGCTCATGGCATACACCAGGCGACGCTGCACCGGCTTGAGCCCGTCCCCCACATGGGGCAGGGCCCGGTCCAGGATGACGTACATGGAGTAATCCAGGTACGCCTTCTCCGTGAAGGTCTTCAGTGGCTGTTGCTCGACGCCTTCGGGCAGGTATGCGCTCTCGGTCATGGATCCGGGGGTTCGGGGGTCGATGCGGCGGACGCACCGCCGCGGGAAGGGGATGGGCGCGGGGCCCTCAGTCGGACTGGGCGTCGCGCCAGTAGAGCCAGCCCATGGGCACCATCATGAGATAGCCCGCCACGGTCAGCACCACACCGTGACCGGGAAAGCGCAGGGCCGGCGGATAGAAACTGCCCATGCCCCCGGCCAGAAGCTCCAGGATGCCGGTCATGGCCACGATGATGCCCAGGATGCTGATGACCACCAGCAGCAGGCGCGTTCCAAATCCAACCATGGGTCTTGCCATGTCGCTCCCCTCGCAGGAATGGTTCAGGATACCTCGGCCAGATGCCCCTTGGACTCCAGCCAGGCACGCCGGTCGGCGGCCCGCTTCTTGGCCAGGAGCATGTCCAGCAGCCGGCCGGTATCGTCGCCGTCGTCCAGGGTCAGCTGCACCAGACGGCGGGTGTCCGGGGCCATGGTGGTCTCCCGCAGCTGGATGGGGTTCATCTCCCCCAGGCCCTTGAAGCGGGTGACGGCCACCTTGCCCTTCCTCTTCTCCGCCTGGATGCGCTGCAGGATGCCGGCCTTTTCCTCCTCGTCCAGGGCGTAGTGCACCTCCTTGCCCACGTCGATGCGAAACAGCGGCGGCATGGCCACGAACACCCGCCCCTGCTCCACCAGGGGGCGGAAGTGGCGCACGAACAGGGCACACAGCAAGGTGGCGATGTGCAGGCCGTCGGAATCGGCGTCCGCCAGGATGCAGACCTTGCCGTAGCGCAGGCCCTCCAGGTCCGGGGCCCCGGGATGGACACCGATGGCGACGCTGATGTCGTGGATCTCCTGGGAGGCCAGCACCTGGTCCGGGTCCACCTCCCAGGCATTCAGGATCTTGCCCCGCAGCGGCATGATGGCCTGGAAGTCCCGGTCCCGGGCCTGCTTGGCCGAACCGCCGGCAGAGTCCCCCTCCACCAGGAACAGCTCCGTGCGCGCCAGGTCCTGGGCGGCGCAGTCCGCCAGTTTGCCCGGCAGGGTGGGCCCCTGGGTCACCTTCTTGCGCACCACCTTGCGCCCGGCCCGCAGACGCTTCTGGGCGCTGGCGATGGCCAGTTCGGCGATGCGCTCCCCGGCGCCGGGATGCTGGTTCAGCCAGAGGCTGAAGGCGTCCTTGACCACGCCGGAGATGAACGGCGCCGCCTCCCGGGAGGAGAGGCGTTCCTTGGTCTGGCCCGCGAACTGCGGGTCCAGCATCTTGAAGGAGAGGATGTAGGCGACATTGTCCCAGACATCCTCCGGGGTGATGCGCACCCCCCGGGGCACCAGGTTTCGGAACTCGCAGAACTCGCGCACGGCATCGGTGAGCCCGGTGCGCAGGCCGTTCACGTGGGTGCCCCCCTGGGTCGTGGGGATCAGGTTCACGTAGCTCTCGGCCACCGGCTCGCCCCCCTCGGGCAACCAGACCACGGCCCAGTCCACGGCATCCGTCTCGCCGCTGACGCTGCCCATGAAGGGTTCCCCGGGCTCGCGGGGGGCCCCGTCCAGGGCCTCCACCAGGTAGTCCCGCAGCCCGGCCTCGTAGCACCAGTCGCAACGCTCACCGCTGTTCTCGTCCTGGAAGGAGACGGCCAGGCCCGGGCAGAGCACCGCCTTGGCCCGCAGGATGTGCTGGAGCCGGGGTACGGAGAAACGGGGGGTGTCGAAATAGGACGGGTTGGGGCGAAAGCGCAGGGTGGTGCCGGTATTGCGGCGGCCCACCTCCCCCATGACCTCCAGCTCGCTCTGGCGGTGGCCGTCGGCGAAGGTCATGCGGTATTCCCGCCCGTCACGGCGGATGCTCACCTCCAGGTGCTCCGACAGGGCGTTGACCACCGACACCCCCACGCCGTGGAGCCCGCCGGAGAAGCGGTAGCTCTTCTGGGAGAACTTGCCGCCGGCATGCAGCGTTCCCAGGATCACCTCCACACCGGGCCGCTTCTCCCGGGGATGGGGATCCACCGGCATACCCCGGCCGTTGTCGGCCACGGACAGGGAGCCATCGCCATGGAGCACCACGTCGATGCGGTCGGCGTGGCCGGCGATGGCCTCGTCCACGGCGTTGTCGATCACCTCCTGGGCCAGGTGGTTGGGCCGGGTGGTGTCGGTGTACATCCCCGGTCGCTTGCGCACCGGGTCCAGGCCCGAGAGGACCTCGATATCGGAGGAGGTGTAGTCGGATGAGGCGCCCATGGGCGGGTGACGGTCCGGTGGAAAAGGCGCGGCTACTGTATGCAACCTCCCCGCAAACCACAAGTGGGCCGGCCTTGAAGACGCCGCCGGCCGTCCCGACAATGAACCCCGGAAGACAACATTGTTGAACCGATTCATCCGACATTCACGACAAGGTCAATCCCGATGAGCACATCTCCCCACATCATTGAGGTCTCCCGCGAGCAGTTCCCGTCCCTGGTGCTCCAGGAGTCCCACAACCGGCCTGTCCTGGTGGACTTCTGGGCGGACTGGTGCCAGCCCTGCCAGATGCTGATCCCCATCCTGTCGAAGCTGGCGGAGGAGTACGCCGGGGGCTTCCTCCTGGCCAAGGTGAACACCGACCAGGAGCAGGAGCTGGCCATGGAGTACGGGGTGCGCAGCCTGCCCACGGTGATGCTCTTCCGGGACGGGGAGGTGGCGGACCAGTTCATGGGTGTGCAGCCGGAGTCGGCGGTGCGCGAATTGCTGGAACGTCACCTGCCCGGACCCGAATCCGATGCGCTGCGGGCCGGGCGCGAGGCCCTGGAGCGGGGGGACGCCCATGCCGCCGTGGAGCAGTTCGAGGCCGCCCGCCGGGCTCGGCCGGAGAAGGAGGAGCTCAAGATCGACCAGGCCCGGGCCCTGCTCCAGCTGGGTCGGGCCGACGAGGCGGAGGCGCTGGTGAAGAGCCTGCCCATGGACCTGCACCAGCGGGAGGACGTGAAACGGATCGAGTCGGAACTGCACTTCGCCCGCGTCGCCGGGGATCCGGGGGAATGGCCGGCCCTGGAGGCGCGTCTGGAGGCGGACCCGGACGATCCGGAGGCCCTGCACCGCCTGGGGGCCGCCCGCATCCTGCAGGGGGATCACGGCGGGGGGCTGGAACGGCTCATGCGGCTGATGAAGAAGCACCGCCGCTACGGGGATGACGCGGGCCACAAGGGCCTGCTCGCCGCCTTCGAGCTGCTGGGGGCCCATCATCCGCTGGTGAACGAATACCGCCGCAGGATGATGGCCCTGTTGTTCTGAAGCGCGGCCCCGGGGTGCCCGCCGGGGGCACCCGGGGCGGCCGTCCTCAGGCCCCGGCCTGTTCCAGGGCCTGGAGGATCCGCTCGGCCGGGCGGTACCCCGGGAGCATCTCGCCGCTCTCCAGGAGGATGGCCGGCGTCCCCCGGACCCCCATCCTGTGCCCCAGGGTCATGTGCTCGCGCACCGGGGTCTCGCAGGCCTCGGCCTTCACCGGCTTGTCCGCCTTGGCCCGGTTGAAGGCCGCCGCCGGGTCGTCGGCGCACCACACCCGGACCATCTTGTCAAAGCCCGGTGAGCCCTGCCCGGAACGGGGGAACATGAGGTAACGCACCGTCACCCCCGCCTCGTTCAGCGCCTCCACCTCGTCATGGAGGCGGCGGCAGTAGGGGCAGTCCACATCGGTGAACACCGTGATCTCGTGTTTCTCCTCCCCGCGGGCGGGGTAGACCACCATGTCCTTCTCATCCATCTGCGCCAGCATCCCGCGCCGGCCCACGGCGCGGGCGGCCTCGGTGAGGTTGCGCCCCGTATCCACCTCCACGAGGTTGCCCTCCAGGACATACGCCCCGTCCGCCGTGATGTAGAACAGGCGGGCCCCGAAACGCACCTGGTAGAGCCCGGCCACCGGCGTCTCGCGGATGTCACTGGGCTCGGTGTCGGGGACCAGCTCGGCCACCCGCTCGCGCAGGGCGGCGATGGTCCCGTCGTCCTTGGCGGGCGCCGTGAGGGGCAGGAGGGTCAGGCAGAGCAATACAAGGATCGGGATGGTTCGGTACATGCAGTCGACTCGCTGGGTCTGGGATGGATGGCGGGATCCCCGGGTCACCCCCGGGGATGGTGTTCCGCGTGCAGGGATTTGAGCCGCTCGCGGGCCACATGGGTGTAGATCTGGGTGGTGGACAGGCTGGCATGTCCCAGCAACATCTGCACCACGCGCAGGTCGGCCCCGTGGTTGAGCAGGTGGGTGGCGAAGGCATGGCGCAGGGTGTGCGGGGAGAGGTGCTTGCGGATGCCGGCGGCGGCGGCGTGGCGACGGATAGCGTACCAGAAGGCCTGGCGCGTCATGGCCTCGCCCCGGCGGGTGACGAACACCGCCTCGGACTGGCCGCGCCCCCGCAGCAGGGCCGGACGCGCCGTGTCCAGATAGGCCTGCAGCCAGTCCACCGCCTCCTCCCCCAGGGGCACCAGGCGTTCCTTGCCCCCCTTGCCCAGGGTGCGCACCACGCCGTGGCGCAGGTTCGTCTGCCCCAGGCGCAGGCCCACCAGTTCGGAGACGCGCAGGCCGGTGGCGTAGAGTACCTCCAGCATGGCCCGGTCCCGCAGCCCCAGGTCGTCCTCCGGGTCCGGGGCCCGGAGCAGGGCCTCCACCTCCACCTCGGTGAGGGCGTCGGGCAGCGGCCGGCCCAGCCGCGGCGCATCGATGCGGGCCGTGGGGTCTTCCGGGATCATCCCCTGCTGTGCCAGGTGGCCATAGAAGCGGCGCAGGGTGGAGAGCAGCCGCGCCATGGTGCGGGGCCGCGCCCCCTGCTCCATGCGATGGGCCAGGTAGGCCAGAAGCCGGGACCGGTCCGCCGCCTCCAGGGTCACCCCCTGCCCCTCCAGCCAGCGGTCCAGCCCCTTCAGGTCCGCGCGGTAGGCCGCCAGGGTGTGATCGCTCAACCCCTGTTCCATCCACAGGGCATCCAGGAAACGGTCGATCAGCGGGGTCTCCCGCGTCATGCCCCGCCCCCGCCGGTGCGTTCACCGGCAACGTCCCGCGGGGGCGCCTTGCGCCCCGCCCCGGCGGCGCCGGTGAAGGCCCCCATGAGGTCGAAGGGGAAGGGGAAGATCACGGTGGAGGTGTTTTTGTTGGCCATGTCGCTCATGGTCTGCAGGTAGCGCAGCTGCAGGGCCTGGGGGCTGCCGGAGAGGACATCCGCCGCCTCGGTGAGCTTGGCCGCCGCCTGCAGCTCCCCCTCGGCGTGGATCACCTTGGCGCGGCGTTCCCGCTCCGCCTCCGCCTGGCGGGCGATGGCGCGGATCATGGTGTCGTCCAGGTCCACGTGTTTGATCTCCACGTTGGCCACCTTGATGCCCCAGCTGTCGGTCTGGCTGTCCAGGATGGACTGGATGTCGTCGTTGAGCCGGTCCCGCTCCGACAGCATCTCGTCCAGGTCGTGCTTACCCAACACCGAACGCAGGGTGGTCTGGGCCAGCTGGCTGGTGGCGCTGTAGTAGTCCTCCACCTGGATGATGGCCTTCTCCGGATCCACCACCCGGAAGTAGAGCACGGCGTTGACCCGCACCGTGACGTTATCCTGGGAGATCACGTCCTGGCTGGGGACATCCAGGGTGATGAGCCGCAGGTCCACCCGCACCATCTGCTGGATGACCGGGATCACCAGGATCAGCCCCGGGCCCTTCACGGCCTGGAAGCGGCCGAGGAAGAAGACGACACCGCGCTCGTATTCCCGCAGCACGCGGATGGACAGGACAAGCAGGCCCAGGACCAGGGCCAGGGGGACCACCAGGGCGAGGATCATGACGAGGCTCCTTTCGGGGTTCCGGTTACACGGGCAGGCTCCACCGTGAGGGTGAGGCCATCCATGGCCGTCACCCGGACGGTTTCACCCTGGGAGACGGGGATTTCACTGCGGGCCAGCCAGGACTCGCCGTGCACCCGGATCCTTCCGCTGCCCCCGGAAAAGTCCTTCAGGGCGGTGCCCACGGCGCCGATCATCTCCTCCCGACCGGTGGTGACATGGCGCCGGCGCATCTGGAAGAAGCGGCCCAGCACCCAGACGAAGAACAGGGCCGACACCAGGGCGGTGCCGCCAATGAGGGGGATGGAGATGCCCAGATTGCCCTCGTCCACCAGGATGATGGAACCGAAGACGAAGGCGGCCACCCCGCCGAATCCGAGGATACCCAGGCTGGGGACGAAGGCCTCGGCGATCATGAGGACCACCCCGACGAGGATCAGGGCCAGCCCGGCATAGTTGATGGGCAGCACCTGGAAGGCGTACAGGGCCAGGATCAGGCTGATGGTCCCCACCACCCCGGGGAAGATGCTGCCGGGATTGGCCAGTTCGAAGATGATGCCGTAGATCCCCACCAGCATGAGGATGTAGGCGACGTTGGGGTTGGTGAGGACCGCCAGCAGGCGGGTACGCCAGTCGGGTTCCCGCTGCACCAGCTGCAGCCCCGCGGTGTCCAGGGTGCGCTCGCCCCGGTCCAGGCGCACCGTCAGGCCGTCGATCTGGCGCAGGAGATCCCCCGTGCTGTCCGCCACCCGGTCGATGACCCCCTGCTCCAGGGCCTGGGTGGCCCCCAGGCTCACCGCCTCGCGCACGGCGGCCTCGGCCCAGTCGGCATTGCGCCCGCGCAGTTCCGCCAGGCCACGGATGTAGGCCACGGCATCCTCCAGGACCTTGCGCTCCATGGCGGTGCTGCCGCGGCGGGGGGGCGGTTGCCCTGTTTCGTCCTGCCCCGTCGTCTCCGCTTCATCCCCCTGCGGGCCATCGGGGGCCGGCGTTTCACCCTCCGGCGCCCTGTCCTGCCCGGCATCGGGCATGCCGGGCAGGCCGCCCCCGCCGATCTGCACCGGCGTGGCCGACCCCAGGTTGGTGGCCGGCGCCATGGCCGCCACGTGGCTGGCATAGAGCAGATAGGTCCCGGCGCTGGCGGCCCGCGCCCCGGAGGGGGCCACATAGGTGACCACCGGCACCGGGGAGGCAAGGATGCCCTGGATCATGTCCCGCATGGCGCTGTCCAGGCCACCGGGGGTGTCCAGGCGCACCAACACCAGTTCCGCATCCATCTCCCGGGCGGCCTCCAGGCCCCGCAGGAAGTAGTCGCTGGTGGCCGGACCGATGGCCCCGTCCACCTCCAGCATCAAGCCCATGCGCTCCCCTCCATCCCGGGCCTGGACGGCAAAGGCCAGCACCAGGCCCGCCAGCAGGGGCAGCAGCCAGGGAAGGATGCGCAGGATGGGGGATCGGCGGCCAAGGTTCATGATGCGGGCCCCGCAGCGGTCGTCATACCCGGATTGGACCCCGGACCCCGGGGCACGGTTTCATCGCCATGGCCGCCCTGCGCATCATGTGTTCACCAGGGCCGCCAGATCGCGGTTGAGCAGTTCCGGGTCCCCCAGGTTCAACTCCACGATGCGGCGCAGGTGCTGCGCGCTCTCCAGATCCATCTGGGTCACCCGCAGCCCCAGGTCGTGGCCATCCATGCGCACCACCTGGACCATGAGCAGGATGTGGAAATCGGGGTTCAGGGGCACCCGCAGATAGCCGTAGGCGGTGTGGCGGTCCTCGGGCAGCGGATCCGCCGTGCGCACCAGGGCCCCCTGGAGAGAAAGGTCCATCAGTTCCACCGGCAACTCGTCGCCGCTCTCGAAGGTGAGAAAGGCACGGCCGTCGAAACGGACGCGGTGAAAGTGACGCCTGCCCTCGTTTTCCATGCTCATGGCCTGGCTCCCGTTGCTGAGACCCACCCGGCGGTGCGCCGGCAGGTCCAGTATAGGCCCCATCCGCCGCGGGTGTCAGGCGGGGACGGCGGACCCTTGGCCGCGGCCTGGTGCCGGGGCCTATAATACGGGCCTTCCCCATTGCCTGATTGTCCCATGAACGACTCCGCCCCTGCCCCCCATCCCGCCCCCGTGGGCCTGCTGCGCCGCCTGGGCTGCATCGTCTACGATGGCATCATGGTCCTGGCCGTGCTGCTGCTGGTCACCCTGGTGGTGAGCATCTTCGGGGGCATCACCCCGGAACATCCCTGGTATCCCGCCTATGTCTTCCTGGTGGCCCTGTCGGCCTTCCTCTACTACGGCTGGTTCTGGACCCACGGCGGCATCAGCCTGCCCATGCAGACCTGGCGCATGCGCCTGGTATCCCGCTCCGGCGGCCGGGTCACCTGGCTGCAGTCCCTGGCCCGGTTCGGCACGGGCCTGGCCCAGTGGGTGCTGGTCCTCTGGGGGCTCCGGCTCTGGAGCGGGGGCAACGGGCCCATGGCGGCCGGCGTGGCCGCGGTGGTGCTGGCGGGCCTGGCCTGGACGCTGCTGCATCCGCAGAAGCTCATGCTCCACGACCTGCTCTCCGGCACCCGCCTGATCCGCCTGGGACCCGACCGCTCGGGGGGGATCTGAAGGCCTAGCGCACCCGGCGCAGGGCCGCCACGGCAACCGCCAGGAACAGCAGCATGGGCAGCGCCGCGCTTACCAGGGGGGGAAGCCCGTAGACCAGACCCATGTGGTTGAGCATGCGGTTGAGCAGATGGAAGCCCACCCCCACCAGGATGCCGATGAACAGCCGCTGCCCCGCCCCCCCCGAGCGCAGGGAGCCGAAGACGAAGGGCAGCGCCAGCAGCAGCATCACCAGGCTGGAGAGGGGTGTGGTGAAGCGGCTCCAGAAGGCCAGCTCATACGGTGCGGCGTCCAGGCTGTTGTCCCGCAGATAGGTGATGTAGCGCCACAGGGTCCAGGCGGACATCTGCTGCGGCTCCACCACCACCACGTCGAACAACTCCGGGGCCAGCAGCCGCTCCCAGGATTCCTCGGCGGCGCGTTCCACCGCCACCCCCTCCAGGGAGATGCGGCTGCGGGTGACGTCCTGCATCAGCCATTGCCCCCCGGTGTAGCGGGCCGAGCGGGCCTGGACCATCTCGGTCAGGTGACGGTCCCCGTCGAAACGGTAGACGCGGATGTCATGCAGCCGCAGTCCGGGCATGATCACCTGCACGTTGAGATAGTCGTTCCCCTCCCGGGCCCAGAGCCCGGTGCCCCCCACCTGGATGCGCTCGGAATGGGCGAAGGTGCGCATGCCCTGGGCCTGGCGCTCGCTGGCCGGGGCCACCACCTCCCCCAGCAGCAGGGCCACCACCATGAGCACCCCCCCGGCCTGCAGCACGGCCCCGGCGATGCGGCGCACCGGCAGGCCGGCGGCGCGCATGGCCGTGAGTTCGCTGTTCTCCGCCAGGGTCCCCAGGCTCAGCAGGGCGCCGATGAGCACGCCGGTGGGGAAGAGTTCATACACCCGCCCGGGGATGGTCAGGGCGGTGAACACCAGGGCCTGCACCCAGCCATAGCTGCCCTCCCCCACGTCCTCGATCTCACCGACGAAGGCGAAGCCCACGTCCAGGGCGGTGAGCACCACCAGGGCCAGCAGGGTGCCGCCGATGACCTGGCGGATGAGATACAGACGCAGGATCCTCATGCCACCGCCTCCCGGCGCGTCCGCCCCCGGGGCCGGAACACCCCCTGGCGCTGCATCAGCAGGACCACGGCCAGCAGGGCCACCGCCAGGTGCACCCACCACATCCCCAGCCAGGCGGGCAACTGGCCGTCGGCGAACCACTCCTTGGCCAGGATCTGCATCTGGGCATAGACCACATACACCCCCACCCCCAGGGCGAGGCGGGCAAAACGCCCCTTGCGCGGCGCGGTATGGGCCAGGGGCGGGGCCAGTAGCGCCAGCAGCAGCAGGGACACCGGCACCGACAGGCGCCACTGCAGTTCGGCACGGTAATCCACGCGCCCGCTCCCCCAGAGCCGGGCCGTGGGCACGTTATCCGTGCGGTTGCGCACCCGCGCCGCGCCGGGGTCCGGCATGCGCACCCCGTGGGTGGCGAAACGGATGATGCGAAAATCACGATCCCCGGGGCTGCCGTCGTAGCGGAATCCATCCTTGAGCACGAGGAAGCGCTGACCGCTCACCGCATCCACCTCCTGACGGGCGCTGCGGGCCACCATCACCTGGGTCTCCCCCTCTTGGCGGCGCTGGATGAAGACGTTGTGCATCACCTCCCGGTCCCCGGAGAAGGACTCCACGAAGAACACCGTGCCGCCGATGCCCGTCTCCAGGAAGCGCCCCGGGGTCACCCCCACCAGGTCGGAACGCTGCGCTGATTCGGCGCGGATCTCGTCCACCTGGAGCTTGCTCCAGGGCCCCACGGTGAGGGACAGAGCCAACAGGACCCCGGCCAGCGGCAGGCTCACCAGCAGCACCGGGCGGTAGAGCCCGCCATAGCCCACGCCGCAGGCCATGAGGGCGGCCATCTCGCTGTCCTTGTACAGCCGCCCCAGGGTGAGCATCACCGCCAGGAACAGGGACACCGGCAGCAGCAGGATGAGGGCATTGAGGGTGCCCAGCAGCAGGATCGGCGGCAGCACGTCCGCCGGGATGCGCCCCTCGGTCACCTCCTGCAGCAGACGCGCCAGCATCCCCCCCAGGATGATGAGCACGAGCACCAGGATCACCGCCCCCTGGGTGGCCAGCATCTCCCGCATCAGGTATCGGTCCAGAACCTTCAAGGTCACCTCGGGGTCTCCGCCGCGTGGTCTGTATTGGTGGAAAGGGGGTATTTTCTCTAAACTGAGCCGTCACCGACAGCGATCGAGGAACGGCATGGAATTCTCAGTCCAAAGCGGCATTCCCGGCACCCAGCCCAGCCCCTGCATCGTCGCGGGCGTATTCGAGCGACGCAAGCTCTCCGCCGCCGCCAAGGCCGTGGACCGGGCCACCGACGGCGCCCTCACCGCCCTGCTCAAGCGCGGCGACATGGACGGGGAACGGGGTCAGACCCTCTGGCTGCACCACCTCCCCGGCACGGTGGCCGAAAGGGTCCTGCTGGTGGGCCTGGGCAAGGAGAAGGAATTCGGCGAGGCCCCCTTCCGCGAGGCCACCGCCGCCATGACCCGGGCCCTGCTGCAAAGCGGCGCCGAGCGCGTGCACAACACCCTCACGGAGCTGCCGGTGAAGGGCCGCGATCTCCCCTGGAAGGCCTTCCAGACGGTGCTTGCCGTGGAGGACGGGCTCTACCGCTTCGACGAGTTCCGCACGGGCAAGAAACGGCCCCGACCCGCCCTCAAGCAGATGATCCTGGAGGCCGGTGACGAAGACCAGGTGGCCCCCGGGGAGCGGGCGGTGGCCCGCGCCCGGGCCACCGCCGCCGGCATGGGCCTGACCCGGGACCTGGCCAACCGCCCGGGCAACGTCTGCACCCCCGTGCACCTGGCGGAAGAGGCCAAGGCCCTGAAGAAGGCCAGCAAGGACCTCAAGCTGGAGGTGCTGGACGAGGAGGCCATGGAGAAGGAGGGCATGGGGGCCCTGCTGGCCGTGGGCCGGGGCTCGGAACAGCCCCCGCGGTTCATCATCCTGCAGCACCGGGGCGGCGACAAGGGGGACAAGCCCGTGGTGCTGGTGGGCAAGGGCATCACCTTCGACAGCGGCGGTATCTCCCTCAAGCCCGGTGAGGCCATGGACGAGATGAAATACGACATGGGCGGCGCCGCCGCCGTGCTGGGGGTCATGAAGGCCTGCGCCGAACTCCAGCTGCCCATGAACGTGGTGGGGGTCATCGCCGCCGCCGAGAACATGCCCGACGGCCGCGCCACCCGCCCCGGGGACATCATCAAGACCCTCTCCGGCCAGACCGTGGAGATCCTCAACACCGACGCCGAGGGCCGCCTGGTGCTCTGCGACGCCCTCACCTACGTGGAGCGCCTGGAACCGGCGGCGGTGGTGGACATGGCCACCCTCACCGGGGCCTGCATCATCGCCCTGGGGCACCAGGCCAGCGCCGTGCTGGGCAACGACACCACCCTGGTGCAGGAATTGCTCAGCGCCGGCCAGGAGACCCTGGACCGGGCCTGGGAGCTGCCCCTGTGGGACGAATACCAGGAACAGCTCAAGAGCAACTTCGCCGATATGGCCAATATCGGCGGCCGTCCCGCCGGCACCATCACCGCCGCCTGCTTCCTCTCCCGCTTCACCAGGAAATACAAATGGGCCCACCTGGACATCGCCGGCGTGGCCTGGAAGAGCGGCAAGGAGAAAGGGGCCACCGGCCGCCCGGTGCCGCTGGTGATGCAGTTCCTGTTCAACCGCCTGGGGGACTGACCATGCCCGCCGGCGCCCCGCTTCGGGCCCCTGCCCGCGGTCACGGGCCCCACGCCCGTGGCGCGGCCTGATCCATGCCCCGCGTCGACTTCTACGTCATCCCGGGGGACGATCCGCGCCAGCGCCTGCTCACCGTCTGCCGCCTGGTGCACAAGGCCTACGGCCTCGGTCACCGGGTACACGTGCGCACCGCCTCCGCCGGGGAGTCCCGCTTCCTGGACGAACTGCTGTGGACCTTCCGGGACGATGCCTTCATCCCCCACGGCATCGCCCCGGAGGATCCCTCGCTGCCGGTGACCCTCGGCCACGACGAACCACTCCCACCCTCCGCCCGGGTGCTGGTGAATCTGGCCCACCCCGCCCCCGAACTCCCCGGGGATCTGGAGCGGGTGGCGGAGGTGATCAACGACGACCCCCAGGTGCGCGACCCCGGTCGCGAACGCTTCCGTGCCTACCGGGAACGGGGCTGCGAGATGCACCACCACAAACTCTGATCCCGGAACCGGCCCTGCTGGGCAGATATACCGAAAAAGATTAGTATAATCCGCCACTTTCGCCCCCATTCGATACCACGAACCCATGCAAAAGACCTACGACCCCCGCGCCATCGAGCAATCCATCTATCAGGAATGGGAGGACCGCGGCTGGTTCGCGCCCGCGGGGGAAGGAAACCCCTACTGCATCCTGCTGCCGCCGCCCAATGTCACCGGCACCCTGCACATGGGCCACGCCTTCCAGGACACCCTCATGGACACCCTGGTGCGCTACCACCGCATGTGCGGCGACAACACCCTCTGGCAGGGGGGCACCGACCACGCGGGCATCGCCACCCAGATGGTGGTGGAACGCCAGCTGGCCCGGGAGGGGCGCAGCCGTCACGAGCTGGGGCGCGAGGGTTTTCTGGAGAAGGTGTGGGAGTGGCGGGGGCAGTCCGGCCATCAGATCCAGCAGCAGATGCGCCGCCTGGGCACCTCCGTGGACTGGAGCCGGGAGCGTTTCACCATGGACGAGGGCCTGTCCCGTGCGGTGACCGAGGTCTTCGTGCGCCTGTATGACGAGGGGATCATCTATCGCGGCAAGCGCCTGGTGAACTGGGACCCGGTGCTGCACACCGCCGTCTCCGATCTGGAGGTGCTCTCCGAGGAGGAGCAGGGCAAGCTCTGGCACATGCGCTATCCCCTGGCCGACGGCTCCGGCCATCTGGTGGTGGCCACCACCCGCCCCGAGACCATGCTGGGGGACACCGCCGTGGCGGTGCACCCGGAGGACGAGCGCTACCGCCACCTCATCGGCCAGGAGGTGGAACTCCCCCTCACCGGCCGGCGCATCCCGGTGATCGCCGACGACTACGTGGACCCGGAATTCGGCTCCGGCTGCGTCAAGATCACCCCGGCCCACGACTTCAACGACTACGCCGTGGGCAGCCGCCACGAGCTGCCCATGATCAACCTCTTCACCATCGATGCCCGGCTCAACGACGAGGCCCCTGAGGCCTACCGGGGGCTGGACCGCTTCGAGGCCCGGGAGCGCATCGTCGCCGACCTGGACGCCCAGGGCCTGCTGGAACGCATCGACGACCACAAGCTCATGGTGCCCCGGGGGGACCGCAGCGGTGCCGTCATCGAGCCCTTTCTCACCGACCAGTGGTACGTCAAGGCCGCCCCCCTGGCCGGCCCCGCCATCCAGGCGGTGGAGGATGGGCGCATCCGCTTCGTGCCGGAGAACTGGAGCAAGACCTATTTCGAATGGATGCGCAACATCGAGGACTGGTGCATCTCCCGCCAGATCTGGTGGGGCCATCGCATCCCCGCCTGGTACGACGACGCCGGCAACCTCTACGTGGCCCGGGACGAGGACGAGGCGCGGCGCAAGTACAACCTGGAGCCGGGCGTGCACCTGACCCGGGACCCGGACGTGCTGGACACCTGGTTCAGCTCCGCCCTGTGGCCCTTCTCCACCCTGGGCTGGCCGGAAAAGACCCCGGAACTGGACACCTTCTACCCCACCTCGGTGCTGGTCACCGGCTTTGACATCATCTTCTTCTGGGTGGCCCGCATGATCATGATGGGCCTGAAGTTCATGGACGACGTCCCCTTCCGCGAGGTCTATGTCACCGGCCTGATCCGGGACGCCGAGGGCCAGAAGATGTCCAAATCCAAGGGCAACGTCCTGGACCCCATCGACCTCATCGACGGCATCACCCTGGAGGACCTGCTGGCCAAGCGCACCCACGGCCTGATGCAGCCGCAGATGGAAAAGCGTATCGCCAAGGCCACCAAGAAGCAGTTCCCCGACGGCATCCCCGCCTTCGGCACCGACGCCCTGCGCTTCACCCTGGCGGCCCTGGCCACCAGCGGCCGGGACATCAAGTTCGACCTGGGGCGCATCGAGGGCTACCGCAACTTCTGCAATAAGCTCTGGAACGCCGCCCGCTACGTGCTCATGAACACCGAAGGCCGGGACACCGGCCTGGACGGCGGCGGGATGGAATTCTCCCTGGCGGACCGCTGGATCCGCTCCCGCCTGCAGACGGTCATCACCGAGACCCGGCGCCACCTGGACAGCTACCGCTTCGACCTGGCCGCCCGCGCCCTGTACGACTTCACCTGGCACGACTACTGCGACTGGTACCTGGAACTGAGCAAGCCGGTGCTCACCGGCGAGGCCAGCAGCGAGGCCGCCCGCCGCGGCACGCGCCACACCCTGGTGCAGGTGCTGGAAACCCTGCTGCGCCTCCTGCATCCCATCGTGCCCTTCATCACCGAGGCCATCTGGCGCCAGGTGGCCCCCCTGGCCGGCTGCAACGGCGAGACCGTCATGCACCGGCCCTACCCCGCGGCGGAGCCGGCCCTGCAGGACGCCGCCGCGGAGCGGGAGATCGAATGGGTCAAGCAGTTCATCCTGGGCATGCGCCGCATCCGTGCCGAGATGGACATCCCCCCGGGGCGGCCCGTGCCCGTGGTCCTCAGCCAGTGGAGCGCCAACGACCAGGCCCGTCTCGAGGCCAACCGGGGCTTCATCGACTTCCTCGGCAAACCGGAATCCATCACCTGGCTGGATGCGGGCGACGAGGAACCCGAATCCGCCCTGGCCCTGGTGGGGGAGATGCGCCTGCTCATCCCCCTGGCGGGGCTCATCGACAAGGACGCCGAGATCGCCCGCCTGGAAAAGGAGGTGGCCAAGGCGCAGAAGAACCTGGACCAGTGCCGGGGACGCCTGGACAACCCCAGCTTCGTGGAACGGGCCCCCGCCGAGGTGGTGGACAAGGAACGCGCCCGCGTGGCGGAACTCACCGCCAGCCTGCGGGAACTGGAAGGCCAGCTGGAGAAGATCCGGCGACTGTGAG
This sequence comes from Ectothiorhodospira mobilis, assembly GCF_016584115.1. Lineage (GTDB taxonomy): Bacteria > Pseudomonadota > Gammaproteobacteria > Ectothiorhodospirales > Ectothiorhodospiraceae > Ectothiorhodospira > Ectothiorhodospira mobilis. The sequence continues at coordinate 22,144 of NZ_NRSK01000025.1, forward strand.
GTGAGCCGGATCGAACCCCACCGCCTGGAGGACAGCAAAAGGGGTGGCCAGCGTGCGCCACCCGCCCCTTGACCCATATCGGACTGTACACCCCGTGGGCCATGATGGCCCGCAAGACCGATTCGGAAGGATACTGCCCATGGCCGCCGCCGGACTTCTTGCACTGCTGGACGACATCGCCACCCTGCTGGACGACGTGGCCGTCTACTCCAAGGTCGCCGCCAAGAACACCGCCGGGGTGCTGGGGGACGACCTGGCCCTCAATGCCCAGCAGGTCAGCGGTGTACAAGCCCAACGCGAGCTGCCGGTGGTCTGGGCGGTGGCCAAGGGTTCGCTTCTCAACAAGCTGATGCTGGTGCCGGCGGCATTACTGATCAGCGCCTTCATCCCCTGGCTGATCACGCCCCTGCTGATGGCCGGGGGCCTGTTCCTCTGCTTCGAGGGCTTCGAGAAGATCAGCCACAAATGGCTGCACGACGCCGAGGAAGACGAGGCCCACCACCAGGAACTGACCCGGGCGGCCCGGGACGCATCGGTGGACATGCGCGCCGCCGAGGGCGAACAGATCCGCGGCGCCATCCGTACCGACTTCATCCTCTCCGCGGAGATCATCGTCATCGCCCTGGGGGCGACCCAGGATGCCGGCATCGGGACCCAGACCCTGGTGGTCTCCCTGGTTGCCCTGGCGGCCACCATCGGGGTCTACGGCCTGGTGGCGGGCATCGTGAAATTCGACGATGCCGGCCTGGCCCTGATGCGACGTTCCGGGGAGCCCCCCTGGGGGCGGTTCAAGCAGAAGATGGGAGAGGGGATCCTCTACATCGCCCCCAAGATCATGCGGCTGGTATCGGTGGTGGGCATGGCCGCCATGTTCCTGGTGGGGGGTGGCATCCTGGTCCACGGCCTCCCCTTCCTGCACCACCGGATCGAGGATCTCACCCATGGCCTGGATGGCCTTTTCGGTATTACCGCCGTGGGCGCGGCCAACGCCGCGGTGGGCCTGGTGGCCGGGGCGCTGGTGCTGGCCGTGGTGGAGGGTGTCAAACGGTTCAGAGGGGCCTGAGCCGCGTGCCCTGAATTCAACCCCTTGAATTCAAACGATAACCCAAACGCTTAATAAGGCAGGCAGAGCGCAGATGCGCCCCACGGAGCGGCATGAACTGGCCGCCGACGCCGCCATGGCCCGGGGACAGCACCTCAGTCCATACGTGGCCAGCGCCATCAAAGCAGGAACTTTCCGCCTGAGAGCGCAGCGCGCTGGTATCACAAGTGCAGTCATCCAGGGCACACGCCCCATGCTGGGGTTCGTTCCCCAGTCATTGCGGCCATGCCGTGGTGGAATCAGTATGTATCTCCCGCCTGATGGAGCTTCGTTTCGCCTTGCCTTTGATACTGGAATATAGTATCAAAATGGTATGAAAAGAAGGCACGCCAAAACGCTGGCCGCCATCTTCAGCCGCCCCACACCGGGCTCCATTCCCTGGAGCGACATCGAATCGATGCTAAGGGCGTTGGGCGCTGACATTCAGGAACGGGAAGGCTCGCGTATCGCTGTCGTGCTCTTTGGCGAAGTGCGTGTGTTCCACCGGCCCCACCCCTCTCGAGATACCGACAAAGGCGCGGTGGTCAGCATTCGCAACTGGCTGGAGGAAAACGGAGAAACACCGTGAACAACATCATGATCATCGACGGCTATCGCGCCGTCATCCAGTACGACCCGGATATCGAGATGTTCCGCGGCGAGTTCACCGGCCTGAACGGCGGCGCCGACTTCTATGCCGACAGCGTGGCCGAACTGCGCGAGGAAGGCCGGGCCTCGCTGCGCGTCTTCCTGGACGAGTGCCGAGAGCGCGGCATTGAACCCACCAAATCCTACTCCGGAAAGTTCCTGGTGCGCCTGCCCGCGGAGTTGCATGAACATGCCGCCGACGCCGCCATGGCCCGGGGGCAGAGCCTCAACCAATTCGTGGCCAGCGCCATCGAGCACGAACTTTCCGCCTGAGAGCGCAGCGCGCTGGGATCACAAGTGCAGTCATCCAGGGCACAAGTCCCATGCCGGGGCCGCCGGGACCACCCCAGTTGCGTGGCACAGGCCCCGGCCCAGGTGGTGGACAAGGAACGGGCCCGCGTGGCGGAACGCACCGCCAGCCTGCGGGAATTGGAGGGCCAGCTGGAGAAGATCCGGCGGCTATGAGGTGAGCACGTACGGGGACCCTGGGGGAGCCCATCCCCCCACGATCCCTGTCGCCTTCCCCACAATCCCCTGCCCCCACCGACCAGAAAGACCTTTAACATTCAGTCAGTTGGGCGCTCACCGCAAACTGGCCCACTCCTTGCATTTTCTTGCGAAACCCTGCACCCAGGAGCCCCACCGTGAGCCGGCCCGACCTCGATCCCGACGCCATCCAAGCCCGCTACATCAGCTTCAAGGACCTGGACTGCGACGGCAACGCCCGCCGCGTCATGGAGCGGATCCAGCATCTCACCGCCGCCCCGGACCGGGGGTCCCCCTTCTGGGACTACTTCCTGGGCAAACGCCAACCCGCCTCGGGCCCCGCCCCCGATGACCTCTTCCTGATCCACGCCCACGTGAACACCATCCGGGAACTGTTCGAGGACTGCGACGACCAGGACGCCCTGGCCCTGCTGGACTGGGTGGAGGAGGCCTGCTGCTGAGGGGTGCCGATAGCCCAATCCGGGTTCGGCGTTGAGTGTAAAGACCAGCGCCAGCCCCAATTCATGGCCGAAGGGGGCGCAATGGTTGCTAGACTGGCCCCAGAACGAGAATCAGAAAAACACCAGGGGGACGCATGGGGAAACCAACATTCCAGTACCACCCGGTCCGTTACGCCAAGCACATGCGGCCGGCCTTCGAGATGACCGCCGACCAGTTCTATGGGCATAGCGGCGGCGACCGCGAAGAACTTGGTGGCCTGCTGGCAAGTACAGTTTTCGGGGAAGTAGCCCGCCGGCTGATTGAGGCTGACCCGCAACCCACCGTGCCGGCAGACCCGGACCAATGGGGGCAGCACCAGGAAATGACCTTCGGCGCGTACCAGTCCTACCTGGCCCACGGCGAAAACATCTTCCATATTCAGCCCGCCCTGGCTGACATGTTCACCAAGACCGACGTGGACCAGATAGCCGTCGACCAGTTGCGACTGCCCTTCGATGCGTTCTACCTGCACTTCGGCCAGGTAGATGGCTTACAGCTACCGAGCCGGGGCCGCTACATCGACGGCGCCTACGTGCAAGACGGGGAAGTCCTGATGATCTGTTTCACGGCTGCGGATCCAGGTTTGGACTATGCAGAGCCGTTGCCCGTCGCGCAGTTCATGGCCGCCGATGAACAACTGGAGTTTGTCTTGGGTGGCGAACCGGGAATGACTGTCGGCCAGTCCATCCAAGACGCCCAGCGGGACTTCAGTCGCGTGGATCACCTGCGGGAGGTCTACACCCAATGGGAGCCCGCCTTCCCGGCCGCGACGCGCCTTCTGATGAACGCGCTTTGCTACCTGGGCTCACCACACCGGGAGGTCAACGAACGATTCTCCGACGACACCCCAAAGACCATAGCCCGCAAGTACGCCAGCGCCACCAGCAGCAAACAAAGGGACCGCGTGCTGAGCAAGGCCAAGGCCCAAGGCTTCCGACGAATCCAGTTCCTTGGGGATTCCATCCAGGGTGCGGCGGCTGTTCGTGGCGGCGGCGAGGTTTCCCCGCACTGGAGGCGCGGACACTGGCGAAACCAGGCCCACGGCCCGGAGCGAAGGCAACACCGGCTGGTCTGGATTCAGCCCACCATCGTGAAGGGCGACCAGGGCGCCCCGGTGAAGGGAAAGCACCTGTACGAAGTGGACAGCAAGCCGGGCGAATGAGGGCCACCCGTCACCCCAGCCCCAACGAAAAAGCCCCGGGAGCCGAAGCCACCGGGGCGTTTCCTGTCGGGCCAGTAGGATGGGCCACGAGCATTTCAAGGCCGTCGATCACATGGGCGGACGGATACCCATCCTGATTCCAACCAAATGAGTCGCTTGAGTATCTGGCGGAGAGGGAGGGATTCGAACCCTCGGTACGCTTGCGCGTACAACGGTTTTCGAGACCGCCCCGTTCGACCGCTCCGGCACCTCTCCTGGGGTCTTGCTGTTCTTCCCCGTTGCAAGCCCGGTGGTGGGGGCGTGCCGTGATGGGCCATGCCTTGGCTGGGGAAGTCTGGCATTATAGACCAGAACCAGCATCGTTTTAAGCCCTTGAAACGCCGACGACCGCCTCCGACCGTAATCCAGCGCCTCGAGATCCTGGCCTTCTTCCTGGTGCTGGCGATCACGCTGATGTTCGTGCTCATCCGGCCCATGACCCACCTGGAGCGGGTGAAGCACCGGGGTGAACTGGTGGTGGCCACGCGCATCGGCACCACCACCTTCCAGCCCTCAGGGGAAGGGGGCAGCGGCTTCGAGCACGACCTGGTGAAGGCCTTCGCCAATCATCTGGGGGTGAAGGTGCGCTGGGTGGTTCCGGATCGCTTCGAGGCCATCCTCTCCCTGACGGGGAGCGGGCGGGTGGATCTGGCGGCTGCGGGCATCAGTGTCACCCGGGAGCGGCTGGGGCGGGTGCGTTTCGGGCCCCATTATCAACAGGTGACCGAGGAACTGGTCTACCGCAACGGGGCGTCACGGCCGGAGTCCGTCGAGGACCTGCGGGGCATGCGCATCGCGGTGGTGGCCGGCAGCAGCCATGAGGAGACATTGCGCCGATTGGCGCGGCAGCATCCCTGGCTGGACTGGAAGTCGGTACCGGACGTGAGCCCGGATGAACTGCTGCGCCGCGTGGCCGAAGGGAAATTGGAGTTGACCGTGGCCGATTCCAAGGAACTGGCCTCGGTGCGGCGGTTCTTCCCGGAGCTGCGGGTGGCCATGGAGCTCTCCGAGCCCCGCTTCATCGCCTGGGCCTTCCCCCCGGGCCGGGACACCTCCCTGCTGGAAGCGACGGAGCGCTTCTTCGAACGCCTGGCGGCCAACGGCCGCCTGCAGCAGATCCGGGAGCGCCACTTCGGCCACGTGGATGTACTGGACTATCCGGGGCTGCTCACCTTCATGCAGCGGGTGCGGGAACGTCTGCCGGAGTTGGAACCCCTGTTCCGGGAGGCCGGACGACACTATGGGGTGGACTGGCGCCTGCTGGCGGCCATCAGTTACCAGGAATCCCACTGGAATCCGGGGGCGGTCTCGCGCACGGGGGTACGCGGCCTGATGATGCTTACCCGGGCCACGGCGGGACAGGTGGGCATATCGGACCGCACCGATCCCCGCTCCTCGGTCATGGGGGGGACGGAATATTTCCTGAGCCTGCGCCGGCGCCTGCCGGAGGACATCCGCGAACCGGACCGCACCTGGATGGCCCTGGCGGCCTACAACGTGGGGCTGGGGCACCTGGAGGATGCAAGGCGCATCACCGAGGCCCAGGGCAAGGATCCGGATCGCTGGATCGACGTCATGGAACACCTGCCGCTGCTCAGCCAGCGCCAGTGGTATCAGGACACGCGCCACGGCTATGCCCGGGGCTGGGAGCCGGTGCAGTATGTGCAGAACATCCGCGGCTTTTATGACATCCTCAGCTGGTTCGCCCGCCCCGGCCGGGATGGAACCCCTGCCCGGCCGGGGCGGGAACGGGCCAAAGGGGCGGCCCTGCTGGAGATCCTGCCGCCGACCCTATGAACGGGCGCGGCGGGCACGGAAGAAGTCCCGCAGCAGGGAGCCGCAGTCCCCGGCCATAACCCCCCCCTGGACGGCGATGCGGTGGTTGTGGATGGGCAGATCGGTCAGGTCCACGCAGCCGCCCACGGCCCCGGTCTTGGGATCCCCGGCCCCGAAGACCAGGCGCCCCACCCGGGCGTGCACCATGGCGCCAAGGCACATGCCGCACGGCTCCAGGGTGACGTAGAGGGTGCTGCCGGGCAGGCGGTAGTTGCCCTCGGCGCGTCCGGCCGCCCGCAGGGCCAGGATCTCGGCGTGGGCGGTGGGATCGGCCAGGGCAATGGGGCGATTACGCCCCTCCCCCAGGATCCGCCCGTCGCGCACGATCACCGCACCCACGGGCACCTCCCCCTCGGCGGCGGACTGGCGGGCCCGTTCCAGCGCCCGGGCCATCCAATGCCGGTCATCGGCAGCGGTCGCCACCGACGGGTCCACGTGGCCCCCCCGGGGCTCGATGCTCAACGGATGTGCCCTCGTTGCGGGCCCGGTATGCCATACTGATTCCAGATCACCATGCCTTCAGCCCCGTGAAAAGAAATCTTCAACCCCGCGAGATCGTCGATACCTTCATCTCCGATCTGCGCGACGATCTGCGAAACAACGGGATCTATATCCCCACCCTGCCGGACATCTCCGTCCAGGCCCTGTTCACCATCAACCGCGAGGAAAGCTCCATCGATGAGGTCACCTCGCTGGTGGCCCGCGACACGGCCATGGCCACGCGCCTGGTGCGCTATGCCAACAGCCCCGCCTATCGCGGCTATGCCCGTTGTTCCACCATCAAATCGGCCGTCACCCGCCTGGGCCTGGAGAAGACCAAACACCTGATCCTCTCGCTGGCGATGAAGGATGTATTCAACACCGGCCACCGGGGCATCCGCAGCCGCATGGAGACCCTGTGGAACCACAGTGTGGAGGTGGCCCTGCTCAGCACCCTGCTGGCCCGCCCCCACCGCCACCTGGACCCGGAAGTGGCCCTGCTGGCGGGGCTGGTGCACGACGTGGGGGTGATCCCTATCCTCATCAAGGCCAAGGACATCGACGTCCTCGTGGAGAACGAAAAGCACCTGAACCTGATCACCGGCACGCTGCACATGACCGTGGGCCGGGCCGTGCTGCGGGCCTGGAACTTCGAGGAGCCCCTGGTGGCCGTGGCCGCCGAACACGAAAACCTGGACCGGGATCCGGGGGAAGGGGCCCCGGTGGACTACGTGGACATCGTGCAGGCGGCCAACATCGAGAGCTACCAGGCCACCCGCCACCGCCTCGCCAGCGTGGACCGCACCCGGGTGCCGGCCCTGCGCCGGCTGGGCTGCACCCCCGAGGACCCGACCCTGCACTGGGACGAGGACCAGGCCGCCCTGGAGCAGGTCAGCCGGGTCTTCGTGTAGCCGTCATTCCCACTCGATGGTGGCCGGCGGCTTGCCGGAGATGTCGTAGGTGACGCGGGAGATCCCCGGGATCTCGTTGATGATGCGCCGCGACACCCGGTCCAGGAATTCATAGGGCAGGTGTGCCCAGCGGGCGGTCATGAAGTCGATGGTCTCCACCGCGCGCAGGGCCACCACGTAGTCGTAGCGGCGGCCGTCCCCCATCACCCCCACCGACCGCACCGGCAGGAACACGGCGAAGGCCTGGGAGACCTGGTCGTAGAGACCGTCGCGGCGCAGTTCCTCGATGAAGATGTGATCGGCCCGGCGCAGCAGGTCGGCGTATTCCTTCTTCACCTCACCGAGGATGCGCACCCCCAGCCCCGGCCCGGGGAAGGGATGGCGGTAGACCATCTCCGAGGGCAGGCCCAGTTCCACCCCGATGCGCCGCACCTCGTCCTTGAACAGCTCCCGCAGGGGCTCCACCAGCCCCAGCTGCATGGTCTCCGGCAGGCCGCCCACGTTGTGGTGGGACTTGATGACATGGGCCTTGCCCGTGCTGGAGCCGGCGGACTCGATGACATCCGGATAGATGGTGCCCTGGGCCAGCCAGCGGGCGTTGGTGAGCCGTCCGGCCTCCTCGTCGAAGACCTCCACGAACAGGCGGCCGATGATGCGGCGCTTCTCCTCCGGATCGGTCACCCCCTCCAGGGCCTTCAGGAACCGGTCCTCGGCGTCCACGCGGATCACTCGTACCCCCATGTGCCGGGCGAAGGTGGCCATCACCTGGTCCCCTTCCTGGTGACGCAGCAGGCCGGTGTCCACGAACACGCAGGTGAGCTGATCGCCGATGGCCTTGTGCAGCAGGGCCCCCACCACGGAGGAGTCCACCCCCCCGGAGAGCCCCAGGACCACGTGATCCTCACCCACCTGCTGGCGCACCCGGGCGGTCATGTCCTCGATGATGTTGCCCGGGGTCCACAGGTGCTCGCAGCCGCAGATGTCGTGCACGAAACGGGACAGGATGCGCTGGCCCTGGGTGGTGTGGGTCACCTCCGGATGGAACTGCACGCCGTAGAAGGCCCGTTCCTCGTCGGCCATGCCGGCCACGGGGGCGGCGTCGGTGGAGGCCATGACACAAAAGCCCGGCGGCATCTCGCAGACACGGTCGCCGTGGGACATCCACACATCCAGCATACCCTCCCCCTCGGGGGTGGTGTGGTCCTCGATGTCCCGCAGCAGCCGGGTGTGGCCCCGGGCGCGCACCCGGGCGTAGCCGAACTCGCGGTGATCCGCCGCCTCCACGCGCCCGCCCAGCTGGGCGGCCATGGTCTGCATGCCGTAGCAGATCCCCAGCACGGGCACGCCCAGTTCGAAGAGGGTCTGGGCGGCCCCCGGCGGGTCGCTCTCGTTCACCGATTCGGGGCCGCCGGAGAGGATGATGCCGCTGGGGCAAAAGTCGCGAATGGCGGCCGCGTCCATGTCCCAGGGGTGGACCTCGGAATAGACCCCGCAATCCCGCACCCGGCGGGCGATGAGCTGGGTGTACTGGGAACCGAAGTCGATGATGAGGATGCGGTGGGCGTGGATGTCGGTGCTCATGGGTTCAGTCCATGCGGTAGTTGGGGGCTTCCTTGGTGATGGCCACGTCATGGACGTGACTCTCGCGCATGCCCGCGTTGGTCACCCGCACGAAGCCGGGACGCGTGCGCATCTCCTCGATGTTGCGGCAGCCCACATAGCCCATGGAGGAGCGCAGGCCGCCCACCAGCTGGTGGATGATGGCGACGATGCTGCCCTTGTAGGGCACCCGGCCCTCGATCCCCTCGGGCACCAGCTTGTCGGCCCGGTCGCTGTCCTCCTCCTGGAAGTAGCGGTCGGAGGAACCCTGCTGCATGGCCCCCAGGGAACCCATGCCCCGGTAGGACTTGTAGGAGCGCCCCTGGTAGAGCTCCACCTCGCCCGGGGCCTCCTCGGTGCCGGCGAAGAGGCTGCCCAGCATGACGGAATGGGCCCCGGCCGCCATGGCCTTGGCGAAATCCCCGGAGAAACGCACGCCGCCGTCGGCGATGAGCGGCACGCCGGTCCCCTCCAGGGCCTGGCGCACGTTGTCGATGGCGGTGATCTGGGGCACCCCCACACCGGCCACGATGCGCGTGGTGCAGATGGAACCGGGGCCGATGCCCACCTTCACCGCGTCCGCCCCGGCCTCCACCAGGGCCCGGGCCGCCTCACCGGTGGCGATGTTGCCGCCCACCACCTGCACCTCGGGGAAGTGCTTCTTCACCCAGGCCACCCGGTCCAGCACCCCCTGGGAATGGCCGTGGGCCGTGTCCACCACGATCACGTCCACCCCGGCCTCCGCCAGGGCGGCGCAGCGCTCCTCGGTGCCCTCGCCCACGCCCACGGCCGCGCCCACCCGCAGGCGGCCCTGGCTGTCCTTGGCGGCATTTGGAAAGTCGGTGGACTTCTGGATATCCTTGACCGTGATCATGCCCCGCAGCTGGAAGCGGTCGTTCACCACCAGCACCTTCTCGATGCGGTGCTCATGCAGCAGGGCCTGCACCTCCTCCCGGCTGGCCCCCTCCTGCACCGTGACGAGGCGCTCCCGGGGGGTCATGATCTGGGAGACGGGGGCGTCCATGCGGCTCTCGAAGCGCAGGTCGCGGCTGGTGACGATGCCCTCCAGATCCTCGCCGCGCACCACCGGCACGCCGGAGATGTCGTTGGCCCGGGTGATGGCCAGGACCTCGCGGATGCTGGTGTCGGGGGAGACGGTGATGGGATCGACGATGACCCCGCTCTCATACTTCTTGACCACCCGCACCTGATGCGCCTGGGCCTGGATGCTCATGTTCTTGTGCACGATGCCGATGCCCCCCTCCTGGGCGATGGCGATGGCCAGGCGGGCCTCGGTGACGGTATCCATGGCGGCGGACACCACGGGGATGTTCAGATCGATCTCCCGGGTGAAGCGGGTGCGCAGATCCACGTCCCGGGGCATCACGGCGGAGTGGGACGGCAGCAGCAGGACATCATCGAAGGTAAGGGCTTCCTGAACGATACGCATGATCAATCTCGGAGGGACGCGTTGGTTAATCTTCCAATTATAAAGAGGCGCCCCGGGGCGGTAAACCTGAGTAGTGCACTAAACGACCCCGGGGCGCGGCCGGGGGAGACCGGGCGATGAACGGCGACGACACGACCGCCGCCGGACGCGGGGTGTTCACCGTATCCCAGCTCAATGAGGCGGTGCGGGATCACCTGGAGGGGGGATTCCCCCTGGTGCGGGTGGAGGGGGAGCTGTCCAATCTGGCCCGACCCGCCTCGGGACACCTCTATTTCTCCCTCAAGGACGCCGATGCCCAGGTGCGCTGCGCCCTCTTCCGCAACCGCGCCCGGCTGCTGGGCTTTCGTCCGGACAACGGCATGCAGGTGCTGGCCCGGGCGCGGGTGAGCCTGTACGCACCCCGCGGGGACTACCAGCTCATCATCGAGCACCTGGAGGAGGCGGGGGACGGCGCCCTGCGCCGCGCCTTCGAGGCGCTGCGCCGCCGGCTGCAGGCCGAGGGGCTGTTCGACGCCGACAGCAAGCGCCCCCTGCCCCCCTTCCCGCGGCGGGTGGGGGTCATCACCTCCCCCACCGGGGCGGCCATCCGGGACATCCTCTCGGTGCTGCGCCGCCGCTGCCCCGCCCTGCCGGTGCTGGTGCACCCGGTGCCGGTGCAGGGCACGGAGGCGGCCCCGCGCATCGTCCGCGCCCTGGAGCAGGCCGGCCGGCGCGGGGACTGCGACGTGCTCATCCTGGCCCGGGGCGGGGGCTCCCTGGAGGATCTGTGGGCCTTCAACGAGGAGGCTGTGGCCCGGGCCATCCGCGCCTGTCCCGTGCCGGTGGTCACCGGGGTGGGCCACGAGACGGACGTGACCATCGCCGATTTTGCCGCCGACCTGCGCGCCGCCACCCCCTCCGCCGCCGCCGAGCTGGCAAGCCCCGACGGGGGCGCCCTGCTGCAGCGGGTGAACCGCCTGGAGGCCCTGCTGCAGATGCGCTTCCAGCGCCGCATGGAGGCCGGCCACCGGCGTCTGCTGGAGCTGGAGAGGCGACTGGGCCGGCAGCATCCGGAACGCCGCCTGCAGGAGCGGGGACAGCGCCTGGACGAACTGGAACAGCGATTGCACGGCGCCATGGGGCGCACCCTGCGCAGTCAGGGGGAACGTCTGCAGGGGCTGGGTCTGCGCCTGCTGCGGGCCTCGCCCCGATCACGCATCCAGGCCCTGGGGCAGCACCGCGATCACCTGTCCGGGCGTCTGCAGCGGGCCATGGACCTGCACCTGGAACGGCTGGGGCACCGCGTGGCGGTGCAGGCCCGCAGCCTTCATGCCGTCAGCCCCCTGGCCACCCTGGGGCGGGGCTACAGCATCCTCCTGACCCCGGCGGGCGAGGTGGTGCGCTCGGCCCGGCAGGCCCCGCCCGGCACCCGGCTGCAGGCCCGCCTGGCCCGGGGGCACCTGGACTGCCGCGTGGAGGGTGGCGGGGACGATCCGCAATGACCTCCCCTGCCAGGGGTCAGGCCTGGGCCGTCAGGGCCCGCAGCCAGTCCAGATCCACCATCCCGGATTCCGGGGCCGGACCGTGCAGGGCGCGGCAGGGGCGCTCCGGCGTCCCCAGCCGGTCCAGCACCGCCAGGGCCCCGTCCAGGGGGTCCCCGGCGGTGTAGGCATTCACCGTCACCAGGACGGGCATACCCGCCTCCCGTGCCGCCGTCAGGCCCTGGCGCGAATCCTCGATGGCCAGACACGCCCCGGGCGGCAGGCCCAGGTGTTCCAGGACGTAATGATAGATATCCGGGGCCGGCTTCTTGCGGGGCACCACATCCCCGGCGCCGATGACCCGGAACCAGTCCAGGGCCTCCCGCCCCAGGTTGGCCTCCAGCAGGGTCTCCACGTTGGCCGGCGAGGTGGTGGTGGCGATGGCCAGGGGCAGCCCCGCCTCCCGCGCCTGGCGCAGCACCCGCTCCACCCCCGGACGCAGGGGGATGCGGCCCCGCTCCAGCAGGGAGACGAAATGGGCCGTCTTGCGGGTGTGCATCTCCGCCACGAAACGCTCCAGATCCCCCGGCGGGGTGAAGTCCGGCCGGTGCAGGCGCAGGTAGTGGCGGATGCGCTCCTTGCCACCGGTCACCTCCAGCAGTTCACCGTAGAGGTCCTCGGGCCAGTGCCAGTCCAGGCCCATGTCGCGGAAGGCGGCGTTGAAGGCCTCCCGGTGTCCGTGCCGTTCGGTATCCGCCAGGGTCCCGTCCACATCCCAGATCAGGGCCTGCAGTGAAGCCATCGCGCCATTCCTCCGGTGATTCAAAGGGGTCTGCGGGGAGACTACTATCTTCCGCGCGGGAATCCGAGAGGCGGACCCCGGCGGGAACCCGCACCCCCAGGCAACGATGGGCGGGCGTAAGTTGCGCCCCGCCGGATTCTCTGGTATTTAGACTCGCCCTTTGGACAATCAGGAGTGGTCGAAGCCATGGCCCCCAGCAAGCAGACGCCGGAGAGCAGCGGCAAGCTGTCCCGGCCCGAAGACGGGATCCCCCCCTACCAGCCCGAGGAGGGGGAGGAGTACATGAACAAGGAACAGAGGGAGCACTTCCGCAGGATCCTCCAGGCCTGGAAGCAACAGCTCATGGAAGAGGTGGACCGTACCATGGGCCATATGAAGGAGGACGCCGCCAACTTCGCCGATCCCTCGGACCGGGCCAGCCAGGAGGAGGAATTCAGTCTGGAACTGCGCACCCGGGACCGGGAACGCAAGCTCATCCGCAAGATCGACGAGGCCCTGAACGACATCGACAACGGCGACTACGGTTACTGCGAGGCCTGCGGCGTGGAGATCGGCATCCGCCGTCTGGAGGCCCGGCCCACGGCGACGCTGTGCATCGACTGCAAGACCCTGCAGGAGATCAAGGAAAAGCAGATGGCCTGATGGCCCCCCTCCGGCCACGCCCCACCCACCCCCCACGGCGTCCCTTCGGCGCCCCGCGTCCCGGGGGCCAAGGGGGAACCTCAGCCC
>NZ_NRSK01000026.1 GCF_016584115.1 Ectothiorhodospira mobilis
ACCAGCGCCTGTATAACCATCACATCGGCCAAAAGGCGCTGGGACATCGCACCCCGGTGGAAACCCTCAAGGCCTGGCAACAGGACCGCCCCGATCTATTTCGAAAACGCGTATACAATCAGGCGAGACCTGACACCTACCTCTTCACGCTGGTTGCGGGGATTGTGACCTGGATGAATCGTAGGACCATGTTCACGACGCAATACAGCATCAAGGAAGTCGTCCCCGGCGAGCAGGCGTCTGCACCATGAATCCGGGGGAAACGCACCCGGCAGCTTTCCCCGAGACGATGCAGATCGAATCCAACCTCGGGACGACCGGCTTCAGGTGGCGATTGAGCCAGCGGCTGGGGAGTTTTCGGGCCGCTCCGCTGCGGATCCCGAAACGGCCCGTGGACTCAGAACTCCGGCTTGGGGTCCCGGCTGAGCAGTTCCTCCACCGCCCGGGTGGGGGGCAGGTCCTCGTAGAGGATACGGTAGACCCGCTGACAGATGGGCATGTCCACCCCCAGTTCGTCCGCCTTGGCCACGGCCATGCGGGCCGTGCGCGCCCCCTCCACCGCCTGGCCGATGGCGGCCATGGCCGCCTCCCGGGATTCCCCCCGGCCCAGGGCCAGGCCCAGGCGGCGGTTGCGGGACTGGTCATCGGTGCAGGTGAGCACCAGGTCGCCCACGCCGGAGAGGCCCATGAGGGTCTCGCTGCGGGCGCCGGCGGCCTCCCCCAGGCGCATGAGCTCGGCCAGGCCGCGGGTGATCAGGGCGGCACGTGCATTGGCACCAAAGCCCAGGCCGTCGGAGACGCCGGCGGCGATGGCCAGGACGTTCTTGAAGGCGCCCCCCAGCTGCACCCCTACCACGTCATCGCTGGTGTAGACCCGCAGGGTGCCGCCGGCGAGCCAGTCCCGGGCCGCCTGGGCGAAGTCCGCGTCCGGGGAGGCCAGGGTCAGGGCCGTGGGCAGGCCGCGGGCCACCTCGCCGGCGAAGGAGGGCCCGGAGGCCACGCCCCAGGGGACCGTGGCGGGCAGGATCTCCTGGGCCAGCTGGTGCAGCCAGCGGGTGCTGGCCTCGTCCAGCCCCTTGGTGGCCCACACCAGCCCGCCGGGCCCCAATCCGGGGGCGATGCGCGCCAGGGTCTCGCGAAAGCCGCCGCTGGGCACGGCCAGGAGCACCCGGTGGGCCCGGCCCACCAGGGCCTCCAGATCCGCCTCGGGGTGCAGCCCCGGCGGGAAGGGGCAGTCCGGCAGGTAGCGGGCGTTGCGCCCCTCGGCGGCCATGGCCGCCACCTGGGCGGCGTCGCGCCCCCACAGGCCCACATCCAGCCCCTTGCGGGCGAGATGGATGGCCAGGGCGGTCCCCCAGGAACCGGCCCCCACCACGGCCACGTCGTGCATCGGGCTTGCGGCCATGTCAGCAGTCAGTTGGCGGGCGTGGCGCGGTCGTCACCGTCCCCCCGGGCCGCCTGGTGTTCCCGCAGGCGCTGGGCATAGAGGGCGTCGAAGTTCACCGGCGCCAGCAGCAGTTGCGGGAAGCCGCCCCGGGTGACCAGGTCGGACACCGCCTCGCGGGCGAAGGGGAAGAGGATGTTGGGGCAGTAGGCGGACAGCAGGGGGCCCTGCTGGTCCTCGGGGATGCCCCGCAGGAGGAAGATGCCGGACTGCTTCACCTCCACCAGATAGGCCGTCTTGTCCTGGGACCGGGTGGTCACCGTCAGGGTCAGCTCCACCTCGTAGACCCCGGGATCCTGCAGGGCCCGGGACTGGGTGTTGAGCTGGACGTTGGTCTCCGGCTTCCATTCCCCGAGGAAGACCTCCGGGGTGTTGGGGGCCTCGAAGGAGACGTCCTTGGTGTAGATCTTCTGCAGGCCGAATTCCTGCTGGGTCTGCGGACCCTGGGCGGCGCCGTCGAGGCGCGCGCCGGATGCTGTGTTCTCGCTCATGTCCACTCCGTCATCGGCATGATGGGATCGTTGCGGGCCATGATACTCGGGGGGACCGCACCGGGACCATGACTTTTCCGGGGTCTTCAGCCGCCCCCAGGGGAAAGCCCCAGGGCAGTATCCAGCGCGCCCGCGCGGTCCAGGGCCACCAGATCGCTGTATCCCCCCAGATGGCGCTCGCCGGCGAAGACCTGGGGCACGGTGTGGCGTCCGGAACGGGACTCCATCGCGTCCCACTGTTCCGGGTCCCGGTCCACCCGGATCTCCTGGAAGGCCACGCCCTTTTTCCTGAGCAGCCGGCGGGCCAGGAGGCAGAAGACACAGCCGCCGGTGGCGTACATCACCACGGGCACGGCATCGCCGGGGGTGTCGTCCATGGCCGGGACCCTATTTCTTCGACAGGGGCAGGTTGGCGGCCTGCCAGGCGTTGATCCCGCCCTGCAGGTTGCTCACCTTCTCGAAGCCCTGCTTGGTCAGGGTGTTGCAGGCCTGGGCGGAGCGGCTGCCGTTCTCGCAGTAGACGATGACGTGCTTGTCCTTGTGCTTGTCCAGTTCGCTCAGGCGGTCCTTGAGCCGGTTCATCGGGATGTGGCGGGCGCCGCCGATGCGGCCGCCCTTGCGGGCCTCGGCATCACTGCGCACATCCAGCACCAGGGAGGGCTCGTGGTTCATCACCTGCACCGCCTCCGCCGGCCCCAGCACCCCATACTTGCGCGTCAGGCGCGCGAACTCGGTGTAGACGATGGCCGCGGCGACGGCCACCAGCAGGCCCACCAGCAGGGGATGATTGCCCACAAATTCCAGATATTGGTCCATGAATCGCTCGGGACGGTTGCGTCAACGGGAGGGGCGCATTCTGACCCGTCGCGCCCGCCCCGGCAAGCCGGTGCGGGCGGGTTACAGGGTGCGGCAGAAGACGTCCTGCATCATGCCGATCAGGCGCAGGGTGCGCCCGTCCCCCACGCGATAGTAGACCCGGTTGGCATCCTTGCGGGCCATGAGGATACCCTTGTCCCGCAGGATGGCCAGATGCTGCGAGATGTTGCTCTGGGAGGTGCCGACGCGGTCCACGATCTCCTGGACACTCACCTCCCGGTCCCCCAGGACGCAGAGGATCTTCAGGCGCAGGGGATGCGCCATGGCCTTCAGGGAGCGGGAGGCCCGTTCGATGTCCTCCTCCCGGTTCATGAGATCGGTATCGGTCTGGGGTTCGGGCGACATAAGATGGTTCGTTTTTGTGTGCGCTCTGGGCCTGGACAATGGAATCCCGTTGGGCCGGTGGATGAATTTGTATATTAGCACTCCATGAAGCGATTATGATCTTTATCAAACGGATTGCAATGCACCCGGCCTGGGCCGCCCTCCTGGCGCTCCTGTGCTGTGCCCCCGCCTGGGCGGCCGACGAGCGGGAGGAGGCGGCCCGGCGGCTGGAGGCGGTGCAGGAGGCCATCGGCCGGCTGCAATCCCGTCTGCAGGCGGCCCGGGGCGAACGCGGGCGCCTGGAGGCGGCCCTGCGCGACTCCGGCAAGGCCCTGAACCGGGCCGGCCGGGCCCTGGCCCGAAGCGAGGCCGGGCTGCAAAAGACCCAACAGCGGCTGGAGGCGGTCCGGGTGCGGGCCGACGAGGCCCGGGAGCGGTTGCAGGGCCATCGTGAGATCCTGGCGGCGCTGCTGCGCAGTGCCTACCAGGACGGCCGGGGCGGGCCCCTGAAGGTCCTGCTGCTGCAGGAGGACCCGGCCCGGCTGGGACGCATGATGGCCTACCATCGCCATTATGTGCATGCCCGGGAGGCACGCATCGAGGCCACGCGCCAGGCCCTGGCGGGGCTGGAACAGGCCCGCACCGAACTGCAGGCCCTGCAGGCGCGCCAGGCCCGCCTGCGGGCGGAGCGGGCCGATCGCCTCGAGGCCCTGGAGGCGGCCCGCCGGAAGCGCACCGAGGCCATGGCGGCCCTGGAGGACGAGATCGAGGCGGCCGGGGAGCGTCTGGAAGGACTGCAGGCCGACCGCAAGGCCCTGGAGGAACTGATCGAGACCCTGGACGCCACCCTGAGCGACATCCCGGACCGCTCCCTCATGGACCACCCCTTCGCACAGCGCCGGGGCCAACTGCCCTTTCCCACCGCCGGGGAAGTGCTGCGGGGCTTCGACGGGGACGGCGTGGACAGCGGCGAACACCGCCGCCGGGGAGTGATCCTCAAAGCCAGCCCCGGGGACCCGGTGCGCGCCGTACACCCCGGGCGGGTGGCCTTCGCCAACTGGATGCGGGGCTACGGCATGCTGGTGATCCTGGACCACGGCGACGGCTACATGACCCTCTACGGCGACAACGAGACCCTCTACCACAGTCCCGGGGACTGGGTGCAGGCGGGAGAGGTCATCGCCCGCGCCGCCGGGGGCGGCCGCAGGGAGGGGGCCTACTTCGAGATCCGTCACGACGGCACACCCGTGAACCCCCTGAGGTGGTGCGACTCTAAGCGCCCAATGATAGGCTCTACCCGTTGAACCCCGCGATACGTCCCGCGATACGGGGATCCCTCGAGCCTGCGGGAACGGCTCAGTCCGTGGAGTGAAAGATGATGAGAATGCAAACCCGCGCAGGCATCGGCCTGCTGGTGGGCGTGATCCTGGGGGTCACGCTCAGCCTGTCCTTTGGTGTCATGGCCGAACGCCAGGATGCCGCCGTCCCCGAGGCCCTGCCCCTGGAGGACCTGCGCACCTTCACCGATGTCTACATGCGCATCAAACGCAACTACGTGGAGGAGGTGGAGGACAGCGAACTCCTGGAGAACGCCATCCGTGGCATGCTCAACGGCCTGGACCCCCATTCCACCTACCTCACCCCGGACGAGTTCTCGGAACTGCGCATCGGCACCCAGGGGGAATTCGGCGGACTGGGGCTGGAGGTGGGCATGGAGGACGGCTTCGTCAAGGTCATCGCCCCCATCGACGACACCCCCGCCAGCCGCGCCGGCATCCAGGCCGGGGATCTGATCATCCGTCTGGACGACACCCCCGTGAAGGGCCTGTCCCTGCAGGAGGCGGTGAACCGCATGCGCGGTCCCGAGGGCAGCGAGATCACCCTCACCATCGTGCGCGAGGGCGAGGACGCCCCCTTCGAGGTGGAGATCACCCGGGACATCATCCGCGTGCGCAGCGTGCGCAGCGAGATGCTGGAACCGGGCTTCGGCTACCTGCGCATCACCACCTTCCAGTCCCGCACGGCGCAGATGCTGGTGGAGGAACTGAAGGCCCTGCAGAAGGAAGGCGATGGGCTCAAGGGCCTGGTGCTGGACCTGCGCAACAACCCCGGGGGCGTGCTCAACGGCGCCGTGGGGGTCTCCGACGCCTTCCTGAAGGAGGGGCTCATCGTCTACACCGAGGGCCGGGTGGACGACGCCAAGCTGCGCTACAGCGCCTCACCGGGGGACCTCCTGGACGGCGCGCCCCTGGTGGTGCTGGTGAACAAGGGCTCGGCCTCCGCCTCGGAGATCGTCGCCGGCGCCCTGCAGGACCACGAGCGGGCCATCATCATCGGCACCTCCACCTTCGGCAAGGGCTCGGTACAGACCATCCTGCCCCTGGAGGGGGACAAGGCCCTGAAACTCACCACGGCCCGCTATTACACCCCTTCGGGCCGCTCCATCCAGGCGGACGGGATCCAGCCCGATATCCAGCTGGAACAGGTGAACCTGGCCAAGGCGGAGGACTCGGTGCTGCAGCCGGTCACCGAATCCCAGCTCAACGGCCACCTGCCCGGCGCCCGCGAACAGGCGGACGAGGCCTCCGCCGACGGCGAGGAGGACACCAAGACCCCCTCCCTGGCCGTGCGGGACTACCAGCTCTATGAGGCCCTGAACCTGCTCAAGGGCCTCACCATCCTGCAGGCCCGGCGCTGATGGGAAACCCATGGGTGCCGCGGATGGGGGCGGTCCACCCATGACCCGCGCCGGCGCCATCCCGGCCTCCCGGCGCGCCGCCCCATCCCGGGCCTGGATACTGCTGCTGGCGCTGTGGGCCTGGTCGGCCTGGGGCCCCGTCTGGGGCGACGACGGCGCGGCCCCCGTGATCGCCATCGTCATCGACGACCTGGGCAACGACCTGGAATCGGCGCGGCGCATCGCCGCCCTCCCCGCCCCGGTCACCGTGGCGGTGCTGCCCTTCAGCCCCTATGCCGGGCTGGTGGGCGGTCTGGTACAGGAAAACGGCCACGAGGTGATGCTGCACCTGCCCATGGAGGCGGACGGCGATCACGATCCGGGGCCCGGGGCCATCCGCACCCGGCTGAACGAGGCCCAGACCCGCCGCCTGGTGCGCCGGGCCCTGGAACGGGTGCCCCAGGCCCGGGGCATGAACAACCACATGGGCAGCCGCCTGTCCCGCTCGCCCCATCACCTGGCCTGGATCATGAGCGAACTGCTGGCCCATGACCCCGGCCTCTACGTCCTGGACAGCCGCACCCACGTGCAGACCCGCATCCAGCAGGTGGCCCGCTGGGCGGGGCTCAAAAACACCCGGCGGGACGTCTTCCTGGATGCCCGCCCCCATGACGCGGGCTTCGCCCGCCGCCAGCTGGAACACCTGGCCCGCCTGGCCCGCACCCGCGGTCAGGCCCTGGGCATCGGCCATCCCCATCCCCAGACCCTGGCGGCCCTGGAGGCCATGCTGCCCCGGTTGCAGGCCCAGGGGTTTGAACTGGTCACCGTGAGCCGATATCTCTGGCAACAGGAGGAGATTCCCCAATGGCACGCATCCTTGTCCCCCTCGCCCCCGGCTGCGAAGAACTCGAAGCCGTCACCCTGATCGACCTCATGCGCCGAGCCGGTTTCCAGGTGGTCACCGCCGGCCTGGAAGCGGGCCCGGTGAAGTGCTCCCGCGGCGTGGTGCTGGTCCCCGACGCCCTGCTGGAGGAGGTCCACGAGGACCCCTTCGATCTGGTGGTGCTCCCCGGGGGACTGGGCGGCGCCGACCGCCTCAATGCCGACCCCCGCATCCACGCCCTGCTGCGGCGCATGCATGCCGAGGGACGTTACGTGGGCGCCATCTGCGCCGCCCCCAAGGTGCTCGGCGATGCGGGGCTGCTGCAGGGGCGTTCGGCCACGGGCTATCCCAGCGTGGTGAATGCCCTGGACCTGCCGGACACCCGCTTCTCGGACCAGCCGGTGGTGGTGGACGGCCAGGTGGCCACCTCCACGGGCCCGGGCACCGCCATGGACTTCGCCCTGACCCTGATCGAACTGCTGGCGGGGCCGGAAAAGCGCCAGGAGGTGGAAGGGGGCCTCTGCCGGCCCGGATGACGGCCGACGGCCGCTATTCCACCGTCACCGACTTGGCCAGGTTGCGGGGCTGATCCACGTCCGTGCCCTTGAGCACGGCGGTATGGTAGGCCAGCAGCTGCAGGGGCACGGTGTGAACGATGGGGGAGAGCCAGTCGTCCACCGGGGGCACGGCCAGGCACTGGATGCCGCCGTCGCCCCCCAGGGCGGTGACATCATCGGCGAACACCATCAGATGCCCGCCCCGGGCCCGCACCTCCTCCAGGTTGGACTTGAGCTTCTCCAGCAGCGGGTTGTTGGGGGCCACCACCACCACCGGCATGTCCGCGTCCACCAGGGCCAGGGGGCCGTGCTTGAGCTCCCCGGCGGGGTAGGCCTCGGCATGGATATAGGAGATCTCCTTGAGCTTGAGGGCCCCCTCCAGGGCGATGGGGTAATGGGCCCCCCGGCCCAGGAACAGGGCGTGCTGCTTGTCCACCAGGGTCATGGCCAGGCGCTCCACCGGGGCGTCCAGGGCCAGGACCTTCTCCAGGGCCGCGGGCAGGGCCCGCAGGTGCTGCACGAAGGTGCGCACCCGGGCCGCATCCAGGCCATGGTGGCGGCCCAGGGCCAGGGTGAGCAGGAACAGGGCCACCAGCTGCGTGGTGAAGGCCTTGGTGGAGGCGACACCGATCTCGGGGCCGGCATGGGTCATGAGCACCAGGTCCGACTCCCGCACCAGGGAGCTCTCGGGCACGTTGCACACCGCCAGGGAGGCCAGGTAATCGTCCTCCCCCGCCTGGCGCAGGGCCGCCAGGGAATCGGCGGTCTCGCCGGACTGGGAGATGGTCACCAGCAGGCAGTCGGGGAGCACGGCGTGGCGCCGGTAGCGGAACTCGCTGGCCACCTCCACACGGCACGGCAGCCCCAGCAGACCCTCGATCCAGTACCGGGCCACGAGCCCGGCGTGGTAGCTGGTGCCGCAGGCCAGGATCTGCACCGAGCGCACCCGCGCCAGCAGGTCCTCGCTCCCGGGGCCCAGGAGCCCCTCCGGCACGCCGTCCTCCGTCAGCCGCCCCTCCAGGGTCTCGGCCACCGCCCGGGGCTGCTCATGGATCTCCTTGAGCATGAAGTGACGGAAACGGCCCCGGTCGGCGGCGGCGGCGGTGAGGGCGCTCTCGCTCACCGGCCGGGTCACCGCATGGCCATCGGCGTCGAAGATGCGCACCTCGTCCCGGGTCAGTTCGGCGATATCGCCGTTCTCCAGGTGGATGAAGCGCTGGGTCACCGGCAGCATGGCCTGGATATCCGAGGCGATGAAGTGCTCCCCGATGCCCAGGCCGATGATGAGCGGGCTGCCCTGGCGCACGGCGACGAGCCGGTCCGGGTCGTCCCGGCGCACGACCCCCAGGGCATAGGCGCCCTGCAGACGATGACCCACCCGGCGCACCGCCTCGGTCAGGTCGAGGCCCTGGCGGCAGGTATCCATGATCAGGTGGGCGATCACCTCGGTGTCGGTGTCGGAGCTGAAGGTGTAGCCCCGGGACTCCAGCTCGGTGCGCAGGGCCTGGTGGTTCTCGATGATGCCGTTGTGCACCACGGCGATGTCATCGCCGCTCAGGTGGGGGTGGGCATTGGCCTCCGTGGGACCGCCGTGGGTGGCCCAGCGGGTATGGGCCAGCCCCAGCTGTCCGGCCAGGGGCCGCTCCGCCAGCCGCCGGGCCAGGGCCTCCACCTTGCCCACGGCCCGCTCCCGCCGCAGCGCGCCGCCGGGATCCAGCACCACCAGCCCCGCGGAGTCGTAACCGCGGTATTCCAGGCGGCGCAGGCCCTCCAGGAGGATGGGCTGGACGTCGCGCCGGGCGATGGCACCGATGATTCCGCACATGCCGGAATACTCCTCGAAGGTGGCGGGATGGCCGGGACGGCTCAGGCCGCCAAGCGGTTGAACAGGTCCTCCGCCGCCTCCACGGCGGCGGCCAGGTCCGGATCGAGCACACAGAAATGCCCCATCTTGCGGCCGGGGCGGGCCTGCTCCTTGCCGTAGAGGTGCAGCTTGGCGGCGGGATGGGACAGCAGCCGGCCCCAGTCCGGATCGCCATCCGCCCAGAGATCCCCCAGCAGGTTCACCATGACCACGGGGGTGAGCAGGCGCACGTCGCCAAAGGGCAGGCCGCAGAGGGCCCGCACCTGCTGCTCGAACTGGGAGGTGACACAGGCATCCAGGGTGTAGTGGCCGCTGTTGTGGGGCCGGGGGGCCATCTCGTTCACCAGCAACTCCCCCGAGGCGGTGATAAAGAACTCCACCGCCATCACGCCGCAGTAGTCCAGGGCCCCGGCCAGGGTGGTGGCCGCCTCGCAGGCGGCGCGGGCGGTGGTCTCCGGCACCCGGGCCGGGACGATGCTCATGTGCAGGATGCCGCCGCGGTGGATGTTCTCCGCCACGGGATAGCACAGGCAGCGGCCGTCGCTGCCCCGGGCCAGGACCACGGAGATCTCCCGCTCCAGGTCCACGCGGCGCTCCAGCACACAGGGCACCCCCCCCAGGGCGGCGAAGGCCTCGGCACAGGCCTTGGCGGAATCCACCGGCACCTGCCCCTTGCCGTCATAGCCCATGGCGGCGCGCTTGAGGATGGCCGGGGCCCCCACGGCGGAGAAGGCCGCCTCGGCCTGCTCCGGGCGCTCCACCACCTCGAAGGGCGCCGTCTGCAGGCCCGCGCGGCGGATCATGCGCTTTTCCCGGATGCGGTTCTGGGCCTGTTCCAGGGCCGCGGCCCCGGGGCGCACCGGCAGGTGCCGCGCCAGGGTGCGCAGGGTGTCGGCGGGGATGTTCTCGAACTCGGTGCTGACGGCATCGCAACGGGCGATCATCTCGTCCAGGGCCCAGGCATCCCCGTAGGCGGCGTGCAGGTGGTCGTCCGCCATGCGCCCGGCCGGGCTGCCGGAATCCGGATCCAGCACCACCACGTGATAGCCCAGGGTGCGGGCGGCCACGGTGAACATGCGCCCCAGCTGGCCGCCCCCCAGCATGCCCAGGGTGTGACCGGGCAGGATCATGATGCCGGCGGCAGGGTCTGGGCCAGCACCGCCTCCCGCTGCTGCCGGCGGAAGGTCTCGAGCTCCCGGGCCAGATCGGGATGGTCGTGGGCCAGCAGGGACACGGCAAAGAGGCCGGCATTGGCGGCCCCGGCCTCGCCGATGGCGAAGGTGGCCACGGGCACCCCCTTGGGCATCTGCACGATGGACAGTAATGAGTCCCGCCCCTGCAGGTGACGCGAGGGCACCGGCACCCCCAGCACGGGCACGGTCGTCTTGGCCGCCAGCATGCCCGGCAGGTGCGCCGCCCCGCCGGCCCCGGCGATGATGCAGCGCAGGCCCCGCTGCCGGGCCTGCTCGGCGTATTCAAAGAGCAGATCGGGGGTGCGGTGGGCGGAGACCACGCGGGCCTCGTAGGGCACCCCGAAGGCGTCCAGTTGCTGAGCGGCGTGCTCCATGACGGGCCAGTCGCTCTGACTGCCCATCACCACGCCCACGAGGGGGGTCTGGTTCTGCATTGGCGTGGAAAACGCTTCAGGATCGTTTGAAAGGGCAGAAGATACTAGATAACCGGCGGGGGGTACACGCCCACAGGGCATGGACGTGCATCACGCCCCGCCAGACCGTACACTCTGGCGCCGTACACCCAGAATCCGGATCGTCACGCCATGTCCGTCCTCCACGAAAGCCATCTCAAGCATCTACCCCTGATCCACCGGGGCAAGGTACGGGACATCTATGCCGTGGATGAGCGCCATATGCTCATCGTCACCACCGACCGTCTCTCCGCCTTCGACGTGATCCTGCCCACCCCCATCCCGGACAAGGGACGGGTGCTGACGCGGATCTCGCAATTCTGGTTCCAGCGCCTGGCCCACGTGGTCCCCAACCAGCTCTCGGACATGACCCTGGAGCAGGCCGTCCCCGACCCGGAGGAACGGGCGCCGCTGGAGGGGCGCAGCATGGTGGTCAAACGCCTCCGGGCCCTGCCCGTGGAGGCGGTGGTGCGCGGCTATCTCATCGGCTCGGGCTGGAAGAGCTACCAGGCCGAGGGCCGGGTATGCGGCATCCCCCTGCCTTCGGGGCTGCGCCTGGCCGAGCGCCTGCCGGAGCCCATCTACACCCCCTCCACCAAGGCGGAGGTGGGGGCCCACGACGAGAACGTGGACTACGCCCACACGGAACGGGAACTGGGGCCGCGGCTCGCCGCCCAGGTGCGGGACATCGCCCTGCGCCTCTACGCCGAGGCCGCGGACTACGCCCGGCAGCGGGGCATCCTCATCGCCGACACCAAGTTCGAGTTCGGCGTGGACGAGACCGGCGTGCTGCACCTGATCGACGAGGTCCTCACCCCCGACTCCTCCCGCTTCTGGCCCGCCGACCGCTACACCCCCGGGCAGAGCCCCGCCTCCTTCGACAAGCAGTACCTGCGGGACTACCTGGAGACCCTGGACTGGGACAAGAACGATCCGGGCCCGGCCCTGCCGGACGAGGTGGTGAACCAGGTGCGGGCCCGCTACCTGGAGGCCCTGGAACGGCTCACGGGGGAAACCCTGGAGGCGGACTGACGGAGGAGAGAATCATGACCCTGCCCGGTCTGTTCATCACCGGCACCGACACCGGCGTGGGCAAGACGGTGGCCGGCTGTGTCCTGATCCGTGGCCTACGGGCACGGGGGTGCTCTGTCCTGCCGCGCAAGCCGGTGGAATCCGGCTGCGCACGCCGCGGCGGCGTCCTCTGGCCCGCGGACGGCGCCCGTCTGCTGGAGGCCGCCGGGCGCGACGAACTGGACCGGGTGACCCCCTGGCGCTTCCCCCATGCCCTGGCCCCGGACCGGGCCGCCCGCCTCGCCGGCACCCCCCTGCACCTGGACGCCCTGGCCAGCGCCTGCCGCCCAGTGGCATCCGATGACCTGGTGCTGGTGGAGGGGGCCGGCGGGTTCTACTCCCCCCTGGCCGAAGGGGCCCTGAACGCGGACCTGGCGGGGGCCCTGGGCTTCCCCCTCATCCTGGTGGCCCCGGACCGGCTGGGGGTGCTCAACCCCATCCTGCTCACCGCCGAGGCCGCCCTGCGGCGAGGCCTCACGCTTGCGGGGGTGGTGCTCAACGACCCGGGAGAGCCCGGCCCGGAGGGCATGGACAACGCCGCGGACCTGCAGGCCCGGCTGCAGGTGCCGCTGCTGCGCCTGGGGCGCACACACCCGGACCGGCCGCAACCGCCGCCGGACATGGACGCCTGGCTCGAACAGATCCTCAACCGCCGGTCGGCCCCCTGAATCCCCCGGGCCCGCCATCCGGCGCGGGCCCCCGGAGGCGCCCCATGACCCGCATCCCCTTCCAGATCCACGTCGCCACCCAGGACCACCTGCCCGAGATCACCGATCTGGCCCGGCGCATCTGGCATCAGTGCTATCCCGGGATCATCTCTCAAGAGCAGATCGACTACATGCTGGCGCACATGTACTCGGAGCCGACCCTGGCCCGGGACCTGGCCCAGGGGGTGACCTATTACCGTCTGCTGTGCGGGGAGCGAGCCGCCGGGTTCGCCGCCGCGGGTCCCGATGCATGCGGCAACGGGGAGGCCTGGCTGCACAAGCTCTACGTGCTGGAGGAACACCAGGGCCGGGGCGCGGGACGCGCCCTGATCGAGCAGGCCTGCGCGGATGCGGCCGCGGCGGGTCATCACCTCATGCGGTTGCGGGTGAACCGGGAGAACACCCGCGCCATCCGCGCCTATGAACGCTGCGGCTTTGCCATCCGGGAGACCCGCTGCGACGACATCGGCGGCGGTTTCGTCATGGACGACTACATCATGCAGCGCCGGCTCTGAGACGCGGGACGGCCACCCACCGGGGATGCCCCGCCAGCACACGGGGCCATCCACCGAAAGACCGGGGAACGGGGCCGGGTCTGCGTGGGGGGATCAGGCCTTCTCGGTTTCGGCCATCCCTTCCAGGGTCTCCAGCACCTTCTCTTCGGGCCCCTCGGGCAGCGCCTCCACCTCGGCACCGCCTTCCTGCAGACGGGCGTGGAGGGTTTCGGCCGTCTGTCGCAGTTCGCGGTACTGCGCCGCCAGGGCAGCCCCCTGCTCCCGCAGCGGTTCCAGCGCGGCCAGCTTCTCGTCCACCTCCCGCTTCTCCTTGCGCAGGGTGCTCAGCTGGGCCTCCACCTGCTTGCGGGCCTCGGCCTCGTCGCTCTTCTGCTTCTTGAGCTGCCTGAGCTTCTTGACCACGTTCTCCGGGGTATCCGCCAGGGCCTTGTTGATGGCCTTGAGGGCCTTTTCCTTCTCCGCCAGGGCGGCCTTGATGGACTTCATCTCCTTGGTGTGGGCGACGCGCTCCGCGGCCATGTCCTGTTCGCCGCTCTCCAGCCTGGCCTGGGCCTCCGCCTTGGCGGCCTCGGCGGCCTTCTGGGCCTTCTCGCTGGCCTTCACCTTCTTTTTCATCTCCTCGATGGCGGCGCGGGCCTCGTCCTGTGCCTGCTTGATCTTGCGGTCCGCCTCCTGGCCCTTCTGGATGGCGGCATCCATGGCGGCCTTGAGTTCGTCGGCACTGCAGTCGGGGTCCAGCCCCAGGGCATCCGTCGCCCCCTTCATCAACATCTGCTTGCTGACGGCAAGCTCCTTCCAGACCTTCAGCTGTATTTCTGCTTCTGCTTGGTTCACATATCACTCCTGCTCGATCGCGGATGACGCGGTTGGACGGGGGTCGCATTCGTGGGCGCGCATTCTAGCCGATCTGCAAACCGAATGCTGCACCCAAAGTCAAGTCCGCCCCGATGGATGCGGCGGCAACCGGTACGGGCTCAAGGGGCGCTGTACACGCCACGGCGGGGGGAGGTCAGTTTGCCCTGACGCTTGAGATAGCCCAGGGTCTGGCTGAGGTTCTTCACGTTCAGCCCCGCCTGCTGCGCCTGCTCGCGGATCTCCTTGGTGGTCATCTCCGGCGGATTGCTGGCGACGATCTCGCACAGGACCCGGCTGGGCCCGGCATCGCGCGCGCCCTTGCCCTGACCGCTGCGGGGAACCCGCCCCCCCAGCTTACGGATCTCCCGGTCCAGCTGGGCCAGCTCGCGGCGATGCTGCTTCACCAGTTCGCGACGCTTCTCCTTGAGGGCTTCCCGCTCCCGCCGGCGCGCCTCCTCCTGCTCCGCCGCCTCCTGCTCCTCGCGCTGGCGCGCCAGGGCATAGAGCTCCTCAGCGCTCATCTCTTCCGGATTCTTGGCGATTGCGTTCATTCAGTACTCCCGTGATAACAAAAACGACGACACCCGGACCCCAGGGCCCGGGACGGATCGAAGATACGATTGGGGCATCCCCCAGCGGGGGAGACACCCATTGCGGATGGACGACCCGGGGAACCGGGTCTTGACCACGGGCACGGGGGATCCGTGTGCGCACGCGGGTGCGGAATTGCTGCATCACAACCCGCGCCCCGGGGATCGTTCGCATGCGGACAGGCGAGCGGAACCCACTGCGTTTTCCAATAGCGGATTATGACATAAGAAGGCGGGTGTTTTCACATCCTTTTTATTCCGAAAACGCACAAAAGGCTGCGCCGGAACCCGGCGGAGAAGCCATACCGGGTTTCACCCCGCTTGCGGGCATCACGCTATATAGAAAACACGTAAAACATCCCCGCCATAACCGCCCGCCGCAATCACCATCCGTAACGGCACAGGGCCCCGAACCCAAGACCACCTCCCCGCCCCGCCGTCACTCGGGACAACGGCTCAGGATCCGCTGCGGTCCCCGAGGTATGCCGGGATGGCCCCGGCCTCCAGGGGGCGGCTGAAGAGGAATCCCTGCCCCGTGTAACAGCCATGGGCCGTGAGGAAATCCCTTTGCACCGTATTCTCCACCCCCTCCGCGATGACCTGCAGCCCCAGGGTCTCCCCCAGACCGATGATGGCGCGGATGATGGCGGCATCCTCGGGATGGGCCGCGGGATCCTCCTGCAGATCCGCCACGAAGGACTGATCGATCTTGATGGCATGCACCGGCAGGCGCTTTAGATAGTTCAGTGAGGAATAGGCCGTTCCGAAATCATCGATGGAGATGCGCAGACCCTGGTCGTTGAGCTGGGTGATGGTACGGATGGTGTCCTCGATGCACGCCATGGCGGCACTTTCGGTGATCTCGATCTCCACATCGGCCGGGGTGACCCCGGTTTCCTCCAGGATCTCCATGATGCGCTGGAAGATGTCCGGCTGGCGGAACTCCCGGGCGGAGAGGTTCACGGCCACGGGGATGCCCTCCAGACCGGCGGCCTTCCACTGCCGGATCTGGCGGCAGGCCTGACGCAGCACCTCGGGCCCCAGGGCGAGGATGAAGCCGGTCTCCTCGGCCAGGGGGATGAAGCGGCCGGGGGAGATGAGCCCCTTCCCGGGATGGCGCCAGCGCACCAGGGCCTCCAGGCTCAGGGTGCGGCCGCTGGCCAGATCCACCCGGGGCTGGTAGACGAGGAAGAATTCCCCCTGTTCCAGGGCCCGGCGCATGGCCTGATCCAGCTCCAGACGATCCCGCAGGGCACTGTCCATCTCCGGGGTGTAGAAGTGGTAGCAGCGGCGTCCCTCCGCCTTGGCCCGGTACATGGCGGCGTCGGCGTGGCGCACCAGTTCCTCGGGGCCGTCGCTGTCCTCGGGATAGAAGGCCACGCCGATGCTCACGCTCACGGCCACCTCCTTGCCGTCCAGGTCCACGGGCGGGGCCAGGGCGGCCTGGATCTGCTCCACCGCACGGATGGCGGTCTGAATGTGTTCCAGGCGGGACAGGAGCAGGATGAACTCGTCCCCGCCGAAACGGGCCAGGGTGTCCCCCTCCCGCAGCAGGGCGCGCAGCCGCTCCCCGATGCGCACCAGGAGGCGGTCCCCCAGGCTATGGCCCAGGGAGTCGTTGACCACCTTGAAATCATCCAGGTCGATGAAGACCACCGCCAGGGAATGCCTGTCCCGCCGGGCCTGGGCCAGGGCCTGGCTGATGCGGTCCATCATCAGGGCGCGGTTGGGCAGGCCGGTGAGGGGGTCATGGAAGGCCAGGTATTCCAGGCGCTCGCTCAGGGCCTTCTTGTCGGAGATGTCCTCCGCCAGCTTGATGTAATGGGTCACCTCGCCGCGGGCATTGCGGATGGGGGAGATGCGCGCCTCCTCCCAGTAGGGCTCCCCATTGCGCTTGCGGTTGTTGAACTCCCCCTCCCAGGTCTCGCCCCGGGCCAGGGTCTGCCACAGTTCGCGGTATTTGACCACGTTCTTCTCACCGTAGCGCAGCAGGGCCGGACGCTGACCGATCACCTCCTCACTCGTGAAACCGGTGATCTCGCAGAAGTGGCGGTTGACGTATTCGATCACGCCTTCGGTGTCGGTGATCACCACCACGCTGGGGCTCTGCTCCACGGCATAGGCCAGGCGTTCGCTGGTCTCCTCCGCCTGCTTGCGTTCGGTGATGTCCAGGCTCGACCCCAGGATCTTGCTCAAGCGGCCCTCGGGGTCGTGCACCGGCGAGGCCTGATAGAGGATCCAGCGCCAGCCGCCCTGTTTGTGGCGCATGCGCAGTTCCGCCCGGAAACGACCCACGGGATGGCGGATGAAGGCGCCGAAACGCCGGCGCACCGCCTCCATGTCATCCGCATGCATCAACGACTCCAGGACTCCGGTCTCGCTGGCCAGTTCGTGATCCAGATAGCCCAGTTGGGCCTTGAGTTCGGGGGAGAGGTAGATGCGGTTGCCGGGACGCCACTCGAACAGTCCCACGTTGCCCCCGCGCACCGCCTCCCACAGGCGTTCCCGGTCCCGGTTGCGCTCGGTGAGGTCGATGTTCATGCAGAAGATCCGCAGGGACTCGCCGGGGTAGTGCACCACCGTCTTGGAGAAATAGATGGTCAGCGGGTGGCCATCCCGGTGGCGCAGGGTGAGCAGCCCCGAGGGCTCGGGATGCCCGGTCCTTGCGATCTCCTGCAGCCGGGCGGCGAATTCATCGCGCCGCTGCGGCGGCACCACCAGATCCAGCAGGCTTGCACCCACCGCCTCCTCGGCGGCATAGCCGAACAGGCGGGCGCTGGCGGCGTTCCAGTAGAACACCGTCCCGTCGGGATCGAAGCCCTGGATGGCCACATCCGGGACGTTGTCCAGCAGCTGGGTGAGCACCGCCTCGTTGCGGCGCATGGCATCCTCCGCCTCCCAGCGGGCGGTGATGTCCCGGTTGGTGCCGCGATGGCCGCGATAACGGCCTTCCTCATCATGGACCGCGCGGCAGTCGTGTTCGATGCGCCGCACCTCGCCGTCGCGGGTGAGGATACGAAAACGCAGCACGGCCCATCCGCCGCGGTCCCGGGAATGGGCATGGGCCTCGTACAGCGGGCGGTCCTCGGGATGGACGATGCGGGTCATCAACCCCGGGTCCTGCAGGAATTCCGCGGCGGGGTAACCGGTGATGCGCTCGCAGGCAGGGGAGACATAGAGAAACGTCCCGTCCACCCCCATCCAGTATTCCCAGTCCGGCGCGAACAGGGCCAGGATGCGGTAGCGCTCCTGCTCCTCGGCGAGGCGGCGGTTGGCCTCCTCCAGGTCCCGGGTATGGCGCGCCTGCTCGGTCTGGTCGATGACGTTGCAGACGATCTCCCCCGGGCCGTCCTCCCGGGGCGGCAGGCGGAGAAAGTACAGGTCCGCCACCAGGGACCGTCCGCCGGCGCCCCGCAGGCACAGGCCGCGGCAATGGCCGCTGCCCCGGGTGCGCGCCCGCTCCAGGGCCGCGCGCAGGGGGGCGCGCTCGCATTCCGTGGCCGCGAGATGGGGCAGGAGATGATGATCCAGGGCCAGCAGCTTCCGGGCGGCCGCGTTGGGCTCGCACACGGCATCGCGGGCATCCACCACGAAGGCGGGCAGGGGCAGGCCGCTGTACAGACGGTCGAAGCGCACCCGGGACTGCTCCGCCGCCCCCTCGGCCTGGCGCAGGGACTCGTTCTGCATCACCAGCTCGGCGTGGTAGACGTGCAGCTCCTCCAGGAGGGCCTCGATATCCAGTTCGCCCCGCTCGATCTCCGGTCCAATCCCTTGCACGGCATGATCACGCAGGATCGCCTGGGCCTTTTCGCGCAAGCGCTTCTCAGTCACGGGAATGTCCGGGCATTGAGGAATCCCAAGGGTAGCGCGTTCCCCGTGTGGCGCACAGTACCCTGGTCCCGGGACGCCACCGCCCATCAGGGGTCATTGCATCCCCATCAGCCAACACTTATTTTGGGATGATTCCAGCGAACCCAATCGGATCCATCCCCATGACCCGTGAAATCCAAGTAGATGTCGCCGTCATCGGCGCCGGCACCGCCGGCCTCTTCGCCATGCGTCAGGTGCGCCGCGCCGGCAAATCCTTTGTGATGATCGACCCCGGCCCCCTGGGGACCACCTGCGCCCGCGTGGGCTGCATGCCCTCCAAGGTGGCCCTGCACGCGGCCCATCTCTGGGCCGACCGCAGACCCATGGCGGAGCACGGCGTGCGCGGAACGGAGCACCTGAGCGTGGACCCCGATGCCGCCTGGGCCAGGGTACGGACCATGCGCGACCGCTTCGCCGGACGCACGGCGGAGAACTCGCGCAAGGCCATGGGGGAGCACCTGCTGGAGGGCCCGGCGCGGCTGCGGGAACCCACGGTGGTGGAAGTGGACGGGCCGCAGGGCCCCTGCACGGTGCGCGCCGGGGCGGTGATCATCGCCAACGGCTCCCGCCCGGTGAAGCCGAAGTGGCTGGATGACCTGGGGGACCGGGTGATCACCACCGACGAGCTGTTCGAACTGGAGACCCTGCCCCGCTCCCTGGGGGTCCTGGGCCTGGGGGCCATCGGCCTGGAGATGGGGCTGGCCCTAGCCCGCCTCGGCGTGCATGTGGTGGGTTCGGACATCGCCCGCTGGCCCGCGGGCCTGACAGACCCGGAACTGGGGCAGCGGGTGGTGGAGCAGTTCTCCGGGGACCTGCCCATGTGGCTGGAGGAGGCCGCCCGGCTCACCCCGGAGGCAGACGGGGTGCGCATGGAGACCGCTCAGGGACAGGAGAAGGTGGAACGCATCCTGGCCGCCATGGGACGGCGCTCCAATATCGACACCCTGGATCCGGAAGGGAACGTCCTGCCCCTGGCGGACGACGGCCTGCCGCCGGTGGACCCGGCCACGATGCGGGTGGGCGATCTGCCCGTCTTTATCGTCGGCGACGCCAATGGCCGGCGCCTGCTCATGCACGAGGCGGCCGACGAGGGCAGCATCGCCGGCTACAACGCCGCCCGGGGGACATCCCAGCGCTTCCGCCGCCGCACCCCCCTGGCCATCGCCTTCACCCAGCCCGACATCGTCTCCGTGGGCACGCCTTTGTCGGAACTGGACCCGGAGCGGGTGGTGGTGGGCACCGCCGAGGGCAGTGGCAACGGCCGCTCCGTGATCCTGGAGGCCCAGAACAGCATGGTGCGCCTCTATGCCGACGCCGACACCGGCCGTCTGCGGGGCGCCGCCCTCTCCGCCGCCGGCGGCGAGCACCTGGGCCATCTGCTGGCCTGGGCCATCCAGCGGGGAGAGACGGCGCAGCAGCTGCTGGCCATGCCCTTCTATCACCCGGTGGTGGAAGAAGTGGTGCAGGAGGCCCTGCAGGATCTCATCGGCCAACTGCCCGCATCCAGTGCCGGGGACCTGCCCGCCGGTCTGGAACCGGAGGTCTGAAAACGGCCCGGCCTCAGGACGTTGAGGATCCGCCGGGCGAAAACATAAGGAGGGGGATGACATTGCCCCGCCCCCTCCTTTGCATCCCCTGCCGGGCGATTACCCGCACGGGACATGAAATATTCATCACTTTGCGCTATACTGATCTGCGTTGTCTGAGGAGCGCTGCAACGGATCCTCGAATCCGCCAGGCTCAGACACCTCCCAAAACGGCGCTCGCTGTACCCGCGATGCAAGTGGTCGGCGAGTCGAGTTCCCTACCTTCTTCTCCTCTCCGACCGCGCATCGCACTCGCCCAAGTAAGAGGAGTGTGTTCATGAACGCAGTCGTAGATACCCGCAACCCCGACTACGTTGTCGCCGACATCAACCAGGCCGACTTCGGCCGCAAGGAAATCGCCATCGCCGAGACGGAAATGCCCGGCCTGATGGCGACCCGTGAAGAATACGCCAAGTCCCAGCCGCTGAAGGGCGCCCGCATCGCCGGCAGCCTGCACATGACCATCCAGACGGCTGTGCTCATCGAGACCCTGAAGGCCCTGGGCGCCGACGTGCGCTGGGCGTCCTGCAACATCTTCTCCACCCAGGACCACGCCGCGGCCGCCATCGCCGCCGGTGGCACCCCCGTGTTCGCCTACAAGGGGGAAAGCCTGGAAGAGTACTGGCAGTTCTGCCACCGCATCTTTGAATGGTCCGACGGCGGCACGCCCAACATGATCCTGGACGATGGCGGCGACGCCACCCTGCTGATCCACCTGGGCTCCCGCGCCGAGAAGGATCCCTCCGTGGTGGAAAACCCCACCAACGAGGAAGAGCGCGTCCTGTTCGCCCAGATCAAGGAACGCCTGAAGACCCAGCCCGGCTGGTACTCCAACGTCCTGAAGAACATCCAGGGCGTCACCGAGGAGACCACCACCGGCGTGCACCGTCTGTACCAGATGGCCAAGGAAGGCTCCCTGCCGTTCCCGGCCATCAACGTCAACGACTCCGTCACCAAGTCCAAGTTCGACAACCTGTACGGCTGCCGCGAGTCCACCGTGGACGCCATCAAGCGCGCCACCGACGTGATGGTGGCCGGCAAGCGCGCCGTGGTCTGCGGCTACGGTGACGTGGGCAAGGGCGCCGCCCAGTCCCTGCGTGCCCTGTCCGCCGAGGTGTGGGTCACCGAGATCGACCCCATCTGCGCCCTGCAGGCGGCGATGGAAGGCTTCCGCGTGGTGACCATGGATGAGGCCTGCGACAAGGCCGACATCTTCGTCACCGCCACCGGCAACAAGGACGTGATCACCGCCGATCACATGTCCCGCATGAAGGACCAGTCCATCGTCTGCAACATCGGCCACTTCGACTCCGAGATCGACGTCGCCGGTCTGCGCAAGTACCAGTGGGAGAACATCAAGCCCCAGGTGGACCACATCATCTTCCCCAAGGGCAACCGCATCATCCTGCTGGCCGAAGGCCGCCTGGTGAACCTGGGTTGCGGCACGGGTCACCCCAGCTTCGTGATGTCCAACTCCTTCACGAACCAGACCCTGGCCCAGATCGAGCTGTGGCAGCACGGTGACAAGTACGAAAACGACGTGTACATCCTGCCCAAGCACCTGGACGAGAAGGTGGCCGAGCTGCACCTTGGCAAGATCGGCGCCAAGCTGACCAAGCTCACCGAAGATCAGGCCAAGTACCTGGGCCTGCCCATCGAAGGGCCCTTCAAGCCGGAACACTACCGGTACTGATCGCGGCGCCGTGGGCTTGGGGTCACCTGGTGTACCCCGGGCGCGGCACGCGAGCCTGGCACCGCCCACCCGGGCGGTGCCCTCGGGCGGCCCCGGCATCCTGCTGGGGCCGTTCATTGTCCGCGGCACCCACCGTGCCCCGCACTGCCCCACCCGCCGTCCTTCTTCCCTGTTCGTATTCACCCGGCCGGTGAACCGCCCACAAGGCGGGCTCCGGGACCGCACCATCCGCCCGAAGGGTTCGGATGCGTGGCACACGCGCCCGGCAACCGGCGGGATGAAGCCCCACCCCGCAACCACTGCGAGGAACGACCCATGAAATCCCAGAAGCGATTCGAACGCACCTTCAGCTTCGAGTTCTTCCCGCCCAAAAACGACGAGGGCGCCCGCAAACTCCGGGAGACCTGGACCCAGCTGGCCCAGCTGAATCCCCGTTTCTTCTCCGTCACCTACGGTGCCGGCGGCTCCACCCAGGCACGCACCCTGGAGACCGTGCTGGAGATCCACAAGAGCTCCGGCGTGGATGCGGCGCCGCACCTGTCCTGCATCGACTCCACCGCGGAGCAGATGCGCGGCATCCTGCAGATGTACAAGGACAACGGCCTGCGCCACATCGTCGCCCTGCGCGGCGACCTGCCCTCGGGCATGCGCGACCCCGGCGAGTTCCGCTACGCCAACGAGCTGGTGGAATTCATCCGCAAGGAGACCGGGGATCACTTCAGCCTGGAGGTGGCCGCCTATCCGGAGATCCATCCCCAGGCCCCCGACGCCTTCAAGGACATGGATAACTTCGCGCGCAAGGTGAAGGCCGGGGCCAATTCCGCCATCACCCAGTACTTCTATGCGCCGGAGGCCTATTTCCGCTTCGTGGACGATTGCGAGCGACGGGACATCGACATCCCCATCGTGCCGGGGATCATGCCCATCACCAACTACAAGCAGCTGGCCCGCTTCTCCGATACCTGCGGCGCCGAGATCCCCCGCTGGATCCGCAAGCGCCTGGAGGCCTACGGCGAGGACACCGCCTCCATCCGCGCCTTCGGCGAGGAGGTGGTCACCGACCTGTGCGCCCGCCTGCTGGAGGCCGGTGCGCCGGGGCTGCACTTCTACACCATGAACCAGGCCGGCCCCATCCAGGCCATCTGGAAGAACCTGGGCCTGAAGCCGGAACCGAAATAAGCCCCGGCCGCACGGCGCAGCACCCTCCTCCGGCCCCACCCCCGCCCGCGGGGGCGGGGCCTTTTTTATGGGCTCAGCCCGCCGCCCGGGCCGCGCGCTTGCGCTCGTGCTCCAGCAGCAGCTTCTTGCGCAGGCGGATGGCCCCGGGGGTCACCTCCACCAGCTCGTCGTCCTCGATGAACTCCAGGGCCTGTTCCAGGGACAGCCGCATGGGGGGCGTGAGGATGATGTTCTCATCGGAACCGGCGGCGCGGATGTTGGTGAGCTGCTTGGCCTTGAGGGGGTTCACCACCAGGTCATTGTCGCGGCTGTGGATGCCGATGATCATGCCCTCGTACACCTCCTCCCCGGGACCGATGAACATCCGACCCCGGTCCTGCAGGTTGAACAGGGCAAACCCCAGGGCCTTGCCGGCCCCGTTGGCGATGAGCACGCCATTGTTGCGCGGCGCCACGGCCCCGGGACGGTAGGGCCCGTAGCTGTCGAAGACATGGTGCAGGATGCCCGTGCCGGAGGTGGCGGTGAGGAACTCCGTCTGGAAGCCGATCAGGCCCCGGGAGGGCACGCGAAAATCCAGGCGCACCCGGCCCTTGCCGTCCGGGATCATGTCCAGCATCTCACCGCGGCGGGCCCCCAGCTTCTCCATGATGGCCCCCTGGTGCTCCTCTTCCACATCCACGGTCACCATCTCGTAGGGTTCCTCCTTCACCCCGTCCTTCTCGCGCACGATCACCTCGGGCCGGGACACCCCCAGCTCGTAGCCCTCGCGGCGCATGTTCTCGATGAGGATGGACAGGTGCAGCTCGCCCCGGCCCGACACCCGGAACTTGTCCGGATCGTCGGTATCCTCCACCCGCAGGGCCACGTTGTGCTTGAGCTCCTCCATGAGCCGCTCGCGCAGGTTGCGGGAGGTGACATACTTGCCGTCGCGGCCGGCAAACGGCGAGGTGTTCACCTGGAAGGTCATGTTCACCGTGGGCTCGTCCACGGTCAGGGCCTTGAGGGGCTCCACGGCGGCGGGATCGCAGAGGGTGTCGGAGATGTACAGCTCCTCCATGCCGCTGAAGGCGATGATGTCCCCGGCGCCCGCCTCCGGCACCTCCACCCGCTCCAGGCCGCGAAAGCCCAGGATCTGCAGGATGCGGCCGTTGCGCACGTTACCCTCCCGGTCCATCACCTTGACGGCGGTATTGGTGCGGACCTTGCCGCGGGTGATGCGGCCGATGCCCAAAAGCCCCTGATAAGTGTTGTAGTCCAGGGAGGAGACCTGCAACTGAAAGGGGCCGTCCGGGTCCACCGCCGGCGGCGGCACCCGGTCCACAATGGTCTGGAACAGGGGCGTCATGTCCCCCTCGGTCACATCATGCTCCAGGCCCGCAAAACCCCTGAGGGCGGAGCAGTACACCACCGGGAAGTCCAGCTGGTCCTCGTCGGCCCCCAGGCGGTCGAACAGGTCAAAGATCTGGTCCACCACCCAGTGGGGCCGGGCCCCGGGGCGGTCGATCTTGTTGATCACCACGATGGGCTTGAAGCCCATGGCGAAGGCCTTGGCGGTGACAAAGCGGGTCTGGGGCATGGGGCCGTCCACCGCATCCACCAGCAGCAGCACCGAATCCACCATGGACAGCACCCGCTCCACCTCGCCGCCGAAGTCGGCGTGGCCGGGGGTGTCCACCACGTTGATGCGGTATCCGTTCCAGTCCAGGGCCGTGTTCTTGGCCAGGATGGTGATGCCCCGTTCCTTCTCCAGGGCGTTGGAATCCATCATGCGCTCCACCACCTGGGCGCGGGCGTCCAGAGTGCCCGACTGCTGCAGCAGCTTGTCCACCAGGGTGGTCTTGCCGTGGTCCACGTGGGCGATGATGGCGATATTGCGAAGCTTGTCCGTCATGGGGTATCGGCCTTCCGGGGAGGCGATTGCAACAAGGAGGGGCGCCGATTATACCCCCTGGCCGGGGGCGCGCATACACGCCCCGGGGCGGCAGAACGGCCCGATGCACACAGGTGCCGCATCCTTGCCCAACCTGAAGGCCGATGCCGGGCCCACCCGACGAGCGCGTTATTCCTCGAACCCGGACGATCCGAACTTCAATACATGACAGTTTTCCTTGACCGTGCGCTGGAGCTGCTCATCGAAACCATCCGGACTGGTGACTCCGATTTCGACCGAGATCCTAACCTGCACCCCCGCAGGGATCGTGAACTGCTGCATCAACTCATCGACCAGGGTGGCGAAATCCATCTTCGCCTTCACGGGGTCCAGATCGACCATCCCATGAACGGCTCCCTGGCACCGTATCAGGTTCCAGCTCCAGCAGATGCCACCCAATCCTCGATCCTCAGCCCGGCGATGCGACTGAACTCGCGGGTATTGTGGGTCACGAGGATGGCGTCTTCGGCCAATGCGTGGCAGGCGATCCATAAATCGTTGGCGCCGATGGGGGTGCCGCTTTCCTTGAGGCGCGTTGCCTGCTCGGCATAGTGGTGGCAGATGGCCGCTCCCGAAGGATAGAGAACGGGCACCTGCCGGGCCAGGGCTTCCAGGCGTTGCAGGACTTCTGTTTTGCGGGTGCTTCGTTCGGCCCCTTTGAGCAATTCGGCCCAGGTGACAAAAGACATGCACAAGCTGTCGTCCACGGGCAGTGCATCGATATACTGCCCGATACCAGGCGGTCGATTTTTGATCAGGTAAATCAGGATGTTGGTATCGAGCAGATAGGTCACATGGCCTCCCGCTCCTGCATGGGCAAGGGATCGTTCCGATCGGCCTCCAGGGCGGCCACGAAGGCCTCGTCCACCTCGCACAGGGCCTGCAGGGTCTGCATCAACGCCGAACCACGTTGCGCAGGCAAGGGATGGATCACCAGATCACCTGCCTCGGTGCGGGAGATGCGGACACGATCGGTGTTGATCCGAAACTCTGCAGGGATGCGAATGGCCTGACTGTTCCCGTTGGTGAAGACCCGGGTCGTGCGTGTTTCCATGGATCACCCCGCGCGTGTGTACGTGAATGTATATATTTTAGGCCTGCAAGACGGAAGGCTCAAGCACATCCCAGACACCCGGGCGGAAGCCTGGCAGACCACTGCACCTATACACCCCGCAGCGCCGCGCTTGCCGCCGGGGACGGGGGGCGGCACACTGGGACGCCAGCCACGGGCGCCGCGAGGAGCAGCCACCATGAAGACCCGCTACGAGGAGATCGCCCCCTACCGCACCCTGGACGGTTCCGAGATCCGCGAACTCATGCACCCCCGCCTGCACGGCGAAGGCGGGCAGAGCCTGGCCGAGGCCCGGGTGGAGCCGGGGGCGCGCACGGAGCTGCACCGCCACCGCGTCACCGAGGAGATCTACCACTTCACCCAGGGGGAGGGGATGATGCGTCTGGATGCCGAGGAGTTCCCCGTCACCACCGGGGACACGGTGCGCATCCCGCCGGGCACCCCGCACCGGGTGCGCAACACCGGCAGCGTGCCCCTGCGCATCCTCTGCGCCTGCGCCCCCGCCTACAGCCACGAGGACACGGACATCCTGGAACACGAGGGCGCCTGAAGGGGAGCTCCGGACCTTCAGGCGGGGCGTTCGTTCTCGCTGGGGATCTGCAGGTGAAACCCCTGGCGCAGGAGATTGCCCAGGACCTGGCCGGCCTCCTCCCGGGCCAGTTTCCGTTGCGGCGTGAGGACGATCTCCAGGGCCAACTCCGGCGGGCCGAAGAGGCGCATCAAGGGCTCCGGTACGGCGGAGAACCCGTCCCGTCGGGGCAGATAGATGTAGGTATCGGCCCGGCGCGGGCTGCGGTAGACGTAGCACTGCATCGCGTTCAGCTCTCCCCTTCCGGATCCGGCCCGGCGGACCGGGGCGCGGCCCCCTTCACGTCCCAGACCTCCACGCGGCGGATCTCCTCATAGGCATACTCGAAGGTGGCCGAGCCCCCGCGATAGGCCCGCTGCAGGTGCAGTGAATCCACATCGGCCCGGTCCAGGGTGCCCTCCAGCACCTCGCCGTTCTCCAGGGTCACGCGCAGACGTTCCCCCTCCAGCCGGGGCAGTTCCGCGATCCCTGCCGGGCGGAAGGCCCGCTGCCGCGGCGGCCGCGGTTCCAGACTGTCCTCGGGGGGCAGGGGCTGCACCCGCTCCAGGGCATAGGGATCGAAATCCAGCATCTCCAGAGGGGCCCCGGTCTGCTCCTCCAGGCGGCGCACCTGGGCCTCGTTGGGTACATCCAGATCCTGGGGCCGGGGCAAGGGTACGGCGATCTCCGTCTCCATGCCGGCACGCCCCATCAGGCGCTCCAGCGTCCGGTCCGCGCCGCCGTAGAGGGCCCCGGCCACCACCACCAGACCCATGACCCCAAGGACGAAACCCAGGCGCGCCACGCGCCAGTGGAGCAGCACGAAGGCCAGGGACGGCCCCGGCACCAGGGTCACCAGCCCCCAGAGCCAGCCCCGCCAGAACCCCTGTCGGGCCACCAGGACATAGCCCGCCAGAAACAGACCCAGGCCCACCAGCAGGGCGCCGTTCACCAGGTTCATGCACTCCTCCCCCGAAACACCGAGCGGACCACGGAGGCCCCGGACTTCCAGTATAGCGCGGCCGGCAAGCGTCCCCCTGCAGATTGCCCGGGCCTCATCACGGGACTATTCTTGAGCAAAGGCCGGGAAACGGAGGACAGGATGTCCACGCAAACGAAGGGATACACCCTCATGGAACTGCTCGTCACCCTGACCCTGATGGTGGTGCTCACCACACTGGTGATCCCGGGCTGGGCCACACTCCTGGGGGAGCAGCGTCTGGCTGCCGCCACCAACACCCTGATACAGGCCCTGACTGCGGCGCGCTTTGCGGCGGTGAAGCGGGGCGAAGGGGTGGTGCTCTGCCCTTCCACCGATGGCCGCGTCTGCGCCAAGGTACCCTACCATCGGGGCTGGATCCTGCGCCCGGCTCCGGAGACCGTCCCCGCCCTGGAAACCCAGGCCCCGGTGCTGCGTGCCTGGGCCGGCCCCCGGGGAGCCGTGGCCATCCACACCGGCAAGGGCCTGGCGCGCTACGTGGCCTACCAGCCGGACGGACAGACCCGGCAGTTGAACGGGGCGCTGCAGATGGGCACCTTCCGGCTCTGTCAAGGAGATCAGGGACGAAAGGTCATCATCAGCCAAACGGGGCGCGTGCGCGTGGAACGGGCCCCGTGCGATACATCATGAGGTCCGCCGTTGCCGCGCACAGGGCGCGCACGGCAACGGCGTGGGGCCGGGCTCAGCTGCGCGGCACGTAGGCGCTGCACCAGCCCCCGGCGGCCACCACCTTGCCGGGGAACACGGCACAGGGGCCCCAGTCCTGGGCGTTGGGATCGGTATAGAGATCGCAGTTCAGGCAGGTCTGGCCCTGCTGATAGTCGGCGTGATCCGCATCCGCGGCGTTGTGCACATAGTGCAGCGCCTGGGCCGAGGGGTCATCCTCCTTGAGCCGCTCCTGGGCCTGGGCATTGCTGCTCCAGACCAGTCCGGCCATGGGCACGGCGGCCAGACCGCAGGTACCGGCCTTGAGGAACTTGCGACGGCTGATGTGGTGATCGCTCATATTCTCGGCTCCTGTTATGGTGATGATCGATGCCGCGGCCGCCCCGGATGGGGCGTGGTTCTCCTCGGTCTCGCATCATCCGCCCCCGGGAAGGCCGCCCGATTGACCGTATACAATCCCCCAGGGCACTGCAACCGGGACGGGGCGGGTCCGGGACGGATATCATCGCTGCCCATGACCAACATCACTTCTGCGCTGCTGTCCCTGCGGGACCTGCGCTTCGCCGGCCTGGGTCCGGTACAACTGGAACTGCATGCCGGTGAGGTCATGCAGATTGCCGGTGCCTCGGGGGCGGGGAAGTCCCTGCTGCTGCGGGCCATCGCCGATCTGGACCAAAACACCGGGCAGGTGGCCCTGGAAGGCCGGAGGCGGGAAACCCTCACCCCGGCCCGCTGGCGAAGTCAGGTGGGCTACCTGCCGGCGGAGCCGGCCTGGTGGGCAGATACGGTGGGGGAACACCTGCAGCGGGTGGACCGGGACTGGCTGGAGGGTCTGGGATTCCCCATGGAGGTGACGGACTGGGGGGTGGACCGGCTCTCCAGCGGGGAACGCCAGCGACTGGCCCTGGCACGTCTTTTGGCCCTGCGCCCCCGGGTGCTGCTGCTGGACGAGCCCACCGCCAATCTGGACCCGGAGAACACCCGGCGGGTGGAGGCCCTGGTGCGGGAGTACCTGACCACCCACGATGCCGGGGCCCTGTGGGTGAGCCACGACGCCGCGCAGCGCCAGCGGCTCGGCGGCACGCCGCTACACATGGAAGCCGGCCGCTTCGTCCCCGCCCCCGAAAAGGCCTTCCTCAACGCAGGCTGAAACGCACGGGCATCACCACGGTGAAGCGAGCGCCGGGGAGATCCGCCGGCATCGCCGGCAGGGGCCGGGCCCGCTCCAGCATCGCCTCCACCTCCCGGTCCAGTGCGGGATAGCCCGAAGACTGCACCACTTCGTGGGCGCGCACACGGCCCGCCCGGTCCACCACGAAACGCACCGTCACCGTCCCCTCCTGGCGCCGGAAACGGGCCTGACGCGGGTAACGCTTGTGCCGCTCCAGCCAGGCCTGTAGCTGCCGGGCGTAATCCCGCCGGATCTCCTCCCCCGCCGCCCCGCCGGCGGCCTGGGCCCCGGTCTGCTCCTCCCTGGAGGGGGATGCACCGGGCGCGGTGGCCTCTGCGGAACGGGAGGCCGCCGTTGCACCCCGGGGTCCCGGCTCGGGCTCGGGTTCGGGCTCGGGTTCGGGTTCGGGTTCGGGTTCGGCCGCCTCCGTCCCGGGGGCCTGGTCCCCTTCCCCCCCGGACCGACCCGCCACCTGGATCCGCATGCCGGTATCCGCCGTCCCCGGCTGTCCCCGGGGGTCCGGTTCCTGACGCACCAGCAACCACCCGGCCCCGGCATGCAGGGCCAGGGCCAGGATGAGGGCCAGGGCCCAGTGTCCCGGGCGCAGGCTCATGGCGCCCCGCCCCCGTCGAGGGTCTGGAGGAAGATCCGCGCCACCCCCGTCTCCTGCAATTGCCGGGTGAGGGCCAGCAGCCTGGCGGAGGAGACCCGGCGGTCGGCCCGCAGATACAGAGTGATCCCCTCCCCTTCCTCGCCGGCCGCCTCCACCGCCCGGACGAGGTGCGTCATCAGGGCCTGCCGCTCCAGGGGCTCCCCATCCAGGGCCAGACGCCCGTCCCGGTGCAGCAGGACCAGGCGGGCCTCCCCGGCACGGGTCTCATTCCGCTCCGAGACCGGGGCCTTTACGGCGAAGGGATCGGGCCGGGTGATGGCCCCGGCCAGCAGGAAGAAGATCAGCAGCAGGAAGACGATGTTGATCAGGGGGATCAGATGGGATTCATCATCACCACGCCGCGGCGGCATGGGGGGCAATTGCATGGCCTCAGTCCTCCGCCAGGGTGACCTGGGAGGCCCCGGCGGCGCGCACCTGGTCCAGTACGGCCACCAGCCGCTGCAGGGGCACATCCCCCTCGGGCTGCACCACCACGGCCCGCTCCGGCGCCTCCGCCAGCCGCGCGACCAGGGCCCGGGTGAGTCCGCCCGGTGCCATCGTCCGCCCTTCCAGACGGATGGCCCCATCGGCGGCAATCTGCACCCGCAGCACCGTCTGCTCCGCCGTGGCCGGGGCCTTGCCCGAGGCGGCGTGCAGCGGCAGCAGCCGCCAGTCCAGGAAGCTGGAGGCCAGCATGAAGAAGAC
Organism: Ectothiorhodospira mobilis; assembly: GCF_016584115.1. Taxonomy (GTDB): domain Bacteria; phylum Pseudomonadota; class Gammaproteobacteria; order Ectothiorhodospirales; family Ectothiorhodospiraceae; genus Ectothiorhodospira; species Ectothiorhodospira mobilis. The sequence continues at coordinate 30,592 of NZ_NRSK01000026.1, forward strand.
CAGGAGGATGAACACCACGTCGATCAGCGGCGTGAGGCTGATGAGAGCGCGCCGCCGCGGGGGCGGGGCCTCAATCTCCATGGCCACTCGCCCGTTTCCGCTCGTCCTGCCTGCCGCCGCCCGGGGCGTCCTCGCCGGACACCGGATGGAGCCGCGCGGGGGTACTGCGCGGCTGCGGTGTCGCGGCGCCGGAACGGGCCGTGAACACCCGGGTGACGGCGTCCTGCATGCGGTGGCGGAAGCGTTCCAGCCAGCGCTCCAGGGCGTTGAGCACCGCCACCACCGGGATGGCCACCGCCAGCCCCACCGCCGTGGTGCTCAGGGCCACCCAGATGCCGCCGGAGAGGATGGCCGGATCCACCTGACTGCCCGCCGCCTCCAGGGCCTGGAAGGCGGAGATCATGCCCAGGACCGTACCCAGAAGGCCCAGCAGCGGGGCCAGGCTGCCGATCACCTCCAGGGTGCGGAACTGCCCCCGCAGGGTCTCCAGCCAGCCCCCGGCCACCCGGGCCACCTCCTCCCGCACCAGGGCCTCGGACATCTGCGGGTCCATCTGCCCGCCCATGGCCTGTTCCAGCACCCGCGCCGCCGGACTGCGGGACCCGGCCAGCACCTCCAGGGCCGCCTCGGCCCGTCCCGCCTCCCAGTGCTCCAGGGCCGCGTCCAGGCTGCGCCGGTCCCCGAGCCGCAGCCGGGCGAACTGCCAGAGCTTGGCCAGGATCACGGTCAGGGCCACCACGGACATCCCCAGGAGGATGGCCACCACCGGCCCCCCCACTTCCACCAGGGATCCGAGCCCCGCGAGGGGGCCGGCGGCGTCTTGGCTGATCTCATTCATATTGAGTCACTCGCTGTCATAGCCCGTGGTAGCGGTGGGCATCCAGAGCCCCACCCGCGTCACCGGCGCTTCGACGAACAGGGCCTGGGGGGATCGGCCGGGGAAGCCCTGCACCACCTCGGTCCAGCCCTGGCGCAGCCGCCGGGTCTCCTCCGGGGTGATCTCCCCCTGCATGCGCCGTTCCCGCAACTGGAACCACCCCTGTGGCCAGACCCCGGGCGCCAGGCGCACGTTCACCCCTTCCCCGGTGGACAGGCGGATCACCCGCAGTTGCAGGTCGGCGGCCGAGGTCAGCGGGGAGGGGGCCCCAGCGGACCCGACGGCGTGCTGCGCCCCCAGGACCCGCTCCAGCACGTCCGCCGCGCCCCGGGAATAGACCGGACTGAGCACCGCCAGATCCCCGGCACGGGGGGTCTCCCCCGCATCGTACAGCCGCTCCAGGGCATGGCGCAGGGCCAGGTAGGTAACCGTGACCGGCGGACAGGGATGACCGTGATGCCGGTAGACATCCTCCAGGGTGGCCGTGCGCACCTCTCCATCCAGGGCGATGATCTTGATGGGCAGGGTCCCGCCGGCGGCTTCTGCCCCGTCGGCCTCCCTGCCCTGCAGCGGGCCCTGCATCAGCAGCAGGACCGTGAACAGGGGCAGGGTTACGATATACCTTAAAACAGTGGGCATGGATCTGTCTCCAATCGGGGTTTCGGGCAAGGGTTCATGCATCGCTTCACGGATCAAAAACGGTAACGCGCGCTGAGGCGCACATCCCGCCCCGGTTCCGGGGCCGCCTCGGCATCCGTGCCCGCCGAGGCCTGGCTGCTGTACTGCTCATCCAGCAGGTTGTTCACCGCCAGCTGCAGCTCCAGCCGCCGCGCGAATCCGGGATGCCACTGGAGATGCACGTCGTGGACGCGATAGCCGTCCCGCGTCACCTCATCCCGGTGCACGGCATCCACCCATTGCAGGGTGTATCCCAGGCTCAGGTGCTCATGCAGCGCCCAGGTGCTGCCCCAGGTGAGGCGGTCCCCCAGGCTGACCCCCTTGCGGCGGGAGAAGCCCACGGCCTCCCCGCGATCGTTGCGGGTCTTGGCATGGAGATAGCCCAGACGGGTCTCGAATCCCCCCAGCCCCCAGCCAGCGCGGATCTCGTGGCCTTCGCTTTGGATGCCTTCATCGTTGTAGAAGCCGGTCACCGGCTCACCCCGGCGCCCGCCCTCGGCCACGATCCAGTCCTCGATCTCGGTATCGAAGAAGGACACCTGCATGTGGAAATGGTCGCCGGCACGCAGCACCCCCCGCCCCTCGAAACGCCCCCCCAACTCCCGGGTACGGGAACGCTCCGGCTGCAGGTCCTGCCCGTAGCGGGGCTTATCCGGTACCTGGTTGACCCCGGCGCCGGGGACGGTGTCCGCCAGCCAGCCGATGGGCACGGTGCCGGTACCGCGGGTGGCCTCGCCATAGCCGGCGAACGCCGAGAACCCACGGCCCAGATCCACCTCCGCCCCCAGACTCGGTGAGAGCTCGTCCCCGTTCAGGCGCACAGCCCCAAAACGGGTATCGAAATCGTCATGGCGCACCCCCAGGGACAGATGCCAGCGCCCCGCCATGAGCCGGTTCTGCAGATACAGACCCCGGGTCTCCATATCCACCCGGGCGCTGTTGCCCCCGCCCGACAGGGCCGTCTGCCGCCCTTCCTCCCGATCCAGGGAGGCCCCCACGGTGAGGGCGTTGAGCACGCCCCCCATCCGCAGGTGAAAGACATTGCGCAGATCCACTCCCTGGCCCTTGCTCTCCATGCGATGGCCCCAGAGCTCCAGGGTCTGCTCGTTCTGGTAGAGATTGGCCCGCCAGTGGATGAGATCCTGTCCCGGCGCTGCATAGCGGTGATCCAGGACATAGCTGTTCCGTTCGGTGACCTGGTGGGTGGGAGACCGTGCCCCACCGTCATAGGCCCAGTCCCCCGTGTACAACCCCTCATCCCGCAGACGCTCCGCACTCAGGCGCAATCGGTGGCCGCTTCCATGGAGCAGGCTGGCCTTGGCGAAGAGGTCTTCCACCTCCCCTTCGGAACCGGTCACCGCCCGGCCATCGCCGTCCTCATAAGGATCGAACAGGGTGCGGCTGTGATTCACCAGCATCCCCAGCCCGCCGGAGGTCTCACCGAAGGCCGTGACCCCGTGACGATAGCCCTGGTCCACCGTACTCAGGCCGCCACGCACCAGGGCCCCCCGGTCCCGGCCCGGTTCCAGCAGGTCCTGGGCGTCCACCGTTTCGAAGCGGATGCTCCCGCCCAGGGCCCCGGCCCCCTGATCCGCCGAGGGCAGGGTCTGCACCTCCACGCGCTTGAGCAGCTCCGGAGCGAGGCCGGTGACCCCGCCCCGGTGCTGGAAGAGATCCTGCCCCTGCCGGGCCCCGTCCACGGAGACATTCACATTGCTGCCCTCGATACCGCGCAGATAGAGGCGCTGCGCCGCGGGGGTACCGCCGCCCACCTCCACGGCGGGCGCATCCCGGAACAGGTCCTTGGTATCCCGCGACTGGGGCCTGGGGCGGATCTCCCGCTGCCCGGGACCGCCCCCGGCATGGGAGGTGACGCCGATCTCGTCCAGCACCAGGGCCTCCCCCGTGGTCCCTTCCGCCGCGGCCTGACCCGCACACACCGCCAGACAGAGCGCCGGCAGCATGCCCCGATGCCCCCCGGCTGCCCGCCACCGGCCCCGTACCGTTTCGGTTTTCTTCCCGATCATGCCTTTCTCCGAATGAAAAGAAATCGCAATGCGATTCATTTGCATTTCATTAGAATGGAGACCGGCCCCGGACAACACCCCAAAAGATGGAACGCTCCGTCCACGAAACGCAACGCCATGCATGACTTCGACGCCCTGCGGGCCCTCCTGGCCCTGCAACAACACGGCACCCTGAGCGCGGCGGCCGGGCATCTGGGCTGCCCCAAGTCCACCCTGAGCCGGCGCCTGGCCAGCCTGGAGAACGCCCTGGGCCACCGCCTCACCCGGCCCGAGGGCGGCCGCCTGGCGCTCACCGAGGCCGGACGGGAATACGCCCGTTACGGCCGGCGCATCCTGGATCTGGCGCATCAGGCCCACCTGGCCGTGGAGGCCACGCGGGAGACCATGACCGGGACCCTGCGCGTGGGCATCGGCCATGGACTGGGGATCCATTGGGCCACACAGGCCCTGAATGCCTTCCTGGACCGCCATCCCGGCATCCGCATGGAGGTGACCTGGATCCCGGCGGGCACCCGGCCGGACCCGGCCCGCGTGGACCTGTGGCTGTGCTGCGCCCGGGAGGAGGTGCCGGGCCTGCATCGCATCCCCCTGGGGGCATGGCGCCAGGAGATCTATGCCGCCGCCGGGGCCGATTGCCCCGACGCCGTTGCCCCGGAGGCCCTTGCCGCCTGCCCCTGGATGCTGCTCAAGGGGACGCAGACCATCCCCCTGCGCCACCGCCCCTCCGGGGAGGAAGTGAACCTCACCCCCGAGGCGCGCATGACCCTGGACACCCTGCCCATGCTGGCCGGGGCCATTGCCGACCAAGGCGGCATCGGCCTGCTGCCCCGCTGGTATGCGCAATGCCCGAAACACGGCCTGCAGGCACGGCTACGGCGGATCCTGCAGGCCTGGGAACCGCCTCCGGTGGAACTGGCCCTCTACCTGCCCCCGCCCCCGCGAAGCCGGCGCCTGCAGGCCCTGGCCGATCACCTCCAGGCCCGGGCCCCCGGCGCCCTGCCCGCGGGGGCATCGGCAACGGACGCGACCCTGGACGAAAT